>CAJMLY010000001.1 GCA_905214425.1 uncultured bacterium
CGGTCTTTCATGCAGCAGGGGCTCTCAATGTTTTTATGTCCTGCTCATATCGTCTATGCCGGCACTTCGGGACACTCCTTGGCATGGCCAGTCTAGCAAACGTTCGGGCAAAAGTAGTCATAAGAACCCCGTCCCAAATGGGCTGGTTTCAAAAGTATGGCGGATTACGGGGCTGGACCTGTATTGCTTAACCATGGGAAAAATCGCGAAAATAAAACCGCAGGTAGACGGCTTATCAAAAATCGAAAATTGTCGGTATGGATGGGGGTCTCCGAATCAGCCCCGTAATCCGGCATAGTTTTGAAATGGCACTAAAGTAGGCACAAGCTAAATACCGATTCCAAAGATAGTTGCGGTGGAATAGTTCCTGGATGCCGGGGCTTTGGCGGAAATCAGGAACTATTTCACCGCAATTGAGGAGGGGCAGGGTGGATGGCGGGATAGCTAAAAGAGCCCCGTCCCAAATTAGCTGCTTAGGCTGGGTCGATGTCCATGCTGGCGATTAGGTTGATGTTGGTGTCTAGGAGGTTCTCTAGCACGACGTCGCCCATGCGGATGGGGGCGTTGACGACTAGGCCGCGGATGAGGGCCATGGCTTGGGCGTGGAGTGCCAGCGGGATGGCTTCGGCCGTGCGCACGGGGAGCAGGGCTTCGTCGCCGCCGGAGACGGCCACGGTCGTCGTGAGTACGCGCATGGGACAGGTGAGCTCCTGATGTGCGAACTTATCGCCGCGCGGGCAGCTGTTTCCGGTTACGGAGCGCACTTCTACCACGGCGCCATTGGCATCGCGCCCTACCTCTACGGTCAGAAGGCACTCGGATGGGCAGGTCGTGCAGTTGAACTGCAGCGTTTCGATCACGTTATCGCTCATAGTTTATGCCTCCTCGATGGGGTCGACGGATAGGATAATCTCGCTGGCACCCAGGCAGAGCGCATGTTTGATAACCTTTGCCGGAAGCGGGAAGCTTTCCATAACGCTTGGCTTAAACGCGCGGACCTTGCCGGTGAACAGTTCCTCGCCGTCGGCCAAGATCCTCACGCAGGCGGCATCGGCTGGCCGGCGCACGCGGAAGTTCAGCTTGGTGAGTGCCACAGCCGTAATGCGTCCCGGCAGCGCGTAGCCCGCGATGCCGGCAGGGGAGATCGTGAGCTCGCAGTTCGGAACGGTGCCCGCGTCGGTCCCCAGCGCGTACGCCGCTGCAGCCGCGCCGGCACGCTCGGACTCGGTCGTTACGTTGTCGGCCAGGTCGTGCACGTGCAACACGTTGCCGCAGGCAAAGATGCCCGGCACGCCCGTCTGCAGGCTCTGGTCCACCACGGCGCCGCGCGTACGTGGGTCAAGCTCAACGCCCGCGCCCACCGAAAGCTCGTTCTCGGGAATCAATCCCACCGAAAGCAGCAGTGTGTCACACGGAACAATGCGCTCGGTCCCCGGAATGGGCGCCAGGTGCTCGTCGACCCGGCTTACCTCGACGGCCTCCACGCGGTCGTGCCCGATTACGCGTGTGACGGTGGTGGACAGGTGCAGCGGAATTCCAAAGTCGTCCAGGCAGTTCTTGACGTTGCGGCGCAGACCGTTGGCGTATGGCATGAGCTCATACACGCCCTCGACCGAAATTCCCTCGATCGTGCAGCGACGTGCCATGATCAGCCCGATATCGCCCGAGCCCAAAATGACGGCACGCGAGCCGGGCTTGAGGTTCTCGATATTGATGTATCGCTGCGCCAGGCCGGCCGTAAACACGCCGGCGGGACGGCTACCGGGAATTTTGATTTCGCTGCGGGTGCGCTCGCGGCAACCCGTGGCAAGGACAACCGCGCGCCCGGTGAGCTGCAGCATACCGGAGGGATTCATGAGCGTGACGGTGTGGACCGAGGTGTCTTCCGTAGGCTCGCCTGAATCAATTCCAATCACCATGCTGTTCAGGAACAGCGCAATGTCGGTTGCGTACACCTGGTCGATAAAGCGCTGCGCGTACTCGGGACCGGTGAGTTCCTGTTTAAAGTGCGACAGGCCAAAGCCGGGGTGGATGCACTGGCGGAGGATGCCGCCCAGGTGCTGCTCGCGCTCCACGATGGCTACGCGTGCCCCTGCCTTATGCGCGGCCAGCGCGGCCGCCATGCCGGCAGGTCCGCCGCCGATAACGACCACGTCGAAGGCCTGCGTCGACACCGACGTTACAGTTCCGGCCTCCGCGCGTTCGTCGCGCATATCAAACGTCGCCATCCTAGCGCACCCCCTTCAGCGGTCCCTCAACCAGCCAAGAACCTGCGTCCTCCAACAACACCTCGCTGGGGTCGCAGCCCAGCTCCCGCGCCAGGATCGCAACCACGCGGCTCTGGCAAAAGCCGCTTTGGCACCGACCCATGCCGGCACGACAGCGGCGCTTGACACCTTCGACCGAAACCGCGCCCGGGCGGCGTCGGATCGCGGCCACAATCTCGGCCTCGGGCACCGTCTCGCAGCGACAGACAATCTGCCCCCATGCGGGGTCGGACTCAATAAGTTCTTCCTTGCGGGCAAGCGACGAGCGGTCAAAGTCGTCCGGCGCGCGGCGAATCGGGTCCCAATTGTCCCGTTCGCGCAGGGCCACGCCTGCATCGCGCAGCACCTGCTCCATGCGCTCGGCAATTGCCGGCGCGCTCGCCACGCCCGGCGACTGAATGCCCGCTGCCTGGAAAAGTCCCGGCACCACGGCCGACTGTCCAATAAAGAAGTCGTTCGTTCCCTGAATGACCGGACGCCCGCCGGCAAATGCGCGCACCACGCGGCGCGTATCCAGATCGGGCACCAGCTTGCGCGCGCCGGTCAGCAGCGCGTTCACATCGCTCGCATAGGTCTGCGTGTCGCCCGGCTCGCGTACGGCAGCCGTGGCGGTGATCACGGTGTTGCCATGCACGGTGCCCGTCACGATAACGCCTTTCGACACCGGCGTCGGCACGGGGTAGAGCGGCATGAGCGTGCGCGGCTCCTTGTCCAGCACCACGATGTTGCCCTGACGCCAGACCATCTGGAACTCCTCGGCGCCCGCCATATGCGAGATGACGGCGGCGCCGTTGCCCGCGGCGTTGATCAGGTAGCGGCAGCGCACGTTGCCAGCGGGGGTCGCCAGCGTAAAGCGCACGTCGTCGCCCGAGCCCGCGACTTCAATCGCTTCCACTGGCGCGGACCGCATAAACCTCACCCCGTTGGCCACGGCGTTCTCCAGCGCGGCGATGGCAACCTCAAACGGGTCAACGTACCCGGTCGAAGGGCACCATAGTGCGCACGTGGTCTGGGCACTTGCGCGCGGTTCCAGCTCGTGGATGCGCTCGGGGCCAATGATCGACAGCTCGGGAACGCCGTTCGCCAGACCATTTTGGCGCAGCTTCTCCAGGTGCGTGCAGTCTTCGTCGTTAAACCCCAGCACCATCGACCCGGTGCGGCGGAACAAAAAGCCTAGCTCCTGGGCCCATGTGTCATATAGCTCACAACCACGAGCGTTAACCCGCGCCTTTACCGTGCCCGGCGCCGGATCGTAGCCGGCGTGCACCAGACCACCGTTGGCCTTCGATGCACCCAGCGCGATATCGTTTGCTGCCTCGACCACGCAAATGGACAGGTCAAACCGCGCGAGCTGCCGCGCGATGGCGCACCCGGTAATGCCCGCGCCTACAATCGCGATATCAAACGTTTC
Source organism: uncultured bacterium (assembly GCA_905214425.1). Classification (GTDB taxonomy): domain Bacteria; phylum Actinomycetota; class Coriobacteriia; order Coriobacteriales; family Coriobacteriaceae; genus Collinsella. The sequence goes on from CAJMLY010000001.1 coordinate 3,679, forward strand.
TGCCACGGTGCCTCCCAGACAAGTTGACAGGCTGTCAATGGGACTATCCTACGGTTTAGACACCCCCAACGTGGCGGCAATGCGGCGAACAGCCCCGCAACACCCGCCAACGGCAGGCTAGGGCCGGCCCAGCACGGATGCCGGCCACGTTAGGCCGCGAGCCTCTCACACCCAAGCTCGCAGTCTGCGCCGTTACCTGTTACAGATAGAGACGTTGAGTTCACAGGCGCACGTTCATCTCGGTCTGTAACAATAAGAGGGGAATTACGGTCCTACGTGTTACAGATTGAGACGTTAGCCCGGCGGGCTATCCGTATGTCTTGATCTGTAACAGAAAGAAGGGTTTCTGGCTCCTAGTTGTTACAGATTGAGATATTTAGTCGGAGGGCCCTCCGTTTGTCTCGATCTGTAACATCTGGACCCGGATTCCGCTCCCACCTGTTACAGATTGAGATGTTTGTGTCCGCACCAGCCCCGTACCCAGCCGTAGTCCCATATAAACAAACCCCGTGGTAAACTTAACCAGACTGTAAATATTCCGAAAGGTACACCCCAATGTCCAAGTACATTTCTGAGCTCATGTCGCCGCAGCTTATGGGCGTCGTCTATGCCTTCGTTGGCTTTATCGTCGCCCTGTATGTGCTGTCGGTCGTCTATGTGTTCATCGACGCTCGCCGCCGCGGCGCCAGCGCCTACGTGGCATGGGGCATCATCGCCCTCATCCCGTTTGTGGGCCTCATCGCCTACCTGGTCCTGCGTCCGCACTCCTACGCGGCCGACCGCGAGGAGCAGGAGCTGGACATGGCCCTGCGCGAGCGCCAGCTTGCCCAGTACGGCACCTGCCCGCAGTGCGGCGCCCCCATCGAGAAGGACTTCGTCGTCTGCCCGGTGTGCGACACTCAGGTTCGCAACGTCTGCCCCAGCTGCCATCGCCCGCTCGATGCGCACTGGAAGGTCTGCCCCTACTGCCGAACTCGCATCCAGTAACGCATCCATCGCCGGGCCGGCCGCAAGCTGCGGGCACGCCGCAAGCCACATGCGCACCCCGCCCACACGATGAAGCATGCGTAGAAAATCGCCCGCCGTGCCATTAAGGTGCGGCGGGCGCTTGTATACCAAGGCAACCTGCCTATAATGATGCAAGTTAAAACGCCGAGCGCATCGCACGCACTTGCATCAGGCATCCGAGAGGAGAAAACATACCCATGAAGGCACTCTACAATGACGGTTCGGTGGCCGAGCTTCCGCAGGACGAGGTCACGCACGTCATCCGCCACTCCGCCGCGCACATCATGGCGCAGGCCATCAAGCGCCTGTACCCCCAGGCCGACTTTGCCTACGGCCCCGCGACCGACAACGGCTTCTACTACGACGTCGACCTGCCCGAGGGCGTCAAGATCAGCGAGGACGACTTCCCCGCGATCGAGGCCGAGATGAAGAAGATCGTCAAGGAGAACCTCAAGTTCTCCGTGTACGAGAAGCCCCGCGCCGAGGCTATCGCCCTTATGAAGGAGCGCGGCGAGAAGTACAAGGTCGAGCACATTGGCGACCTGGACGACGACGCCCGCATCACCTTCTACCAGCAGGGCGACTACATCGACATGTGCGTCGGGCCCCACATCTGCTACACCAAGGCCCTGAAGGCCTTTAAGCTCACCGGCGTCTCGGGCGCCTACTGGAAGGGCGATAAGGACAACAAGATGCTCACCCGCATCAACGGCGTCGCCTTTGCCACCAAGGAAGAGCTCGACGAGCACATGCACATGCTGGAGGAGGCCAAGAAGCGCGATCACCGCAAGATCGGCCGCGAGATGGACCTCTTTATGATGCGCGACGAGGCCCCCGGCTTCCCGTTCTTCCTGCCCAACGGCATGATCCTTAAGAACACGCTGCTGGACTACTGGCGCGAGATCCACCACAAGGCCGGCTACGTGGAGATTTCCACGCCGCTCATCATGAACAAGCAGCTGTGGAAGACCTCGGGCCACTGGGACCACTACAAGGACAACATGTACTCCACCGTTATCGACGACGAAGAGTACTGCATTAAGCCCATGAACTGCCCGGGCGGCGTGCTGGTGTACGCCTCCAAGCCGCACTCCTACCGCGAGCTGCCCATCCGCGCCGGCGAGATTGGCCTGGTGCACCGCCACGAGCTGCGCGGCGCCCTGCACGGCCTGTTCCGCGTGCGTTGCTTTAACCAGGACGACGCCCACCTGTTTGTGCGTCCCGACCAGCTGACCGACGAGATCGTGGGTGTGGTCAACCTCATCGACTCCGTGTACCAAAAGTTTGGCTTTAAGTACCACGTTGAGCTTTCCACCCGCCCCGAGGACTCCATGGGTTCGGACGAGGATTGGGCTCGCGCCGAGGAGGGCCTGCGTACCGCTCTGGAGAAGCTGGGCATGGACTACGAGGTCAACGAGGGCGATGGCGCCTTCTACGGCCCCAAGATCGACTTCCACCTGGAGGACTCGCTCGGCCGTACCTGGCAGTGCGGTACCGTGCAGCTCGACTTCCAGATGCCGCTCAACTTTGATCTGGAGTACGTGGACGCCGACGGCACCAAGAAGCGCCCCATCATGCTGCACCGTGTGTGCTTTGGCTCCATCGAGCGCTTCATCGGTATTCTGATTGAGCACTTTGCGGGCAAGTTCCCCACCTGGCTGGCTCCCGTGCAGGTTAAGGCACTTCCCGTCTCTGAGAAGAGCCGCGACTACGCTCACGAGGTGTGCGCCAAGCTGGAGGAGGCCGGCATCCGCGTGGTCTGCGACGATCGCGACGAGAAGATCGGCTACAAGATCCGCGAGGCCCGCAGCATCGACCGCGTGCCCTACATGCTCATCATGGGCGAGAAGGAGGTCGAGGCCGGCAACATCTCCGTCCGCGATCGCTCCAACGAGACCGTTCAGATGAGCGTTGACGAGTTTGTTGCGAAGGTGACCGAGGAGATTAAGACCCGCGCTTAAGGCAAGCTTCACAACAATTAACAAAGGCGACCGTCCACAAAGGGCGGTCGCCTTTTTTCATGCCCAAATAAGAAAAGCCGCTGGTTGAGCGGCTTTTTTTGTTGCACAAAAAGGTACAGGTTTTTATAGAGGGGTATGGAGATGTACCTACTTGCAGTACATTTTGCGTAATCTGGGCAAACGCTGATTAATTGCTCGTATAATGTCGTCTGTCGAAAGATGCAAAAACCTGTACTTTTGCGACTGCGCCTAGCTGCGAGCGAGAAGCCTTGTTCTAAACGCCCCTGCATTTGCGTGCATCGCAAAGCCAAAAGAGGGGGCGAGAACATGGAGCAGATGGCACGGCGCCAAGAGCAGCTGCCGGGCGCATTTAACGGTGTCACCACCAACAGCCAGCACGGCCGCGTCCGCTGGTATCTGGTCCACACCCCCAACGGAAAAGAACGCGAGACCTGCGAAAAGGTTCGTCGCATTATCCCACACAACCTTATGCAGGACGCTTTTGTGATGCAAAAGGAGTTCTGGTTTAAGCGGGACGGCGCCTGGTCGCTCCAAACCAAACCTATGTACAAGGAATATTTCTTCGTTGCCACGCACGATGCAGCCGCGCTCGATAGGGCTTTGGCCCAGTTGAGCTTTGGCTGTCGCATCGCTGGTAGCAGGGAGCGGGCGTACATGCCCATGCCTGACGATGCGCAGGATTGGTACCGCAGCGTGCTAGACGGCGACGGCGTGGTGCGCAACAGCGTTGCGCGCATAGAAGACGGCGTGCTGCACATAGAGCAGGGTCCCTTGGTGGGGCAAGAGGCCCGCGTTAAAAAGATCGACCGTCATAAGCGTTGGTGCCTGGTGGACGTGGGCGAAGGTGACTCCACATTTAGGGAGCTGCTACCGCTCGATGTTCCCAGCAAAACGTAAGGGAGACGTTGCACCGGCAATTTATTTGGTTTTTGGATTCATAGATGGGGGGGGTTCCTGGGGACAGGAACGTGAGTTTTATTGTGGCTGCTAAAGAAGTAACAGAGACCAATGCGCCCGTGGGGGCGGCGTTGATTGCTCAGGCCATGGACCGGCGTGAGGGCGCAGGTCGCTACAAGGCCATGCAATCCATCATGGACTGGGACCGCTCGCGCTTGGCCTATAGGGCCGTGAAGCGCGCCTTCGACATCGTGTTCAGCGGTGCCGTGCTCGTCCTCATCGCGATCCCCAGCCTTGTGCTAGCCGCGGCAATCCGCCTCGAGAGCGAGGGCAACCCCTTCTACAGCCAGATCCGCGTGGGCCAGACCCACCGCGACGGCAGCCTGTCCACCTTCCGCATGTGGAAGTTCCGCAGCATGTACAAGGACGCCGACAAGCGTCTCTCCGAGCTCAGGGAGCAAAACGAGATCGCCGGCGCCATGTTCAAGATGAGGGAGGACCCCCGCGTCACCAAGATCGGGAAGTTCATCCGCAAGCACTCCATCGACGAGTTCCCACAGTTCCTCAACGTGTTCCTGGGTCAGATGTCCGTCGTCGGCCCGCGCCCGCCGCTGCCGAACGAAGTCGCGGAGTACACCGAGTACGACCTGCAGAGGCTAGCGGTGAAGCCAGGTATTACGGGGCTCTGGCAGGTGACGGAGCGAAACTCCACCGGGTTCGACGGCATGGTCCGCCGGGACCTCGAGTACATAGCCAAGCGCGGAATCGTCATGGATCTCAAGATCGTCCTCCTCACGGTTCTGGAGGTCTTCAACGGAAGCGATGCGTACTAATGCCTAACTCAAATGCTCGATTCGAATCGGAGAAGAAAATGAAGATTGCCGTCGCCGGTACCGGCTACGTCGGCCTGTCCCTCGCCGTCCTGCTCTCGCAGCACAACGAGGTCCATGCGCTGGACATCGTTCCCGAGAAGGTCGAGAAGATCAACAACTTCGTGTCGCCCATCCAGGACAACGAGATCGAGCGCTTCCTAGCAGAGGCAAAGGCGGGGGAGCGCGAACTCGACCTGCACGCCACCGTCGACGTGGTCGAGGCCTACGCTGGCGCCGACTTCGCCGTCATCGCTACGCCCACCAACTACGACAGCGACAGGAACTTCTTCGACACGAGCTCCGTCGAGGCCGCCATCGCCGCCGTGCGCTCGGTGAACCCGGACGCCTGGATCGTCATCAAGTCGACGATCCCCGTCGGCTACACCGCGGGCCTTCGCGAGAGGTTGGGCGACAGCAAGATCTTCTTCAGCCCGGAGTTCCTGCGCGAGAGCAAGGCTCTCTACGACAACCTGCACCCCAGCCGCATCGTGGTCGGCGCGCCGAAGGAGGACGCCGACGCAGTGACCGCCGCTGAGCACTTCGCCGGCCTGCTCGCGCAGGGTGCCGATCCCGCCGAGCTCGAGCGAGTCAACGCCGACGGTTCCAAGGGCATCCCTGAGCTCGTGCTGGGCACCACCGAGGCCGAGGCCGTCAAGCTCTTCGCCAACACCTACCTGGCGCTGCGCGTGGCCTACTTCAACGAGCTCGACACCTACTGCGAGGTCCGCGGCCTCAACACCCGCGACGTCATCGACGGCGTGTGTCTGGAGCCGCGTATCGGCAGCCACTACAACAACCCCAGCTTCGGCTACGGCGGCTACTGCCTGCCCAAGGACACAAAGCAGCTGCTCGCCAACTACAAGGACGTGCCCCAGAACCTGATCGAGGCAATCGTGGACGCCAACCGCACCCGCAAGGACTTCGTGGCCGACGAGGTGCTGCAGATGGTGTGGAACCGCGTGTACGAGGGCAAGGAGAAGCCGGTCGTGGGCGTGTACCGCCTGACGATGAAGTCCAACTCCGATAACTTCCGCGCGAGCTCCATCCAGGGCGTCATGAAGCGCGTGAAGGCCAAGGGCGTTCCCGTGGTGGTCTACGAGCCCACGCTGGACGCTCCGGAGTTCTTCGGCTCCGAGGTGACCCACGACCTGGAGGCCTTCAAGGCCGGCTGCGACGTGATCGTCGCCAACCGCTGGAGCGACGAGCTCGCGGACGTGGCGGACAAGGTCTATACACGCGACCTGTTTAAACGAGACTAGGTGGTATGAATGGCAAATAGAAAAGTCCTCGTCACCGGAGCCGCCGGCTTTATCGGCGCGTTCCTCGTCAAGAAGCTGCTCGAGGAGACCGATGACGTGATCGTCGGCCTCGACAACCTCAACAGCTACTACGACCCCGGCATCAAGGAGGCCCGCCTGCGCATGCTGGCCGAGGCCGACACAAACGGCCGCTTCACCTTCGTGCGCGGCGACCTGTGCGACGCCGCCCTCATCGAGCGCCTGTTCGCACAGAACGGCTTCGACGTCGTGGTGAACCTTGCCGCCCAGGCGGGCGTGCGCTACTCCATCGAGAACCCGCGTGCCTACCTCGAGAGCAACCTCGTGGGCTTCTTCAACGTGCTCGAGGCCTGCCGCCACCACCCCGTGAAGCACCTGGTCTACGCCAGCTCCAGCTCGGTCTACGGCGGCAACAAGAAGGTGCCGTTCTCCGAGGAGGACTGCGTCGACTCGCCGGTGTCGCTCTACGCCGCCACCAAGAAGTCCAACGAGCTCATGGCCGCAGCCTACTCCAAGCTCTACTCCATCCCGGCGACCGGCCTGCGTTTCTTCACGGTGTACGGCCCCATGGGCAGGCCCGACATGGCCTATTTCGGCTTCACCGAGAAGCTGCGCCGCGGCGACACCATCAAGATATTCAACATGGGCGACTGCCGCCGCGACTTCACCTACGTCGACGATATCGTCGAGGGCGTCAGGCGCGTTATGGACGCCGCCCCCGAGGTGAAGATGGGCGAGGACGGGCTGCCCCTCGCCGCGCACCGCGTCTACAACATCGGCAACTCGCACCCCGAGAACCTGCTCGACTTCGTCGACACGCTGCAACGCGTGTTGGTGGAGGAGGGCGTGCTGCCTGCGGACTACGACTTCGAGGCCCACAAGCAGCTCGTGCCCATGCAGCCCGGCGACGTGCCCGTCACCTACGCCGACACCACGGCACTCCAGCGCGACCTGGGCTACAAGCCCGCGACGCCGCTCGAGGACGGCCTGAGGGCCTTCGCCAAGTGGTATAAGCGCTATTACGGGGGCTGTTGCTAGCGTGCGAATCGCAATGATTGGGCATAAGCGGTTTGGCTCTCGCGAAGGTGGGGTCGAAGTCGTTGTTACGGAACTGGCGCGTCGTATGGCTGCTCTTGGGCATGAGGTTACATGTTACGATCGCACCGGCTCCGACGTAATGACCGGCGAGGCGACATCCCTTTCCGAGCGCATCGCTGACGGTGTTCGTATTGTGCCGGTAAAGACAATTGATAAGAAGGGCCTTGCTGCACTTTCTTCGTCCTATTTTGCGACTCGACAGGCGATTAAGGACCGTCCTGACGTGATTCATTACCACGCCGAAGGGCCCTGTGTTCCACTGCCCCTTGCCCGTCGGGCAGGAATTCGCACCGTTGCAACGATCCACGGTCTTGACTGGCAGAGGGCCAAGTGGGGACGACTTGCTAGCACTTGTATCAAGATGGGCGAGAAGGCGGCTGCAACCCAATCGAATGAGCTGATTGTCCTGTCGTCGTCTGCGGAGGGCTACTTCAAGCAGGAATACGGTCGTGAGGCTACTCTCATACACAATGGAGTGGAAATCCGTGAGCGTATTGATGCCAGTTTCATCGCTGGGCGTTGGGGCCTATCTCGTGGCGACTACATCTTGTATCTTGGCCGACTGGTGCCCGAGAAGCGTGGTGATTTGCTCGTTGATGCTTTCCGTCGGCTCGATACCGATAAGCGCTTGGTCATTGCTGGCGGAGGTTCTGACACCGATGCATTTGAGATTGAGCTTAGAAATCGGGCTGGTTCTGACCCGCGTGTTATTTTTACCGGATTCGTCACGGGTGACCTTCTCGCCGAGCTCTATTCGAATGCATATGTCTACGTGCTCCCTTCCGATGTGGAAGGTATGCCACTTTCTCTTATGGAAGCCATGTCCTACGGTACATGTTGCGTTACGAGCGATGTGCCCGAATGCGCTGACGTTCTTGGAAGTGCCGGCGCAACTTTTGCCAAAGGCAACGTTTCTGAGCTTACTCGCGTCCTTCGCGGCCTTCTGGATAATCCGGAAAGGGCCAACAAGCTCGGCGAGAGTGCTCGCGAGCGCGTGAGAAATAACTATGACTGGGATTCCGTCGTCGAACGGACCCTCGAGCTTTATCAAGGAGAGGCCCGATGAAGATAATCTTGGCGAATTATCGCTACTATGTCTCGGGCGGTCCCGAGATTTATATGTTCAACGTTAAGCGCCTTCTCGAAGACGCCGGGCATACTGTTATTCCGTTTTCGGTCCGCAGCCCGCTCAATGAGGATACGCCATATTCTCGTTATTTTCCCCATGGGAAGAGCGAGTCGGGTGACGCCTACTTTAACAACGTTAAGAAGACTCCGAAGAACGTCGCTCGTTTGCTCTCCTGCGCTTTCTATAACCGCGAGGCATATAAGAATCTCCGCCGTCTCATTCAGGACGAGAGGCCGGACGTCGTTTACGTTCTGCAGCAGATTAACGCGCTTTCTCCGAGCATCTTCAAAGCGTGTCACGATGAAGGCGTAAGGGCTGTCCACAGGCTTTCAGATTTCAATATCATGTGCCCCCGTTCCGATTTCCTTTGCAATGGGGAGGTCTGTACTGCTTGTATCAACGGTGATTACTCCAAGGCTGCCGATATGTCCTGCTGCCATGGCTCGAGGGCCACAACTGCAGTACGCATCGCGTCGATGAAGTTTCACCGCTTCAAGCGCCTGTTTGATTATGTGGATGCATTCGTCTGCCCCTCCGCGTTCACGGCGTCCCTTCTCAAGAAGTCCGGTGTACCAGGGGAGAAGATTAATGTTGTTCCGACGTTTACTACGGCTCCTTCTCGGCCTGAGGTCTGTCCTGCCGCGGGAAAGTACGCACTCTATCTTGGTAGGATCAGTCCCGAAAAGGGCGTTGATCTAACCGTAGATGCCGCCATGCGCAACAGCGGTGTTAGGCTCAAGATCACTGGTCGTACCGATGACGAGTACGCTGCGTCAATTAAAACGGCTGTAGAAGAGGCCGGCATATCGGACCGCGTAGATTTCGTAGGCTTCGTTAAGGGCGAGGAGAAGGAGCGCCTCATTGACGGCGCCGCTTGCGTTCTCTGCCCATCGACTTGGTTTGAGAACATGCCCAACACCGTGCTAGAGGCCTACGCACATGGCAAGCCGGTTGTCGTTTTCGATATCGGCTGCATGCCGGAGCTGGTGGAGAACGGGGAGACGGGATCCGTGCTTCCCCTGGGCGACGTTGATGCCCTTTCGAAAACCATCGCCTTTTACCTGGAGAATCCGGATGAAGCCAGACATCAGGGTATGAATGGTCGTAATGCCGTGCTAATGAAATATACACCGCAGAACCATCTCGAGAAGCTTGAAGCGATTCTTGATCCTGCATGCGCCAAGAAAGAGGACTAATCCACATGGCCGAAAAGAAACTCAACGGTACCGTCATCGTCACCTACCGCTGCAACGCGCGCTGCACCATGTGCAACCGCTACAAGGCGCCTAGCCGCCCGGAGGAGGAGCTCTCCATCGAGACCATCAAGAAGCTCCCCAAGATGTACTTCACCAACATCACCGGCGGCGAGCCCTTCATCCGCCAGGACCTCAAGGACATCGTTCGCGAGCTCTACAAGAAGTCCGACCGCATCGTGATCTCCACGAACGGCTTCTTCACCGACCGCATCATCGACCTGTGCGAGGAGTTCCCCAACGTCGGCATCCGCATCTCCATCGAGGGCCTGCAGCAGACCAACGACAAGATCCGCGGCCTGGATAACGGCTACAACCGCGGCTACGCCACGCTCAAGAAGCTCGTCGAGCTCAAGCACCCCGACGTCGGCTTCGGCATGACGGTGCAGGACCTCAATGCGCCCGACCTGGTACCCCTCTACAAGATCTCCGACGAGCTGGGCATGGAGTTCGCCACGGCGTCGCTCCATAACAGCTTCTACTTCGTCGAGGCCAAGAACATCATCCACGACCGCCCCATGGTGGCGAAGAACTTCGAGGACCTGGTCAACGAGCTGCTCAGGTCCAACAGCCCCAAGAAGTGGTTCCGCGCCTACTTCAACCACGGCCTCATCAACTACATCTACGGCCAGCCGCGCCTGCTGCCCTGCGACATGGCGTTCGACACCTTCTTCATCGACCCCTACGGCGACGTCATGCCCTGCAACGGCACCAAGGACAAGGAGGTCATGGGCAACCTCAACGAGGAGTCCTGGGACGAGCTCTGGAACTCCGACCAAGCTGAGAAGGTTCGCACGAAGGTCCGCCACTGCGACCGCAACTGCTGGATGATCGGCTCGGTGAGCCCGGCCATGCACAAGTACATCTGGAAGCCCGGCTGGTGGGTACTCAAGCACAAGGTGAAGGCGCTGTTCACCAAGAGGCCCTATGACATGCATGAGCTTAAGGTCGTGCGCGACTACGAGGAGGGTCGCGTGACCAAGGAGCAGCTCGACGCCTGCTCGACTTGCGACCTGTGCGCCAAGATCAACGATGGCCTTTCCGAGGCGTCGAAGGCGGACGCCCACGTGTATGAAACGCATGAGGCAATGTAGGGGTATAGCGTTGTCGGCCTCTGGCCTTACTATTTTGCGCGCAGATAGCAAGTTTTCTTAGTTATTTTGCTCGGAAGACAAGTCATCTTTTTTTCTACTCGCAAGAGGAGGTATATAAGCTTGCATTGCCCGAAGATGCGGGGCAAAGGTGAATTTGCGTTTGGCGTTATAGCTCTTTTCGTCTGCTTATTTGCTTATTGCTCTTCTCTGATAACTTATAGAATTAGTTTTGTTATTTTTGCTTTGAGTATCATGCTGATGATTGCCCTTGCCGTTCGAAGTGGCAGGATTGTGTCCTTTGATCTGAGAGCAATCGTGCCACTATTGCCATGGGGTGCGGTTGCTGTCATGGCTGCTATCGGATTTGTACTGGGCGGTGGTTACGACCTTTCTGCAACTATTGCCCTTGTCTCCGTAGTTGTTATTAGTTATTTTGCAGCTGAAAACCCTAATTGGATTCTGCCTACCGTTAAAGTTTTTATTGGGGTTTTACTCATTTTTGCATTGGCAACTATTGCCTGCTATGTAGCGCCTCAGCTCTATACTGGTTTTATAAAACCGACGTTCTATTCAAATGTGCCAATGGCAATGGACTATCGATCGGGTTTAGCGTCACACTATAGTCATAATGGTACTTTCTGCACGATAGGCTTAATACTCGCTTCCTCTATGTCCTTTTATGGCAGCGAGTCAAGTTCAACTAAACGGTTCTACGGCATTCTTGCGTTAATTTTCTTTATTGCTCTTGTTTTGACTACAAAAAGGGCTCATTTGTTGTGCGGGATTTTTGCTATTGGTTTGGTTTACTTGCTTTCTGGCAATAGCCATAAATATCTTAAGGCAATTGGAGTCACGGTATTGGTGCTGCTTGCCGTGGCTATCCTTGCGCCTCTTGTTCCTGGCGTTGAGGCGACAATCGAAAGATTGAATTCAACCTTTTCCAGTGGTACCAGCTTCGAGGACAACGTTAACAATAGGACATTTCTTTGGAATTACGCCCTTAATGGCCTTTCCCAGGCACCCTTATTTGGTCATGGCTGGACTAGCTACTGCTATCGTTGGCCTGACGGTTTTACTATTACATATATGGCGCACAATGAGCTCCTTAATCTTTTATATGAAACCGGTTTTTTTGGAACTGCCTTGGTTCTTGCTAGCTGTCTAACAAGTTTTGTATTGACCTTCACGACTATTTCGAAGGTTGTGGAGGGGCAACAAAAAGCTTTTCTACGCCTTTCACTTTGCATTCAGGTTTTCTTTTTAAGCTATGCGTTCACGAGCGGAGCTCTATTCACAACGATTCCAAACCTGATTACGTATTTCTTTGCTATCGCGATAACTTGCAGCCTCCGGTGGAATTCAATTTCCCGCCAAAATGCTGCGTAAGAGCAACGGAGATAATTAATGGGAAAAATTAGTAAAGCAGTTCAGTATATGAAGCATCCTTTGAGAGCTTACTCATTAATCTCAAAATGGGGATGGACTCGCTGCTTGCCTGATGAAATTCACTTAAAAATAATGTATAGGGCGCTGATTGGAAAGAATATCAATCTTGATAATCCAAAAGGCTTTAACGAGAAGCTGAACTGGCTAAAGCTTCATGATCGTAACCCTCTCTACAATATCCTTGTTGACAAGCTGGCTGTTAAGCAGTGGGTCGCTGACAAAATTGGCGCTCAATACGTTTCTGAGACTTATGACTCTTGGGACCGTGTCGAGAGCATAAGCCTCGAGAATCTTCCCAATCAGTTCGTGCTTAAGACGAATCATGACAGCGGCGGAGTTGCTATCTGCCGCGACAAGTCCTCGTTTGATTTTGATGCGGCCAAGAGGGTTCTTCGTAGACATCTCAATAGTAATTATTTTTGGTGGACAAGGGAGTGGCCCTATAAGGATGTTACCCCCATGGTCATGGCTGAGGAGTATCTCGAGGATGAAGGCTTCGATACTGGCCTAGTTGACTATAAAGTCACGTGCTTTAACGGAAATCCTCGCCTAATTGAGGTGCATAGGGGTAGGTTTGGTGAACATACTTGCAACTATTACGATCAGGATTGGAATCCAGTCACCATCGATTGGGCTGGCATCCCAGTTTCTCCTGTTGAGGTCGAGCGTCCTGAAAAGCTTGAGAAAATGCTCGAGTTGAGCAGCGTTCTCACTAGGGGAATTCCTCAAGTACGTTGTGATTGGTATGTTCTGGGCGATCGCTTAGTTTTCGGAGAGTTAACGCTGTTTAATGGGGCCGGACTTGATCCCATTGATGAGAAAAACGATTTATGGCTCGGATCGCTCATTGATTTGTCGCTTGCCTATGGGGATCAATAATTCGTTTAGAAGCACGATAAGGTGATTATTAATATGAGAATTGGTATCGTTACATTATTTGGTAATTTTAATTACGGCAATAGACTTCAGAATTATGCGCTTCATACCGTTTTGAGCCAAATGGGGCATGATGTAGATACGCTCGTTACTCTTGAAAAATCATCTGCACTTAAATCCATTTTTCACAAGTATTTTGAAAAGGAGAACGGTGCGATAAGGTTCAGGACTAAAAAGGAGCGTGGTCGCGATGCTGCTTTTTCTAAGTTTACAGATTCTCTAATTCCTACAAGAATTATTTCAACGAACGGCAGTGGTATTTCGTCTCAATTGAATGATGAGTACGACTATTTTGTTGTCGGAAGTGACCAGGTCTGGAATCCCCTTTGGTGGGGCGATTCTCTGGAGTGCAGATGCGCCAATGATTATCTTCTTCAATTTGCCGACGCTAATAAGCGAGTAGCATACTCAGCCAGTTTTGGCCTGGCATCTCTTCCCGAGAATTGGGCGTCTTCCTTTAAGGAAGCTCTTGAATGCTATTCGGATATTAGTGTGCGAGAAGATGCCGGAGCTCGCATTGTAGAGGAACTGACTGGTCGAAAAGTGCCGGTTACCCTAGATCCGACCATGCTTTTGACTGCAAATCAATGGCGTAAGATAGAAAAGCCTGTGGCTTGCAAGCAGAAGTACGTATTTCAATTTAATCTTGGCGAACTGTCTGATGCTCAGGTTAAATTGACGGCGGAGTTGAAGTCACTCGGGTATGAAATTGTTGACTACATGAATCCTAAGTGCCGCTATTTTGGCGGTGATCCTTCGGATTTCCTTTCTTATATCGATAAGGCCGACTGTGTCTTAACCGATAGTTTTCATGCATCGGTTTTTTCGATTTTGTTTAAGCGTCCCTTTGTCGTTTTTGATCGAAAACATGCGAACGGCTCCAACATGAACAGTCGTATTAACACCTTGCTGCAGTTGTGTGGCCTCGAGGAACGGTGGGGTATTTCGGATGCGACACGCGCGCTTAACTGCGACTATTCTGGAATCGACCGTGCTATAGATATTCGCAGGGCATATTCCAATTCATACTTATTAGACGCTTTGTCACGTTAAATTCGTCCCCTTCAGTTATCGGAGAACACATGTCTCTCAAATCAGATGTTAAAGATGGCTTATATGATGTCTTGGAGAACGTTAAGATTCATCGCGCTCGACAGGCAGAAATTGCAAAGTTTAAAGATCCCAAAAGAAAATCTATTCTCAGCGATGTCGAGCTCTCTTCCGAGCAAATGAGTGCCATCGACAAGTTTTATGTTGAGAACTATGGTAGAAAAATCCCTTACACATGGCATCGGCATAATCTTGCGATTTCTGGCAAGTTCGATGTTAGGTTTTTTCCAGAACTCCTGTTTATCCCTGAGTTTGAACGATATATGAATATGCCGGTGGCGTATGCCACCGTATTTGAGGATAAGAATCTTCTTCCATTGTTTGCCGAAAGAGCTGGGGTTAGAACTCCACGTCCAATCGTTACAAGCACGTCTGGGGTTCTTCGCAATTCCGACTTCAAAGAGATTTCCAAAGAGACAGCACTTAATTTAATTGGCAACTGTGGTGCTTGCTTTGCAAAACCGACCGTAGGGACTTGTTCGGGCGAAGGCTGCGGGTCTTATTGCTTTGCTTCCGGTGTCGATGCTGCGGCGGGTGTTACTGCTGAAGAATTATTCGAATTGCTCGGCAGTGATTTTACAGTTCAAGAAGTAATCTCATGCCATTCTTCAGTGGTTAAATTACATCCTGAGAGCGTTAATACGCTGAGGATTATGACATACCGCTGGCAAGGCGAACTCCGTTCTTTACCTCTGCTGATGAGGATTGGTCGCGGAAAGAGTGCGGTGGATAATGCGCATGCTGGCGGCATGTTCATTGGCATTTCAAATGAAGGTTTGCTTGCACCATCGGCCCTTACTGAGTTTAATGATCGGTTCGAGAAACATCCTGACACGGGGGTTGTTTTTCAGGGATATAAGATTGCTGGTGTTCCCGGTGCTATTGATGCGGCGAAGCGCATGCATTCGTTGATGCCTCAAATGGGCCTTATCAGTTGGGACTTTACCATCGGGGAAGATGGCGCGCCGATTGTTATTGAAGCCAATATTAGGGGAGGCTCTATTTGGCTTTCCCAGATGGCGAATAGCATTCCAGGGTTTGGTGACGCAACGGCGGAAATACTTCAGTGGCTTCGTTTCATGAACAATTTGGCTCCTCACGAGCGGCTTAAATATAAATTCGGTTACAAAGAATTGGGGTAGTTGCCGCCTATGAAAGGCAAAGTATCGATAATTATTCCCGCATTTAATGTTGAGAATTATATCGGGCGCGGTGTCTCTTCCGCTCTTTCCCAGACGTATGAGGACATTGAGGTTGTCGTTGTCGACGACGGGTCGTCTGATGGCACATGGAGTGTTCTCCAGACGTATTCTGCTGATTCAAGAGTGGTGCTTTCACGCCAAGAAAACTCCGGTGTCTCTCGCGCGCGCAACCATGCGCTGAATCTTGCGACTGGTGACTATGTTATCTTTCTCGACTCTGATGACTGGCTTGAACCTGAAGCATGTGAGCAGATGATGCGGATGCAAAGCCTTAAACCGGGCGCTCTAATTGCTGCAGATGCAAATTTTGTTTCTGTGGTTAACGGTTTGGAGGTTTGCGGCAATCAGATTGTCGACATGTCCATTGAGGACCTATCCTCCGATGCCGCTATTCTCCGCTTTGGAGTTTACAATTCGATACATATCGGCAGTTCCTGCTATAAACTTTTTTCTCGTGAGTTAATTGAACGGTGCGGCATAAGGTTTGATGAGCGGATTGCCCATACCGAGGATGGTCTTTTTGTATTTAACTATCTTAAGGAATGTCGCGGCCTTCACTATGAGCCCCTTGCGTTGTGGAATATTTTGGATCGCCCTGGAAGCGCTACCACCAGCGGCTTCAATCATAGTTTGCTAAGCTCTCTCGATGCTATTGATCAGATGATTGGTTATCCAGGGAACAGTCCTGAGATCGTTAGTCATCTTCGTCATTTCAAGGTTCATGAGGCTTTGAGGATTCTTGGAATGGGTGTCGATTCGGGCCAAATGAGCTCGAACGAGGAAGATCGACTATATAACGCTATTAGGTTTACCGAGTGTGACAGTTCTCAGCTAAGTGGTGTCGATAGGGTGCGTAGAGCGATGTATCTCAACGCTCCACGAATTGTTTCGAGGGCATTTAATTCAACATTGCGTGCCGTAAAGAAGAGGAAATGAGAATGACTCAGCAAGAACAGTCGGGAAGGGCTGATAGGGCACCAGAAATCATCTCTCTGGGTGATTCCTGCTGTGGATGCGGCGCCTGTTCTGCCAAATGCCCGAAGGGATGTCTTTCGATGACGCCGGACGAGGTGGGCTTCTTAAGGCCCAGCTTCAATTCCGACCTATGTATCGGGTGTGGTGCTTGTGACTCGACTTGCCCCGTATTAAGTCGCAATCCCGTTGTCGAGCCTGTTGAAGTGTCTTGGGCTAAGTCTCTTTCAAGTGATGTTCTCCAGCAATCATCGTCTGGAGGGCTCTTTGGTGTGCTTGCCGATGCTGCTATTAAGTCCGATGGCGTTGTCGTTGGGGCTTCTTTCCAGGAGCACTGCCATACGGTTCGACATGAGTGTGCTACTGATTTAGAGGATCTTAAAAGACTCCAACGATCAAAATATGTTCAAAGCGAGATCCCTGCTTCTCTTTATCGAGAGGTCAAGGAATATCTTCTGGCGAAACGCTTAGTTTTCTTTACGGGCACTGCTTGTCAGGTTTCCGGCATGAGGAACTATCTGGGCAAGCTAGCAGATTCCGCTTTCTTTATTTCTGCTGACGTTATCTGCCACGGCGCCCCATCGCCTCTGCTCTGGAGAAAATGGATTGAATTCCAGTCTTCTGCCCAAAACTCTGAAATTGATGATGTCAATTTCCGGAGTAAGACGACCGGATGGTCGTCTTACTCCGTCCTTTACTACGCAAGGACGGAGAAAGACGATTGCCGCGTCACCGGCGGACGTTATGGCGACGATTGGTATATGAGAGCATTTTTGGATAACGCGTCATTACGTTCTTCATGTTTTGATTGTCCGGCAAAGCGCTCATGTGGCTCTGATTTAACTCTTGGCGATTTTTGGGGATTCCCCTCCATTCATCCCGAAGTTGATTCCTCTATGGGGGTCTCTGCCGTTCTGTGCAATACCGATAAAGGCAAGAAATGGTTCGAAAGAGTATCGCCTAAGCTCGAAATAGGGCCTTCTAGCTATGACGAGGTGATTGGCGGGAATCCTGCGCTTGCCGCTTCAGTGGCTCCTCATCCTCAAAGATGCAAATTTATGCATGCTCTTGCCAAAGGGGCGAGTATCAAGGAGCTTTCTTCGAGGTGGAGCTTCACGGATACATTTTTTATTCGTTTGAGACGAAAGCTCAAGCGAATGCTCGGCAATTAGGCTGCATGCGTTGTAATCGCTATATGGTTTGGATGGGCAGATGACTGCAGAAAGTAAATATAAGAAATTAGTTAAGAACTCTGTGGTTTTCTTTATTGGGAACCTAGGTAGCAAGGTTATCACCTTTCTCATTGTTCCCTTTTATACTTATTATTTAACGACCGCAGAGTATGGCACAGCTGACCTTGTTACCACTACGGTCAATTTGCTCGTTCCATTTGCTATGGTTGGTATGAACGAAGCTGTTCTTCGATTCACGGTCTCAAAGGAAGTCGACGTTAAGACCATTGCGTCGAATTCGCTTCTTGTTGTTATCGCTGGCTGGCTTATTTGCTGGCTACTGTTCCCGTTGTTTCGCATGTTCAGCGTTATTGGTGATAACGTCGTTTATTTCTTGCTCTTACTTTGCTTGACCAGCTTCAACTATGTATTCATGCAGCTTCTTCGCGGGATCGGTAAATCAAAGGCATTTGCTGCTAATGGAGTGGTCATTACATTTGTTACCGCCTTTTCGAATGTACTTGCACTTGCGGTATGGCATCTAGGTGTTGGCGGATACCTTGCTTCTATGGTCGTAGCGCAATTCATCGGTGCTTTGCATATCATCGTTTCCTGTAGACTTTGGAATTACCTATCGTTCTCCAGCTTAAATAGACATGCGCTAAATGCCATGTTGACCTACTGCATACCTCTAATTCCGAACTCGCTTATGTGGTGGATTATGTCGGCTTCTGATAGGTATGTAATACTGTTCTTTATTGGCGCCAGCGCAAACGGTATCTACAACGTTGCCCAGAAGATCCCCCAAATCGTGAACATCGTCTACAATATCTTCATGCAGGCATGGCAGATTTCGGCAATTGAAGAACGAGAATCTGCGGATAATGCTAGGTTTCAGTCGACGGTCTTTCGCTATATCTTTGTGGTTCTTGCTGTGGCATCGTCTCTTATCGCTGCGTCTGCCTACCCCGTCTACACGTTCCTCATGAGTTCGTCGTATGAAGGCTCGTGGCAGCCAGTTGCTATGCTATCGCTTGCCAATCTCTTTTCCTGCGTTGCCGCTTTCTTTGGAACAACGTATGTCGTTACTAAAGAGAGCAAGAAGGCCTTCTCTACAACTGCTATTGGCGCAATCGTTAACATAGCGCTCACTTTGCTTCTTGTTCCGGTGTGTGGAATTTTGGGCGCTGCTGGCGCTACTGCCGTTAGCTATGCTGTTATCGCTGCGGTGCGTGCGCGTGATACACGTAAGTTTATTAAACTTGATTTTTACAGGGGAGAGATTGCTGCCAGCTTTGTTTTGATTGGCGCCCAAGTGGCTTTGTCTTTCGCACCGTTCTCCCCTGGCATTCTAATTGCAGAGTTTCTGCTTTTCTTTGCCCTTCTATTCGTTCTTAGGAATGGTCTCTTAGACATTGCTTGCAAGGGCATAAAGGTAGTTGGAAATCGTAGGCGATCTGCTTAAGTGGTTGCTTGAATAATCAACGATGCCAATTACAAGCTGATTGTTGTCCATGAGATAAATGACGGCATCTTGGACGACAAGCGTGTGTTTACATTAGGAGTGTCGGTGGGGGCCAACGCTCATTTTTCAGCTATCAGGTCTTTTTGTTGCCCGATGGACTATGTTCCGAGGGTATTCTAACTATCGACCGAGTCAATCCCTGCAGCGGGACGTCGGCAATCATTTTTCTTAAATTGAGTAACGTGCTTACTGTTTTACTTCCAACGCTATGAGTCCGCGCCACTTGTTATTCTATGGTTCGATTTGATTGGAGGTTCTATGGATACTAATGAGATGGGTGCCGAGGTTATTGATCGTGACTGCATTGAAGTGTTTGTTAGCTCTTCGATGCGAGATGAGGATACTTTTTGCTGGCGTCAGCTGAGGGACGAGTTGAATAATGCCCTTCTGAAATCGGATATCTTTAAACCCTTCGCTATCGAGTTCCATGCGAGCACTGAACCATCATCGTCCTATTATCTTAATCGCTTGGCGCAGAGCGATATAGTAATTGGAATAATACGATCTGAATTGAGACCAGGGACTAGCAAAGAGCTCCATCGTGCCATTCTGCTCAGAAAACCACTCATTCTCGTTAAGCTTAAATCTGATACTTCGCCGGATATTGAATCTCTGTTTCGCTATGCTAGGGAAATGGATGCGTGCACGTATGTCGAATTACCGAGCGATTCAGATCTCGTTCCTTACTTGATGACCCAGCTTAACAATGTGATGGTCGACTTGTTTCATACTCGACGTTTTGAAATTGAAAACGGTAGTGCGGCTGTTCTTACTGATATTTCTCCAGTCTCTATCCCCGAAGATGTTCTGGATGCTTTTGGCGTTTCCGTTGCTATGGTTTCAAAAAAATATAACTACCATGCTGATTGGCTTGAGAGAAAGACTGACAATCCTTATCTTTTCTTTCTTGGTGAGAAGGCGGTTGAGTGGTTACTTTATGGCACCTCCTTTTCGATTGCCGCATTCAAGACTAGCATTCTAGAGGCCATGAAGGACAGCGGCATTCCCAGAGATACCCTTTCGCTTAGGCTTGACGCTCTCGACGCTTCTCTTGAAGGTCGCTATTCTGAGTGTTATGAATGTCTCCAACTAGCCTGTGATTCAATCGAATCGAAAGACTGTTGGGCTTATGGAAATTGTTTAATTGACAAGCGGACTGTCGCTGGCTTGCTTTCCGAATATGGATTTGGCGCTCAGTTGACAATTCAGAAAAAAATCGATGCGCTTTCCGCTCCATCCTACATTCCCCTTGCGCTTAAGTTTGAAGAGGAGGTGGGAACCGCTATCCTAAACGCTTCGAGAGAGGCGAAGTCAATTAATCCTTACACAACGATTCGACATGATGCCAGCCTTGCTTCCGTCATGTCAAGCATAACGTGTTTGTTATTTAGTTCAATATTATGCGGAAGCATATCGGGCGCCCTCTATTCTCGCAGTTTGCTTGCTAATTCGCTTATCGACTACGCCTCTATTTACAATCGGCCTGAACTTGAGCTTGAGGGAATTAAGCTGCTTGTTCTTCAGGGAGATGCTAAGGGCTTTGAGAAAAGGTTTGCATATAAGAGCGATGGCTTAAGGTCCTACCTTCCGTCGTGTGCCGAGGAGCTGTGGCGTCTGACTTCTTTAACGGCTCAGGCACGTCGTCCGAGTATAAGTGCCGCCGTCATTAAGGAGTGCGCGCCTTATTTTTCGGATGATACTATTTGCGATGCTTGGAGTGCGTTAAGCGCTGTAGATGATTTTCGACAATCTGCATCAAGGTGGATTAAAGCGATCGACATGATCAAGATGCGGGTTGATGAGAAGTCACTTGTTGATCTACTTTGCCAGATTGTCGATCAACATTTATATAGCGTCGCTTCTGATGTGTCGAACGTTTTTGGCGGAATGGATTTAGATAAAATCGACAATGGTCTCGTTGATCAACTGGGCCGTAGCCTTAAATCGAATTCCGATGAACTGCTTAAATTCAATTTCTCTGCTGGCGTATTCGGATATGTTGAGAAGTGTTGGGGCTATTCTATTCTGAGTGAGGAACAAGTGGAGCACCTACCCGCTGTTGAGCGAGGTTGTTATTCTGACAATAAGGTTGCTGCATGCAATGCGGAGACGGCTTGTATCGATGAATTGCTCAGGCAATTCGACTTGAATAATCGTTCTGATTTTCACTCTGGGTTTTCCGTTTGTCCTTCTTCTCTGTTATGCCGGTCGCTTGATGATGAGTCTTCTGAGTCATTTAGCGCATCCTTGGCTCGCGTGCTAGAGCATTGCCTTAAAGAGCTTCCAACATATCAAGGATCGCCTTGCTCTGCAGGAGAGGCTATGGCCGTATTAAATAAGTTTGCATGCCGTTGCGCGCGTGATGGAAAGGCGCTGCCCGACGGTTGGACGGATTTGATTTCTGAGCTTCCGGATGAGTGGCGAGTAGACCCGGTTTTTAGAGATCCTGCTTCAATGGATTCATGTGCATGGTCTGTAAGGTGTTTGGCTCTAAAAGTGGTTGCTGGCCTTGCAAGGGATATAGAGTTCCTAACGCTTGGCATTAAATTTGAAACACTTACTGCCGCTGGGCAGCGTGCGTTC
Organism: uncultured bacterium; assembly: GCA_905214425.1. Classification (GTDB taxonomy): domain Bacteria; phylum Actinomycetota; class Coriobacteriia; order Coriobacteriales; family Coriobacteriaceae; genus Collinsella. Next base: position 25,235 of record CAJMLY010000001.1, read on the forward strand.
CTGGAAGTACTTGAGCAGTTGATTGTTTGTAATGCTATCTGCGATCAGTACTGTGACGTTGTTTCTGCAATCATTTCGAGCATTTTGCTAAGTGAAGACTCTGCCGTGCGCGCGGCATTACTTGCTAGCATTGCTGCGGGTTATCGCAAGTGGGGGTCATGTTCTTTTAGCGATTTGGCGTTTCAGTCGTTACACGACGTTTCCTCAAGTGTTGCATTTAAACTTGTGCGCCTATGCAAAGAGGGGAAGTTTGATGATGCTATTCTCGAGCAAAAGCTCCTCAATGAGCTCTCAAATGATTCCAACTGGTTTATTCGCTGGCATGTTGCGAATGACTAGATTGTGGCAGCCCGCCTGATCATTTGTTTGTTTTTACATCCCTGAATATCGCGAGACGGTACCGCCGATATTGCGTTTGAGCACCGGAGCCAACGTGAGCCTCGGTGCTCTTTTCTTGCCAGGCCTGATTGACTTGGATCGATTTCGGTGCTTATTTGATGCCATCGGCAAATCTTCCAGTGCTGACGTATGTCGGCATGCCGGCGGTATGTCGCCGATATGGGGAAGATTTAGCTGCTTGTCAGATTTAATTTCGTTGCTTTCAGACGGGATATAATTCTAATGGTTGTTATTTTCAGGCGCTTTAGTGAGCCTTGTTTGTATATAGGGTGTGTAGTAAATGCTGTTCAACTTAATTGTTCGTGCAAATGAGGCACAGCCCATGTTGACTTCTAGGATGTTCGAGGGAACTCCCGAGCAGTTCGCAAGCGCCTATAGAACAGCTACCGGCTTTGACTTTAATGCCCTCGCTCAGCTTCCGGCTATTATGACACGTGAATTTGAATCGGATGATTTGAGTGCCGTTGCCACACTTGGATATATGGATACCCCGTCTATCAACCCTGCGATCTCTAAGCCAGTTCTACGGTTTCCATCGCAGGCATTGTTGGACCTGGGTCTTCTTGACGAGAACTGCTGGCAAAATAAACGTACTCATTGGAGACTTTGCGAAGGAGATCCTTTTCGCCTGTTTTCAAAGTTTCTAGATGGCCGTCCCTTGCCGGTCGAACCTGAAAGGTCTAGTGCGTATGACCCAAATCTAATTGCTGTCATGATGCCATTCACTGATGATCCTTCAATAGATCCTGTATATTCAGCGTTGGTCGAAGGCTCTAAGAGGGCGGGCAAGAAATGTAAACGTGTGGACGAGATATTGACCCCCACAGATATTACGGAAGACATATTTAAATTGATTGCGTCTAGCTCTTCGGTAATTGCGGACATTACTGGTCTGAATTCAAACGTTATGTTCGAAATGGGCTACGCGATTGGAATGGGCAAGCAGACCGTTTTGATATGTCAGGGTGATATTCCCCAACTGCCTTTTGATGTCAGCCACAGGAGGGTATTTAGCTATAAGCGCGATAAGGACGGATTGGCGATTCTTTCAGACAGGATTTTCAAAATCTTGACGAATGCTCAGTGAGTGTTTGCCCGTTTGACCATTGCTGAATATCACGAATCGGTACTACCAGTATTGCGCATGGGTCCCGGTGCCTGTTGCAAGTTGCCGGTCTCACTGAGCCGTCGTGTGTTGTTCTCGCTTATTGTTGGACAGGTCGGTCGAGCGGTAGACGTAGTCGTCCTTTTGGTAGTTTGCCGTGTGGTCGGAGTGGGCGATTGCCATGAGCTCGTCGGTCAGGCCAAAGTACAAATGGCGCTGGTCCAGGTCTCCGTACCAGTTGTCGCTGGTGTCGTCCCAGGTTGGGTCCATCTGGCACCATTTGCCGTCGATCTTTACGTCGTTCCAGGTGTGGCCGTTGCCGGTGATGCGGCCGTTGGCGATGCCCGCGGCGTCAAGGAGCTTGGAGTAGATGCGCTGATAGCTTTCGCAGGTGCCCTGGTTGCGCGTGAGGCCGCTTTCGGCCGAGCACCAGTTAAGGTTGTGGTCGTACTCCAGCTGGTCGAGCGTCCAGTCGTGGAGCCACAGCGCCATGTCGTATTCCGAGCCGTTTGTCTCTTGCCTGCACTGGGCTACGGCGTCGTTGACGATCTGCGTGACGCTTGGGCGGGCGGCGTCGTTTACGGTCACCTCCGCCGTGGCGCGCAGGTAGTAGATCCCCTTGTCGTTTTGGGGGTCGTTTCTGTCGTTGTCCATAAAGTAGAAGTGGATGCGGTACGTGCCCGATGCCGTGAAGTCGAAGGTGAAGTCGTGGCCCGCGGTGCCAGGCTGCAGTAGCTGGCCCATGCCGGGCGCGACGGGTCGCAGACGCTTTCCTGGCTGCCGCCGTCCCAATAGGTGGGCACGTCCATGCGCGCCTTGGCCTGGGACGAGCCGTTGGCCTGGGTTACGTGGAAGGTCGTCGGGGTGCCCGCGGGGGCGTCGTTCCACGAGACGGTGAAGGTGACGCCGTTTTGGGCTGCGGTGGCGGAGTGGGCGTAGGTGGTTTGTGACGTGGTGGAGATGGCAGTGGGGGTGGGGTTGGCTTGGGCTCGGAGGGATGGGGTGGGGGCTGTGTCGTTGTCGTTGGCCGTGGTGGCGTCTGTTGCGTCAGCGGAGGTGGTGTCCACGGGGGCGCCGGTGCTTTCCGTGTTGGCTGCGCTGGTGTCGGCGGATGTCGCGGCGCTGTTCTCTACGGTATCTGCTGTTGCGCTTGTGTTGGTGGTGTCCTTGGCCTTGCTGGCGTCGTTGGCTGTGTCGGCGGCTTGCGCCTGCTGCTCGGCTGTTGCCTGAGACTGGATGGCCTCCGCAATGGCTGCCATAGGCATCGTCGCGCTGACCATAGACGTGCACGCGATCGCGCAGAGCAGATAGTAAAGGGGTCGTTTCATAGCGGAGCCTCTCGGTGAGCTGCCAATAGGGTCCGAAGGCGGCGCCAGGCCAGCACTCCGCACATATTTTGTTGGGGATTATTTTACGGGAATACCAGTCATCATCAGGGAACTTTCTGGGGAAGGTTGGTTGATCCGGGGCGCGTAAAGCAACAGTTTCAAATATTGTTGCTTCCTGTTCAATTCTGTCTATCTACAATTAATCGCAAGCGTATGACTTGAGGAGATTGTTTACAGGTGGAATCGGTCACTATTCTTTGGATTGCCTTTTATGTCTTTATCGGTTTGTTGAGCGTTCAGCTTGTCCGCTTTGCTGGGCCCTTAGCGATTGGAGGGCAATACACCGTTGAAGAACTGTATCCCTCCGATGAGTCGGGCAGGCTGAATGTCGCCTACCGAATTCTCGCTCCAACAATTTGTTGCCAGCTTCCGGTGTTTATTATTGCTGCGATTTGCGATGCGTTTTCAGTTCCAGGTCCTTCGCTACGATACATGCCTACCCTTTTCTATTGGTTGTTTCTTGGGGTAATCAAGCATGCAAGGGGTAAATTGCGGTACCGGACTCTTCCCTTCTCATTCGAGGCGTTCATGTCTCTTTTGCTGTCCGTCGCATTCGATCACTTTGTTATCGTTGGCTATCTCGGAGGCCAGGGGGTAGATGTGCTTGATACTTCGAGTATTGCCTTTGAGTTTGAGCTGGCATTATTTGGTGTTGTGACCTTTTGGATTTCAACCTTTTTTAAGCGTTATCAAATTAAGTGTAGCCGTGTGTACTCAAATGCCGCTCCATCATATGTCGTTCCTTCGGACTCCGTATTTGGTTACTCTTCAATCGATACGGGTGAGGCCAGGCTCTTCTCATACGAGCGCGAATATGGCGATCTCTTACCTCAGCGATTTTCAAGCGATCTTCTGTTGAGAAGTGTTTTCTTTGCAATTATGGCGATTGAGGACGGGAATCGGCCAGAGTTTATCCGAACGATCGAGCGCATGGCAGCTCATTTCCATTTGGCAAAAACCACTGGAATAATGCAGCAGACGAGCAATGCTCCTTTGTCTGATATGGATAGCGTTAAACTCGCAATTCCCTATATTGAGCGCATGTGGGACCAGTTTCTTGTTGAATTCGCTCGTTCTACCGAAGGGGCAGGGGGAGACGCCCTACGAATCTTCAAGTGTTACTACACCTACGATTACTGTATGTTGTCGCGGACTATCCGCAATCATTTTGCGCCGTTTTACGGGGACTATTGTGGAACGAGATTACTTAATGCTAATCGCGTATTTTGCGATGTTCTTGAATTTGAGGAAAGGCAGCGCTACGGATTGCTTCCAAAGACGGTTTCTGCGACTGGATCGATATGCGCCACTGAGCTTGGATGGCTTTCTGGGGAGTACTGTTATTGGGCCGATTACAATACGGTTGTATCCTGCCTGAATGAAAATGATGCCAATGGCGTTAAACTGGTCAGCAAAAATGATGTGAATAAAACCCAGATAACCGAGACGACCTTAAGGCTTAAGGAGCAAGGTGTTTCCGTTCTTGAGGTCAAGTATGTGCCCGACGCTTCGGCGACCATCGTGTGCAACGGCGATGCCTCTAAGATTTCGAGTACTGCCTGTTGTGACTGGATGGTTGTTGGCTAGGTGAATCATCTTCGCCTTTCTGTATATTGATGGTGCATTCTCGTGTACAGGCGCGAAAATGCGCCGCATCAGTTTCAACGCGAAGAGTATTTGCTGCTTGATTAACATGTTTGGATGCGTAATTATTGCCACTTAGGTTACTATCCTGTTAGTGATACAGTCATCGTTGACTCTAAGCGAGGCGATGACAAAGGAGGGTCGTTGTTCGGTTGTTGCCGGCAACGGCTCTTTGATTTTAGGAGTTACTTTGCGATGGAATTTTAGACTTTCGTTCAACTTATCAAACTCCTAGAGAGTCATGGCGTTCTAACCGATGTCGCTGCGCTAGATTGCCTGAGACGCGAAATGAATATTTGCTGGTCGGAGCACTGCTGAATATTGGGTCACCTGTGCGGTTCGAATTTTCAATTGTCGAGCAGCTTTTGTTTCCGATGAAGTCTTACAATTCTAGCAAAAACCAAACACATGTTCTATACTTATGGTAGTAGACTTGTTTGGAGGCGTTAGATGGAAGTCGGAAGAGATGGCATTGTAGACAGCGTTGTACGTCTGATAAATGGCGTTGGCCGTAGCCCCTATCTATTCGTTGGCTCGGGGTTTTCCCGTAGATATATGGGGACCGACGATTGGGACGGCTTGTTAAGGCACCTCTGCTCCCGTCTTTCTGATGATCCTTTTCGACTCGATTCCTACCTTGCTCGCTGTCCAGATAATCCTGATTATGGTGCTTTGCCCTCTGCCGCGACGATGCTTGATAAGGATATGCGCATAGCTGTTCTTGAGGACCCTCGCTTCGCTTCTTTTAGAGACGATCATGCAGAGGACATTCGTCAGCGCAAATCTGTTTTAAAGATTATGGCGGCCGAGAGGTTATCCTCGTTCAAACCTGACCATATGACGCATGAACTTGATATCTTGAGAGAGGTCGGCAGGCGGCGTATTTCTGGAGTCATTACAACCAACTATGACTGTCTACTGGAGTCGCTGTTTCCCGAGTTTAAAGTTTTTGTAGGCCAGGACGATCTTGTCTTTCACAGAACTTTTGAAATGGGTGAAATCTATAAGATCCACGGGTCTATGGATAATCCTGAATCTATGGTTCTTGAGGAGGCAGATTACGCAAAACTCGCCGAAACCCAGGATTACTTGGCAGCCAAGTTGCTAACTATTTTTATGGAATACCCAATTATTTTTATCGGCTATTCCCTTAACGACCCCGATATCCAAGCTATCCTCATGTCGATTTCGCGCTGCCTCGGTTCAAATAATCTTGTATTGCTCAAAGAACGTTTTATTTTCCTAACTAGGGGCGAAAACGCAACCTCGACACATTCGATTACATTTCCGGGTATTGGCGAGATAAGCATGACCGCGATTAGGACGAATGATTTTGGCGCAGTGTATGAAGCAATTGGACATTCCAAATGCTCCTTCTCGCCCAGGATCATTCGTGAGTTGCGCAGGAGTATCTACGCCCTTGCAGATAAGGGCGAGCCAAATGATTCTCTGGTAGTCGAAGCGAGTTTTAGCGACCTCGAGAGACTTCCGGAGGGACAGCATCTTGTGCTGGGCATCGGTGTCGCAAATGCATCTTTGGGCCACGGTCATATGGTCAAAGCCGAGCTTTTATATCGCGATGTCGTGTTTGATGATGAACATGTCGCTCCCAAACTTGCCGTCGAGGAATATCTTCCTGCGCTGCTTGCTTCTAACTCGGGTGGTTTGCCCATGTATAAGTATTTAAGCGCGTATTCAGGGGAAGTTCTTAATCCAAGGATGCTAAAGGAAATAGATGAGAAGAAGGATTTAGATGCTTTTCTAAACAACAGCCTACGAAAGGCAAAAGGTAGCTATCATCTTTCGGGAATTAGATACTCGGTTAAGTCTGTTATAGCTAACGAAGGCTTTGAGGAAGCATTTAAAAAGTTAGTTTTACTTGAGGAGGATGAGCTCGATTTAAATGAGTTGCTCGAGTATCTGAGGGCGCTCATCACGGATGATCGTAAGATAATCCACGGTAATAGCGAGCTGAAACGGCTTATTAGAATGTATGATTTCCTTAAATACAAGAAGGCCTTCGACATATCGGCTACTAGTGAGTAATCCCACCTAGCGTCTATGAAGAAGGCCATCTTTGTAAACTATGGCATCTGAGCGTATAGTGCGAACACCACGTGCAAATGCATTCTTAATATAACGCTTTCTGCTTGAAATCACAATGGTGTCTGTTTCGACCTGCCAATCAAGGGAAGATGGTGTAGAGTATCTTCCCGCAGTACAAAAGCTCTTTGGGAACTTTAAGGGTGACGCTTTCAAACTGAGAGTGTTGCCCTTTTTTCATGTATGCAATGTGTGACGTACTGGCCAAGCACCATCCCGGCAATGGAATGATCGAGCATGGGCGGCTTCTACTGGTTGACGTGATCGTGGTCAAACAAGTGATATCGATTAGAACTAAATCAATTGCGCTGGAAGCCTTCGGGCGACACCTGAAGAGGGCTGATGCGTCGGTCCTCTTTTTTTTGTTTGGATGTAAGATTCGGCCAGGCAAAACAAGGATCTCATTTGGGGAGAAACAAATATCCGGCGGTTTTCCGCTTCGGGATGCGCGGTTTAAGCGTGCTTTTCGGAAGTGCGGGGAAAAAATCGGAAACCTCCGAGCATAAACCGAATTTCGGCAACAAAACCGCAGGTCGCGGAAAGCTAAAACAGGGGTCTGGTCTGTTGATCTCGATTTTTTCACCGCACTTCCGGAAATGACCGACGGAAGTATGCGACAAATTTCGGAACCCTCGAGCACATCGTCCTTTTCATGAAAAGAACTCGCAGGTAGAAGCTTTGTCACTATCCAGTGTGGTTGACGTGTCTAGAATTTGCCACACACTTCCGGATTTTGCATAAGCTCGACTGGTTTGTTTATCGATTGGGGCAGAGGAATCTTGTCTGGACCTCGTTATATGTATTTAAATGGATGAACTTAACCTATAAGTTAAGTACATCTAGAAATGGGAGGTGCCCTTTGGCAGAAGGATATGAACTTGTCGAATATAGAGACCTCAAGGGTCGACCGTTTTGGGAATTGACGGCTTCTCCCGATAACTCTCAATTCCAGAAAATGTTGTCAGACCATAAGCGGAAATTAACCGCTCAAACAATGATCGGCCAGAATAGCACGTCAGCTTCTGGAATCTGAGCGCTGACTTTTATACTTGGTTTTCGAAACGGAGAATACAATGATTAAAGTAGATCTATCTGATTTTTATGCCGAAACAGAAAGTATCGAAACGCGCGCTTATGAACATGCACTAGATATTGAGTTTATTGTTCATCGTGAAATGAAACATTTGGGATTGAGCAAAAGTAAGCTGGCAAATCGTATGGGCATAAGCCTTCAGTCGCTTTCTAAGCTCTTGAATTCTCAACCTAATATGACATTGAAGACGATTGCAAAGTTCGAACTTGCTCTGGGCATTAAGATCGTTCCGCAGGTTATCGTCAGTTATTCCAAAGAACTGCCGTTTCTTTCATCTAATGATTCCGTGCGAGAGCAATGTCCATCGCCTGGCATTCTCCCTGCAGAGCTGTCAGCAGATTGCGATGTGCCTTTTCAGAGCGAATAGTAGCCTCTCAATGAGACTGGGTCGGACGAGTTGCCACTCCCACATTCCCTAAAAAGTTCTTAAAACAGCCTTAAAGGCGCTCCAGCTCGCGTTGACAGCGTAAAATACGCATGTTTGACTATGACAAAAGTGGATTTTAGGGGAGGGGTGCGCCATGGAAGTGCTGGTTGTTGGCAACACCGCATATGTTGACGATGACTTTTGTGCCAAGGCGTTCCCCGGGGACCATGTCCAGGTTGTCGCCGCGCAGGACACGCGTCGCGACGAGTCGTCGCCCCATGCCTCGTGGAAAGAGCTTTTGCAACACCTGGATCAGGCCTACGAGTTCGAACGCGTGGTCTACCTGTCTAATTACCTTACCCCGCATACCGATACCGTGGGCGATATCGAGCTGCTCCGCTCGGTCTTTCGTGCGTGCGCGGGTCGCCGGGTCCAACTGCTGTATGTAGCGGGGCCTGCGGGTGCCGAGGGCGCCGCTGATGCCGCGGGACGCACGGGCAAGGGCATTATCGCGCGCGCAGCCAACGATCTGTGCCGCTACTACGCTGCTCGCGAGGGCGTTCAGACCAAGATCCTGCGTGTGCCCTTCCTGTACACTGCCTCTGCCGCGCTGGAAGATCCGTTTTTGGTGCCGTTGCTCGACGCGTGCTTAACCGGATCGGTCGCTCTACAGGGCGCGCAGGATGCGGCGTTTCCCTTGCTGTGTGCCGAGGAGCTTGCGGTGCTGGTGCGCCGCATCTTCGATAGCTGGGATGGCAACTTTGAGACGCTCGACGTTGCCGATGCCTTCCATCACACGGCGGGTGAGGTGGGGGACGCCCTCAAGGCGTTGTTCCCCGGCCTTGCCGTTGCCTATGGCGATTCCGCCGGCTACACCCTGCCCGCCAGCGACGTCGCTCGCGTACGCTATGGCTGGTTTCAGCGCTACGACTTGCTGCGCGATCTTTCGACCATTCAAGCGCGTTGGGATGCTGGCCGCGCAAAGAAGGTCAACCCCTTGCGCGCCGCCATCGACCGCATCCAAATGCGCACGCTGCCTATTAAATGCCTAGAGACGGGCGTTGCCTGGGTCCTGTTCGAGGTGCTTGAGCATCTTTTCTCCCAATCGGCCCAGCTCAACGTGCTCGATTATCGCCTGCTCTACGTGGTGCTGATCGGCACGCTGTATGGATTGGACTTTGGCCTGATTGCGGCGCTGATGGCGTCGGTGGGTTTGGCCGCGAGTTACTTTACTCTGTACGGCTATACCTTCCAGGGCCTGTTCTACGAGCCGTCCAACTGGCTGCCGTTTATTGCGTACTTTGTGGTGGGTGCCGTGTGCGGCTATGTGCAGCTGCGCAACAGCGAAGCCATTAGGGCGGAGCGCGATCAAAACGAGCTCGTGCGTAATCGCAATACGTTCCTCACACAGCTTTACCACGACGCGATCGAGGACAAGCGCGCGTACAGGCGCCAGATTGTGGGTCGCCACGACAGCTTTGGCAAGATCTTTGCCGTGACGCAGGAGCTCGACGTGCTCAACCCACGCGACATCTATCGCAAGTGCTGCGAGCTTTTGGGCGAGATCCTCGAGAACGATTCAGTGGCGATTTACCATGTTTCGGGAGGGGCATTTGCTCGCCTGGTGGCAGCAAGTCCCGCGATTGCCGAAGATGCCGCACGTTCGCTCACGCTTGAGCAGCTTGCCCCTCTTTTGGGCGACGGGGGTCGTTCGAACCTGTGGGTGAACCGCGAGCTGACGCCGGGGCTTCCCATGTTTGGATACGCGATCGAGCGCGACGGGGCACCCGCCGTGTTGATCTTTGTGCGTCGTGCGGCCGAAAACCAAATGACCCTCTATTATCAAAACCTGTTCCGCATCTTGTGCGGCCTGGTCGAAAGCGCGTTGGGCCGTGCCTTTGACTATGAGGCGGTGGCGCAGGATAAACGCTGCGTTGACGGCACGTGCGTGCTCAAGCAGGCTGCCTTTGGCCAAGAGCTTGCGGCGGCGCAGGCGCTGGCAGATAACAAGATGGGAAGTTTTTTGCTCCTGCGCGTGTTACCGGGCATGGAGCCTGTCGGCGAGCTGGTGGGCGCAATTGGGTCGGCAATCCGCGAGAGCGACGCGGCGGGCTTGGTCGACGGCGACGTGCTCTACCTGCTTATGCGTCAGGCAAAGGCGTGCGATCTGCCCATTATCTGCGAGCGCCTGAGCGCAAAGCAAATTGCGGTGGAGCCCGTCGACGGCGAGGACATCGTGGCGCTGTTGCAGCACATCTCTTACACCGGTGACGGTGAGGGGGGTGCCGCTTGAACTCGCTTGTCGTTGCTGCCGTCTTGCTGCTGATTCATGCGCTGGTTTGTCTGATGCTGTGGACGCTCATGAAGCTGGGCCTGCTGCCGGTGCGCGGGCACATGCTGGCTGTGATAGTGCTGGTGCCGCTGTGGGGCCCGCTGCTGGTGGTTCTGCTATCGGTCCGCAGCGCGGTGTTTGGCGAGGGGCTGAAAGAGTCTGCGCTGGAGTCGCTGCGCTTCAACGACGACCTGCATCGTAGTATGTCGGTACCGAGTGGTGAGGACGATGCAGGTGTAGTGCCGCTCGAGGAGGCGCTCATCGTCAACGACCCGGCATACCGGCGCCGCCTAATGCTCTCCATGCTTACCGAGGAGCCCGACGCGTACCTGGCGCAGCTGCAGGCGGCTAAGCTTAACGACGACGTTGAGGTGGCGCACTATGCCGCGACGGCGGTGGCGCAGATCTCCAAGGAGTCCGACCTTAAATTGCAGCAGCTTGAGCGCGCCTTTAAGACGGACCCGAGCGCGCAAAACCTCATCGAATACTGTGATTTTCTTGGTGAATACTTGGGCTCGGGCTTGGCTGAGGGGCGTGTGGCTCAGATTCAGCGCCAACAGTACGCGCGCCTGCTTGCACGTCGCTGCGAGCGCGAGGATACCCTTGAGCTGCGCATTCGATACGCGACGGCGCTGGCCGATGTCGGACAGATCGACGAGGCGCAGACCGTGACCGACCAGCTGGTGCTCGACGTGCCCGAGGAGCAGGAGGTTTGGATGCTTTGCCTGCGCCTGGCCGTGATGCGCCGCGACGGTGACGAGGTCCACCGTGTGATCGATGCGATTGACAAGCAACATGTGTATTTGAGCGCCGACAACCGCGAAAAGTTGGCGTTTTGGCGCGACGGGGAGGAGGCCAGATGAACGTGGTACAACATATCCGCGACCGTGCAGGCCGCTTTCGCTGGATGGGACTCCTCGTGGTGTGGGCGGTCTTTATTGCCATGGCCGCCGTGCTGCTGATCGAACGCGCCGGCGTGCAGTACAGTGCTGGCCAGCATAAGCTGGGGATGCTTGCCGCCAACGATGCGGTGCCGGCCTCCTCGGCAATCTTTGGCCAAAAGCCCACGTGCCTGGTCATTACTGATTCCGATCAAGCTGGCGTCGAGGACGTAAAGGAACAGTTCGACCAGATCCTGCTCGACATGAAGATCGCGCACCGCGACGTGGACCTTGCCCTGGATGGTGCGGATGTCATTCCCTCGCTGACCGCCTTCGATCGCGTGATTTTGCTCATGCCGTCGCTCGATGGGCTCGGTACGCACCTGAGCGACATTATGAGTTGGGTGAGTGCCGGCGGTTCGCTTATGCTCGCCATGCCGCCGGATAACTCGAGCTATCTGCAAGTGATTGCCTCCAAGCTTGGCATTGAATCGGCCGGATATGACTATGTAAAAGCCGAAAGCATTGTGCCGAGCGAGGACTTTATGCTGGGCGGGGGAGAGCGCTACGAGCTCTCGGACCCCTTTGATTCCTCGCTTTCGGTATCGCTGCGCGAGACGGCTCGTGTGTGGGCTATGACCGGCGATGCGGGCGCCCCGCTCATTTGGTCTAATGACTGCGGTAGCGGGCGCACCGTGGTGTGCAATATCGGTATCTATGACAAGGTCATGCGCGGTTTTTACGCCGCGGCGATCAGCCTGCTGGGTGATGCTACGGCCTATCCGGTCATCAACAGCGCCGTGTTCTATTTGGACGACTTTCCTAGCCCCGTGCCCTCGGGCGATGGTACTTATATCAAGCGTGACTACGGCCTTTCCATTGCCGATTTTTACACCAAGGTCTGGTGGCCCGATCTGCAAAAGCTCGCGCAAAAATACGGCATTCGCTATACCGGCGTGATGATCGAAAACTACGAGGACGCGGTCAACCAGACCGAGCCCGCGCGCCAGGCCGATACCACACAGTTCCGCTACTTTGGCGGCATGTTGCTGCAGATGGGCGGCGAGCTGGGCTTTCACGGCTACAACCATCAGCCGCTCGCGCTCTGGGACACCGACTACGGCACGCTGTACGTCTACAAGACGTGGAAAAACAAGGAAACGCTCGTCGCTTCGCTCAATGAACTTATCGCGTTTCAGGACGAGGTGCTGCCCAACGCTCACGGCTCGGTTTACGTGCCACCGTCGAATATCCTTTCGGCCCGAGCGCGCATGATTATCGGCGACGATGTTCCGCGCATTAAGACTATTGCCAGTACGTATTTTGAGGATGGCACCGACCTGCCGTACGTGCAGGAGTTTGGCGTGGCGAGTGATGGCATTGTGGAGCAGCCACGTATTGTTTCGGGCGGCATGGTCGACGATTCCTATATGCGCCTGGCAGCCGCGTCCGAGCTCAACATGCACTACGTGAGCACGCACTTTATGCACCCGGACGACCTTTTGGACCCCGATCGCGGAGCCAAGGAGGGCTGGGAGGTCTACAAGGGCGGCCTGGTCGACTACCTGGAGTGGCTTACCAAATCCGCGCCCGACCTGCGGCACCAGACGGCGTCGGAGTGCTCCGGTGCCATTCAGCGCTTTTCGTCGGTTACGGTAAGCGTGGATTCAAGTGCAGATGCCTGGACGCTCAACCTGGACAACTTTCACGACGAGGTTTGGCTCATGTTCCGCGCCAATAATGGCGAGCCGGGTGCGGTGACGGGTGGCGAACTGACGCGCCTTACGGGCAATCTTTATCTGCTCAAGGCAAATGATAAGACCGTGACGATCGAGCGCAAGGAGGGTGGCGACAAATGAGAGTCTGCTTGGTACTCGAGGGTTGCTACCCCTATGTGCACGGCGGCGTATCTACCTGGATGCATGGCTATATCCAGGCCATGCCCGAGCACGAGTTTGTGCTGTGGGTGATCGGCGCGCATGCTGCCGACCGTGGCAAGTTTGTCTACGAGCTGCCCGGCAACGTGGTCGAGGTGCACGAGGTGTTCCTGGACGATGCCCTGCGGCTTTCGGGCGAGCAACACGAAGCCAGTTTTAACGCCCGCGAGCGCGAGGCGCTGCGCCGCCTGGTATCGCTCTCCAATCCGGACTGGGACGTGTTATTCGATATCTTCCACCGCCGTCGCGTGCATCCGCTCTCGTTTTTGCAGAGCCGCACGTTTATGGATATCTTTCGCGACGTGTGCCTGGCCGAGTATCCCTACACGCCCTTTGCCGATGCATTCCACACCATGCGCTCCATGCTGCTGCCCGTGCTCTACCTGTTGGGCAGCGAGGTGCCGGTGGCCGATGTGTACCATGCCATCTCGACCGGCTACGGTGGCCTGCTCGCCTGCCTGGGCTCAAGCGTTCACCATGCGCCGGTGCTGCTGACCGAGCATGGCATCTATACCCGCGAGCGCGAGGAAGAGATCATTCGCGCCGATTGGGTGGTGCCGTCGTTTAAGGACCGCTGGATTCGCTTTTTCTACCTGCTTTCGGAGGAGATCTACCGCCGCGCCTTCCGCGTGACGAGTTTGTTCCATAACGCCCGCAAGACGCAGATTGATATGGGCTGCGATGCGGACAAATGCCTGGTCATCCCCAACGGCATCCAGTTCGATCGCTTTAAGGATATTCCCTTAAAGACCGATGACGGCTGGGTGGATATTGGCGCGGTGGTGCGCCTTGCGCCCATCAAGGATGTCAAGACCATGATCTATGCCTTCTTTGAGCTGCACGAGCGCCTGCCCAAGGTGCGCCTGCACATCATGGGCGGCGTGGACGACGAGGAGTACGGCGCCGAGTGCCACGCGCTGGTCGAAACCCTGGGCGTGCGCGACCTGATCTTTACCGGCCGCGTCAACGTGGTCGAGTACATGGAAAAGCTCGACTTTACTATTTTGACGAGCATCTCCGAGGGCCAGCCGCTCAGCGTGCTGGAGTCGCTTGCCGCGTGTCGTCCCTGCGTGACGACCGAGGTGGGCTGCTGCCGTGAGTTGCTCGAAGGCGCTCCGGGCGATGACTTTGGCGTGGCAGGTTTTGTGACGCCGCCTATGTATCGCAAGGGCTTGGCCGATGCCATGGAACGCATGTGCACAAGCCGCGCCCGTCGCATTGAGATGGGGGAGCGAGGCCAGCGTCGCGTTGCCACGTACTTTTTGCACGAGCAGATGCTCGCCAACTATCGCGCGCTGTACGACGAGACGGCGCGCGTGTTTGACCTGCCCAGAGAGGGGGAGTAGCCGGTGGCCGGAATCGGTTTTGAGCTCAAGCGCCTGTTTAGGCGCAAGGGTCTGTTTGCCACGATGCGCGCCTATGGCTACGCCGGCATTGTGTGCACGGGCCCCATGCTGCTGGGCGTCCTGCTCCAGGTGGGTATCTTGGCGCTGTGCGGCATGTGGGGCGTGGGACGCGCCAACCAGGATCTGCTGGTGTGCATGGTGACCTATACGCTGCTGGCATCGCTCACGCTCACGAGCTTTTTCTCCATGCCCGTCACGCGCTTTTTGGCCGACATGCTTTTTGCCGAGCGCGAGGATGAGGTCCTGCCTTCGTTTTGGGGATCTAATGCTGTCATGCTCGTTGCGGGCACGGTGCTCTACGGCGTCTTTCTGCTGTTCTCGGGCGCCACGCTGCTGCAGGGGCTGCTGTGCCTGTGGCTGTTCAACATTATGATTGTCAACTGGAACGGCATGAGCTATCTCACGGCCATCAAAGATTATCGTGGCATTCTGTGCAGCTTTGCGGCCGCCATTGGCGTGGCGTGCCTGTGCGCCCTGGCAGCGCTGGCGCTGGGACTGCCGCCGGTCGAGGGCCTGTTGGCGTCAATCGCCCTAGGCTACGGCGTCATGCTCGCCTGGGATGTGGTACTGCTGTACCGGTATTTTCCTCAGAGCGACCGCAGCTCCTGGCTCTTTTTGCAGTGGCTCGATCAGTTTATGCCGCTGGCACTCACGGGCCTGTTAACCAATCTTGGACTCTTTGCGCACCTGGTGATTATTTGGGCCGGTCCCATTGGCGTACAGGTCAAGGGCTTGTTTTATGGTGCGCCCTACCACGATGTGCCGGCGCTTATCGCGTTTTTGACGATCCTGGTCACGTCCGTCAACTTTGTGGTCTCGGTTGAGGTCAATTTCTATCCGCGCTACCGCGACTACTACAGCCTGTTCAACGACGGTGGCGTGGTGGGCGACATTGTGGTGGCCGAGGAGGAAATGCTTGCCACGCTAAACCGAGAACTGCGGTTTTGTGCGCTCAAACAGTTGTTTGTGACCGCGGCGGTCATTTCGCTCGAGACCACGGTGCTCTCGGCCCTACCGTTGGGCTTTAACAACCTGATGCACGGGTATTTTCGCACGCTGTGCGTGGGCTATGGCCTGTATGCCGTGGGCAATACGGTGTTGCTCATCTTGCTGTACTTTACCGACTACAAGGGGGCCGTGCTGGCCTCGGGGCTGTTTGCCGGTGTGGCCGGGCTGGCGACTGCCGTTTCTCTGCTCTTGCCGCAGCAGTTTTACGGCTTTGGCTTTTTGTTGGGTGCAGCGGTGTTTTTTATCGTGGCGCTGCTGCGGCTCGATACCTATACCGCCAACTTGCCGTATCGTATCCTGAGCCAGCAGCCCATTGTGGCGACTGACAAGACGGGCTGGTTTACACAGCTGGGCCGCTTGCTCGACCGTGCCGAGCAGCGCTATGAGGAAGGTCGCCATAAGGGTGAGCCACATGGTGCGTTTGAGCGCGCAGCAGTTCACGTGTATCGCAACCATTGGGGAGGTTCTGATGACCGATAGGATGATGTCTCGCCGTCGCCTGTTTGAGGCGGCTGCCGGTGCGCTGTTGCTTTCGGGCTGCTCGGTGCAGGAAGGCTCCTCGACCAAAAAGGTCAAAAAGCAGGGCAAGATTAAAAAGGCCGAGGCCTCCGACCAGTCCAAGCACCTGCGCGATAAGGACGAGCTGTACGAGGTCTACGACGACTCGGGCATTGTGACCATGTACCTGACGGTCTCGCGCGGTAACAGCTCCGAGAACACCGATCATAGCTGGGCCGAGATCAATACGTACTCGGTGTATGACTACGCCGACATGGGCGTGACGCGCTATCAGGTAATGGGGCTTTTGCAGGCGGGCGACGAAGACGGCCCGGTGGCCGGCGAGGTTGGCTATGGCGAGGAAGCGCCCAATGCTACCGTGCAGGTGCGTGGCCAGACGTCGAGCGGTTATACGCAGAAGAATTACAAGGTGGAGCTCAAAAAAGGAAAAGGTACCTGGCGCCAGCAGCGTGCGATTGCGCTCAACAAGCACATGGGCGAGGGTATGCGTTTTCGCAACAAGATGGCCTATGACCTTATCCGCGGGATTCCCCAGATGATGGGCCTGCGCACGCAGTTTGTGCATCTGTGGGTGTGCGACCAGACCGAAAAGTCCAACGACACCTTTGAGGACTACGGCCTGTTTACGCAGGTGGAGCAGCTCAACAAGACGGCGCTTAAGGCACATGGCCTTGATAAGAGCGGGCACCTGTACAAGGTGAACAGCTTTGATTTCCATCGCTACGAGGACACCATTAAGCTTGCCGATGATCCCGAATACAACCAGGTAAACTTTGAGGGCATGCTCGAGATTAAGGGCGATACGGACCACACCAAGCTCATCGAGATGCTCGATGCGCTCAACGACGAATCGCAAAAGATCGATGACGTGCTCGACACCTACTTTGATACCGAAAACCTGGTCTATTGGATGGCGTTTCAGATCCTGACGGGCAACTGCGATACGCAGAACCGCAACTGCTATCTGTACAGCCCGCTTAACTCAAATACCTGGTACTTTTTGGATTGGGACAACGATGGCATGCTGCGTAAGCTGGAGCTGAGCCTGACGGGGTTCTCGGATTATGCGAGCTGGGAGCGCGGCGTAAGCAACTACTGGGGCAACGTGCTGTTCAATCGTGCGCTGCGCAGCAAGTCGTTCCGCAGCGAACTCGACCGTGCCGTCAAGGACTTGCGCTCGTATTTGACCGAGACTCGCCTGGCCAAGATGATCAAGCACTACCGCGAGGTGACTGAATCCCTGGTCTTTGCTTCGCCCGATATCGACAATCTGCCTGTCACCAAGGACCAATACGAGCAGATCGCCGCGGCGATTCCCTCCGAGATCGAGGAGAACTACAAGAGCTTTCGCGAGAGTTTTAAAAAGCCCATGCCGTTCTACATCGGCGTGCCGCAGATCGATAACGGTAAACTGCGCATTAACTGGGATGCGTCCTATGACTTTGAGGCGCGCGACATTCGCTACACCGTAGAGCTTGCGCGCGACTATGCCATAAGCGACGTGGTCTTTAAGGCCGAGGACGTGCTGCTTCCCGAGGTGACCTGCGATGCGCCCGATGCCGGCCAGTATTTTGTGCGCGTGCGTGCCGCCAACTCCGACGGCTTTACGCAAGATGCGTTTGACTACTATGTGACTGACGACGGCAAGCACTACGGCATGAAGTGTTTTTACGTGCAAGACGGCGGTAAGGTCGTGGAGGACACGTATGAGGAGGGCTAGCGCGCTGCTTGAGCGCTTGGCGGCTCCGCCTGTGCGTACCACGCAGGAGCGTTACCGCCACGAGCTCAAATATCTCATTAACGAGGGCGAGCACGCCGCGCTTGCCTGTCGCATGGTGCCGGTGTTTAAGCTGGACAAGCATGCGCAGGCGGGCGGTTACACTATTCGAAGCCTGTATTTTGACGACTATTGCAACTCGGCCTACGAGGAAAAAGACGCCGGCATTCTCATGCGCAAAAAGTATCGCGTGCGTATCTATAACGGCAGCGACAAGGTGATTAAACTCGAGCGCAAAAAGAAGTACGGCAGCTGGATCTACAAGGAGGACGCGCCACTTACGCGCGGCGAGTTTGAGCAGATTCTGGCCGGCGACTTCGACTTTTTGCTGAGGAGCCCCTATCCGCTCTGCCGCGAGTTCTACATCGAGTGCATCTGCAACATGATGCGCCCGCGTACCATCGTGGACTACGAGCGCGAGCCGTGGGTGATGGATGAGGGCACCGTGCGCATCACGTTTGACATGAACGTGCGTGCCGCGGTGGGTAGCTTTGACATCTTTGACGCGACCTTGCCCGCGCTGCCCGTTCTGGAGCCCGGCAAGCTGGTGATGGAGGTCAAGTTTACGGAGTTTTGCCCGCAGCTGGTGCGCGATATGGTGCCGCCGGGCGCGGCTGAGCTTACGGCGGTCTCTAAGTACTGCCTGTGTTACGAAAAGACCGCCTACCTGCGCGGATTTAACTACTGGGAATCGGATTTTGGGAACCGAGGGGATATTTAGACCATGAGCACCAGGGACTTTATTAAGAACTCCGTTTTGGAGGCGTTTGGCCAGGTCGACCCTGCCAAGATTGGCCTTTCGCTGTTCGTGGCGCTCGCCATGGGCATCCTGATCTATTACGTCTACAAGCGCTTTTTTACCGGCGTGGTGTATTCGCGTAGCTTTGCTGTGACGCTTGTGGGCATGTGCGTGCTTACCTGCATGGTCACGCTCGCGATCTCGACGAACGTGGTCATCTCGCTCGGTATGGTCGGTGCTCTGTCTATCGTCCGCTACCGTACGGCGGTTAAGGACCCGCTCGACCTGCTGTATCTGTTTTGGGCCATTACCACGGGCATTACGGCCGGTGCCGGCATGTATGCGCTCGTGGCACTCACAGCAGTGGTGATTGTGGTGACGATCGCCGGCTTTGCGAGCCACCAAGACAAGGCGCGCGTGTACATGATGGTCATCCACTACACGGGCCAGACCACCGGCGATGATATCGTGCGTGCATTTGGGCGCACCAAGTTCACCGTCAAATCCAAGACGATGCGCGGCGACAAGGTCGAAATGGCCGCCGAGGTGTTCTCGGATGGTGTGGATATGCCCTATGCTGACGCCATCCGCGCGCTCGACGGCGTGGAGGACCTAACGCTCATCCAGTACAACGGCGAGTACCACGGTTAGAACCCTAGCGAGCAAATGGGCGCTCCTGGTCGAGCATACGTCAGCGAGCGGGCAGCTGCCGTGGCGAGGTGCCGCGAAAGAGGAGCGACGCGTACTTCATGTACGCGAGCGACGGTTTGAGCGGCAGATCGTCCGGCAGATACCCGCGCAGCGTCGAGTAGTCCGGCGTTCGTCAGAACGCCGGAACGAACAGGTATTATGGTGAAAGCGATTTCAACGACAGGGGCTCTCGTGGTAAAGATGAAAGATGTGGCCGAGCTGGCCGGCGTTTCGAGCGCCGCCGTCTCGCGCTACCTCAATGGTGGGTACATATCGGCGGACAAGGCCGAGCGCATTAAGCAGGCGATTGAGCTGACCGGATACGTGCGTTCTAGTCAGGCTCGTGCGCTGCGCACCGGCTCCACCAAGCTCATCGGCGTCATCGTACCCAAGATCAACTCGGAATCCGTGAGCCGCATTACCGCCGGTATTGGCCAGGTGCTCGGTCGCCGTGGCTACCAGATGCTGCTTGCCAATACCGATAACGCCCCCGATCGCGAGCTCGAGTACCTCGATTTATTCCAAAACCACCCGGTCGATGGCATTGTGCTGGTGGCAACCATGATCACCGACGAGCACCGTCGCGCGATTGAGTCGTGCCGTGTGCCCATTGTGTTGATCGGCCAACATGTCGAGGGTGCGGCGTGCGTCTATCACGACGATTACGAGGCTGCCTTTGAGCTGGGCCGTGCGCTTGCGGGTCGCGTGGACGGCAAGATTGCCTACATTGGGGTTACCGAAGAGGACCGCGCGGCCGGTTATGATCGCCGTCGCGGTTTTGAGGCCGGATTGCGCGCCGCGGGTAACCCGCTCGATGCCGCCTTGATTCGTCTGGGCTCGTTTACGCTCGACTCGGGCTATGGTGCGGCGCGTGAACTGCTTTCTGCCGCTCCCGATGTTTCGTTTATCGCCTGCGCGACCGACACCATGGCGGCGGGCGCACTGCGTGCCATCGATGAAGTTCGCGGCATGGGCGAGGGCATACACCGCGTGAGCGGTTTTGGCGACAACGCGTTTTTGAGCGCGCTGACGGGCGGCATTCCCACCGTGCACTATGGCTACCTGACCAGTGGCGTCGAGGCGACCAATATGTTGCTTGACGCGCTTGACGGCGTGGAGGGGGAGGGCGGCCTGCGGACGCTCAAGCTTGGGCATCAGCTCATGAATGTCTAGGCTTTGGGCATTTCTGTGTGTCTCCGACCCCTCATATCTTGCCGCAAAACTACCATTCGCCGGCCTATTCCTACCGTTCACCCTACTGTGAAAACGATTACAGACATATGAGACTGAAAACGATTACAGTGTAAGTGTCAAAGATGGCCGGGCGCAGATGCGCCCGTTGGAGGAAAGGGAAGTCATGGACTACCGCAAATCAGCCCAAGAGGTGCTCGACAACATCGGTGGCGCCGGCAACGTTGTTTCGGCCGCACACTGCGCCACGCGTCTGCGCCTTGTGATTGCCGATAACGCCAAGGTCGACAAGGAGGCCCTCGAGAATATCGACGGCGCCAAGGGCGTCTTTGAGGCCCAAGGCCAGCTCCAGATTATTTTTGGCACTGGCACCGTCAACAAGGTCTACGACGAGTTCATTGCGCTCAGCGGCGTCGAGGCTGCCACCAAGGCCGAGGTCAAGGAGGCAGCGGCGCAGCAGCAGAACATCTTTATGCGTGCCATTAAGGTGCTCGGCGACGTCTTTGTCCCCATCATCCCCGCCATCGTGGCTTCGGGCCTGCTGCTGGGCATTATGAGCGCCCTCAACTTTATGGCCTCCAACGGCTTTATCGCGCTCGACACCAATAACTTTATTTATAAGATTGCCGACCTGGTCTCGGGCACGTCCTTTGGCATTCTGCAGATCCTGATCGGTTACTCCGCGGCTAAGGCCTTTGGCGCCAACCCGTACCTGGGCGCCGTCGTCGGTGGTGCATTCATCAACTCCTCGCTGCAGAGCGCCTATACGGTTGCCTCCGAGGGCGTGCAGACCATGGTCAACGTCATCCCCGGCGTGTACAGCTTTGAGTGGGTCGGCTATCAGGGTCATGTGATCCCCATCGTCATCGCCTGTGCCATTCTCGCCTTCCTCGAGAAGCGCCTGCACAAGATCGTTCCCGAGATGTTCGATCTCTTTGTGACTCCGCTTGTCTCGGTGTTCGTGACCGTGCTCGTGACGCTCGTTGCCGTCGGCCCCATCTTCGTGTGGGCCGAGAACGCCATCCTCGGTCTGATTCAGGCCCTTCTGACCCTGCCCTTCGGCATCGGTTCCTTTATCGTCGGCCTGTTCTATGCCCCCACGGTCGTTACCGGTATCCACCAGATGTACACCGCCATCGACCTGGGCCAGCTTGCCCAGTACGGCGTGACCTACTGGCTGCCCATCGCCAGTGCTGCCAACATCGCTCAGGGTGGCGCCGCACTCGCCGTTGCCTTTAAGACCCGCGATGCCAAGATCAAGGGTCTGGCGCTTCCTTCGGCCCTGTCCGCCTTCATGGGCATCACCGAGCCTGCCATCTTTGGTGTGAACCTGCGCTTCTTTAAGCCCTTCATCGCCGGCTGCATCGGCGGCGGTTGCGGTGCCCTGGTCTGCGCGCTCACTTCGCTGGCTGCCTCCGGCACGGGCGTTACCGGTATCTTCGGTATCCTGCTGTGCCTGGCCCAGCCCGTGCAGTACGCGATCATGTTTGCGGTCGCCGCGCTGGTTTCCTTTGCTATCTCGTTTGTCCTGTACAAGGACGAGCCCAAGGCTTCCGAGCAGGCCTAAGAGCTTTTGATTGAGGGGATGCCCGCGGGTCGTATGCTCGCGGGCGTTTCCCGTATCTGGTGCCGATCTCTGGTGCCTTGTTACTTTCGATCCGTTAGGACTTTGATATGTCTAATGCACTTGGTCGTGACCTCGCAAAGCTGGTCGCCGCTGTTGACGCCGCCGCCTCTGAGTGCGGTCATGGCGCGTATGGCCAACGCTTCCATATTATGCCGCCGGCGGGTTGGCTCAACGACCCCAACGGTCTCTGCCAGGCGGGTGGCGTGTTCCATGCCTATTTTCAGTATGCGCCGTTTGATGTCGAGGGCGGCGTTAAGGCCTGGGGCCATGCGACGAGCCGCGATCTTATGACGTGGGACTACGTTGGCGCTCCGCTGCTGCCCGACGAGCCGTTCGATTGCCACGGTGTGTATTCGGGCTCCGCGCTTGCCGAGGACGGTCGCATTCGCGTGCTCTATACGGGCAACGTTAAGCTTTCCGATTCGGACGGGACGTACGACTACGTCAATACCGGCCGCCGCGCCGATACTGTTTATGTCGAGAGCGCCGATGGACAGACGTTTAGCCAAAAGCGCGTGGTGCTGGCTTCCGAGGATTATCCCGAGGATTTGACCTGCCATGTGCGCGATCCCAAGGTGTGGCGTGACGCGGACGGGCGTTATCACATGGTGCTGGGCGCGCGTCGTCGCGTGGATGGGCCGCATGTAGATAGTCGATTTTGCGCCATGCACGGCGAGGGTGCCGGGCGCGATGTGGGCGAGATCCTGGTGTATGGCTCGGCCGATATGCTGAGTTGGGAGCTCGAGAGCCGTGTTTCTACGTCCGAGCGCTTTGGCTATATGTGGGAGTGCCCGGGGTATCTGGAGCTTGAGGCGGATGGTGGTGTGCCGGCGAAGTGGCTGTCCTTCTCGCCCCAGGGGCTCGAGGGCGGCCGTTGGGACCGCGGCAACGTATACGCTGCTGGCTACATGCCTGTAACGGGCGACATTACCGGTGGTGACGGCGCCTATGAGCTGGGCGAGTTCCGTCTGTGGGACGCCGGTTTTGACTTCTATGCTCCGCAGGAGTTTACGTCCGAGGATGGTCGCCACATTTTGATCGGCTGGATGGGCATGCCCGATGAGCCGACCTATGGCAACGACCCCACTGTGGTGTGCGGCTGGCAGCACTGCATGACGGTGCCGCGTGAGCTTTCAGCCGGTGCCGACGGCGTGGTGCTGCAGCGGCCGGCGCGCGAGATTGAGCACCATTATGCCTCGGTGCGTGTGGGGGAGGGCTCGTTGGAGGTTGCTGGCGATACCTGTTTTGACGTTGTTGTTGACGGTGTCGACGGCGCGTTTACCGCGACCGTTGATGGCGAGCTGAAGCTGGCGTTTGTGCCCGCCAATGGCGAGCTGCCCGCGCGCTTTGAGATGCGATTTACCGATGAGGGTCGCGCTTCTGCCGGCTGCGGCCGTACCGTGCGCTGGGAGCCCATCGACGAGGTCCGTAACGTGCGCATTGTCGGCGATGTCTCGTCGGTCGAGGTGTTTGTGAATGATGGCGCGCTCGTGTTTTCGACGCGCATCTATCCCGAGGCCTATGGCGTGACCGTTGACGCTCCGGGTGCGAGCGTGAACTATCACGCGCTCAACATCTAGGCGTTTCGTCGCATATCGGCGCTATACTGCAGCCGTTGCCCACGATGCGGGGAACACCCGCATCGTGGGTTTTTGTTTTGAAGGGACGGTGCCGTGTGGACGTGCAACAGCTAGAAGAGGCCTGGGCTGCAAGGGCCGGCGCGCGTGAGGCGCGGTTGCTTGTGGCCTCGCATGTGCCAGCAGCGCTGTCGCAGCTGGGGATTGTGCGTCCCGGTGACCGCCTGGTGGTCTTTGCGGACGACTTTGCCGATGCGTTTGCGAGCGGATTTGACGGCTGCGATGTTGTGATGGTGGGGGAGCCGTCTGTCGAGGCGTTTGCTGCGGCGTCCGGTGGCTTTGCCGGCTCGTTTGACGCTGAGGGTCCGCACCTGTGGTGGTTCGTCAACTCCATCGGCGGGTTTGGTCTGCGTGTGCCTGATCTTCGTGCGCTGGGTCGGGCGGCGCGTGAGGCCCATGCGCTGCTGGTTGTGGACAACACCGTGGCGTCAGCTTTTGGCTGCGATTCGCTGCGGCTGGGTTCTGCGCTGTCGCTCGAGGCGCTCGATCGCGTATGCGCCGGTGATGCTCCGCGCAAGTTGGTTGCCGTATCGGTCGCGCGCTCGCAGCTCAAGCGCCATCGTGTGGATGCCGCGGCCGAGTGCGCGCATGCCCTGCTTGAGGGCTGTGGCTTGGCCAAGTTTGAATTGACTGCTGACGAGGCCGGTGTGCTGGAGCGGGGACTGGACTCGCTCGACGTCCGTATGCAGGCGCATTTCGACCGCGCCCGTGCGCTGGCCGAGTATCTGGCCGCCAACGAGCTGGTGCGCAACGTGCGCTATCCCGGGCTGAGCTCGCATCCCGACCATGCGGTTGCAACGGGAATCCTCGAGCACGGCTTTGGCCCGGCAGTTGAATTTGACCTTATCGAGCGTAGCGCGGGAGAGCTGTTCGATGCTTTGCCGGGGGAGTTTCGTACATCGCCCGCCGGCGGCGCAACGACGCGCCTTTCGGCCCCACGCGGCAAGCAGGGGAGCACCGTCTGCCTCTTCGCCGGTACCGACGACCCCTTGATCGTGGCCGCCACCCTAGACAACGCCCTCCGCAAATAGCTAAATCATCCTCGACTCCATAAGTTGCGGTGAAATATGGATTGATTTACGGCTTTAACCGCATAAACAGTCCCTATTTCACCGCAACTTATGAGAAGGGGTTGTGTGGCTATAAGGCCCCGTCCCAAATGGGCTACTCTTTGATGCTGGCGATGAGATCGTTGGCTTTGGTGGCGATGACGTTGTTGATGTCGGCCTGCAGCTCCTCGTAGACCGCTATGGCTCGCTCTCCGGCGGGGGTGAGGGTGGATCCGCGGGCGCCGTCGCGCTCGATGAGCTTGCAGCCCAGCTGGCCTTCGGCTTCGTTCACGATGCGCCAGGCCTTGGAATACGCCATGCCCATGCCCTTGGCGGCGCGGTTGAGCGAGTGCTCGCGGGAAATACCTTGCAGCAGTAAGACGCAGCCGTGGCCGAACACGCCCGGCAGATCCTTGTCGCACGCTTGAATGACCAACTTTGCCGTCGTCTTGTACTCCATGTGCTCCACGTCTCCCCGCTAAAGTGTTTGCTGGGCAAACGCAAAGCCTGCGTCAAACCCTCGTGTGCTCTTCTTAAATCATGCATTGTAGCAGTCAAAGTGCGTTAAGATACTTCCCCAGTATTGGGCGCCCAAGGTTGGGCTGGGTCCTACGAGGCCTGCAGCCGACCGGTCGCATGGAAAAAGGAGAAACATGGCTACGTTCTTTCCCGGTGAGTCCCACACGTTTTCGGAGTATCTGCTGGTCCCTGGTTACTCGTCCTCGCAGTGCATCCCCAACAACGTCTCTCTTAAGACGCCGCTAACCCGCTTTAAGCGCGGTGAGAAGCCGGCAATCACCCTGAACATCCCCATGGTTTCCGCCATTATGCAGTCCGTCTCGGGCGTCGACATGGGTGTCGCGCTCGCTACCGAGGGCGGCCTGTCCTTCATTTACGGTTCCCAGAGCGCCGAGTCCGAGGCCGCTATGGTCAAGGCCGTCAAGGATCACAAGGCCGGCTTCGTTCAGTCCGATTCCACGCTGACCCCCGATATGACCATGGAACAGGTCATCGAGCTCAAGGAGAAGACCGGTCACTCCACCATGCCGGTTACCGACGACGGCACTCCCAAGGGTAAGCTCCTGGGCATCGTCACCAGCCGTGACTATCGCCCCAGTCGCGATGACCACCAGACGAAGGTCTCCGAGTTCATGACCCCGCGTGAGCAGCTCATCGTGGGCGACAAGAACATCAGCCTCAAGGTTGCCAACGACGTCATCTGGGACAACAAGCTTAACGCCCTGCCCATCGTCGACGACAACGATCACCTCATGGGCATTGTCTTCCGCAAGGACTACGACAGCCACAAGACCAACCCCAATGAGCTGCTCGATAACGACAAGCGCTACATGGTCGGCGCCGGTATCAACACCCGCGACTATGCCGAGCGCGTGCCGCTGCTCATCGAGGCCGGCGCCGATGTCCTGTGCATCGACTCCTCCGAGGGCTTCAGCGAGTGGCAGAAGCGCACCATCGAGTGGATTCGCGCCAACTACGGCGAGGACGTCAAGGTCGGTGCCGGTAACGTCGTCGATGCCGAGGGCTTCCGCTTCCTTGCCGACTGTGGTGCCGACTTCATCAAGGTCGGTATCGGCGGCGGTTCCATCTGCATTACCCGCGAGACCAAGGGCATTGGCCGTGGCCAGGCCACCGCGCTGATCGACGTCTGCCGCGCTCGCGACGAGTACTACGAGGAGACCGGCGTCTACGTGCCCGTGTGCTCCGACGGCGGTATCGTCTACGACTACCACATGACGCTCGCCCTTGCCATGGGTGCCGACTTTATGATGCTGGGCCGCTACTTCGCCCGCTTCGACGAGAGCCCGACCGAGCGCGTCAACGTTAATGGCCAGTACATGAAGGAGTACTGGGGCGAGGGTTCTGCGCGTGCCCGCAACTGGCAGCGCTACGACCTGGGCGGCGCCGCGAAGCTCAGCTTCGTCGAGGGCGTCGACTCCTACGTTCCCTATGCCGGCTCCCTCAAGGACGGCGTGGGCGGCACGCTCTATAAGGTCAAGTCCACGATGTGCAACTGCGGTGCCCTCTCGATCCCCGAGCTCCAGGAAAAGGCACGCCTGACCCTGGTCAGCTCCACCTCCATCGTCGAAGGCGGCGCCCACGACGTAGTCGTGAAGGATTCTCAGCAGAGCGTTTCCTATCGATAAGGTAAGAGCTGCATATCAAAGGTTGATTCTCAGCCACGTTATTTAGATAAAGCGAGATGCCTGCAAGTCGCAGGCATCTCGCTTGTTGTATTTGCTAGAATCATCCAAGTTAACCCTAGGGTCGGTCGGCTAGGCTTTGCTCGCTGCAAGTTCCGCACGAGCCGAAGGCCACTTAATGTGGCCTTCGCGCGAGCAGGACTGTCCGCGGCAGCGAGTAAAGCCTAGCCGACCGGCCCCAATCAAGTTAAAAGGAGCTGATATGTGCGATCGCACAGATCATAAGGACGAGATTCCTGCCTACGACGCGCAGGCCATTGAGTCCCGGTGGATGAAGGCCTGGGAGGACTCCAACCTCTTTGCTGTCGACACCGACGACAGCAAGCCCAAGAAGTATGTGCTCGAGATGTTCCCGTATCCGTCGGGCGACCTGCACATGGGCCACGCGCGCAACTATACCATCGGCGATGCCATGGCCCGTCAGGCCCGCATGCGCGGCTACGACGTGCTGCATCCCATCGGCTTCGATGCCTTTGGCCTGCCCGCCGAGAACGCCGCCATCAAGCACAACACGCAGGCTGCTGCCTGGACGTATAAGAACATGGACCAGGCGCTCGCCACGATGAAGCGCATGGGTTTCTCCTACGATCTGGATCGCATGGTCAAGACCTGCAGCCCCGACTACTACCGCTGGGGTCAGTGGATCTTTGAGAAGATGTGGGAAAAGGGCCTGGTCTATCGCAAGAAGAACCCGGTCAACTGGTGCCCCACCTGTAAGACCGTTCTGGCCAACGAGCAGGTCACCGAGGGTAAGTGCTGGCGCTGCGGCACCGAGCCCGAGAAGCGCGACCTTGAGCAGTGGTACTACAAGATCACCGAGTACTCTCAGGAGCTGCTCGATGACTTGGAGAAGCTCCCCGGCTGGCCCGAGCGCGTCAAGCAGATGCAGGCCAACTGGATCGGTCGCTCCGAGGGCGCCGAGGTCGACTTTACCCTGTGCGACAAGGATGGCGAGCCCATCGAGGGCGACGAGGGCAAGATCACCGTCTTTACCACGCGTGCCGATACGCTCTTTGGCGTCTCCTTCTTTGTCCTGGCTCCCGAGTACGCCGGTCTGCACGAGCTCGTCGAGGGCACGGAGTACGAGGAGGCCGTCACCAAGATCGTCGAGGACTCCAAGCATATCTCTGCCGTCGAGCGTGCCCAGGGCACCCTCGAGAAGCACGGTGCCTTCACGGGCCGCTATGTGGTAAACCCCGTCAACGGCGAGAAGGTCCCCGTGTGGGTTGCCGATTATGTCGTTGCCGACTACGGTACCGGTGCCGTCATGGCCGTTCCCTGTGGCGACCAGCGCGACTTTGAGTTTGCCCGTAAGTACGACCTGCCGATCGTGCCGATCATCCTGGACGATGACGATCGCGCTGCCGTCGAGGCCAGCGGCGAGACCATCGATACCTTCCATGCCGAGACCGTCGACTGGGATTGCGCTCACGCTGCCGAGGGCACGCTCGTCCAGTCCGGCAAGTACACTGGCATGCGCGGCGGTAAGCACTCCGAGGGTGAGGCTGCCATCGTGGCCGACCTCGAGGCCATGGGCTGCGGTCGTCGCAAGGTCGAGTTCCGTCTGCGCGACTGGCTCATTTCCCGTCAGCGCTATTGGGGCAACCCCATCCCGGCCATCCACTGCGAGCACTGCGGCATCGTGCCCGTGCCCGAGGATCAGCTGCCGGTGACGCTGCCCGAGAACCTGGACCTGGGCGCCGGCGAGACCCTCGCCGAGTGCAAGGAGTTCTACGAGACCACCTGCCCGGTCTGCGGCCGCCCGGCCAAGCGCGAGACCGATACCATGGACACCTTCACCTGCTCCAGCTGGTATTACCTGCGCTATACCGACCCGCACAACACCGAGCTGCCCTTCTCCCGCGAGGCCGCCGACCGCTGGATGCCTGTCGATAACTACATCGGCGGCATCGAGCACGCCATTCTGCACCTGCTCTACAGCCGCTTCTTTACTAAGGCACTGCGCGACCTGGGCCTGCTGAGTGTGGACGAGCCCTTCACCAACCTGCTGTGCCAGGGCATGGTCAAGGACGAGAACGGCGACACCATGTCCAAGTCCAAGGGCAACGTCGTGCCCCCGAGCTCGGTCATTGAGCCCTACGGCGCCGACACCATGCGTCTGGCGATCCTGTTTATCGCCCCGCCCGAGAAGGACTTCGACTGGGATCCCAAGGCCGTCGAGGGCGCCAACCGCTTCATCAAGCGCGCCTGGCGTATCGTTTGGCAGCTCGTCCAGTCCGGCGACGCCAACGTGGCCTTCGACAAGTCCGCGCTCGATGAGGTTGCGATGAAGCTCTATCGCGAGCGTCACCGCACCATCGCCAAGTGCACCGAGGACTTCGATCGCGGCCAGTTCAACACCGCCATCTCGGCCGTCATGGAGCTCGTCAACGCGGCGAGTGCCTACCTCAACGCCACCGAGGGTACCGCCCGCGACAAGGCGCTGTGCTACGGCGTGGCTAAGGATATCGTGAGCGTCCTTGCCCCCATCTGCCCGTTCTGGGCCGACGAGCTGTGGCACGAGGCACTCGGCTGCGAGGGCAACGCCTACACCGCCGCCTGGCCTGAGTTCGACCTGGCCGAGTCCATCGAGGACACGGTGCAGATCGTCGTCCAGGTGCTCGGCAAGGTCCGTGGCCGCATCGACGTCGCCCGCGATGCCTCCAACGAGGAGATGCAGGCTGCCGCCGAGGAAGCCGTTGCCAAGTGGCTCGAGGGCAAGACGGTCGTCAAGGCCATCTGCGTGCCCGGCAAGCTGGTCAACCTGGTGGTCAAGTAAGCGCTGCGTGCATAGCTGACATGTAAAAGCGAGGGGCGATTCCGCAGGGAGTCGCCCCTCTTTTTGGATATGGATACTTGTGACAACACCCAATTATCCATTTCTTGTGGAGAACCTGTGCTCACGCTGACCTGCGGGTTTGTGTTGTGGTTGCACGTTTGTGCAGGTATTGGTATAGTTTGCTTGCAAATGAAGTTGTAATTGAAAGAAGTGGGGTTTCGGCCCCGCTTCTTTTTTGTATGGATGGAGGTGCCGCAATGGTCAAGACCAAGACCGAGCAGGCGATCATCGACGCGCTCGAGGCCGTCGCTCCCCAGCACGATGTCGACATCGTCGACGTCGAGCTCGTGGGTGCCACCAAGGCCCCCTGCGTGCGCGTGCGTATCGAGGGTGCCGAGGGTCAGAGCCTGTCGCTCAACGACGTCACGGCCAACACCAAGTGGGTCGGAGATGTGATTGAGGAGCTCGATCCCATCTCTTCGAGCTATACGCTCGAGGTGTCGAGCCCGGGTATGGCGCGCCCGCTGCGCCGCCCGTGCGACTTTGCCCGCTTTGTGGGCGAAAACTGCGAGCTCACCTCCACCGCCACCGAGGGCCGTCGCAAGTACGCCGGCAAGATTGCCGCCGCCACCGAGACGAACGTGACCCTCGAGCTCGAGGACGGCGAGTCCGTTACCCTCGATTTTTCTGATGTTAAAAAGTGCAAGTTGAAGCCCACCTACGACTTCAAGCCCGCGAAGGAAGGAAAGTAAGATGGCAGCATCCGACATGATGTCCGCCCTGATGGAGCTTTGCCAGGAGAAGCACATCGACCAGCTCTACCTGATCGACCGCCTGGAGCAGTCGCTCGCCAAGAGCTATGCCGAGATCCTGCATCTTGAGTGGGGCGCCAAGGTGACCATCGACCGCACCACCGGCAAGATCTACGTCTACCGCCTGGAGCCGATCGACGATTCCATGGACGAGGAGGGCAACTTCACCGAGTTCGAGGAGATCGACGTCACCCCCAAGAACACGAGCCGCATTGCTGCCCAGCACGCCAAGGCCGAGATCAACGCCATCGTGCGCAACTCCGCCCGCGAGCAGATCTACGAGGAGTTCTCCGGCCGCATCGGCGACCTCATCAGCGGTACCGTGCTGCAGTCCACGCCCGACTTCACGATCGTCAAGATCCGCGAGGGCGTCGAGGCCGAGCTTCCGCACTTCGACCAGCGTCGTTACGAGAACGAGCGCAACGAGCGTCCGTTGGGTGAGCGCTACCTGCACAACCAGCACATCAAGGCCGTGATCATCGACGTTCGCGACCCCAACTCCAACCTGCAGCCGGTTCGCGGCGAGCACAGCCGTCCGCCGATTGTCATCTCCCGTACCCACCCCGAGCTCATGCGTCGTCTGTTTGAGCAGGAGGTGCCCGAGATCTATGAGGGCACCGTCCAGATCAAGTCGATCGCCCGTGAGCCCGGCCAGCGCTCCAAGGTCGCCGTCCACTCGCTTGACGATCGTCTGGATCCCGTGGGCGCCTGCGTCGGCCCCAAGGGCAGCCGTGTTCGCGCTGTCGTGGGCGAGCTCCGTGGCGAGCGCGTCGACGTCATCCTGTGGGATGCCGATCCTGCCGTCTATGTCGCCAACGCCCTGTCGCCCGCTAAGGTCACCCTCGTCCTCATCGACGAGGAGAAGGCCTACGCCGGCGTCATCGTGCCCGACGACCAGCTGTCCCTCGCCATCGGCAAGGAGGGCCAGAACGCCCGCCTCGCCGCGCGCCTGACCGGCTGGCACATCGACATCAAGTCCGAGACGCTTGCCGCCGACATCCTCAAGAACGTTCCCGTTCACGAGGAGCCCGCTGCCGACCTGATCGGTGACGAGGAGGACGAGGACGTCCGCCGCTGCGAGTACGTGTCCGAGGACGGCATCCAGTGCCGCAACCAGGCTCGTCCCGGCTCCCGTTTCTGCGGTGTCCATGACACCGACGCCTTCGATGATGCGGAGGACCTGATCTAGCGCGCGGTCGCGCCGGGCGGGTCCCGGCGCGTCTCCCACGCTCGTTCAGTCTCTAGGCACCCAAGGTGCCAGAAAGGGTAGGTGAAGTCATATGGCAAAAGTCCGTGTGTCCACCCTGGCCAAAGAGTTCGGCATGACCTCCAAGGAACTGATGGGTCATCTCGCCGACATGAAGATTCCCGCTAAGTCCGCTTCCTCCACCTTGGAGGACGCCTATGTCGCCATGGTCCGCAAGCAGCTCGCCTCGGTGATCGAGGCCCGCGCCCAGGAAGTCGAGGCCGCCAAGCAGGCCGAGGAGCAGGCAGCTGCCGCCGAGGAGGCCGCTCGCGCCGCTGAGGCCGAGCGCGAGCGCATCGCCGCCGAGAAGGCCCGCGAGGAGGAGCGCCGCCAGTTTGCCGCAGCCCAGGCTGCCGAGGAGGCTGCCCGCGCCGAGGCCGAGGCCAAGAAGAAGGCCGAGCAGGAGCGCCTTGCCCGCGAGAAGGAGGAGGCTGCCCGCGAGGCCCAGCGCCGCGCCGTTCCCGCTTCCGACTCCGGTTCGCGCTTCCGTTCGCTGCTCGACCAGATCGCCGCACAGGAGACCGTGCTCAAGGAGAAGAAAGACGCCGAGGACAAGGCCAAGGCCGAGCGCGCCGCCGAGCGCGGTAACCGTCGTGGCGGCAACAACGACCGCCGCGGTGGCCGTCGTAACGATCGCAACGCCTCCGACAACAACTCCGAGCGCAACGCCTCCGAGAGCCGTCCGCACAGCCATCGCACCAACGCCAGCAACAACGTCGCTGCTGGCATGGACTTCCCCAACCCCGACAAGCAGGGCAAGGGCAAGAAACGCAAGGGCGGTCACAACAACGAAGAGGACCACTACAGCCGCATGGCTCGCGAGGCCGAGGAGTACAGCCGCGAGAAGGTGCTCGAGGAGGCTCGTGCTGCCGTCGAGGAGGCCTCTCGCGAGTCCACCGGTCGCCGCAAGAAGCGCAAGGAGAAGCGCGAGCGCGAGGCTGCCAAGGCTCAGGAGGAGCGCAAGATAGAGGAGGCGCTGGCCCAGGGCGTGAACCCCGAGGACCTCGACGCCATCAAGGTCTCTCAGGGCGTTACCGTCCAGGAGCTTGCCGAGGCGCTCGACGTTCCGGCCAACGACATTATCAAGCGCCTGTTCCTGCTGGGTACGCCGCTCACCATGACGCAGTCCATGTCCGACGACCTCGTCGAGCTTGTTGCCGACGACCTGGGCCGTCAGATCAAGATCATCACCCCCGAGGAGGAGAACACCTTCTCGTTCTACGACGATCCCGCCGACCTCAAGCCGCGCGCCCCGGTTGTCACCGTCATGGGTCACGTCGACCACGGCAAGACGTCGCTGCTCGACGCCATCCGTCACACTGGCGTTGCTGCCGGCGAGGCGGGCGGCATTACGCAGGCCATCGGCGCTTCGCAGGTCATGATCAACGACCGCAAGATCACCTTCATCGATACCCCGGGTCACGCTACCTTTACGGCCATGCGTGCCCGTGGCGCCAAGGTGACCGACATCGTCATTCTGATCGTGGCTGCCGACGACGGCGTCATGCCCCAGACGGTCGAGTCGATCAACCACGCCAAGGCCGCCGGCGTTCCCATCGTCGTCGCCGTCAACAAGATCGATAAGCCGGGCGCCAACCCCGACCGCGTGCGCCAGGAGCTCACCGAGTACGGCGTCATCCCCGAGGAGTGGGGCGGACAGAACATGTTCGTCAACATCTCGGCCAAGCAGAAGATCGGCATTGATGACCTTCTGGAGACCGTGCTGCTCCAGGCAGACGTGCTCGAGCTCAAGGCTAACCCGGACACCTTTGCCTCCGGCAACGTCCTCGAGGCCAAGCTCGACAAGGGCCGCGGCTCGGTCGCTACCGTGCTCGTGACCCGCGGTACCCTGCACGTGGGCGATACGCTGGTCGCCGGCCTTACCTACGGCCGCGTCCGCGCCATGCTCGACCCCAAGGGTCGCGCCGTCACCGAGGCCGGTCCCTCCGACGCTGTCGAGATCCTGGGCCTGCAGTCCGTGCCCAACGCCGGCGACGAGTTCCGCGTGTTCGAGGATGAGCGCGAGGCTCGCGCCCTTGCCGACGAGCGTTCGCTCAAGGCCCGTATCGAGGAGCAGAGCCGCGTCAAGCACGTCACGCTCGAGAACCTCTTCGAGACCATTGCCGACGCCGAGGTCAAGGAGCTCAACCTGATCATCAAGGCCGACGTCCAGGGTTCCATCGAGGCCCTTCAGGACTCGCTCGACAAGATGGATCAGTCCGAGGTTCGCATCAACACGATCCACTCCGCCGTTGGCGCCATCAACGAGACCGACGTCGTCCTGGCCGACGCCTCCAACGCCATCATCATCGGCTTTGGCGTCCGTCCCGACGGTAAGGCCCGCTCCGCCGCCGAGCGCGAGGGTGTCGAGATCCGTTGCTACGACGTCATCTACAAGTGCCTCGAGGAGCTCGACGCGGCCCGTATCGGCATGCTCAAGCCCACCGAGGTCGAGGTCGCCACGGGTACCGCGACTGTCCTGGACACCTTCAAGGTGCCCAAAGTCGGTATCGCCGCCGGTGTCCGCGTCGAAGAGGGCGAGATCGCCGCGACCGATTCCGTGCGCCTGGTGCGCGACGGTATCGTGGTCTTCAACGGCAAGATCGCCTCGATGCGCCACTACAAGGACGAGGCCAAGAGCCTCAAGAGCGGTTCCGAGGGCGGCATTGGCCTGGAGAACTTCCAGGACATCAAGCCCGGCGACCAGATCGAGGGTTACCGCATCGACCAGGTTGCCCGTACCGAGTAAGGGGTAGCGCTATGAAGCAAACGCAGGCAACCCGCCGTCTGGGCGAGCAGCTTCGCGAGAAGCTCGGTTATATCCTGCTCTTTGAGGTTTCCGATCCGCGTCTCGACCTGGTTACTTTGACCGCGGTCGAGGTCGCGGTGGACCGTTCGTTCGCGCGTGTGTACGTGTCGTGCGATGCGAGCCGCTACGACGAGGTCATGGAGGCGCTCGCAAGCGCCAAGGGCCGTATTCGCAGCCTGTTGGCTCGCTCGCTCGATTGGCGTGTCACGCCCGAGCTCGATTTTCGCATCGATCGCTCGACCGATGAGGCCGAGCGCATCACGCGTGCGCTGGAAAACGTTCCCGCCACGCTTGCGATCGAAAAGGACGAGGACGGCTATCCGATAGCGGATGCCGCCCAGGAGGCAGCTTTAGATGACTAATTCCGCCGACCTCGCCTCGTGCGAGTCTGCAGATATTCAGCGACGCATCCTCGAGCTCATCGAGGGTGCGTCCTCCATTGCGATTTCGGGACATACTTCTCCCGATGGCGATGCCTTGGGCTCCGTGTTGGGTCTGGGCCTTTCGCTCATGAAGTTTTTCCCCAACAAGGACATTGCGCTGCTGCTGGCAGATGATGACCCGGTTCCGCGCATCTACCGCTTTATGGAAGGCTCCGATCGCCTGGTGCCGGCATCTGCGTACACCGGCAATCCTGACCTTTTCATCTCGGTGGACGTACCGGTCGTCGAGCGTCTCAACAACTCGGCCGAGGTGCTTCGTCGCTCCAAGCATGTGGTGTGCTTCGACCACCATCCGGCGCGCGAGGAGTTTGCCGAGCTCAGCCTGAGGCGCGTTGAAGCTGCAGCCTGCGCAATGATCATCGACCGTTTCTTGGACAATTGTGGCATTGTCGCACGTGATGGCGTTGCGACCTGCCTGCTGTGCGGCTTGGTTACCGATACCGGCCGTTTTCAGTACCAAAACGCCGATGCCGCCGCGTTCCATGCGGCCTCGCGTCTGGTTGCCCACGGCGCCGATCCGGCGCGCGTCGCGCTCGAGGTTTATCAGAGCATGCGCGTCGAGTTTTTGCACCTCAAGTCCATCGTTATGGGCCGCATTAAGACGGTGGCCCACGGGCGCGTCGCGTATAGTTACGCGTACCAGAGTGACCTTGAGGCTTGCGGTGTCACCTCGGATGAGTGCGACGGCCTGGTCGATGTGGTGCGCTCGGTGATGGGCGTCGAGGTCTGCCTGTTCCTGAAGGGCATTGAGGGCGATACCAAGGTGCGCGGCAACCTGCGCTCAAAGGGCGACCTCAACGTGTCCGAGATTGCTGCTGCCTTTGGCGGAGGCGGACATTCCGCTGCCGCCGGTTTCTCCAACAACGGAACGATTCTCGAGACGCTCACCGTGGCACTTCCCATGCTGGCCGAGCTGGTAGGGGAGGATCCCGCTTCGGTGACCGTCGAGCTTTAACTTTTTGGATGGTACATGGCTCGTCGTACGCCTTCACAACTGAATATGCTGCTCGCCGTCGATAAGCCGGTGGGCTGCACGTCCCACGATGTGGTCTCGCAATGCCGGCGCGCCCTCCATGAGCGGCGCGTCGGCCATGCCGGCACGCTCGACCCCATGGCATCCGGCGTCATGGTGGTGGGCGTGGGCCAGGCCACCCGTCTGCTGGGCATGCTAACCCTCGATACCAAAAGTTATGTCGCCGACATCTCGTTTGGCGCCGAGACCAATACCGATGACGCGGAGGGCGAGGCAGTCCGCACGGTGGCTGTTGCCAACGAGCTCCGCGATCCTGCCTATGCCCGTAAGCGCTTGGCCGCCATGCTGGGTCCGCAGATGCAGGTGCCGCCGGCGTTTTCGGCTATCTCGGTCAATGGCGTTCGCGCCTACAAGTCTGCTCGCGAGGGCAATGCGGTGGGCCTACCTCCGCGCCCCGTCGAGGTCTATGCCGCCGACCTGATCGCCGTGGGCGGCGAGGGCGATTCGTGTGTTTGGACTGTGGCGTTCTCGGTGAGCAAGGGCACCTACATTCGTGCGCTCGCTCGCGACCTGGGCCGTGCTTGCGAGAGCGCCGCGCACATTTCCGCGCTGCGCCGCACGGCCTCCGGTGTTGTTTCCATTGGCGCCTGTCATGCGGTGGAGGAGCTTTCTCCCGAGTCCGCCGTTGGCTTTGCCCTGGATCCCATTGCGGCCCTGGGCGCCACGCGTGTTGACTTGCCGGGCAATCTTGCCGACGACCTGCTCTGCGGCCGACGCATTCCCGTTGAGCGTGCGCTTGCCGATTTCGATGCCTCGAAGGCGCCGTTTGCGTTGGTGCTCGATGGGGGACTCAAGGCGCTCGCCCGCATTGAGGGTGGCCGCTTTGTCA
Source organism: uncultured bacterium (assembly GCA_905214425.1). Lineage (GTDB taxonomy): Bacteria > Actinomycetota > Coriobacteriia > Coriobacteriales > Coriobacteriaceae > Collinsella. Next base: position 62,300 of record CAJMLY010000001.1, read on the forward strand.
TGGAGCACGTTTTTCCGCAGGCAATCGGCGGTGTTCGATGATGTTGTCCGCTCGCGAGCTCGCGCGTATCTTTTTCGCGGGCGAGTCGGACGAGGCTCGCATCGTTACTGCCGATGCGTTTGATAAGTGTGAGCACCTGGGTGCCGCCTCGATCGCCATTGGCGTGTTCGATGGCGTGCACCGTGGACACCAGGAGCTCATTGCGGCGCTTGTCCGCGATGCCCGTGCCCATGGCTGCAAGGCGGTCGTAGTTACCTTCGATCCCGACCCGGACGTTGTGGTGAGCTCTTCGCCCGCTCGAAAATTGATGACGACGGCCGACCGTCTGCATGCCTTGGCTCAGACCGGGGTCGATGCAGTGGTGGCTGTTCCCTTTACGCCTGAGGTTGCGGCGCTTGACCATGTTGATTTTCTCTCGCTGGTGTCGCGCGTGGTTGACATTCGATCGATTCGGGTTGGTAGCGACTTTAGGCTGGGTCGTGGCGGAGCTTCTGGTGTTGCCGAGATGCGCGCCTGGGGTTCCGAGCACGGCGTTGACGTGTATGGTCACGACCTGCTTTGCGAGGGCGGTGAGGCCATTTGCGCCACCCGCATTCGCCATGAGCTGGGACAGGGTCATGTGGAGCTTGCTGCTGAGTTACTCGGCCGTCCGTATATGGTGCGCGGCGGTGTTATTCGCGGCCGTCACGAGGGTTCTGGCATGGGCTTTCCCACGGCAAACCTACAAGTTCCCGATGGTATTCAGGTGCCTGCGGACGGCGTGTATGAGGGCCTGGTGCTGGTCGATGATACCGTGTGGCCCTCTGCCGTGAACGTCGGCCTGCCGCCAACGTATGCTGACGATGCAGCATCTGCGCATCTCGAGGCTAATTTAATTGGTTATTCGGGCGACCTTTACGGCTCTTCTGTTTCGCTGGCGTTTACGCGTTGGCTGCGTCCGTCGCGCGTGTTCGATTCGCTGGATGAGTTGATCGCGACCGTCGAGGGTAATATCGAGGACATTCGTCACAACTTGGGTGAGCAGGGGGTGAGCATCCGTGATTAGCGATGAGGAAAAAGACCAGGTACGCGCTGCGTCCGACTTAGTCGCCATCGTGCAGGAAACGGTTGAGCTCAAGCCTCGCGGCCATGAGTTTTGGGGTTGCTGTCCCTTTCATGGCGAAAAGACGCCGTCCTTCCACATTATTCCCGCCACGCAGGTGTGGCACTGCTTTGGTTGCGGCGAGGGTGGCGACGTCTTCACCTATATCATGAAGCGCGAGAACCTGAGCTTTCCCGAGTCAATCCGTTATTTGGCCGATCGCGCGGGTATTGAGCTGCATGACATCGGAGATCGCCGCGAGCGCGGTACCAAGCGTGCCCGCATCTACGATTTGTGCGCCGAGACCGCCCAGTTCTACCACACGATGCTTATGCGCGGTAAGGACGGCCGTCCGCGCGAGTACTTTGCCAGCCGCGGCATGGGTGGCGACGTCTGCCGCCGCTACTGCCTGGGCTTTGCGCCGGGTCGCAACGCGCTGGTATCGCACCTGTCGCAGGCGGGCTTTACTCCGCAGGAGATGATCGACGCCAACGTGGCTGTGAGTCGCGGGCGTGGGCAGCTTGCCGACCGCTTCTACGACCGCGTGATGTTTCCCATCTTTGATGAGCAGGGTCACAACATCGCCTTTGGCGGTCGCATCATGGGAGACGGCCAACCCAAGTACCTCAACACCGCCGAGACGAGCGTATTTCATAAAAAGCGAAACCTCTACGGCTTTAATTGGGCCAAGGAGTTTATCGTCGCTCAGGATACCGCCATCGTGGTAGAGGGCTATACCGACTGCATCGCCTGTTGGGAGGCGGGGATTAAAAACGTTGTCGCTACGCTGGGCACCGCGCTCACGGAGCATCATGTCAAGACGCTCACCCGCTTTGCCAAGCGCATCGTGTATATGTTTGACGGCGATGCCGCGGGCCAGAAGGCCGCCCGTCGCGCGATTCAGTTTATCGAACAGGATTCGATGGACCTGCGCTGCGTGGTGCTGCCCGACGGCAACGATCCCATGGAGTTCATCACGGCGCATGGTGGCGAGGCACTGCAGGCGCGCATCGACGCTGCCGAGCCCCTCATGGACTTTGTCTACCGTTCGCTGCAGGAGTCGAGCGACATCACCACACCGGGCGGTCGCGCCAAGGCGCTGGAAGATGCGCTGACGCTTATCTATCCGCTGCGCGATAGCTATATGATCGATACGTACTTTATCCAGATTGCCGATCTGCTGGGTTTGGATCTGGAAACAGTGCGTGCGAGCTCGGGCCGCGTGTTTCGCGATGTCGCCAAGCGCGAGGATGCGGAGCGTCGCCGTGAACAGAACTATGAACGCCAGCGGGCGCAAGCCGAGCGCTCTGGTGGCGCGGGCGGTCGGGCGTCGGGTTCTCGCGATGCCGGTCGCGGCGCTTGGGCATCGGGCGCGACGCCGCCAGTGTCTGCGCCGGTCGAGGAAGAACCGTACGACTACGTCCCGCTCGATGCCTATGGCGCTGCACCAGTGGAGGTCGTTGACGACTTGCCGCCAATCGATGTGCCCGATGGTGTGGGCGCTGTGCCTGTGGCTGATGGTTTGGGCGCACCGGCTGCGGCGGCGCCGATGGTTCTTACCGATCTGGAGCGTAAGTCCTTGGCAGGGGAGCGCGAGCTGCTGACCATGCTCACGAGCTACCCCGACTTGTTCCGCACGTATGCCGACCGCATCTGCTCCATCGAGTGGGTTGACCCACGTCACGAGTCCATCGCATGGGCCGTTCTGGCAACGCCGCCGGGAACCGATCCTGCAGCCTGCATGGATGCGGCGCGCTCGGTGTGTCCCGATGCGGCAACGCTTGTGAGTGCCGGGCGCATCTCGGCGACGAGCAAGCACCCCACCGAGACGAACATCGTGTTTATGCTCGATACGCTCGAGCTCTACACCATCAAGCGCCGCATGCGTGCCGCACAGGCCAAGCTGCGCCAGGACCGTTCGCTCGATGATGAGGCCCGTCGCGCGCTGACCGTTCAGGCCGCGCAGGATTCGCAGCGTCAACGCGAACTGCAAAAGTCGATCGGCGGTGTGGCGGACCCGTTCCGTTTGATCGGTCTGGAGGCCGCAGGCACAGAACAGGCCTAGATGTTGTGGTCAACCAGCGTATTCTCGCCTATATCCAGTCCTCTTTTTGGGTATAGACGTCAATGTGTGTGCTAAAGTATTGAGTCCTGTGGACTATGAAGGGAGAATCTGTGCCAAAAAAGACTGAGAGCACGGGTACTGGGCTGGAATCCTACGTTGCAAAGCTCATGGGCAACGGCTCAAACAGGACTTCGGTAACCGAGGACGAAATTCAGGTCGCCCTGAAGGATATCGATGTTTCTGACGAGCAGCTCACCGCGGTGTATTCCGCGCTGCGCAACAGCGGCATCCAGATTATCTCCGCGAGCGGTAACGACGACGCCCCCATGGACGTCGACGATGACGATAACGATACCGATACCGACGATTTCGATGACGACGACGAGCACGATTCCGGCTCGCTCGACGATCATGAGCTCAAGATGGCCCGTCAGGCCGACGCCGAGATGGGTTCTTCCAAGAGCAAGAAGAAGCGCACCGTGCGCACGTCCCGTTCACGCTCGCGCGTGCGTGGCATCGATGCCTCCACGGTGATGCTGACCGGCGATCCGGTCCGTATGTACCTCAAGGAGATCGGCAAGGTCGACCTGCTGACCGCCTCCGAAGAGGTCGATCTGGCTATGAAGATCGAGGCCGGTCTTGAGGCCACCGAGAAGCTCGAGGCTGCCGATGCTGGTGAGCTCGAACTCACGCGTGCCGAGATGCGTCGTCTTACGCGCATTGAGAACGTGGGCCTCGAAGCCAAGCAGGCGCTCATCAGCGCAAACCTGCGTCTGGTCGTCTCCATCGCTAAGCGCTATGTCGGACGCGGCATGCTGTTCCTGGACTTGATCCAGGAGGGCAACCTCGGTCTGATCCGCGCCGTCGAGAAGTTCGACTACCAGAAGGGCTTTAAGTTCTCCACGTACGCCACGTGGTGGATCCGTCAGGCCATCACGCGCGCTATCGCCGACCAGGCCCGTACCATCCGTATTCCCGTGCACATGGTCGAGACCATCAACAAACTCGTCCGCGTGCAGCGCCAGCTTCTCCAGGACCTTGGTCGCGACCCGACCCCCGAGGAGATCGGTGCCGAGATGGACATGAGCGCCGACCGCGTCCGCGAGATCCAGAAGATCTCGCAGGAGCCCGTGTCGCTCGAGACCCCCATCGGCGAGGAAGAGGATTCCCAGCTGGGCGACTTCATCGAGGACTCCCAGGCCATCGTTCCGCCCGATGCGGCCAGCTTCTCCATGCTGCAGGAGCAGCTCACCCAGGTGCTCGACTCGCTTGCCGATCGTGAGCGCAAGGTTATCGAGCTGCGCTTTGGCCTTGTCGACGGACATCCCCGTACGCTCGAGGAAGTCGGCCGCGAGTTTGGCGTCACGCGCGAGCGCATCCGCCAGATCGAGTCCAAGACCCTGGCCAAGCTCCGCCATCCCAGCCGTAGCAGCAAGCTCAAAGACTATATCGAGAGCTAGTCAAGCAAGAAGCGCCCTCAAGCACATCTGCTTGGGGGCGCTTTCATGTAGTCGTTGGGGACGTTCTTGAATGACTAGTCGTTCAAGAACGTCCCCAATGACTGGGTCGGAAAATTTCTTAAAAAAGTTCTTGCCCTAAGCTGATTCGTCCGTATAATAAACTTCGTTGCTTGAGAGCACGCACCTATTCCTCGGTAGCTCAATGGTAGAGCACGCGGCTGTTAACCGCGCTGTTGTAGGTTCGAGTCCTACCCGGGGAGCCAGAATTTTCCAGCCCTTTCCGTTGGGCTTTAAATTCCTCGGTAGCTCAATGGTAGAGCACGCGGCTGTTAACCGCGCTGTTGTAGGTTCGAGTCCTACCCGGGGAGCCAGGTTGTAAAACCCGTCGCTTATGCGGCGGGTTTTTTCATGTCGCGATCGCTTGGCGCGAACGTTACCGTATCAACATTTCGTGTCGAGGATGTAATCCCGCGACCCGCCACCTCAACATGGCGCGGTCGTTGTAGAATATTGCAATGATTGCTCCCACGAGATGGTGCCGCGAGCACCAGATAAGGAGATTCTTGTGTCTGAGACCATTAACGGCAGCCTGAGCGTCTCGAACGACGTTATTGCCGATATTGCCGGTTATGCCGCGATGACGTGCTACGGCGTCGTCGGTATGGCTGAGCAGCTCCAGGGCGCCGAGAGCGTGCGCCTCCTTGCCGGTCAGCGCCTCCGCAAGGGCGTGCTTGTCTCCGCCGACGAGAACGGCCTTACGGTCGATCTTCACGTCGTGCTCGAGAACGGCGTCAACATGAAGTCCGTCTGCCACAATCTTTCGAGCTCCGTTGCCTTCACTCTGCAGGAGATCGCCCAGATCGATCCCGCCAGCCTTAAGATCGGCATCCATATCGACGCGCTCAAGAGCCGTCTGAACTAGCATCCGAAAACGGAGATTCAAATACCCATGATTGCAAAGACCATTCGCACCTGTTTTCCGATCGCTGCGGCTGCTGTTTCCGACAAGGCCGAGGAGATCAACAAGCTCAACGTCTTCCCCGTACCCGACGGCGACACCGGTACCAACATGTCGCTCACGCTCGCTTCGGTGACCAAGGAGCTCTCCGCCCTTCCTGCCGACGCCGACATGGAAGCCATCGCCGGCGCCATCACCCACGGCTCCCTGATGGGTGCCCGCGGCAACTCCGGCGTCATCACGTCGCAGATTCTGCGCGGCGTGGCCGAGGGCCTCGTCTCTGCCGATGAGCCTATTACGGCTGCCAACATCGCCTTCGCTTTTCGTCGCGCCGTCAAGGTCGCCTTCCAGGCCGTCCGCAAGCCCATCGAGGGCACGATCCTCACGGTGCTGCGCGATGTTTCGACCAAGGCCGACGAGTGCGAGAAGAAGAAGTTCTCGGCCGAGGACGCGCTCGACGCCATCGTCGTCGAGGCGTATCAGTCCGTCGCCCGCACGCCCGACCTGCTGCCCGTTCTGAAGGAGAACGGCGTGGTCGACTCCGGCGCCTTTGGCTTTGCCATCTTCCTTGAGAACTTCGTGGCCGCAGCACTTGGCCGCAGCACCGTTGTCGAGGATTTCTCCGCTACGTTTGATTCCGCTGGCTCTGCCCGCGACGCGGCCCTTGGTCGCGTTGAGATCGAGGCCAACGACGACTGGGAGGGCTCGGAGTTCCGCTACTGCAACGAGTTCCTCTTTAAGGCCGATGCCCCGTTTGACGAGGACGAGTGCCTTAAGTTCCTGGGCTCCATGGGCGACTGCGAGTTGCTCGTGGGTGCCTATCCCGACTACAAGATCCACGTGCACTCCAACACCCCCAACCTGGTGCTCGAGCACATGCTGCAGCTTGGTCAGATCTATGAGGTCTTTATCCACAACATGGAGATGGAGGCCCATGACCGTACCGCTAAGATCCACGAGGATCAGGAGAAGGCCGCCGAGCCCGCGAAGGCCCTGGGCTTTGTCGCCGTTGCCGCCGGTTCCGGTGAGGCCGACATCCTCAAGTCCCTCGGCGTTGACGTGATCGTCTCGGGTGGCCAGACCATGAACCCCTCGACCGCCGACCTGTTGGGCGCCGTCGACCAGGTCAACGCGACCTCGGTCATCATCCTGCCCAATAACGGCAACATCCGCATGGCTGCCGAGGCCGCAGCCTCTGCCTGCACCGACAAGAAGGTCGCCGTCGTTCCCACCAAGACCGTCCCGCAGGCGTTCTCCGCGCTGTTCGCCGTCCTGCCCGATTCTGAGCTCGAGGACGCCGTTGCCGCTATGGTTGACGCCATCAGCGAGGTCCGCGATGGCGAGGTCACCCGCGCCGTGCGCGACTCCAGCGCCTCGGACGGCTCTCCGATTCACTCCGGTGACGTCATGGGCATCATCGCCGGCTCCATCGACGTGGTCGGTTCCGACGTGAAGCAGGTCACGCTCGACTGCATCAACCGCATGCAGGAGGAAGAGGAAGGCGACGCGCTGACGATTCTGGCCGGCGAGGAGCTATCCGACGAGGCCTTCCAGGAGATCGTCGACGCCATCGAGGAGGCTCAGCCCGATCTGGAGATCGACGCCCATCGTGGCGAGCAGCCGCTCTATCCCGTGATCTTCTCGATCGAGTAGGCTCTGCCTATGTCCGAGCTGTGCTCCGTGCCGCGCGTCTCGGAGCGCTTTGCCCAGAGCAATGCGCTCGACGAGGATATCGCGCGACTCAAATTTGTTTCGGGTAAACGTGAGGAGGCCCTTCGCCGTCTGGGAATTCGGACGGTGGGGGACCTCCTTCTCCATATCCCTCATCGATACCTTGACTTTACCCGTTCGTGGTCCATCGAGATGGCGCCTATCGGTACCGTGTGCACCATCATCGCCACGGTCGACCGTATCGTCCAAAAGCAGCCGCGTCCGCGTATGCAGGTGACCGAGGTCTCACTCGTTGACGAGACAGGCGTGCTGCAGGTCGCCTTTTTCCGCCAGCCCTGGATTGCCCAGCAGCTTAAGCAGGGCGACCGCCTGGCCGTGATGGGTAAGGTCGAATTTGCCTACGGTTTTAAGCAGATGGCCTCGCCGCACTTTGAAAAGCTCGAGGAAGGGCGTGCCGCGGGCACTATTCTGCCGGTCCATTATGTGAGTGATGGCGTGAGCCAGGCGTGGATGCGCCGCATCGTAAGCGGCGCGCTCGAGGTCGTCGGCAATCCCTTTGATCCCATTCCGGCACGCTTACGCGTTAAGCGTCGCCTGATGAGCAATGCTCGTGCGCTTCGATCGATCCACTTTCCCTCGAGCATGGCTGAGCGCGATATCGCGCGCGCACGGCTTGCTTATGAGGAGTGCCTTTACCTTCAGCTGGCGCTGCGCCTGCGCAACGATGGCGGCCTGGTCGATGTGGTGCCCTATGCCCACACCGCGGGCGAGCACCTGGTCGCGCTCAGGGAAGCCCTGCCGTTTTCGCTGAGCGACGAGCAGGAGGCCGCGTTCCAAGATATCCTGCGCGATATGTGCGATGGCGGGCGCGTGATGAACCGCCTGCTGCTGGGCGATGTCGGTACCGGTAAGACTGCCGTTGCTGCCTGCGCGCTGGCTGTGGCTACCGATAGCGGCACGCAGGCCTGCGTTATGGCGCCCACGGGCGTGCTGGCGCGCCAATATGCCGATAAGACCGGCCCTCTGTTCTCGCAGGCTGGCATGTCCTGGGCGCTCCTGACGGGTGCCACGCCGGTCGCAGAGCGCGAGCGCATTCATGCCCAGCTGGAATCGGGCGAGCTCGACGTGCTCTTTGGCACCCACGCGGTGCTTTCAGATAACGTTGCGTTCAAGCATCTGTCGCTCGTGGTCATCGACGAGCAGCACCGGTTTGGTGTGGGCCAACGTAACGCCCTGCGCGCCAAGGGCCCGGGTGCCGATCTGCTCGTTATGACTGCGACGCCGATCCCGCGTACGCTGGCGCTTTCGGTCTACGGCGATCTGGACACGAGCATCATCCGCCATCGGCCCGTTCCTGGCGCTGGCGTGACGACACGCGTGCTCACCGAGTCGAGCCGCGACCTCGCCTATGGCGCCATCCGCGAGGCGCATGCAAAGGGCCAGCAGGCCTACGTGATTTGCCCACTTGTGGAGCCGAGTGATTCGGCCGATGAGCTGGAAGACGTACCTGGTATCGCCCGCGACGACGAGGGCCGCGTGACGGTCCCCGTGCCGCTGCACGATACGGCAACCGAGCTCGATCGCCTGCGTCTGGCGTTGCCGGGTTTTGTCATCGAGCGCCTTCACGGCCGCATGCCGGCGGGGGAGAAGGATCGTGTGATCGACGCCTTCAAGCGTGGCGAGATCGACGTGCTCGTCTCAACTACGGTGGTCGAGGTGGGCGTCGACGTGCCTAACGCCACCGTCATGGTCATCGAGAACGGCGAGCGCTTTGGGTTGGCTGCCCTGCACCAGCTGCGCGGTCGCGTGGGCCGTGGCAGCGTGTCGGGCACGTGCCTGGTCATGACGCACTCCAAGGGCAACGGTGGCGCTTCGGCAGCGCAAGATCGCCTGCAATCGCTCGAAAAAACCTCTGATGGCTTTACACTCGCCCAGATGGACCTGCGCCTGCGCCACGAGGGTGAAATCCTGGGGTACCGCCAGCACGGCGGTGTGACCCTGCGCTTTGTCGACCTGGATGCCGACGAGGAGCTGATCGAGTGGGCCCATTTGGACGCGATCGAGCTCTTGCGGTATGCTTGCACCCTTGACTCTGTGGCGACGCGTCCCCTGCGCGATGCAGTCGCCATGCGATATCGACACATTTTTAAGGAGGTCAGCGGAGGATGAGAATCATCGGCGGCGAATGGCGCGGTCGTAAGATCGAAGAGCCCCGTGGTCGCGATGTCACCCGCCCCACGACCGATCGTGTGCGCGAGGCATGCGCATCTATGGTCATGTCGGCATTCGATTTCGATTTGGACGAGGTTCGTGTGCTGGACGCCTTTGGCGGCTCCGGTGCCTTAGGGTTAGAGATGCTCTCTCGTGGGGCCCGCTCGCTCACGACGTTTGAGATCGATCGCAACGCCGCGCGGCTCATTACCAAGAATATCGAGTCGCTCTGCCGTGACCGTGCGCGCTGGCGCGTGGTGACGGGTGACGTGCTGGCGAGCGCCTCGCGCGGCCGCGTGCCGGGCGGCCCCTTTGATCTGGTCCTGCTCGACCCGCCCTATGCTTTTGGTGCCGAGCCGGTCGAGGAACTGCTGCAGAACCTGGCTCAGCAGGGTTTACTTGCACCTGGCGCTTACGCCTTGTTTGAGCATGCCGCTGCCGATGCGGGCGCGCATCCGGCAGGCTTTGAGACTGTACGTGAGAAGCGCTACGGCATTACCTCGGTCGACCTGCTTCGTTGGGTCGGCGATAACGATGGCGAGGGCGATAACGCCGGCACCGATGCTGACAACAACGATGCCACGACGTTTCAGGAGGATGCTCATGAGTGACACCATCAACCGCGTGATCGTCCCGGGCACCTTCGATCCCATCACGTTTGGCCATATCGATGTGATCCGCCGCGCCCGCCGCATCTTTCCCAGCGTGATCGTCGCTGTTGCCGAGTCGCAGGGTAAAAACGGTGTGGGCACCACGTTTACGCTCGATGAGCGCGTGGCGCTGGCCCGCGAGGCGCTCGGCGATATCGACGGCGTCGAGGTCCTGCCCTTTACCGGCCTGCTGGTCGACTTCGCTCGTGAGCAGGGGGCGGGTGCCGTGGTCAAGGGCCTGCGCGCCATGACCGACTTTGAGTACGAGCTGCAGCAGGCCGACCTCAACTATCGCTTGGATAACGAGCTGGAGTCCATCTTTGTCATGAGCGCGCCGCAGTACGGCTATATCTCGAGCTCGGTTGTTCGCCAGATCGCCTCGCTCGGCAGCGATGTATCGACGTTTGTCCCGTCCAACGTGGTCGAAGCGCTCAAACATCGCTTTTCGTGACGTTTCTTATTGCCTGGTGGCATGTGGTAAACTAGCACGATGATATGTTACCTATGAAAGGAGACCGGATGCCGGGCGAGAATTTTCCTGGCGATAGGATCGTCAGCTTGGTCGATGAGCTCGAAGGGCTGATCGAGGAAGCCAAGCCGCCTTTCGGCAAGAACGCTCAGTTCAAGGTCATCGACGCCGACGTGTTTTTCAACATCCTCGACGAGATCCGCATGAGCTATCCCGAGGAGTGGCAGAAGTCCCGCCGTATCCTTAAGGAGCGCGAGGAGCTTATGGCTTCCGCCGCCGCTCAGGCCGATTCCATCATCGCTGACGCTCAGCAGCAGGCCCTCACCATTGCCGGTGAGCAGGAGATCGTCCGCTTAGCGCAGCAGCAGGCCGACGACATCCGCGATCGTGCCCAGCAGTACGAGCGCGAGACGCGTTATGCTGCCGAGGACTACGCAGAGCAGGTCTTTACGCACCTGGAGGAGAACCTCAAGAGCCTGACCGGCACCGTTACCCGTTGCCGTCAGCAGCTCAACGAGGGTGCCGCCCAACAGAATGGTCAGTGGTAATGGCTGAGTTCCCGAGCGTTACCGTCGATCTTTCCGAGCAGCTCGAGTTTCCTGGAGATTCGTATCCGCTGACCGGTAAGGTCGATGTCGCCACCTACACGGTGGGCGAGAAGGAGTACCAGCTTCAGGACGGCATCGACTACGACGTTGTCTTTACCAATGCCGGTACCGGTGTCTTGCTCACGGGCATGGTCCGCGCGCACGCCACCGGCGAGTGCGATCGTTGCTTGGAGCCCGCCTCGTTTGATATCGCCGGCGAGATCGAGGAGTTCTACCTCTTTGAGGAACCCGAGGATCCCGAGGCCTACGAGGACGGCTACGAGCTCCTGGGTGAGGACCGTATCGTCGATCTGGGTGAGCCCATCAATGACGCGGTCGTTATGGACACTCCGTTTGTGGTGCTCTGCAAGCCCGATTGCCGTGGTCTGTGCCCCACATGCGGTTGCAATCTCAACGTCGAGCAATGCGATTGCGCCGCCCAGGCAGAGGCAGAATGGGCCGCTGCCACGGAAAATCCATTTGCAGCATTGAAGAATCTCAAGCTCGATGAGTAAAACTGTGGTAGTATCGCTACTTGCGCGTAATCGCCACACTGGATAGTTCATAAGGAAGGTCACTATGCCCGTACCTAAACAAAAGCAGGGTCGTATCCGCACTCACACCCGTCGTTCCGCCAACATGAAGATCTCGGCTGCGGCTCAGTCCACGTGCCCCCGTTGCGGCGCTGTCAAGCTTCCGCACCACGTGTGCCCCAGCTGCGGTTTCTACAAGGATCGCGAGGTTATCGTTACCGAGTAACGGTATACTCTGGATGCGATGCCGTTCCAAATGGAACCACAATGGCCGGCTCAATGAGTCGGCCATTTTTGTATAAGGAGCATGTTTATGAGTAACGTTCGCGTTTGTGTAGACGTTGTGGGCGGAGACGAGAAACCTCAGGTTGTTCTCGATGGTATCGAGGCCGCGCTTGCCGCCGATCCCGATATCGAGGTCTTGGCAGCTGGCCCCGCCGAAATCGTCAACCCCTTTGCCGCCTCCCATGCGCGCGTCGAGGCCCTGGAGGCACCGGACGTTATCGCCATGGATGACGATCCCATTCGCGCCGTGATGACCAAACGCAAGTCTTCGATCGTGCTGTCGTGCCGCGCCATCAAGAAGGGAAATGCGGATGCGTTTTTCTCTGCCGGCTCGACCGGTGCCATGACCGCTGCTGCAACCGCCTACGTCACGCCGTTTAGATATATGGCCGAAGGCAAGAAACAGCCGGTGCGTCCCTGTCTGACCAATGCGCTGCCCAATCGCGCCGGCGGTCTGACGGTGCTGTGCGATATGGGCGCCAACCCCGATGTCGAGGTCGACGACATGGTGCGTTTTGCCCAGATGGGTAGCGCCTATGCCCGCGTCGTCCTGGGCATCGAGCATCCCCGCGTGGGCCTGCTTGGTAACGGCACCGAGGACGAGAAGGGCTCCAACTTTACCAAGGCCTGCTTCCCGGCCATGAAAGCCGCCGTTCCCGGCTTTGTTGGTAACTGTGAGGGAACGGACATCACCTCCGGTAACTTCGATGTCGTCGTTGCCGATGGCATGTCGGGCAATATTGCGCTCAAGGCCACCGAGGGCGCTGCCAAGTTTTTGCTGCAGGAACTCAAGGGTGCCTTTATGTCTTCGCTTGGCACCAAGATCGCCGCGCTGCTCATTAAAAAGCAGATGCGCGAGATAAAGGCCAAGCTTTCGGGCGACGCCAAGGGTGGCGCGATTCTTTTGGGCCTGCGCGGCGTGGTCCTGATCGGCCATGGCGCCACATCGGTCGAGGCTGTTAAAAACGGTACGCTCGCGGCGGCCGAAGCCGTGCGCGCCGGGCTGGTCGAGAATGTCGCCAACTCCATGGACGGCATCGTTTTATAACAGCGGTGTTATGCGTCTCGGGGCGTGCGTCGTGGGGTAGAATCAGAACCATGTCTTGGTACCGCCCGGGCGGTACCATTCTTTTGGTATTCATGCACTATGAGAGGAAGCGCTATGGATCGCTCCGAAATCTTCGACAAGATCGCCGAAGTCGCTGCTGACGTTCTGGGCGTCGATGTTGCCGAAATTAGCGATGAGACCACCTTTGACGACCTCGATGCCAACTCGCTCGAGCGCCTGCAGCTGGTTACGGCTATCGAGGACGAGTTCAACCTTGAGATCGATGACGAGACCCTGCTCTCGCTCAACTCTGTCGCCGACGCCGTCGACGCTATCGAAAACGCCAGGGAGGCCTAGGTCTTGGCTTTGTCTGAACGACTTACGCGCGCCCAGGAAATCCTGGGCCACGAGTTCAATAATAAGGTGCTGCTGCGCGCGGCCCTTACGCATCCCTCGGCAGTCGAGGGCCAGCCGGTTTCTGCCAGCTATGAGCGCCTTGAGTTCTTGGGCGATTCCATTTTGGGCGCTGTGGTCGCACGCTCCCTGTTTGAGTCCTATCCGGAGTTTGACGAGGGCAAGCTCACGCGCCTGAAGGTGTCGCTTGTCTCGGGCGCTACGCTGTCCGAGGTTTCTCACGAGCTGGGCATCGACGACATCATCATCTTTGGTGCCTCCGAGACCGGTACCGGTGCGCGCGGCCTGCATTCGGCCCTCGAGAACGTTTATGAGTCGCTCGTGGGCGCGCTGTACCTGGATGCCGGCTGGGACGTTGCGGCGGAGTTCATTCACCGTACGCTTAAGCCGCATTTGGCTTCCGAGCGTGCCGAGCATCCTGCGAACCCCAAGTCGTTTTTGCAGGAGTGCGTGCAAGCCGACGGTCACGAACCCCCGGCGTACAAGCTCGTTGGCTCCGAGGGCCCGGCGCATGCGCCCACCTTTACCGCCGTGGTGTTGATCGATGGTATTCGTCAGGGACGCGGCTCCGGCTCCTCAAAGAAGGAAGCCGAGGGAGCCGCCGCGCTCGAAGCGCTCGACCGCATGGGTTACACCACCAACGGCGTGATTCTGAACAAGAAGCACGTGTAAGCGAGGAACCGTGTATCTCAAGTCCCTCACGCTCAAAGGGTTCAAGTCGTTTGCCGACCGCGCCCATATGACGTTTGAGCCGGGCCTGACCGTCATCGTCGGTCCCAACGGCTCGGGAAAATCGAACATCTCTGACTCGATTCTGTGGGTCCTGGGTGAGCAGAGCGCCAAGCAACTGCGCGGCCAGGCCATGGAGGATGTCATTTTCTCGGGCTCGTCAGCGCGCAAGCCGGTGGGTGTCGCCGAGGTCACGCTGGTGCTCGATAACTCGGACCATATGCTGCCTGTCGATTTTGACGAGGTCGCCATCACCCGTCGCATGTATCGCTCGGGCGAAAGCGAGTACCTCATCAACTCGAGTCCGTGCCGCCTGATGGACATTCAGGACATCCTGCACGATTCGGGCCTGGGCAAGGATACGCATTCCATTATTAGCCAGGGCAAGCTCGACGCCATTTTGCAGAGCCGCCCCGAGGAGCGCCGCGCCCTCATCGAGGAGGCCGCCGGCATCTCCAAGCACAAGCGCCGCAAGGAGCGTGCGCTCAAAAAGATTAAGTCGATGGACGAGCACCTGACGCGTGCCCGCGACATCAATAAGGAAATCGCCCGTCAGCTGCGACCGCTGGAGCGTCAGGTCGATCGCGCGCGCAAGTACAAAGAGCTGTCCTCGCGCGCGAACGAGCTTACGCAGATGCTGGCCGTTGACGAGCTGCGTTCGCTGCAGTCGCAGTGGAACGACCTGGAGAGCCGCTCCAAGGAAGGTGCCGCCGAGCTGGAGCTTGCGCAGTACCGCTTGGGCGAAAAGGAGCGCGAGCTCGAGAAGCTTCAGGTCATGCTCGAGGAAAAGGGCCTGTTTGTGGGCGATCTGGGCGAGCAGCGCCGCCATATGCAAGACGTGGTCGGTCGCATTAACTCCGATATGCGCCTGCTCGAGGAAAAGGGCCACAACATGGTGTCGCGCCTGTCCGACATGCGTGGCCAGATCTCGAGCTCCGAGCATCAGCGTCGTCGCGTGGTCGAGGAGCTCGAGGACGCACGTGCGCAGCTTGAGGAAGTGACCGGCGCGCATATGCAGGCCCAGGAGGACGTTGACGCCGCCGGTCCTGCCGCCGCCGAGCTCCACGAGCGCCGCGTGGCGCTCGATAATCAGATTTCGCAGCTCACGCGCGAGCAGCGCGATGTGCAGCGTGTAGCCGATAACGCCGCGCTCGAGCTCGCCAAGGTGAAGGACTCGCTGAGCAATGCCGAGGTCGAGGATAACATGTATGCCTCGCGCCTGGAGCAGATTGACGAGCAGCTCGAGGAGGTCACGGCCTCGCTCGAGAGCCGTCGCGACCGCGCCGAGGAGCTTGAGGGCGCTCTTGAGGAAGCGCGCCAGGCTCAGGTCGATGCGCGTGAGGCCGCCGAGGCGGCACGCGCGGCCCTGAAGGACCTGCGTGCCCGCGAGAGTGAGGCGCGCAACAAGTTATCCGAGGTGCGCTCGGAGCTTGCCAGCCAAAAGAAACTCGATGCCCGCATGGCTGACAGCTCGCCGCTGGTGAGCCGTCTGGTGGGTGCGCTGGGCGATGATGTCTCGGGTCGTCTGGGCGACGTGCTCGAGGCCCCGCGCGAGCTTGAGGGCTTGGTTGAGCAATTGCTCGCCGGCGATATTGATGCGCTGCTGTTCGACGATACGTCCGCGCTTGAGCGTGCCGGTCGTGCCGCTCTGGACCAGAAGAAGGCTTCGGGCGAGGCGCTGCTGGTGGCGCGCGGCGTGAGCGGCTCTACCGCCGCTGAGGGCGCTGCCGGTACCCGTCTGGTTGATCGTCTGTCCGTGCGCGCAGGCTACGGTCCCGTCGTTGAGGCGCTGCTCGGCGGTTATTACGTCGTGGACGATCTTTCTGCCGCGCTGGCTGCGCCTGTCGTTGACGGTGTGACCTATGTGACTCCCGATGGCGCCCGCGTAAGCTGTGGCGGCCTGGTGCGTGTGGGCCTCGATGCCGGCGAGGCGTCGGGTGCTCTGGAGCGTAAGCGTCGCATTCGCGAGCTGGAGGGGCTTGAGCCCGATTTGGCCGCTGTGTTTGAGCATGTGTCGGATCAGGTCATCGAGGCCAATGCGGCCGTTGAGGAAGCGCGTGCCGCTGAGGGCGATGCCGCCGGCGAGATCGCCCGTCTTGAGGGCGAGCGCCGCTCGCTGCTCTCCGAGATCGGCCGCTTGGAGCAAAGCGCCAACAATGCCGAGGTCGAGCGCGTGCGCATCTCCAAGCGCCGCGAGCAGGCCTCCGAAGCCGTTCGCGCTGCGCGCCCGCGGGTTGATGAGCTCACCCGTTCGCGTGACGAGGCCCGCGCGCAGGCAAGCGATCTGGGCTTGCAGATTGCCGAGGCCAACGACGAACTCGACCGCGTTCGCCGTGACGATTCCGAGGCTGCCGGTAAGCTCGCCGATGCCAAGGTCCGCCTGGCTCAGACGAGCGAGCGTCTGCGTTCGCTGAAGGGCCGTGTGCCTGACCTGGAGCATCGCCTGGAGGGCATCGACCGCCGTATCCGCGGAACACGCCAGGCCTCGCGCTCGCTCGAGTTGCTGCGCCTGCGCGTCGATCCCATGCACGAGCGCTATTCGGCCCTGCTGGAGCGCGCGTCGGATTGGGCCGCGCGCTTGCGTGACCAGGCTTCGCTCGAGGAGGCGGACTCGGCCTCGCTCAAGAAGACCATTGAGGATGCCAAGGCAGAGGTTGCCCGCGCTAAGGAGCGAGTCGATACCGCCTCCGCCACGCAAAACGAGTTCAAGGTCGCGCGTGGCAAGCTCGAGGTGCAGGTAGAGGCCGCCATTAAGGCCATTACCGCCGATGGCACCACGGTACTCGAGGAAGCGCTCATGCTTCCGGCGCCCACGGACCGCGATGCCGCCGAGCGCGAACTCAACCAGCTTGTGCGCCAGATCAACAACCTTGGTCCCGTTAACCAAGTTGCCATGGAGGAGTACGAGCAGCTCAAGCGCCGCGCCGATTACATCGAGGAGCAGCTGGCCGATCTGGAGAGCGCGCGCAAGGCGCTCACCAAGATCACGGTGGCCATTGATCGCAAGATGCGGAAGGCCTTCCTGGTGACGTTTGAGAAGGTTGACGCGAACTTCCGCGAGATCTTCGCTATGCTCTTCCCGGGCGGTCAGGCTCATCTGGAGATGACCGATCCCGAGCATCCTGCCGAGACGGGTATCGAGGTCGTGGCGCAACCGCGCGGCAAGCGCATCACCAAGATGATGCTCATGTCGGGCGGCGAGAAGAGTCTGACGGCGCTCGCCCTGCTCTTTGCCGTGTATCGCACGCGTACGGTGCCGTTCTATGTGCTGGACGAGGTCGAGGCGGCACTTGATGACGCCAACCTGTCCAAGCTCATCGGTGCCCTCGATGTGCTGCGTTCCGACACGCAGCTCTTGGTCATTTCGCATCAGCGCCGTACTATGGAGGACGCTGACGTTCTCTATGGCGTCTCGATGCAAGCCGACGGCGTTAGCCGCGTCGTCTCGCAAAAACTCGATCGCGAAACCGGAAAGGTCGTGAATGCATAATGGGATTCTTCGATGTTCTCTCGCGCGGACTTGAGCGCAGCCGCGAGGCCCTCAACGAGGTCTTCTACTTTGGCGGCGAGGTCGACGAGGATTTTTGGGAGGACCTGGAGGACACCCTCGTCATGGGTGACATGGGCGCCGAGGTCGCCATCAAGGTTTCCGATGATCTGCGCGATGCCGCGGCTAAGAAGAACCTCAAGACTGCCCCGCAACTCCGTCGCGCCTTGGCCGAGCAGCTCGAGCAGCACTTTGTGCCCATCGAGCACGATCCGTTCTCCGATACGCCGAGCTGCGTGCTGTTTGTGGGCATTAACGGTGCCGGCAAGACCACGACGGTCGGTAAGATTGCGAGCGCCATGGCTGCCCGCGGCAAGAACGTGGTGATCGGTTCGGCCGACACCTTCCGCGCCGCCGCCATCGAGCAGCTCGATGTGTGGGGCCAGCGCGCCGGCGTCCCCGTCATTAAGCGCGATCGCGGCTCCGATCCGGCTAGTGTGTGCTATGACGTGCTCGACGAGGCCGATAAGCGCGGCAGCGACCTGGTGCTTATCGATACCGCCGGCCGTCTGCACACGAGCCCCGAGCTCATGCGCGAGCTCGCCAAGGTGGTCAATGTGACGCGTAAGCGCGCCGCCAATATGGCCGCCGGTCCCATGCCGGTCTCGGTCGTGCTTGTGATCGATGCCGCCACTGGCCAAAACGGTCTGAACCAGGCGCTCGAGTTTAACGAGGCGCTTGGCCTGGACGGTATTATCATGACAAAGCTCGACGGCACGGCAAAGGGCGGTATCGCCATGGCCGTGGCCGAGAAGCTCAAGCTTCCCATCCTGCGCATCGGCGTGGGCGAGCAGGTCGATGACCTGCAGGAGTTTAATGCCAAAGATTTCTGCCGCGCCCTGGTGGGCGAGTCCAACTAAGGAGTGACTAGTGTTTGATTCTCTGAGCGATCGCCTCAACGACACATTTGACCGCCTGCGCGGCAAGGGTAAACTGACCGAGGCCGATATCACCTCTGCCATGCGCGACATTCGCATGGCGTTGCTCGAGGCCGACGTCAACTTTAAGGTCGTCAAGGAGTTTGTCGCCAAGACCAAGGAGCGCTGCATGACCGCCGAGGTCATGGAGTCACTGTCGCCGGCGCAAAACGTCGTCAAGATCGTGCTCGACGAGCTCACCGAGATGCTCGGCTCCACCGAGAGCAAGCTCGTCTTTAGCAACCGCATTCCCAATGTCATCATGCTCGTGGGCCTGCAGGGCTCCGGTAAGACCACGGCGGCCGTAAAGCTGGCCTACCAGCTCAAGAAGCAGGGCCGCTCGCCGCTGCTCGCCGCGTGCGACGTCTACCGTCCCGCCGCTGCCGACCAGCTGGCCACACTCGGTGGAGAGATCGGCGTGCCGGTCTTCCGCGGCGACGGCGAGCACCCGGTCGATATCGCCAAGGGTGCCATCCAGGAGGCAGTCGACCACCTGCGCGATGTAGTCATCGTCGATACCGCCGGTCGTCTGCAGATCGACGAGCAGATGATGCAGGAGGCCGTGGATATCAAGAAGGCC
Organism: uncultured bacterium; assembly: GCA_905214425.1. GTDB lineage: Bacteria > Actinomycetota > Coriobacteriia > Coriobacteriales > Coriobacteriaceae > Collinsella. The sequence continues at coordinate 81,505 of CAJMLY010000001.1, forward strand.
GTCAAGCCCGATCAGGTGCTGATGGTCGTCGATGCCATGACCGGCCAGGATATCGTCAACGTCGTCTCGACCTTCGCCGAGCGCACCGACTTTGACGGCGTGATCATCTCCAAGCTCGACGGCGATGCCCGTGGCGGCGGCGCGCTTTCCGTGCGCCAGGTGACCGGCAAGCCCATCAAGTTCGTGAGCATGGGCGAGAAGCCCGATTCGCTGGAGCCGTTCTATCCCGACCGAATGGCCAAGCGAATCTTGGGCATGGGCGATGTTGTCGGCATCATCGAGAAGGCCCAGGAGGCGGCCGACGCCGAGCAGCTCGAGGCTGCCGAGCGTATGCTGCGCGAGGGCTTTACCATGAACGACATGCTCGACCAGATGAAGGCTGTCAAGAAGATGGGCGGCATGAAGGGCATCCTGGGTATGCTCCCCGGCGGCCAGCGCGCGCTCAACCAGATGGGCGGCAATTTGGACGAGGGCATCTTCGACAAGAACGAGGCCATCATCATGTCGATGACCAAGGAGGAGCGCCTTCGCCCCTCCATCATCAACGGTCAGCGCCGTGCCCGCATTGCCAAGGGCGCCGGCGTGACCCCCACCGAGGTCAATAGCCTTATGAAGCAGTGGGGCGAGATGAACAAGATGATGGGCCGCATGCGCACGATGGCCAATCAGGCGCAGGCCGGCGGCAAGAAGGGCAAGAAGGGTAAGAAGGGCAAAAAGATGCGCATGCCCAATATTCCCGGTCTGGATGCTATGGGGCTGGGCGGCATGGGCGGCCTGGGAACGGGCGGCCCCAAGTCCGATATGGACCTGCTGCGCCAGATGGAAGCGCAGATGCGCAACAAGAAGTAACGACTAGTTGAGTCGTGTATGGCGAAGGCCGCCTGGATGGTATTCCAGGCGGCCTTCGCCGTTTGTTCGCTGGTTGTCGCACGCGTGGAAGCGCGTTCTCGACGAGGTGCTTGCCGCTAGTGGCAGCCGCAGCCTTCGTGCCCGTCATGGTCGTGGTGACCGTGGCAGCCGCAGGACTCGCCATGCTCGTGGATGTGCTCGTGATCATGTCCATGGCAGTCGCAGGTGGCCTCACCGTTCTGTGCGAGCGTGCCGGCAATGAGGGCCTCGACGCAGGCATCGCAGCTGCCCTGGGCGCCCGCATAGACCGTGATGCCGGCTTGGGCAAGCGCGTTGATAGCGCCGCCGCCGATACCGCCGCAAATGAGCGTGTCAACGCCACCGTTGGCAAGCAGGCCCGCCAAGGCGCCGTGGCCGGTGCCGCCGGTGCCTACGACCTGCTCGTTGAGCACCTTGCCATCCTGGATGTCGTAGATCTTGAACTGCTCGCTGCGGCCAAAGTGCATAAAGATGTTGCCGTTGTCGTACGTCGTTGCCACCCTCATGGTGCCGACCTCCTTTGCTGGCCATGCGGCCGTCGTCGAGGCGATGGGGGAGTACGCGATATTGCCGCCCTCGATGACAATCGCCCGTCCATTGACCAACGCGTTTGCCACCTTGCGATGCGCGCGGCTGCAGATTGCCGCCACCGTGGCGCGGGCAATGCCCATGTGCTGGGCGACTGCCTCTTGGTTAAGGCCTTCCAAGTCGCACAGGCGCAGCACCTCAAGCTCGTCGACGGTCATGTCGATGGCATCACCGCTGACCAGGCCATCGGGGGTGAAGCCGCGGTATTCGGGGATGATCCCGACGCGGCGCAGTTTTTCGCGTCTTCCTGCCATGCACACTCCTTATCTGACATATGTCAACATTAGGATAACGCGTTAGTCGTTGGGCGCAAGGCATTTCTGGCATATGTCAGAAAAAGGCTAAGATGCCTCGTTGCCGCTTGCGGAGCCGCGCTGCCGTGCATTGCGTGTGCCGGACTAAGTGTCCAATTCGACACTCGCGCGCCTGGGCTACAATAAATCTCGCTTATAGGCGACTGACAGGAGGGTCAATGAGCAAAGCTGATCAGCAGTTTGTAACCATGTGCCGCGATATCTTGGACCATGGCACCACCACCGAGGGCCAAAAGGTCCGTCCGGTGTGGGAGGACGGCACCCCTGCCTATACCATTAAAAACTTTGGTGTCACGGCGCGCTATGATCTGCGCGAGGAGTTCCCCGCGCTCACCCTGCGTCGTACGGCGCTTAAGTCTGCCATGGACGAGATTCTGTGGATCTATCAAAAGAAGTCCAATAACGTGCATGATCTCAACAGCCATATCTGGGATGAGTGGGCCGATGAGACCGGTTCCATCGGTAAAGCCTACGGCTATCAGATTGGTCAGAAGAGCCATTACGCCGAGGGCGACTTCGACCAGATGGACCGTGTGCTGTACGACCTTAAGCACACGCCGTATAGTCGCCGCATTATGACCAATACGTACGTGTTTAGCGATCTGTCCGAGATGCACCTTTATCCGTGCGCCTATAGCGTGACCTATAACGTGACGCAGCGTCCTCAGGACGACAAGCCGACGCTCAACATGATTCTCAACCAGCGCAGCCAGGACATTTTGGCCGCGAACAACTGGAACGTGTGCCAGTACGCCATTTTGCTGATGATGGTCGCGCAGTCGGTCGATATGATTCCCGGTGAGCTGCTGCACGTGATCGCCGACGCCCATATCTATGATCGTCATGTCGATATCGTCCGCGAGCTTATCGAGCGTCCGCAGTTTGCGGCACCCAAGGTAACGCTTAACCCCGATGTGCATGATTTTTACGCGTTTACGACTGATGACCTGATCGTCGAGGGCTATGAGCACGGCCCGCAGGTCAAGAACATTCCCATTGCGGTGTAGGTGGTGCTCATGACGTGTAAGCTATCTGCTATCGTCGCCGTGTGTGACGATTGGGGCATTGGGTGCGAGGGCGACATGGTGGTGTCCAATCGCGCCGACATGCGCCATTTTATTGCCTGCACCAAGGGCTGCCCGGTCATCATGGGGCGCAAGACGCTGCTGAGTTTTCCCGGTGGGCGTCCGCTCAAGAATCGTCGCAATATCGTGCTCACGCGCGACGAGGATTTTGCGCCCCAGGGCGTCGACGTGGTGCATAGCATCGACGAGGCGCTCGCCGCGGTTGCCGATGAGCCCGTTGCCTGGGTGATTGGTGGCGGCGATGTCTATCGGCAGTTTTTGCCGTATTGCGTCGAGGCCGAGGTCACTCATAACCACTGCGTCCATCCCGTGGACACGTACTTTCCCGACTTGGACGCCGATCCCGCGTGGGAGATTGCGCAGCGTAGCGGGGTCGCGACGATTGCCGCCGGTGAGGGTGACGAGGGCATCGATTATGAGTTCGTGACGTATCGTCGCATCGAGGCGTAAATCGTCTGGCGTGAACGGTATCATCGGGTTGATTGAATGCATGGGGCGGCGCTTAGCGTCGCCTCGTTTGGTATAGATGTGCTGTAAAGAAAGGTGCGGGCTGGCTGCTATGACTGATGCCGTTGAGGTTCTGCGAATTGATTCGCTCGAGGACGAGCGGCTCGATGCCTACGTGCGACTGACCGAGCGCGAGCTGCGCTGCGTGCTGGAGCCGCAGAAGGGCATCTTTATTGCGGAGAGCGCCAAGGTCATCGAGCGCGCGGTGCGTGCCGGATATCAGCCGGTGAGCTTTCTTTTGGGCGAACGCTGGCTCGACCAGATGATGCCGCTGTTTGAGCGCCTAGTCGTGCGCGAGGGCGCGGGTCCTGTTCCTGTGTTCGTTGCCTCCATGGAGCTCATGGAGCAGCTGACGGGCTTTAAAGTGACGCGCGGTGCGCTCGCGGCGTTTCGTCGCCCGCGGCAGATTCCGGTTGATGAGTTCTTGGATGGCGTCGTCGAGGCGGCGGGGGAGCGCCCGGTGCGCGTGTGCGTGCTCGAGGGTATTGTCGACCACACGAACGTGGGTGCGATTTTCCGCTCGGCCGCCGCGCTCAATGTCGACGGTATTTTGGTCAGTCCGACGTGCTGCGACCCGCTGTACCGTCGCTCGGCCCGCGTGAGCATGGGCACGGTGTTTCAGGTGCCGTGGACGCGTATTGGCAGCGAGGCTCGTGTGTGGCCGCATGACGGGTTGGCGGCGCTACACGATGCCGGCTTTTCGTGTGCCGCTATGGCGTTGACGGACGATTCCGTATCGCTGGACGATCCCGTGCTGCAGGAGATTGACCGCTTGGCAATCTTTATGGGTACCGAGGGTGCCGGCTTGGGCGCCAAGACCATTGCCGGCTGTGACCGGGCCGTGCGCATTCCGATGGCGCACGGGGTCGATTCGCTTAACGTGGCCGCGGCGAGCGCCGTCGCCTTTTGGCAGCTGTGCCCGCACGTGAGCAATGAGTATCACTACCAGCCGGGTTTGTATCACTAGGCAGTTATTCCGTACCGTGCTCTAATTCGGGGTGTTTCGGTCGCCGCCAGTCGGTGCTAAGCTGGATTTGGCTTTGGTTTTAAATTGCTGTTTTGCTGTTTGACGTACGCTTTTGGGGAGGGCGTGTGGCTAAGAAATCTACGGCTATCGATGTAACGCAGGGTGTTATTTGGCAGCAGCTGCTTTCGCTGTGCGTTCCCATCTTTTTTAGTTCGTTTTTTCAGCAGGCCTACACGCTTATCGGTACCTATATCGTCGGTCAGTTTGGCGGCAAGCTTGCGCTAGGTGGCATTCAAGCTACGATGGTGCTCACCGAGCTCTGCATTGGCTTTTGCGTTGGCGTCGGCGCCGGCTGCGCGGTCATTACCGGTCAGTATTTTGGTCAGCACGATGATGAGCGACTGAGCCGTTCGGTCCATACGGCCATGACGCTCGCGCTGGTGGGCGGTATCGTTTTCTCGATTCTTGGCATAGTGTTCGTTGAGCCCATGCTGGTACTTATGAACACTCCGCATGAACTTTTGGCCGAGGGCGTGGCCTATGCTCGTTGCTATTTTGCCGCCATGGTTGCGGCGCTGCTGCTCAATATGGGAACGGCACTGCTGCGCGCCGTGGGCGACACGCGCGGGCCTGCTGTGATCATCGCTTCCGGCTGCCTTGTTAATGCGGTGCTGGATGTCATCTTTGTTGCCGTGCTTCATATGGAGGCGCTGGGCTGCGGCATCGCGGTGGCGCTGACCATTTGCTCCAACGCCACGATGATCGTGATTCGCATGATGCACGCACCGGGTGCGTGGCGGCTTTCGCTGTCCAAACTCGGCATTGATCCTGGCATTTGTAAGAGCATGATCTCGTGTGGTCTGCCGCTTGGCTTTCAGTCTGCTGCGTATTCGATTTCCAACGTTTTGATTCAGGTGTCTGTCAACTCGTTTGGTGCCGATGTCACCACGGCGTGGGGTCTTTCGGGCCGCTTAGATGGCATTGTCTGGATGGTTACCGAGGCGCTCGGCGTGTCGATCACCACGTTCTCGGCACAGAACTTTGGCGCGCGCAACTACGAGCGCATGCGCAAGGGCTACCATACGTCGCTCGTGCTGTCGTTTATGCTCATTGGTGGCCTGTCTGCCGTGCTGCTGGTGTTCTCGGGTCCGTTGTCGCGTCTGTTTGTCGACGATGTTTCGATTTCGGCGTACACCACGACGATTCTTCATTTCATCGCGCCGTTCTACGCGATCTTCTCGATTATCGAAAACGCGTCGGGCTCCATTCGCGGCGCCGGCGTGAGCTTGCAGCCCATGCTGCTCACGATTTTTGGCACTGTCGTGCTCAGGGTGATCTGGGTGTTTGCGATTATGCCGTTCGATCCGTCGCTTGAGCACCTGCTGCTTGTCTACCCCGTAACCTGGGTAATCACCGCCATGATGTTCACCGTCTACCATCACAGCGGCAACTGGCTAGGCCGCGCCACCGCCTAGTCATTGGTGACGCCTGTAATGACTAGTATTCGATGCCTTGGCGGGCTAGGAGGCCTTCGTCGAAGTAGTGTTTGACGGGGCGCATTTCGGTGACTAAGTCCGCGAGGTCGGCCAACGGCAGCAGCCCGCGGCCGGTCAGTACGAGCTCTGTGGTGTCGGGTTTCATCGCGATCAGCGCTTCCATATCCTCGCGTGTCACAAAACCTCGGCGCATGGCTTCTCCGAGTTCATCCAAAATCAGAACGTCGACCTGTGATATTTGCTCGCGTGCGAGCTCCAGAATCTGTGCGGCGCAGGCCTCGGGCGTGTCGCGGTCGGCTTGTACGATGCGCAGACCCAAACGGGGCGCCGCATCATGCTCGGCGCAGTGCAGTTTCTTGGCAAACTGCAGCATAAACACGTCGAGTCCGTAGCCCGTCGCGCGCAAGGCGAGCCCCAAAGCAGCCGTCGTCTTGCCCTTGCCGTCGCCCGTATAGATTTGAACCTTGCCGACTTCCAGTGATGCCATCTCTGTCTTTTCGTGCCCAGCGTCGGTTTATCGCCGTTCGGGTTGGGTATTCTAGAAAGCATTATCAACCCCAGTAGATGGAGTTCAAACAGATGGAGATGGATGACAACAAACGTAGACGGAATATGATCCTCTACGTGCTCATCGCCTTCGTCGTCTACCTCGTGCTCTCGACCGTTCTGTTCCCCAACATCGGTCACACGCAGCAGATTACGAAGACCGATTATTCGACGTTTGTCAAAGCGCTCGATAAGAAGAGTGTCGACAAGGTCGAGTACAACACGGACGATTACACGATTTATTACACCAAGAAGGGCGAGGACGAGAACATCGCCTACAAGACGACCGGTGTTCCGAATGACGCGGGCTTTACCGATCGCGTGCTTGAGTCCGGTGCTTCACTGGAGTCGGTCGTTCCCGATAAGAACTCGGGTCTGATGACCTACTACCTGCTCACCCTTATCCTTCCCATGGCGATTTTCTTCCTGATCGGCTGGTGGCTCAACCGCCGCATGAAGAAGGCCATGGGCGATGACGGTCCGTCGATGAACTTTGGCGGCGGCGGTTTTGGCGGCGGCGGACTGGGTAAGTCCGGCGCGCGCGTGATCGCCTCCAAGGACGTGGGCGTGACCTTTAAGGACGTCGCCGGCCAGGAAGAGGCCAAGGAGTCCCTCAAGGAGGTCGTCGACTTTCTGGAGAAGCCGCAGCGCTACGAGGAGATTGGCGCCAAGCTGCCGCGCGGTGCTCTCCTTGTCGGCCCTCCGGGTACCGGTAAGACCCTGCTAGCCAAGGCTGTTGCCGGCGAGGCTGGTGTTCCGTTCTTTAGCATTTCGGGTTCTGAGTTCGTCGAGATGTTCGTCGGCCGTGGCGCCGCCAAGGTGCGCGACCTGTTTAAGCAGGCCAAGGAAAAGGCCCCGTGCATCGTCTTTATCGACGAGATCGATACTATTGGTAAGAAGCGCGATGGCGGCGGCTTTAGCGGCAACGACGAGCGCGAGCAGACGCTCAATCAGTTGCTGACCGAGATGGATGGCTTCGATAACCACAAGGGTATCGTTGTCCTCGCTGCCACCAACCGTCCCGACAGCCTCGATCCGGCCCTGCTGCGCCCCGGTCGATTTGACCGCCGCATCCCCGTTGAGCTGCCCGATCTGACCGGCCGCAAGAACATCCTCGAGCTGCATGCCAAGAGCGTGAAGACGCAGCCGCCGATCGACCTGACCGCGATTGCCCGCGCCACGCCCGGTGCCTCGGGCGCCGACCTGGCCAATATCATCAACGAGGGCGCTCTGCGCGCCGTTCGCGAGGGTCGCAAGCGTGCAACCCAGGATGACTTTGAGGAGTCGGTGGAGGTCGTCATCGCCGGTCAGCAGCGCAAGTCCACGGTGCTGTCCGACCACGAGAAGCAGGTCGTTTCTTATCACGAGATCGGCCATGCTATTGTTGCCGCCCGCCAGAAGGGCTCTGCGCCGGTCACGAAGATCACCATCGTGCCGCGCACGAGCGGTGCTCTGGGCTACACCATGCAGGTGGAGGAGGACGAGCGCTTCCTGACCACACGCCAGGAGGTCCTGGACAAGCTCGCCGTCTATTGCGGTGGCCGTGCGGCCGAGGAGCTCATTTTTGGTGAGATGACGACCGGCGCCGCCAACGATATCGAGCAGGCCACCAAGCTCGCCCGCAACATGGTGACGCGCTTTGGTATGTCCGACGAGTTTGGCATGATGGCGCTCGGTACCGTGCAGAACGCGTACCTCAATCAGGATACGTCGCTCACCTGCGCCCCCGGTACGGCCGAGCGCGTGGACGCGATTGTCGCCAAGCTGATCGAGGATGCGCACGACCGCGCCCTGCAGATCCTGAAGGAGAACAAGTTCAAGCTCCATGAGCTGGCTCGTTATCTGTACAAGAAGGAGACGATCACGGGCGAGGAGTTCATGAATCTCCTCACGCGCGAGAATCCGCTGATGCCAAAGCAGCAGTAATACTGGTTGCGCAGTGTCAATCGCCCCATTTGAGTGTTTATTTCAAATGGGGCGTTTTGCGTGGGGAGAGTTGTATATGAAGATCGTGGTAAGTGCCTGCTTGATGGGCGAGAGCTGCAAGTATAACGGGCTCGACAACTACCACCGCGCGTTGGTCGAGGCCTGCGAACGTACGGGGACCGAGGTCCTCTTGGTGTGCCCTGAGGTCTTTGGCGGCCTGCCCACACCGCGCAAGCCGTCCGAGATCGTGGACGGCGAGGTCCGTACCTGCGAGGGCATCTCGGTCGATCGCGAGTTTCGCCTGGGCGCTCAACGTGCGCTCGATATGTGCGAGCAAGCGGGCGGTCCGGAAGAGATCGCCGCGTGCATCCTGCAGGACCGCAGCCCCTCGTGTGGCGTAGGTCGCATCTACGACGGAACGTTCAGCGGTACGCTCACCGTGGGCAACGGTGTTTTCGTCGACCTGCTCCTGCGCCACGGCTACCGTGTGATCCCGGCAAGCGAGTTCGACTCGAGCATGTTACGGCAATAAAAAACCGCCACAAAGGTGCCTGTCCCCTTTGTGGCGGTTTTGGTCGGTTAGGCCAGGATAGATTGGCCGTAGGCGTTTGCGGCCTTGATGGCGGCGGCGAACTTTTCGTCGGTGAAGGGCTCGGGGTTGCCCTGCTTCCACTCGTTGGTGGCGTGCGCGTATTCGCACAGGGCCGGGATATCGGACTCGGAAAGCCCGACCTGCTCAAGCGTCACGGGCAGGCCCATCTGCTTGTTAAAGGCCGCGTAGTGCTCAAGGTTCTCGGTATCGCCCGTATAGGCGAACAGCACGAGCACGCCCAGGCTCACGACTTCGCCGTGCAGGTAGGTGCCCTCGCGCGGAATGCTGCACGTCGCATTGTAGAACGCGTGCGCCACGCTCGAGTTGTAGTAGTAATCGTTTTGGTTGGTCAGGTTCGAGACATAGCCCGTGTTGACCACGATATCGAGTGCGATTTGCTTGACGGCCTCGCTCGACAGGTCCTGGCGCACGTCCTCAAGACCCTGGACGCCATAGGTAAACAGCGGCTCGGAGCAGGTGTGGGCAAGCGCCAGGCCAAGACCGGCGGTGTGCTCCAAATTACCGGCGCTCGTTGCGTACTCGACCTCGGGCTGCTTGGACAGGGCATCGCCCACGCCGGCCCAGAAGTACTCCGCCGGAGCCTCGGCGATGATCTTGGGGTTGATGAAGATGTGCGCCGGTCGGTTGGGGTACGAATAGCCCTCGAGCGAGCCGTCGTCGTTGTACACGACGGCAATGGCGGTCGCGGCGGAGCAGTTGGAACAGATCGTCGGGACAGTGAAGATGATCTTCTTGAGCTCGATGGCCGCCGTCTTGACGGTGTCGAGCGCCTTGCCGCCGCCGCAGGCGATAAGAACATCAGCCTCCTGGCATGCAGGGGAGTTCACGACCTTGGCGATATTGGCACGCGTACTGTTGGTGCCATAGACGCGCGTCTCCAGGACCTCGACATCGGTACCTTCAAGTGCCGCCTCGATTCCCGGCAGCGCCGCAGCCAGGGCTCGCTTGCCGCCAATGATGGCGACTTTCTTCGCGCCGTACTCCGCCAGTGCAGTTGGCAGCTCGGTAAAGCAATCCTCGCCAACGGTGTAGTCGCTCATTCCAATCGTGCGCATAGCAACCTTCTTTCGTTCGATAAAGTGCTTTCAGGTATTTTGCTCCTAGAGAAGGACTGTAATAGCGAGAAATTTCGAACGTATAAAACCAGTGTTGAGGGTTTTTCGCCGGCGCGGAACGTGCTAGCATACTCCGCATAAGCGTTGATGGGGACGAGTAGTCGGCCGTTCGCATACTACAGAGAGCGGGGAGCGCTGAGAACCCGTGCATGCTACCGATGAAAATCACCCCGGAGCTGCGGTCCCAACGGACGTGCCGCACAGGCACATCTTAGTAGATATCGCCGAGATGGTCGTCGATACAGGCCAGCCGAGTAACGGATGCGAGCGCGCGAATACGCGGGCGAGGGCATCTAAGCTGGGTGGTTAAGCGAAGAGCTTTTGCGGGCGTGCAGCCCGTTTTGTGGCGCTTCGTCCCAGCTTGCAGGGACGGGCGCTTTTTTTGGTGCCCATCGGGCGTGCGCGCCCACGACATGAAAGGGGTACCGTGGCAAACGAGTACAAGCAGACGATGAATCTGCCCAAGACCGGTTTTCCCATGCGTGCCGGTCTTTCCAAGTCCGAGCCCAAGCGACTCAAGGACTGGCAGGACAACAAGGTCTACGAGCAGGTTCTGAAGAAGAACGAGGGTCACAAGAAGTTCGTGCTGCACGACGGCCCTCCGTACGCCAACGGCCCGATCCACATCGGCCACGCCATGAACAAGATCTCCAAGGACATGATCAATCGTTACTGGATGATGCAGGGCTATGAGGTCCCCTATGTCCCCGGTTGGGACTGCCACGGTCAGCCGATTGAGCACAAGGTCGAGGAGAAGCTCGGCACCGAGAAGTTCAACCAGACCCCCACGGCCAAGATTCGTGAGCTCTGCAACGAGTTCGCTGTCGAGAACATCGAGCTGCAGAAGGCCGGCTTCCGTCGTCTGGGCGTGCTCGGCGATTGGGACAACCCCTACCTGACGCTCTATCACCAGCATGACGCCGCCGACATCGAGGTCTTTAAGGCCATGTTCGACAAGGGCATGATCTATCGTGGCCACAAGCCGGTTCACTGGTGCAAGCACTGCCACACCGCGCTGGCCGAGGCCGAGATCGAGTACTCCGACGAGACGAGCCCCTCCATCTTCGTTCGCTTTGAGATGACCTCCAAGCCCGCCGGCCTCGAGAACTTCGACGGCCCGGTCGACTTTATCATCTGGACGACCACGCCGTGGACCATTCCCTCCGACCAGGCCGTTTCCCTCAAGCCCGGCGCCGCCTATGTCGCCGTTGAGCACGATGGCCGCGCCGAGGTCATGCTCGAGGACCTGGCTCCCAAGTGCTGCGAGGAGTTTGGCTGGGAGTACACCCCGGTCATGGTCGACGGCAAGCCCTACGTGGTTCCCGCCGAGACCTTCCACCACATCCACTACAAGCAGCCGATCTTTGACGGTGTCGAGGGCGTGGCGCTGCTGGCTGATTACGTCGGTGTCGATGACGGTACCGGTATCGTCCACAACTCGCCCGGCCACGGCGTCGACGACTACTTTGCCTGCCTCAAGGAGGGCATCACCGACATCTGCATGCCGGTCGATGACGACGGCAAGTTCTACACCGGTGAGGAGTTCGGCACCGGTGGCCCCTTCAGCGGCATGGATACCGATGAGGCCAACCCGCACATCATTGAGTTCCTGCGCGAGCGCGGCACCCTGGTCCTCGAGAAGAAGATCACGCACAGCTATCCGCACTGCTGGCGCTGCAAGCACCCGGTGCTCTTCCGTGCCACCGACCAGTGGTTCGTCTCGATGGACAAGACGGGTCTGCGCGAGCAGGCTGGCAAGGAGGTCCGCGAGAACGTCAAGTGGTATCCGGCTCACGCCGCCAACCGCATTGGCGCTATGGTCGAGCAGCGTCCCGACTGGTGCATCAGCCGCCAGCGCAACTGGGGCGTGCCTATCCCGAGCTACACCTGCGCCGACTGCGGCGAGAAGGTCATGAACGACGCCACGCTCGACGCCGTCATCAAGCTCTTCCACGAGAAGGGCTCCGACGCCTGGTTCACCGACGCTCCCGAGAGCTACCTGGGCGAGGCCTGCGTCTGCCCCAAGTGCGGCGGCCATCACCTCAAGGCCGATAAGGACATCCTCGACGTGTGGTGGGATTCCGGCGTCTCCTGGAAGGCCGTCTGCGAGTACCGTCCCGAGTTGGAGTATCCGGCGGATGTGTACCTCGAGGGTTCTGACCAGCATCGCGGTTGGTTCCAGAGCTCGCTGCTCACCTCGGTGGGCGCCAACGGCCACGCTCCGTACAAGGCGGTCGTCTCGCAGGGCTTCACCCTCGACGGCCAGGGTCGTAAGATGTCCAAGTCGCTCGGCAACGTCATCGACCCCAACAAGGTCTGCGACGAGATGGGCGCCGACATCATCCGCTTGTGGGTTGCCTCCGTCGATACCAGCTCCGACGTGTCCATCGACCACGAGATCCTCGCTCGTACGTCCGATGCCTACCGTCGTTTCCGCAACACGCTGCGCTTCCTGCTCTCCGAGCTCGAGGGTCAGTTTGAGCCCGAGACCGACGGCGTCGCCTTTGCCGACCTGCTGCCGCTCGACAAGCTCATGGTTGCCCGCCTGACCCAGGTCCAGGCCGAGGTCGACGATGCTTACGCCAGCTACGAGTTCCCGCGCGCCTACCGTGCGCTCTACGACTTCGTGGTTACCGAGCTCTCCAACGTGTACCTCGACGCCCTGAAGGACCGTCTGTACTGCGAGAAGCCCGGCTCGCTCGAGCGTCGCAGCGCCCAGACCGTGCTGGCCGAGCTCTTCTCGATGCTCATGCGCGACCTGCAGCCGATCCTGTCCTACACGGTCGATGAGGCCATGACCTATGCGCCCGCCGGCTGCGTCGATCACCAGAAGTACGCCGCGCTGCTCGATTGGTACAAGTCGCCCATCACGGTTGATGAGGCCAATGAGTTCGAGGGCGTGCTCGAGGCTTCGCTCGAACTCCGTAGCGCCGTGACCAAGTCCCTTGAGGATGCTCGCTCTGCCGGCACCTTCACCAAGAGCCAGCAGGTTCGCGTCAAGGCGGTCGTTCCCGCCGAGATGTACGCGCTGCTGACCGGCGACAAGGCTGTCGACCTGGCCGAGTTCTACATCGTCTCCGATGTTGAGCTGACCCAGGGCGAGGAGCTCTCCGTTGCCATCGAGGCTGCCGAGGGCGAGTGCTGCGATCGTTGCTGGAACTATCGCACCACCGTCGGCGAGTACAACGGCCACGCACATATCTGTAAGCGCTGCGCTGATGCGCTGTAGGTTACGGCGTTCGTAGAACGCCGTAACCTACCGACGCTGCAAACGCCCCTAAGCGGCAATCTGACGTTCAATCGTCGGTCGCGTACCAAAGTACGCTTCCCTCCTCTTTCACGTCACCTTGCTCGCTTAGGGACGTTTTCGCTGTTGGCGACGGTAATGCGGCGTTTCCATTGCTGGAGCTAAAGGCTTTCTTTCGCTTTCGGTCTTAGTCGAAAGCTATCAAGCGACATTCCGTTTTTCGGAATGTCGCTTTTGTTTTGTGCTGGTTATTTCGCCAGCGTTGGTGAATATGCTGCGTGTTTGGCGTTTGTCACTATAAGATGGTTACTTACGTTAAACGGAATTCGATGTTCTTGAGGGTAGGGGATTTCTTTGGGTCGTGGCGCGGATATGACGCCGCCTTTGCGTTGGCGGTTGGGTGTTGCTGGTGGGGTAGCGCTCGTTGTGCTGCTTGTTGACCAGCTGACCAAGCTTGCGGTTCGTGCCGTGGGCGACGCTTTGCATGTGACTGTCATCCCCGGTGTGATCGACTTTCTATTTGTCCGCAATATCGGAGCCGCCTTTAGCATGGGCGAGGGTCATGGCGTCGTGTTCGCTGTGTTGGCGCTTGCGGTCATTGTCGCCATTGCCGTGTACTTGCTGCGTGCGCCTCAGCTCGCTCGTCTTGAGGTGGTAGGCATGGCTATGGTCGCGGGCGGCGCCATTGGCAACGCAATCGACCGTCTGACTTTTGGCTTTGTGACCGATTTTATTGCCACCACCTTCATCGACTTTCCCGTCTTTAACGTGGCCGATATCGGCATCACCGTAGGCGTTGTGCTTGCCCTTATCGGCTACATGTTCTTGAGCCCTGCGGCCCGCGAAGTCGATGCGACTGCCGAGCTCAATGCCCGTGATGAGGCCTGCGCCAAGCGCAAAGCCAAGCAGCGTGGGGAGCGTGCCCGCAAGATTCGCGAAAGGAATGAGCGTTAATGGCCGACATCCATATTCTTGTTGCCGACGATTGCTCTGGCCAGCGTCTCGACGCCTTTCTGGGCGCTAACGACGGCTGCCCCACGCGCTCTGCCTGCGCGCATCTGATCGAGGGCGGCGCCGTAATCGTGAACGGCGAGACCTGTCTGTCAAAAAAGTATGCCGTACGCGCCGGTGACCGCATCTCGGTCGACCTGCCCGAGCCGCACGATCCGACTGACGTGATTCCTGAGGCCATTCCCCTCGATATTCGTTACGAGGACGACTACCTCATCGTGATCTCCAAGCAGCGCGGCCTGGTATGCCATCCCGCCCATGGCCACGAGAGCGGCACGCTTGCGAACGCTCTGGTCTACCACTGCGGCATCGATCATCTTGGTACTGTGCAGGGTGAGGACCGCCCCGGCATCGTGCATCGCCTGGATCGCGATACCTCGGGCCTTATGCTCGCGGCAAAAGACGACGACACCCAGCGCGCGCTTCAAAATCTCATCCGCACGCGCACGCTCGACCGTCGCTATATCACGCTCGTTCACGGGCACATCGCCATGGACGAGGGCACTATCAACACCGGTATCGCCCGATCGACGCGCGACCGCGTGAAGCTGGCGGTTTCCGATGACCCCTTTGCGCGTCAGGCCATCACGACTTTCAAGGTGCTCGAGCGCTTTGATTCCACTCGCTTCGACGACGGCTATACGCTCGTCGAGTGTCATCTGTTTACCGGACGCACGCATCAGATTCGCGTGCATATGCGCCATATCAACCACGCCTGCGTGGGCGATCCACTTTACGGCAAGTGCGATGCACGCGCCGATCAGGGCCTGACCAGGCAATTCCTTCATTCCTGGCGCGTCGCATTCGATCATCCCGTGACGGGGGAGCGTATTGAGTGCCGCGATGAGCTGCCGTGGGATCTTGCGGCGGTTCTGGATGATCTGGCCCCGCGTTCGCTCGGCCGTACTGCCGCTGGCGACGAAATCGTCCCGCAGCTCGGTCTGCTCGAAGCCTAGCCAGTATTAGGTGGTTTCTTGAACTCGGTAAGCCTGCGGTAAGATATACGATTGTTTACGTAACGCGTTGCTGGGAGCCTGCATGCTCGCCTTTTTACAAACCAACACACCCATCGTGATCTTCAACCAGATTGTCGTCACGCTGCTCACGGTCTGCTTTCTGTACCAGGTGGTCTTCTTTGTCATCGGCGCTCTTCGTGGCGAGGTCGCGCCCCCTAAGGCCAAAAAGCTCCATCGTTATGCCTTCTTTATCGCGGCGCATAACGAGGAGGCCGTGATCGCCAACCTTGTTCGCTCCATCAAGGATCAGGATTATCCGTCCGAGCTTATCGAGGTCTTCGTGGTCGCCGACGCCTGCACCGACAACACCGCACAGCTCGCGCGCGAGGCAGGTGCCATTGTTTACGAGCGCAATGATCTTGCCCGTAAGGGTAAGAGCTGGGTCATGGACTTTGGCTTCGACCGCATCCTTAACGAGTATCCCGACACGTTTGAAGGCTACTTTATCTTCGATGCCGATAACGTTATCTCCCGCGATTACGTGTCCAAAATGAACGATGCCTTTGACCAGGGCTTCCATGTGGTCACGAGCTATCGCAATTCCAAGAACTTCGGCAGCTCGTGGATCTCGGCGGCTAATGCCACGTGGTATCTGCGCGAGGCGCGCTTTCTCAACAACGCGCGCAACATCTGCAAGACGTCTTGCGCCGTCTCGGGTTCGGGCTACCTCATCTCCGCCAGTGTCATCGAGGGCATGCACGGTTGGCAGTTCCACACGCTGACCGAGGACATCCAGTTCACCACGTTCTGCGCCATTCACGGCATTCGCATTGGCTATGCGCCGGCGGAGTTCTTTGACGAGCAGCCGGTGACGTTTAAGGCGTCCTGGAAACAGCGCATGCGCTGGACCAAGGGCTTCTATCAGGTCTTTTTTACCTATGGCAAGCACCTGGTCAAATCGACCTTCCGCTATCATCGCTTTGCTGCCTACGACATGTTTATGACCATCGCCCCGGGTATGCTGCTATCGCTGATCTCGATGCTCGCCAATGCGACGTTCCTGATCGTGGGCGGTCTTTCGCACGGCTTCTTGGCTACCGAAGTCGAGATGCAGGCGTGCGCCGCTTCGCTCATTATGACCTTCGCCATGATGTATCAGACCTTCTTTATCCTGGCGCTGCTCACGACTATCTTTGAGTACAAGCACATTCACTGCGCGCAAAAGTGGCGTCTGGTGACTAACCTGTTTACCTTCCCGATCTTTATGTTCAGCTATATCCCCATCACGGTGGCCGCGCTGTTCCTGAAGGTCGACTGGGTGCCGACGCAGCACGCCGTCAACGTTACCCTTGACGAGGTCATGCAAGGTGCCAAATAACCACCACCAAAACCACCGCAAAGGGGACAGGCACCTTTGTGGTGGTTTTTGCTTTTGCGATGCAGCTCGAGGAGGCGTCCGATGGTCTATATCCCGTTTTGGATTTGCATCTTTGCCGGCGTGGCAATTGATGCCCGAGAGCGACGGTTTCCCAATGGGCTTGCCGGCGCATGTGCCGTGGCGGCGTTGGCGGGTGTTTGGCTCGACCTCGGTTTGAACACAGCGCTTGACCACGCGGGTCTTGCCGTCATTGTTTATCTTGCTCTCGTGCTGACTGAGTCCCTCTGGCGTCGTCTTCGCCAAATCCCGGGCATCGGTATGGGGGATGCCAAGGCACTCTTCGCGCTTTGCACGCTCGACCCTATGGGTGGCATCGTGGCATTTGCCGTCGCGCTCCTGGTCCTTGCCCTCTCCTGCCTCATCACGAAATCGCGCTCCCTGCCATTGCTCCCGTTTTTGGTGCCGATTTTTGCCATAATCGAGGTCGTGGGCTGCACTTTGTAACCGATTGCGCTTCCTTCTTAAGGAGCATGCCATGGCAACTAATCAAGAAACGGCCGTCATTAAGGCGCGCATGGACCGTATCCCCTCGGCGTTGTCGCCCGAACTTGTCGAGCGCATTGCCGCCGATCGTGCTTCGGGCTATGGCAACCCGTATCGTTGCAACGACGATCAGGCTATTCGTCGTATTGATCGCGCCGCCGACAAAGGCACGCTTATGCGTCCGGCGTTTATGCGCGATACCGAAAAGATACTTCATCTTCCGGCGTACACCCGTTATGCAGGTAAAACACAGGTCTTTAGCTTCCGTAGCAATGACGATCTGTCACGCCGCGGTTTGCACGTGCAGCTTGTCTCGCGCATTGCGCGCGATATCGGTCGCGCCCTGGGGCTCAATTGCGATCTGATCGAGGCGATTGGCCTGGGCCACGACTTGGGACACACGCCTTTCGGCCATGCCGGCGAGCGCTTCCTCAACGATATCTATCACGAGCGTACGGGGCGTTATTTTTTCCATAACGTGCAGTCGGTCCGCGTGCTCGACGCGTTGTATGGCCGCAACGTGTCGCTCCAGACGCTCGACGGCGTGCTATGCCATAACGGCGAGTACGAGCAGCGTGTGTTTGAGCTCTCGGACATGAGCTCCTTTGACCATTTTGACCAGACGGTTGAGGATTGCATTGCCACGGGCTATAGCGCAATTGAGCACCTGCGTCCCATGACGCTCGAGGGCTGTGTGGTCCGCATCTCGGATATCCTTGCCTACGTCGGTCGTGACCGTCAGGATGCGATCGCGGCGGGCCTGCTTTCGCCCGACGCTTTTGATGATGGCCGGGGCGGTGCCTACAACAGTTGGATCCTCACGCATGCCTCCATCGATATCGTTGAGCATAGCTATGGTAAGCCGCGCATCGAGATGAGCGAGGACCTGTTTGAGGAGATTCGCCGTGCCAAGCGCGAGAACTACGAGAAGATCTATAGCAAGGGCGGTATCGAAGGCGACTCCGAGGCGGAGCTGCGCGAGGCCTTCGAAAAGCTCTACGACCGTTGCCTGCGGGATCTAAACAGTGGTGACGAGTCTTCTTACATCTTTAAGCACCATATTTCGCGCATTGAGCAGCAGCTTTCCTACTACGATTGCGCCTATGCCTGGCAGAACGATAAGGACCAGGCGGTCGTGGATTACATTGCGAGCATGACGGACGGTTATTTCTGCGAACTGACGAGCAAGCTGTTCCCGGGTCTAAAGTTTCCGCATCGTACCTATATTAACGAACGGTAGTTCGTATCCTTTCGGTATACTGGTTAGTTGAAAACGTTTTTGATTGATGCACGGGATGGCTATGGACGACCTTTTTTCTGCCTCGACGCGCGAGCGTTCCTTTAAAAATGCGCCGCTCGCGGTGCGCATGCGACCCAATTCGCTCGACGAGTACGTGGGCCAGCAAAAGGCCGTCGGTAAGGGTTCATGGCTGCGTGCCGCGATTGAGCACGACGTGCTTTCGAGCGTGATTCTGTACGGGCCTGCCGGTACGGGTAAGACGACGCTGGCCCATATTATCGCCAACCATACCAAGAGCGAGTTTGTCGAGGTCAGCGCTGTGACGGGTACCGTGAAGGACTTGCGCCGCGTGATTGATGAGGCCAAGACGCGCCTGAATACGTACGACCGCCGCACCATTCTATTCATCGATGAGATTCACCGCTTCTCTAAGTCGCAGCAGGATGCCCTGCTGCATGCAGTTGAGAACCGTACCGTCATTATGATTGGCGCTACGACGGAGAACCCGTACTTCGAGGTCAACTCGGCACTGCTCTCACGTGGTCGCGTCGTGGAGCTTGAGCATCTGAAGGATGAGGATATCGCCACGCTTATTGAACGTGCGCTTGAGGCGCCGCAGGGCTTGAACGGTAAGTTCTCGGCCGATGAGGATACGGTCAAGACCATCTGCACGCTGGCAGCGGGTGACGCTCGCTCGGCGCTCACGACGCTCGAGCTTGCGAGCGAGATTGCCGTCACGCGTCCCGATACCGAGGGAACGCCAGCGCCCGCGGCGGGGGAGCGCTATCCCATCACCGTGGATGACGTAAAGATCGCCAACCCGCGTCGCGGCTTTACGTATGACAAAAACGGCGACATGCACTACGACATCATCAGTGCGTTCATCAAGTCCATGCGCGGTAGCGACCCCGATGCCACGATCTATTGGCTCGCGCGCATGATCGATGCTGGGGAGGATCCTAAGTTTATCGCTCGCCGCATTATGATTCACGCTTCTGAGGATGTTGGCAACGCCGACCCGCAGGCGCTTTTGGTGGCGCATGCCGCGTTTAAGTCTGCCGAGGTCATTGGCTATCCCGAGTGCCGCATTAACCTGGCTCAGGCTGCACTCTATGTGTGCTTGGCGCCAAAATCCAACGCGTGTGAGGCTTCGATCGATGCGGCGCTGGCCGATATACATTCTAGTGGGCTTCGCGAGGTGCCGAGTTATCTGCGCGA
Organism: uncultured bacterium; assembly: GCA_905214425.1. GTDB lineage: Bacteria > Actinomycetota > Coriobacteriia > Coriobacteriales > Coriobacteriaceae > Collinsella. The sequence goes on from CAJMLY010000001.1 coordinate 101,143, forward strand.
TCGCCATCGCCCAGGCAGCGATGAATACGGTGTGTATAAATACCCGCACGATTATCCTGAAGGCTGGGTCGATCAGCGCTATTTGCCCGAGGGGCTGGAGCGCGGTGCGTTCTGGCAGCCTGCCGGGCGCGGCTGGGAAGAGTGGCGCGTAGAGCAAAGCGAACGTGACCGCAGCGGGAATGCACCGAAGTAGCTGCTGATAATTTTGTCCCACGTTGCTGCTCTTGGCATGTTCGGTCCCCTTTGGGGTACCATGAAAAGCGTCTGTATTTCGATTCTTCCGGGAGGCTTGTATGAGTCCCATTCAAATCGCCCTGCTGCTGCTCGCCGTTGCCGGCGTGTGGGCCATCGCTGAGCTCGCGCTTACCCTGCGCAAGACCCGCAATGTTGTTGACTCGCTCGATAAGACCGTGAACGACCTCAACAACACCATCGCCGAGGCTCAGCCTGTGGTGGCAAAGCTCGATGGCGCTGTCGATGAGCTTACGCCGGCGCTTGCTCAGATGGAGCCGCTGCTTAAGTCGAGCAAGACGGCAGTTGATGCCCTTACCTCCAATCTCGTAGAGGTCGAAGCCGTGGTTCGCGACATTTCTGAGGTTACCGGTAGCATGGCCGAGGCCAGCAATGCTGTGTCGAGCGTGACTGATTCTGCGGCAGGTGCCGTGCAGAAGCTCTTCAATAAGGTGAAGGCTCCTGCAGCCGAAGCCGAGCGCAAGCTTTCCGCTGCCGCCGAAGAAGCCGAGCAGCCGACCGAGCGCGTCCTGATTGGCAAGGCGGAGGACGAGCCCGCCGATGGCGCAGATGCGGCTCAGAAGTCTTCAGCCAAGCCGACTCAGTATTACACTTACACCCCCGCCCAGACCTCCGAGGAGTCCTGCGATGAGTAGCGAAGCAACCTGCCCCATCACGCTGACCGTTGCCGGCGACCCGCGTCTCGCTCGCCTTGTGCGCATGACGGCAGCCAACGTTGGTGCCCTGTGCTCCATGTCTGTCGATCGCATCGAGGACATCCGTATGGCTGCCGAGGAAGCCTTCATCTTTGGCTGCACGGCTGTTGATTCCGACGATATCTCGATCAAATTCGATGTCGATGAATCGCACGTGGGCATGACCTTTACCTTTGGCGATCAGGCGACTGTCGATGAGGATGACCAGGCAGCTGTATATGCCGAGCTCATCCTCGCTAGCGTGTGCGATTCCTATGAAAAGACTGCGGCGCCCCTGACGCTTTCCCTCGACCTCAAGGCGGATATCTAATATGACCGAACGTTCCCGGAGCGGCAAGACCGCTTGGGACAAGGAGAAAACCCGCGAGCTGTTTCGTCGTTACAAGGAGACCGGTGACCCGGACGCCCGCGAGCAGCTCGTCATGTCCCATATGAACCTGGTAAGGTTTCTTGCCAACAAATTTAAGAATCGCGGCGAGCCGCTCGACGACCTCATGCAGGTCGGCTATCTGGGCTTGCTCAAGGCTATCGACCGTTTTGATCCCGAGCGCGGACTCGAGTTCACGACGTTTGCGACGCCCACTATCCTGGGCGAGATCAAACGCCATTTTCGCGACAAGGGCTGGAGCGTGCGCGTGCCGCGCCGTCTGCAGGAGCTCTCGGCCAAGGTCAACCAGGCTACTGACAAACTTACCAACGAACTGCAGCGTTCGCCCAAGGTTGAGGAGATCGCTGAGTATCTAGATGTGACTGTCGATGAGGTCCTCGAGGCTATGGAATCGTCTTCGGCCTATACCTCGGTGCCCATCGAGGCTCCTGGTGCGTCCGATTCCGACGATGCTCCCTCGATTCTCGACCGTTACGCCGACGATGACAACGAGCTCGACTTTACCGATGACCGCCTGGTGATCGAGGAAGCCATCCGCGATTTCTCGCCGCGCGAGCGCGAGGTGATCGAGCTGCGCTTTGTGAAGGGCATGACCCAGATCGAGATTGCCAAGAAGCTGGGCATCTCGCAGGTGCAGGTCTCGCGTCTGCTGCGCCGCACGCTTAAGAAGATTCAGGACAAGATCGACCCCGACGGAGTGATGATTCGTTCATGAGTGAGCACCCCCAACAAACCGATCGCGTGCTGCGCGACACCCGCGTTCTGACGCTGCGCATTTGGGCTGTTGTCGGCTGCATTGTTATTGCTGCTGTCATCTTTAACCTTATGGGCATCCTGGCACCGGTTATTGAGTTTCTTGCCGTTGGCTCCATCATTGCTTTTGTGATGTCCCCGATCACCAACTGGCTCGAGCACCATGGCGTGAATCGCGGCATCGGTTCGCTTATTGCGCTAATTGTTGTTGTTGCCGTGCTCGTCGGTGTCGTTTGCATCTTGTCGCCGATTCTCTTTGGTCAGATCATGGAAGTCCTGAGCCGCCTGCCCGAGCAGCTTCGTGTTGCGGGTGGCGACCTCAACGAGATGATCTCGCATGCCAAGACACTCAACAACACGCCGCTCAAGGAGTATTTGGACGATAATCTTTCGTCGCTTGTTACCGTGGCATCGAAGTACGTGTCTCAGATCGCTGCCGAGCTTGGCCGCGGTGTGTTCCCGCTCATCACCAATACGGCCTCGCAGTTGTTCGTGATCTTCCTTGGTCTGGTGCTTGCGTACTGGATGGCCTGCGACTACCCTCGCATGCACCACGAGATTTGCACCATCATCGGTCAGGATAAGGAGACCTCGTACCGCTTTATGGTCGCCATCCTTTCTCGCTCTGTCGGCGGCTACATGCGCGGTATGGTCGTGACGTCCATCTGCGGTGGTTTCCTCGCCTTTATCGGTTTTATGATCATCGGCCATCCGTATGCGGCGCTCATGGCTATCTTTACCGGCATCATGCATTTGGTTCCGGTCGTCGGTCCTTGGGTGAGCGCAGCAATCGCCACGGTGCTCGGTTTCATGTTCAGCCCCATGTTGGCGTTATGGACGCTCATCGTGACGATGGTCGCGCAAAACGTCACCGACAACGTGATTTCTCCTAAGGTCATGCAGAGCTCGGTGCAGGTGCATCCCATCATGAGCCTCACGGCGCTCGTTATTGGCTCGGCACTCATGGGCCCCATCGGCATGATTATTGCCATCCCGCTGTGCGCGGCCCTCAAGGGTATCTTCGTGTACTACTTCGAGAATGAGACCGGCCGCCAGCTTGTGGCCTATGACGGCGCCGTGTTTAAGGGCACACCGTACCGCGATGCCGATGGCAACCCGGTTGCCGCCTACGACGCGCTCGGCGACGACACCTTCATTTACGAGTCCGAGCTCATCGGCAACGAGACTGCGCCCGAGGCCAAGGCCATGCCCAAGCCCGATCTCGATAATCCCTGGATCAAGCTCTCTGGTCTGCAGCCCGATGCGACGGGCTTCTTCAAGAACCCCTTCGCTAAGGATGACGATTCCAACACGGATGACGACACCAAAACCGGCATCGACGGCTCCATGGACGATGATGACAACTAGCGGGGTAATTCGGATTAATATTCATACGCGCTAACATGCAATTTCGCTGAAGGGCCGGCATTGTGCCGGCCCTCTTTTTTGCACTTGCGCGGTGGGATGGTAATATCGTTACGTTTGAACTGTTTCGATGTGAAACCGAGGAGATTCCCTCTATGAGTGCTGACTACCCGTCAATGACTACGGCCGAGATTCGCTCCAAGTTCCTCAACTTCTTTGAGGAGCGCGGTCTTAAGCTCTATCCTTCTTCGTCCCTCGTCCCCGACGATCCTTCGCTGCTGCTTGCCAACGCCGGCATGAACCAGTTTAAGGAGTACTACCAGGGCAAGAAGACCATGAAGGAGATCGGCGCTATCTCCTGCCAGAAGTGCGTCCGCACCAACGACATCGATTGCATCGGCGAGGACGGCCGTCACCTGTCCTTCTTCGAGATGCTCGGCGACTTCTCCTTTGGCGGCGTCTCCAAGCAGCAGGCTTGCGCCTGGGCCTTTGAGCTCATCACCAAGGAGTTCAAGCTGCCGCTCGACCGCCTGTACTTTACCGTCTTTACCGAGGACGACGAGACCCACGACGTGTGGCGTTCTTTGGGCGTTGCCGAGGACCACATCTCCCGCCTGGGCGAGGACGACAACTTCTGGGCCGCTGGCCCCACTGGCCCCTGCGGTCCCTGCTCCGAGATCTACTTTGACATGGGCGAGGAGGTCGGCTGCGGTAGTCCCGACTGCAAGCCCGGCTGCGACTGCGACCGCTTCCTGGAGTTCTGGAACCTCGTCTTTACCCAGTACGATCGCCAGGAGGACGGCTCCATGCCGGAGCTGCCGCACCGTAACCTCGATACGGGCATGGGCCTTGAGCGCATGGCCGCCATCATGCAGCACAAGACCGCCAACTACGACGGCGATCTGATGCAGCATCTCATCAAGCTGGGCGAGGAGATCAGCGGTAAGACCTATGACGCCGACGATTACTCCGGTGCTAGCCGTTCTCTGCGCATCATCGCCGACCACTCCCGTGCCGTCGACTTTATGATCTCGGACGGCATCCTGCCCGGTAACGAGGGCCGCGAGTACGTCCTGCGCCGCCTGCTCCGCCGTGCCGTGTTCCACGGCCGCCTGCTGGGCATCGAGGGCGCCTTCCTGACTAAGTTCATCGACGAAGTCAACGCTCAGATGGGCGAGGCTTATCCCGAGCTGCTCAAGAACGTCGCCCTCGTCAAGGGTATCGTTGCCTCCGAGGAGGAGCGCTTCTCCACGACGCTCGACAACGGCCGTGTTTACCTGGACGAGGCCCTGGCAGCGCTTGCCGAGGGCGCTGTGCTTCCGGGCGACGTTGCCTTTAAGCTGCACGACACCTTTGGTTTCCCCATCGACCTGACCGTCGAGATCGCCGGCACCGCTGGCCACGATGTCGATATGGACGGCTTCACTGCCTGCATGGAGGACCAGAAGGCCCGCGCTCGTGCCAACGCCAAGGGCGATGCCTGGGGCAGCTTCAACGACGTGTGGGTCGAGCTTTCCGATAAGGTCGTCGCGACCGAGTTCGACGGCTATGACAACGATGCGATCGAGGGTGCCAAGGTTGTCGCCATCGTTCGCAACGGCGAGTCCGTCGAGTCCGCTGCCGCCGGCGAGGACGTCGAGGTCGTGCTCGACCGCACCCCGTTCTACGCCGAGATGGGCGGCCAGCAGGGTGACGCCGGCGAGCTTTCCGCCGAGGGCGTTGTTCTGACCGTTGCCGATACCAAGAACCACAACGGCCTGTATGCCCATGTCGCACACGTTGCCGAGGGCACGCTGACCGTCGGTGCTACCGTGACCGCCGCGCTCGACGCCGAGCGCCGTGGTTTCCTGCGCCGCAACCACACCGCCACCCACCTGCTCGACGCTGCGCTTAAGCAGGTCCTGGGCGAGCATGTCTCCCAGGCCGGCTCGCTGGTGACGCCCGAGCACCTGCGCTTTGACTTCACGCACTTCGAGGCCCTGTCCTCCGAGCAGCTCAAGGCTGTTGAGGATCTGGTCAACCAGCAGATCTTCGCTTCCAAGCCGGTCGTGACCCGCGTCATGGGCATCGACGAGGCCAAGGCCGCCGGCGCTGTCGCCCTCTTTGGCGAGAAGTACGGCGATGTCGTTCGCGTCGTCTCCGTGGGCGCCGAGGACCAGCCGTTCTCCCGCGAGCTCTGCGGTGGTACGCATGCCGCCAACACCGCCGAGATCGGCCTGTTCAAGATCATTTCCGAGTCCTCCACGGGCTCGAATGTCCGCCGCATCGAGGCTGTGACCTCCAAGGGCGCTCTCGATTACATGGCCGACCGCCTGGCGCTCGTTGACGCCGCCGCCGCTGCGCTCAAGTGCCGCGTGGATGAGGTTCCCGCTCGCGTGGAGAACCTGCAGGCCGAGCTGCGCGAGACGTCCAATAAGCTCAAGAAGGCTCTGACCGGTGGCTCCTCCGACGCCATCTCCAGCGCCATCGAGGGCGCCGTCGAGCTCGACGGCTATAAGCTCGTTGTCGCTGAGCTTCAGGGCCTTGAGGCTGCCGACCTGCGCAACGTATGGGATACCGTGCATCAGAAGGTCGCCGGCCCTGTTGCTTGTGTCGTCGCCAGCGTGACTGAGAAGGGCACTCCGGCCCTGCTCGCTGCCGGCTCCGATGACGCCGTCAAGGCCGGTTTCCACGCCGGTAACGTGATCAAGCAGATCGCGGGTCTGGTCGACGGTCGCGGTGGCGGTCGTCCCAACATGGCCCAGGCCGGTGGCAAGAATGCTGCCGGCATCGCCGATGCCCTCGCGGCCGCTAAGACCGCGCTCGGCGCCTAAGAATCTAAGAAGTCGCTGTGGTTGCGCTCGCGCTGGACATAGGGGAGACCAGGATTGGCATCGCCGTCTCGAGCCGTGATGGCAAGATGGCGATGCCTGTCAAGGTGCTTCCGGCTGCCGAGGTCACCGGTATGGCCAAGACGTTCCGCTACCTGGTTGAGGACTATGAGCCCGACATCCTGGTAAGCGGACGTCCCCTGACCATGGCCGGTGAGCCCGGCCCTCAGGCCGAGCGCGTTGCCGCTGTGGCGCAAAAGATTGCCGACGAGCTCGATCTTCCGTTGGAGTTTGAGGACGAGCGTCTGTCCTCGCAAGAGGCCAAGCGTATCCTGCGCGAGCAGGGACTCAACGAAAAGCAGATGAGGGGCAAGATCGACATGATTGCCGCCAGCCTGTTTTTGCAGACGTGGCTCGATCGTAAAAACGAGGAGGTTTCGCATGCCTAGTGCTTCCGATCCGCGCCAGCCGAATCGTACACAGCAGCCGGCGTCGCGCCCTGCCCAGCCTGGCCAGCGTCCGGCACAGCCGACGCAGCGCGCAGCTCAGCCTGTCGCGCGCCCGGCGCAGTCCTTCTCTCGTTCGGCCCAACCTGTTCAACGGACGGGTCAGCAGCCTTCTGCTCGTTCGGTTCAGCATTCGGCTTCTCACGCGGCTCAGCAGCCCACTGCTCGTACGGCCCAGCCTGCAGGCGGCACCCGCTTTAAGCAGCAGGCACCTACCCAGCGAACGCAGGCCCCCCAATCGCATTCGCATCACGCTCGTGGTTCGCATGGCGTTGCTCCGGCGACCCGCTCGAGCTACAACACGCATGCTCGTCGCGGTGCTCAAAAGAAAAGCTCCCCGGTGCCTATGATTATCGGTGGCGTTGTTGCCGTGCTTGCGCTTGTCGCGATCGTTTTCTTTGTCGTGCCAGCCGTCAAGGGCTTCTTTGGCGGTGAGGGTGCGAAAGTCGTTGCAGGCCAGCAGGTTACTATCACGATTCCCGATGGTGCCTCGGGTGACAGCATCGCTTCGATTCTCTCCGAGAACCATATCGTAGAAAATCCCAAGGATTACTATGCGGCGGTGAAAAAGCTCAACGCCGATATGTCGCTCAAGCCTGGTGATTATTCGTTCACCACACTCATGGATGCGACCAAGGTTGTTCAGCAGCTCATGGAAGGCCCCAACGCGGGCTCCAATACGCTGACTATCCCTGAGGGCCTGACGGTCGATCAAGTCGCCGACCGTGTGGCCCAGGCCTACGACAGCATCTCTAAGGAAGACTTCCTCAACCAGGCCAAGGCCTCCAACTACGTGGACGACTATAGCTTCCTTAAGGGCGCCGCCAACGACTCGCTCGAGGGTTTCTTGTTCCCCAAGACCTATTCGTTGGGTGATTCGCCGACGGCCGATGGCGTGATTCGCGCTATGCTCGATCAGTTTAAGACCGAGTACAAGTCGCTTGACTTTGCGAGCTGCGAAGCCAAGATCAAGGAACGCTACGGTGTGGAGATGTCCGACTACGACATCGTCAACTTGGCCTCTATCGTTGAGCGCGAGGGCCTCAACGCCGATCAACGTGCGCACGTGGCCTCGGTCTTCTACAACCGCCTTGCCGGCAAACTCGACGGTCTGCGCTATCTCAACAGCGATGCGACCATGATGTATGTCACCGGTGGCGAGGTTACCGCCGACGACCTGCAGAGCGATAGTCCGTATAACACCTATAAACACGAGGGTCTGCCGCCCACGCCCATCTGCTCTCCGTCGCTCGAGGCACTCAAGGCCACGCTTGAGCCGACCGACTCCGAGGACCTGTATTTCTACATTACGCAGGACGAGGAGTACTTCTCACAAACCTACGAAGAGCATCAACAGTCTTGGAATTAGCATGAGGATTTTTAGCCCCAAACGATACGTTGCCTCGGTCGATCGCATCGACCTTGATACCCTGTGGGCCGATGGCAAACGCGCCATTCTGCTCGATCGCGATAACACCCTGGTGCCGCGCGACACCGAGCAGGTTCCCGCCGCGGTTTCTGCTTGGCTCGACGCCGCCCGCGCCAAAGGTTTTAAGCTGTGCATGGTGTCCAACAACTGGCATCGCGACCAGGTCATGAGCTCTGCACGCGAGCTGGGACTCGAGGCCATCAGCCACGCTATGAAGCCGGCGCCGTTTGCCCTCAAGGCGGGTCTTAAGCGCCTCGGCGCCACGGCCGACGAGGCGGTGCTGATCGGTGATCAGCTCTACACGGACGTGTGGAGCGGCAACTTCGCCGGCGTCGATACCATCTTGGTTAAGCCGCAGGCGACGCAGGACCTGTGGTATACGCAGATCTTCCGTATCTTTGAGCGTCGGGCCCTTCGCGACCTTCCCTGCGAGGAATAGGTCTCGTCATGTCCCAGCACACCAAACACGGCTGCGACCATATCTTCTTTATCGGCTTTTTGGGCGCGGGCAAATCGACGCTCGCGCGCAACGTCGGCACTATGTTCAAGCGGCGTTTTATCGATACCGACCGCCTGGTCGTGCGCCGTTGCGGCAAGTCGGTAACCGAGATTTTTGAGACCGAGGGTGAGGGTCGTTTTCGCGAGCTCGAGACCTCTGCGCTCCGTTCGCTCCAAAGCGAGCGCAGCCTGTTGGTTTCGTGCGGGGGCGGTATCGTCGAAACGCCGGTGAATATTGAACTGATGCACGAAATGGGTACGTGCGTGTACCTCGAGGGCGACTTCGAGGATTCGATTCGCCAGATTCGTCGGTCCGACACGCGTCCCGATTTCCGCTCGCCTGAGCATGCCGCGCGCCTGTTTGAGCATCGCCGTCCGCTGTATCGTCAGGCTGCCGACCTTACCCTTGATATTCGCAACAAGTCCTTCGAGGACGTTTCCTACCTTTGTGCCGAGATGCTTTTGGAGCGTGGGCTGCTATGATTCGCCGTCAACTGATCAATTTCCAAAACCGCAGCGTCGATGTCCGTGTCGGATTGGGTGCGTTCGATGAACTGTCGCGTATGTTTGCCTCGGCCGTGGGCAAGCCTAAGCGCGCGATGGTCGTTTGGAACACCGCCACATCCGAGCGTTTTGGTGAAGTCGTCGAGCATGCGCTGGTCGACGCCGGTTTTGCCGTGTCGCCGCTAGTCCTCGAGGTTTCGCCTGCTGGTGCCACGCTGGCCGATGCTGATGCTATCTTTGGCGCCCTGTCTGCCAACGGCGTTACCTGCGACGATCTGGTTGTCGCCGTTGGCGATGCCGCAACCTGCTCGGTTGTTAGCTGGTGCGCCAACCAGTGGTGCGGCCGAACCGAGTGCGCGCTGTTGCCGACGACCTTCGACGCCATGCTCACGGTCGCGACGACCATGAAGCCGCTCGTCGCCTCGTCGGCCAATGCGCTTCCCGCTATCGCGTTCCGTCCCGAACCGGGCTTGGTCGTGTGTGACCTCGACCTTGTTCGTGAGGCGGACCCCGAGGACCTCAAGCTCGGCTTTGTGGTACTTGTTGGCACCATGCTTTCGAGCAGTAAGTCCCGCTGGAATCAGTTTACTGAGACCGTCCCCGAGATTCTCGCGGGCGAGGAGGTCGCGCTCGTCAATGCCGTTCAATGGTCTCAGACTGCCCGTAAGGACGTACTGATGGCCACGAACCCGAGCGCCCGCCATGCGCTCGATTTTGGCAAGACGGGGGAGCGTACCTTGCGCGCTTGCTTGGGCGATGCCGCTTCGCAGGTCCCTGCCTACCAGCTGTTGTCCGAGGGCATGCGCTTTGAGGCGCGCCTTGCCCACGACGCCTGCGACTTCGATATCGATTACGTCTTTGAGGTCGATGACTGTCTGGAGGACTTTGGTATTGAGGAACTTGCCTTCGACCTGGAGCCTGCTGCATATATCGAGGAGTTCCGCAAGCAGCAGTTCGCTCGCTCGAATCGCAGCATGCTGCCGCTGCCCGCAGCACTTGGTGCCATTCGCTTAACGAGCGTCGAGGACGAGGTTCTTGAGCGCCACGCTCATGCCTACTTGGCTTCTCGCAAAGAACTTCTCTAAGATTTATTGACATCCATTGTCTTTCGTATCATGTTGAGGGGCGGGTTTTCAATCGGTTGCGGATCGCATGCGATTCCGTCGTTCGATTGAGACCCGTCCCGTCTATATAGAGACAACAAGAAAGGAATCTGCATGTCTGAGTTTGCTGCCGGTCCTGCCGGTCGTATCGAGCGTGTCCGTGCCCTGATGGCCGAGCGTGGCTACGACGCCATCGTGGTGCGCGACGAGGCCAACCTTCGTTGGCTTACGGGCGTGAAGGGCGTCTTCGACTACACCTTCGAGTTCCCGCACGCTGCGTTTATTACGGTCGACCAGTGCCTGTTCCACACCGACTCGCGCTACCTCAACAGCTTTGAGGAGAACACGCCCGCCGGCAGCCCCTGGGTCTACGACATGGACGAAGGCACCATCCCCGGTTGGGTCGCCGGCAAGATTGTGGCTAACAAGTGCCGCGTCTGTGCTGTCGAGGACGATATGCAGATTAATTTCTACCAGGGCATTCAGCGCGGCCTGGAGGACCGCTCTGTCGCCTGCATGCTGCCGTTGATGCACGACGACATCCGCAAGATGCGCGCCATCAAGGATACCGAGGAGATCGAGCTCATGCGCCATGCGCAGTCGATCACCGATGCCGCCTTCCAGCATATGCTCGGCTTTATTAAACCCGGTATGACCGAGAAGCAGGTTCGCAACGAGCTCGAGAACTTTATGTTCGCCAACGGCGCCGACAGCCTGGCCTTCGGCTCCATTGTGGCGAGCGGTCCCAACACCGCCAACCCGCATGCCGTGCCGAGTGACCGTGTCATCGAGAAGGGCGACTTCGTCCTCATGGATTACGGCGCGGGCTACTGCGATTATCGTTCCGACATGACGCGCACTGTCGTGATGGGCGAGCCTACCCAGGAACAGCTCGACCTGTACGCGCTCGTGCGCCGTACGCACGAGGAGTGCGTCGCCGCCATCCATCCGGGTGTCGAGGGCAACGACATTTTCAAGCTTTCCAAGAAGATCATCGGCGATGCCGGTTATGGCGATTACTACAACCATGGCCTGGGCCACGGCGTTGGTATCGACATCCACGAGCTGCCCAACTTCAACCGTAGCAAGAACATCATTGAGGTCGGCTCGGTTATTACCATGGAGCCCGGTGTCTACCTGCCCGGTGTGGGCGGCGTGCGCCTGGAGGACTACGGCGTCGTCACCGAGAACGGCTACGAGCCCTTCACCAAGACCCCGCACGACCTGCACGTCATCGACTGCTAGCCCATTTCGATAGATTTTTGGGCGGGGCGTCCGGAGCAATTCGGGCGCCCCGCGTTCTCTTTTTATGCGCTCGCCGCAGGCGCGGTCTGCAAGTGTATAATTTCTATCGTATGTAATTTGGACGCTTGTGCGTTCTGCCCATAACAAGAAAGGTCGCTATGCCTACCATTTCTACCGCCGACTTCAAGAACGGCCTCGGTCTCCGCATTAAGGACAAGGTCTACACCATCGTCGAGTTCCAGCATGTCAAGCCGGGCAAGGGCGGCGCGTTTGTGCGCTACAAGACCCGCGACATCAAGAGCGGGCGTGTCGTCGAGAACACCTGTAACGCCGGCACCAAGTTCGAGAGCGTCATGCTCACCACCCGTGAGTTCCAGTATCTCTACAACGATGGCGCCGACTACATCTTCATGGACAACGAGACCTATGAGCAGGTTCCCGTTCCCGAGGACATGGTGGGCGAGAACTCCAAGTGGCTGCGCGAGAACGACATTTGCCAGCTGCTCTTCGCCGACGATGAGCTCATGGGCGTGACTCCGCCGATGTTCATCGAGACCACCATCGTCCAGACCGACCCGGGCTTTAAGGGCGACACCGTCCAGGGTTCCACCAAGCCGGCCACGATCGACACCGGCGCTGTCATCCAGGTCCCCATGTACCTCAACGAGGGCGAGGTCATCAAGGTTGACACCCGCGACGGCAAGTTCGTCTCCCGCGTCTAGCAACCAACTCTTCTAGGAGGACTCATGCCCCAGGAAATCAAGATTGACGGCATCGGCATTTCGCCCGATGTTCTGACCGCCATCGTCTCGCGCGCCGTGTCGGATGTCGAGGGCATCGCCTCCGTTGGCGTCAAGGACCTTGCCACCAACCTTGTCTCCATGATGCTTTCGTCCAAGGCCCCGGCTTCCGAGCCGGCGGTCGAGGCCGAGGTCGTTGGCGACAAGCTCGCACTCACCGTGCGTGTCGTGGTGTTCTTTGGCTATCCGTTCAAGAAACTCGCCGAGGCCGTTCGCGCCGCCGTGGTCGCTGCCATCGATGCTCAGGTGGGCGTCGAGGTCGAGCGCGTTGACGTTTGCATCGACGGTCTCGTTTTCCCCAAGGAGTAACCTTTGAGCCTTAAGGTTTATCGCGGGCGTACGCTTGCCCGCAGTCAGGCGCTGCAGCTGCTGTTCCAGGCCGAGGCCACGGACAGCCCGCTCGAGCGCGTCCTCGAGGGTGATTTCCTGATCTCGAAGGGTCCCCTCGATCCCTATGCGCTGGAGCTTTGCCGCGGTGCCTACGAGCATATCGATCGAATCGACTGCGCTCTGCGCGCCGTCGCCAAGAACTGGGATCTTATGCGCATGCCCGGCGCCGACCGCAACCTGCTGCGTATCGCCGTTTACGAGATGCGTTTCCTCACCGACGAGGAGGTCTCGGACGCCATCGTGATCAACGAGGCTGTCGAGCTTGCCAAGGCCTATGGCACCGACCAGTCCGCTTCGTTCGTCAACGGCGTGCTGGGCAAGATCGCTCGCAGCGAGGAGTTGCCAGGCGAGGACCTGTACCAAGAGCTGCTGGCCGAAGATCGCGCTCGCGAGGAGGCACAGGCTGCCGAGGCTGCCGCCAAGGTTGCGGTTGCTCAGGCTGAGGCTGGCGTGCTGGCCGAGGATGCGGACGCCGCCGAGGCTGTTGTCGACTCCGTCGAGGAGTAGCTATGCCAGAGGGTTCCGTCCGCAACTTCGACGAGATCTCGGACCGCTTGGACCAGATTATCGCTACCGTTCGCTCCAAGGATACCTCCTTGGAGCGTTCGCTCGATTTGTTTGACGAAGCGATTGAGCTGGGCTCCCGCGCGGTCGATATGGTCGACAAGTTTGAGCTGACGCCGCGTGAGGCCGACAAGCTCGAACAGGAATACGATGAGGATGCGGCAAACGAATCCCAGGATAGCTAGGCCGCATCTCCGGATACGAATGGTTGATGGCATTCATGAAACGCGTGCGTCTTGATGACGAACTGATTTCACAGGGCATCTGCGCCGATCGCGTGGATGCCCTTCGCACTCTTATGGCCGGCTTGGTCTCGAGTGGCGGTGAGCGCTTGACTTCGCCGGGTCTTAAGGTGATGCCGGGGCTGCCGCTACACGTGAAGGGGCGCATTCCCTATGTTGGCCGCGGCGGTCTTAAGCTCGAAGGCGCGCTTGATGCGTTTGGCATCAATCCGACGGGCCTTGCCTGTTTGGATGTGGGCTGCTCTACCGGGGGTTTTACCGATTGCCTGCTCAAGCGCGGAGCTGCGACCGTTGTCTCTGTGGACGTGGGTCGCGCCCAGTTCGATTGGTCGTTGCGTCAGGACGATCGCGTGACGCTGCATGAGCGCACAAACGTGACGCAGCTGCCTGAGCTTGGCTATGCCGGCGCCATCGACCTGGCTGTGTGTGATGTCTCGTTTACCAGCATCGCGAACATTATCGATGCGGTACTGGCGTGCCTGGCGCCTACGGGTGCATTCTGCACGCTCGTGAAGCCGCAGTTTGAGGCGCCGGCTGCGCTGGTGGGCGAGGGCGGTATCGTGACGGATCCCACCGTGCGCCGCGATACACTCGTTGCGGCGGTTGAGCTCTTTGCTGCCAAGGGGCTGTTCCCGGTCGATGTGTGCGTGTCACCCATTCATGGTGCCAAGGGCAACGTTGAGTTTTTCCTGTACGGCATGAGGTGTGCCCCCGGCGGACGTACCGACGATGAACTGCAATCCCAGGTATCGGTTTTGAGCGAGAAAGCTGCAACGCTATGAAGGTCTTTCTGGTTCCCAATTACTACAAGCAAGAGGCGGTCGAGAGCGGCCTGATGCTCGAGCTTTGGCTGACGCGCCAGGGCTATGAGGTCGCATGGGCTGCCGACCAGCGATCGAAGATTCAAAGCACGCCTGATATTGACGGCTCCGATCTGGTCATTACGCTCGGCGGTGACGGTACGTTGCTGCGCGCTGCCCGCATCCTCAACCATCGCGAGATTCCTATCCTCGGTCTTTCCTATGGTCACCTGGGTTTTTTAACTGCTGCGAGCCCCGAGGAGCGCGACATTCTGCAGGTCGTGAGCGACGCCCTTTCCGGCGAGCTGCACGTGAGCCGTCGCGCCACCATCGCCGCGGATATCGTGTCCGTGCGCGAAGACGGTACGAAGGATGTCGTGCGCACCTTCGCCCTCAACGACATGGCGCTTACGCGCGGCCCCCTGTCCGATATGGTCGAGTTTGACATCACGGTGTCGGGCCACCATATCGATCGACTGCGTGGCGACGGCGTGGTCGTGTCCACGGCGACTGGTTCTACGGGTTACGCGCTCAGTGCCGGTGGCCCCATCGTGAGCCCCGACTATACGGGCATGGTCTGCGTACCCATTGCGCCGCACACCATTCAGGCCCGTGCCTTCTTGACTTCGCCGAGTGATGTCGTCGAAATCTTTATGTCCGATGATCGCCCGAGCGTGCCGGCGATCGCCATCGATGGACAGTTTATTACCTGCGATGGCACGGTCGAGAGCGTGGCTGTGCGTCGCGGTCCCGGTGATGTGCTGCTGCTGGATTACGGCCCCGAGAGCTTCTATAACTCGGTGAGCCGTGTGTTCTACGGAGTGCGTCATGATCGATGAGCTGCAGGTTTCTAACATTGCACTCATTCGCGAGGCGACGTTGGTGCCGAGTGCCGGCCTGACTGTCCTGACCGGCGAGACCGGTGCCGGCAAGACCGCGCTGCTCTCGGCCCTCAAACTTATTTTGGGCGAGCGCGCGGATTCGTCGACGGTGCGCGAGGGCGAGGCGCTCGCGAGCGTCGAGGCACGACTCTTCGACGGGCCGCACGACACGGAGGGTTTTACCGTGCAGCGCAGCCTTTCTGCCGAGGGCCGCAGCCGCGTGAAGATTGACGGCCGCATCGCCAGTGTGCGCGAGCTTTCGGAGCGCGTCGGCGTGATGATGGATCTGTGCGGCCAGCACGAGCACCAGCGCTTACTCGATCCGGTGCATCACGTTGCGATGGTCGATGCGTGGGCGGGACGCTCTGCGCTCGAGGCGCTTGATGCGTACCGCGCCTGCTTTAAGGCATCGCGCGCTGCCGCCAAGGAGGTTCGACGTGTTGAAGAGGCCTCGCGTGCGCAGGGGAGCCGCGTCGAGGAGGCGCGCTTTGCCCTCGAGCGCATCGGCGAGGTCGACCCCAAACCGGGCGAGTTTGAGGAACTCGAGGAACTGCTGCCGCGCTCCGAACATGCCGAGGTACTGGTTGCCACAGCTAACGATGCCCATGCATCGCTTGCCTCCGAAGGGGGAGCGCTCGACGCCGTGAACAGCGCCGTGGCAGAACTTTCCCGCATGGCTACCGTCGATCGCAAACTCGGCGACATTGCCGATGCGCTTTCGGATGCCTGTATCTCCCTTGAGGATTGCGCGAACGAGCTTCGTTCCTATCGCGATGGCGTCGCCTTCGACCCGCGCGAGCTCGCTCGCATGCGTGAGCGGTATTCCGACCTCAAGGGCCTGCTGCGTCAGTGGGGTCCTACCATGGACGATGTTTTTGCCATGCGCGATCGCTCGCAAGAGCTGCTGTCCCTGGTCGATGATGGCGATGAGCAGATCAAAAAGGCGCGTGAGGCACTCGGGAGCGCTGAGCGCGAGTTGTTTACCGCTGCCAAGGCACTTAAGCGCGCTCGCAATACGGCGGCCCCGCGCTTCTGCCACGAGGTTGGCCGCCAGATGGCTCGCCTGGAAATGGGCGGCGCCGAGCTCGTCTGGGAGTCGCGCGATCTTCCCCGTGCTGAGTGGACGCCCGTTGGTCCTTCGAGCTACGAGCTGCTATACCGTAGCGGTGCTGGTTTGACGCCGCGTCCCCTGCGTCGAATTGCGTCGGGCGGCGAGCTCAGCCGCGTCATGTTGGCAAGCAAAGTTGTCCTCGGTAATGCGGACGGTGTCGATACGCTTGTGTTTGACGAGGTCGATGCTGGTGTCGGTGGCTCCACGGCGCGTGCACTCGCGGGCGTGCTGGCAGATCTCGCCGCTACGCATCAGGTGATTGTCGTAACCCACTTGGCGCAGGTCGCCGTCATGGCCGACAAGCATTATGTCGTCAGCAAGGAACCGGGCGATGTTCCCCAGACGCATTTGGACGAGGTAACCGGCGAAGCGCGTATCGCCGAGATCGCCCGCATGCTGAGCGGCGATCAGTCCGAGGCAAGCTTGGTCCACGCAAAGCAGATGCTCGAAGAAGCTCGAGGTTAGGTCGTATCAGCGGTGTTGGTGGGACAAAATAGACTGAAATTTTTGTCCCACTACGCGTTTTACTCCACAACCTTATCCGGCTGGATGAGCTCCTCGTAGTAGCTGATATGCTCACGCGCGTCTTCAATCTCGGGCAGCAGGAAGTTGTAGATGACTTCGATGATCATCGTGGCGCTGATCTTGGAGAACGCAAAGTCGCCCGTCGTCAGCAGCGCTTCGTGGTTGACGGTATTAAAAGTGTAGTCTGCCAGGCGCGCGAGCGGGGATTTGCTGTCACTGCTGATGACGACTACGGTTGCGCCGCAGTTGCGAGCCGCTTTTGCCATGCGATTCAGTCGGCGCGATTTACCGGAGTTTGAGATTAGCACGATGACGTCACCCGGGCGTAACGTGAGCGCAAAGCCGATTGATGTCTCGCTAATGGTGCTCGCCATGCAGCGCAGGCCCAGCTGCGAAAACTTAAACGTCGCATCGAGCGCGACCGCGTTCGTATTGCCCACGGCTGCAAACTCAATAACCCCTGCATGCTTAAAGGCATGCACAACAGCCGCCAGCGTATCGTGGTCGATTCCGTCGATGGTCGCATTAAGCTCGCTTACCTTGGCAGCCAGGATGTTCTTGAGGCTCTGCTCCATATTGTCGAGCGAGACCTCGTCGGTCAGGCCCTCGTTGCGCTGGCTTTCCAAATCCCTCGCCAACGAAAACTGAAAGCTGCGGAAGCTACCAAAGCCCAGCTTGCGGCAGAAGCGCGAAACGGTCGCTTCGGACGTGGCAGCGGCGCGCGAGAGCTGAGCCGCCGTGAGGCGTGGCGCCTCGGACTGGTGCTCCAATATATAGTCGACAATGCGCTGCTCGGACTCGCTGTATCCCTGGTGGGTACTAATGAGGGAAAGTGCGCTTTTGCTACTATCGGTCATGGATGGCTCCTGGTTGGCATGAAAATCTAATTTGATTCGCAATGCCATAGTATACGGGCATTTTCAATTACAAGATACACCTTGCCGTTTCAAGTGTTGATGGTAAACTTTCACTTACCGTTTACGGTTATGAAAGAACCTTTCACCGGAGAATTGCACCTTGTCTCTTCTCACGCGGACGGTAGGTTGGTATCTTTCAGTTGTGGAAAAACGCGCATCGAAGCGCGTGTAGGGGAGCGCCCGCGGGCGCTGTACTCAAGAAGGAGGGACACATGGCTAAGTTTGACATCATCGCCGCGACCGGTTGCCCGACCGGCATTGCGCACACCTTCATGGCGAAGGAGGCGCTGGAGAAGGCAGCTGCCGAGCGCGGTCTGACCATTAAGGTCGAGACTCATGGCCAGGTCGGTGTCGAGAACGAGCTCACCAAGAGTGAGATCGCTGGTGCCAAGGCCGTCGTCGTCGCAGCCGACAAGGATGTCCAGGCTGAGCGTTTCGCCGGTAAGCCCATGGTTTCCGTTGGTGTTTCCAAGGCCCTGTCCGTTGAGGCCGCCGGTAAGCTGATTGACCGCGCGCTCGCCGCCAAGGGCGACAGCACGGTTGCAGCCGCTGCCGATGTCGAGGACGAGGTCGAGGAGAAGGAGTCCATCGGCCACGTCATCTACAAGCACCTCATGAATGGCGTCAGCCACATGCTGGTCTTCGTCGTCGCCGGTGGTGTTCTGACCGCCGTCTCGTTCCTGTGGGGCATCACGTCCTTCGATTCGACGGCTGCCGACTACAACACCTTTGCCGCGATGCTCAAGATCATCGGCGGCATCGCCATGAACCTCATGGTTCCGGTGCTTTCCGCCTACATCGCCGAGTCCATCGGCAAGCGTCCGGCGCTCGTCCCCGGTTTCGTCGCCGGTATGATCGCCATCCAGGGTCTGCCCGTTAACGCCGATACCGGCATGATCGACGCCGGTGGCGCAGGCGTGGGCTTTGGCTTCCTGGGCGGCATCGTCGGCGGCTTCCTCGCTGGCTATGTCATCCTGCTGCTCGAGAAGGTTTTTGCCGGTCTGCCCAAGAACCTGGACGGCCTCAAGGCTATCTTCCTGTACCCGCTGTTCTCGACCGCCATCGTCGGTCTGGTCATGCTCGGCATCTCCGGCCCCATGGCTGCCATCAACACCGCCATGATGGACTTCCTCAAGGGCCTGTCTGCCTCTGGCGCCGTTGTCCTGGGTCTTGCCATCGGCTGCATGTGCGCCTTTGACATGGGCGGCCCGGTCAACAAGGCTGCTTACGTCACCGGTACCGCTATGCTCACCGAGGCTCTGGCCGCCGGTGTCGGTACCGACACCTACAACTTCGGCACCAACTTCATGGCTGCCGTCTCCGCCGCTTGCATCGTTCCGCCGCTGATCACCACCTTCGCCGTCGTTGTCGGCAAGAAGTACTTTAGCCAGGAGGATCACGACGCCGGTGTCGTCAACCTCATCCTTGGTTGCACCCACATCACCGAGGGCGCCATTCCGTTCATGACCAAGAACATCTGGCCCGTTATGCCCATCATGATGCTCGGTTCCTCCATCGCTTCGATCCTGACCATTATGTTCAACGTTCACGATCCGGCGCCCCACGGTGGCTTCCTGGTCCTGCCCGTTGTCGAGAACGGTCCGCTGTGGGTCCTCGCTATCCTCATCGGCGCCGTGGTCGGTGGCATTCTGTTCGTGGTCTTCAAGAAGTACGACTTCGAGAAGAACCAGAAGGCCGCTCCTGCAGCCAAGCCGGTTGAGGCCCCCAAGGCCGCTGCCGTCGAGGCCCCCAAGGCCGAGGCTGCCGACTTCGTGAAGGTCGAGAACGTCTTTGTCGCCGAGGACTTCGCTTCACGTGACGACGCCCTGAGCTTTGTCTCTAACCAGGCCGTCAAGGCCGGTATCGCCGGCGACGCCGACGCCGTGATGAACGCCTTCCTGGCCCGCGAGGCCGAGGGCACCACGGGCATGATGGAGGGCTTCGCCATCCCGCATGCCAAGTCGGACGCCATTACCGAGGCTGCTGTCATCGTCGTCAAGGACGACTCTGGCGTGACCGGTTGGGACACCATGGACGGCGCTCCCGTCAACGTTGCCATCGCCCTGCTCATCCCGGGCGCTCAGGCTGGCACCACGCACCTCAAGATCCTGTCCAAGGTCGCCGAGGCGCTTATGGACGAGGATTTCCGTGCCACCGTCAAGGGTTCTACCGACGCCGCCGAGATCGCCAAGACGATCAACGCCCGCCTGGTCTAATCCAGCAGTTAGCGAATAATATCGCCCCTTGTAACAAAGGCGGAGACCCTCACCAGGGCCTCCGCCTTTTTCATCCCCAAATAAGTTGCGGTGAAATAGGAACTGTTTAAACGATTCAACCCCAAATTCAATCCCTATTTCACCGCAACTTACAAAAGGGTCTAGATAGACCCCATCAACCAAATCAACCAGGCGAACAACAAATCAGCCAGAATTTCGTTCGCACAATATTGCTCTGGACCGACCGAGTTTCCGCAGCTTGCTCGCCCACAGGGGGCCGGGCGCGGCCTGTGAGATTTATCGCGAGTTCCGCACGAGCCGAAGAGCACTTAATGTTCTCTTCGTGCGAGCAGGACTGTAGAGCAGGAAATCTCACTGGCCACGCCCGGCCCCCTGTGGGCGAGCAAGCGGACGACAAACACATCTGTCCAACAATTCGTGCGAAACATAATGAAAAACCGTTTGATGTGAGTTAATATAAACAACGTCGTGAATCTGACTCCTGCCGCATGCACGACAGGGGTTAAACACAAAAAAGGAGTCAATTATGGTTTCTGAGAAGGCTACCCTCGTCAATCCGCAGGGTCTTCACATGCGTCCGGCCGGCCTCTTCGCCTCCACCATGGGCAAGTACGCTTGCGACGTGACGGTCGTTACCCCCGAGAAGGAGGTCAACGGCAAGTCCCCGATGGCCCTCATGGCTGCTGGTATCCCCTGCGGCACCGAGGTCGAGGTCAAGTGCGACGGCGCTGACGAGGCCGAGGCTCTGGCTGCTGCCATCGAGCTCATCAAGAGCGGTCTTGGCGAGTAGAACTCAAACGGGTCGCATGTTGAACAACTAAGTTCATATTTGGGGGCGCAGTGACCTGTTGTAAGGTAGCTGCGCTCTTTTGTCATGGATATGGCAAAACGCTTTATCACATGACACGGAGAGAGGAATGGGAATGTATCAGGGAGTCAACGCTTCCGAGGGCATCGGTATCGGCACCGTCATGGTCGCCGTCGATCCCGACTTGACGTTTGAGCCGCACGATGTTGCTGATTCGGCAGCAGAGAAGGAGCGCTATCAGTCCGCTCTTTCGGTCTTCTGCGAGAAGACCCAGGCTCAGGCCGACCATATGAAGGAGACGGTGGGCGAGGCCGAGGCCGAGATCATGAGCGGACACATTGTCCTGGCTCAGGACCCGGGCATGACCGACGCCATCAACGCCGCCATTGACGGCGGTACCTGCGCCGAGCAGGCGCTCATGGACACCTCGACTATGTTCGAGAACATGTTCCTGTCCATGGACGACGAGATGTTCCGTCTGCGCGCGGCCGACATCGCCGACATCCGCACCGGTATTCTGGCCGAGCTGCTGGGCAAGGAGGTCGTCGACCTCTCCGTCCTGCCCGAGAACACTGTCGTTGTCGTGCACGACCTCACGCCGTCCATGACCGCCACGATCGATAAGGCCCACGTTGCCGGTATCGTCACCGAGACCGGTGGCCGCACGTCGCACTCCGCGATTATTGCGCGCGCCCTTGAGATCCCGGCTGTCCTTTCGGTTTCCAATAGCTGCACCGCGCTGCGTAACGGTATGACCGTTGTCGTCGACGGTGGCAAGGGTATCGTTGAGGCCGATCCCGACGAGGAGACGCTCGCCGCCTACACCGCCAAGGCCGAGGCCTTCGCTGCCGAGAAGGCAGCCCTCGAGGCCTTCCGTGGCAAGCCGTCCGTGACTGCCGATGGCATCAAGAAGATCATCGCCTGCAACATCGGTAACCCCGATGACGTGTCCAACGCGCTCGATCACGACGCCGAGGCCATTGGTCTGTTCCGCTCCGAGTTCCTGTTCATGGACTCCGCTGAGCTTCCTTCCGAGGAGGAGCAGTTCAACGCCTACCGTAAGGTCGCCAGCGCGCTCAAGGGTGCTCCGGTCATCATCCGCACGCTCGATGTGGGTGGCGACAAGGAGATTCCGTATCTGCACATGGTCAAGGAAGATAACCCCTTCATGGGCTTCCGTGCCGTGCGTTACTGCCTGGCCAATCCCGACCAGTACAAGGTCCAGCTCCGCGCTCTGCTGCGCGCTAGCGCCTTCGGTGACGTCAAGATCATGATCCCGCTCGTCACCTGCGTCGAGGAGGTCTTGGCTGTCAAGGAGCTCGTCGAGCAGTGCAAGGCCGAGCTGACCGAAGAGGGTCGCAAGTTTAACGAGAACATCGAGGTCGGCATCATGGTCGAGACGCCCGCTGCTTCGCTGCTCGCAGACCGTCTTGCCGAGGTTGCCGACTTCTTCTCCATCGGCACCAACGACCTGATCGGCTACACCATGTGCGCCGACCGTGGCAACGACACCATCTCCAACCTGTACCAGGTGTACTATCCCGCCGTGCTCCGTTCGCTCAAGAACATCATCGAGAGCGGCGTGAAGGCCGGCATCATGGTCGGTATGTGCGGCGAGGCCGCTGCCGATCCGCTGCTCGAGCCGCTGCTGATCAGCTGGGGCCTGGAGGAGTTCTCGATGAGCGCTCCGTCGATCCTGCGCGCCCGCAAGACCATCAGCCAGTGGACCAAGGCCGAGTGCGACGAGCTCGCCGAGAAGGCGCTCGCCTGCAACACCGCCGCCGAGGTCAAGGCACTGCTCGAGTCCGCAGCTCGCTAATTTGGTATCAGAGGTAACCGCGTGGTTGGAATGGGCCGGCCACGCGGCCCTCACATATACAGGGGGTACTGTAAATGTTCTACACGCTAACCGCTAACCCGGCTGTCGACATGACGGTTTCGAGCTCTCCGCTCGAGCCCGACGAGAACGTCCGCACCGGCTCGGCCAGCTACACGGCTAACGGCAAGGGCCTCGACGTGTCCTTCGCCTTTAAGAAGATGGGCGTCGACACCGTCGCGCTCGGCTTCTTCGCCGGCTTCACGGGCAAGTTCATCGTCGAGGAGGTCATGAACCTGGGTTGCCTCTGCCGCCCGGTCTGGACCGACGGTATCACGCGCATTAACACCTACGTCAACGATGGCCAGCACGAGTACGGCATCCTGAACCCGGGTGCTCCTATTACGCCGCAGCACCAGGAGGAGCTCTACAACATCCTGGATACCGCGGGCGATCTTGAGTGCCTGATCGTCTCCGGCTCCGTTCCTCCCAAAGCTACGCCCGACTTCCTGGCTCAGGTCATGGAGCACGCTCAGGCTCGTGGCGCCGACGTCGTCTTGGACCTGTCCTCCGACAAGCTCAAGGAGCTCGCTCACAAGAAGCCGCTGCTCATCAAGCCGAACCATCACGAGATGAAGGCCATCTTCGGCGTGCCGGTCGACACCGACGACGAGGTTCGCGTCGCCATGAAGATGGCTCACGACGCTGGCGTTCAGAACGTGCTGCTCACCCGTGGTAGCCGCGGCGACGCTTACTTCTCCAACGGCGAGGACATCTGGTACGCCAAGCGTGAGTTCAACATCAAGCTGGTTTCTTCCGTCTGCGCCGGCGACTGCACCCTTGCTGCGTTCCTGCACAAGTGGTACAGGGATCGCGACAACGTCGAGGAGGCCATGAAGCTCGCTATGGCCACCGGCGCCAACGTTGCCGAGTCCGTCGGCATCGGCGACTTCGGTCACGTCGATGAGTACAGCAAGCGCGTTGCTGTCCGCAAGCTCGATCGTCAGTAATCGAAACGCGACATATTCGTGCGCATGCGGCGCCCCGGTTTCGGCCGGGGCGCCTTTTTTGTTCCGCCATGGGGGAGACGTGTCCTGCCGTACTTCATCGCTTCCACACCGTTCACCGAGTTGTCCTAGCCTTTTACCGATGCGTGGAATATACTTTCATTAACACGTTGCTTCGTGAAAGGAACATTCATGATTTACACGCTCACTGCAAATCCCGCCATTGACTACAACATCGCCTGCGACGGCCTTACTGCCAATACCGTCACGCGTACCCGCAATGCCGTCTACACGCCCAACGGCAAGGGCCTCAACGTCTCGTTTACGCTTGACCACTATGGTGTCGACACCACGATTCTGGGTTTCTTCGCCGGCTTCTCGGGTGAGTTTATCGTTAAGGGCGCCGAGGCCCTGGGCGTGCCCGTCAAGCCCGTGTGGACCGACGGTATTACGCGCGTCAATGTGTTCCTCAACGCCGGTCCCGACACCGAGTACAACATGGTCAATGCCGGTGCCGCCATCAATGAGGCCAACGAGCAGGAGATGTTTGAACTTATCGATTCGCTCGATGACATGACCTGCCTGGTCATCAGCGGCTCGCTGCCTCCCAACACTTCCGAGGGCTTCTTGGCCGAGGTCCTGCGCCGTGTCAAGGCCAAGGGGGCCGAGTTCGTCCTCGACATCTCGAGCCATCAGCTGGCAGACCTCATTGCTCTGGAGCCACTGCTGATCAAGCCCAATGACGACGAGCTGCTTGACATCTTTGGCATCAAGGTGAGCGGTGGCGACGACGAGTCCGTCAAGGGCGCTATGGCCGAGCTGCACGCCAAGGGCGCCAAGAACGTGCTCCTGACCCTTGGTGGCGCCGGTGCGTACTTCTCTAACGGCGAGCATATCTGGTTTGCCAACCGCACCTTCGACGTCAAGCTGCTGTCGACGGTGTGCGCCGGCGATTCCTCGCTCGCTGCCTTCCTGTCCGTGTGGCTCGACGCCCCTGAGCGTGTTGAGGATGCCTTGCGTCTTTCGATGGCCACCGGCGCCAACGTGGTCGAGTGCCCCGGCCTGGGCGATTTTGCCAAGGTGGACGAATATAAGAAGCACATCGAGGTTCGCCAGGTCTGCTAGCAGCATCGATACGTCGTTGCCGAACACCCGCTTTGGATTACCAAGGCGGGTGTTTTTTGCGCGCTGAACGTATCTGGCGTCTGCTGTCTCGTTTTATCGAATTGACGACGCGATTGCGTGTGCGCGCTTTCTCGTTTCTTGTTAGACTTCTTGAGAACCATCGATTAACGCTCACAAGTGCAGGAGGCCATAGGCATGTGCAATGTTTCGCTCAACGGTACGCAACCGTCCGATGCCTCCCTGCGCGTCCTGCGCGCGCTTGAGGCGGCTGGTCTTGAGGCTTGGTACGTTGGCGGTTGGGTGCGCGACGCCCTGATGGGATGCCCCAGCCACGATGTTGATATGTGCTGCAGCGGCCTGTGGCAGGAGTCCAAGGCGGCGCTCGAGGCCGCTGATATCGCGGTCGTGGAGTCGGGCATTAAATTTGGCGGAATCACGGCTATTTCCGATGGCGAGCGTATCGAGGTCACCACGTACCGCCTGGATGGCTTTTACACCGATGGGCGCCATCCTCAGAGTGTCGAGCGTGCCGCCTCGCTCGAGGACGATCTGGCCCGCCGCGACTTTACCGTCAACGCCATGGCCTGGCATCCCGAGCGCGGGCTTGTCGACCGCTACGACGGCCAGGGTGATCTGGAGCGCAAGCTGATTCGCGCTGTCGGTGATCCCAAGCGTCGCTTTAACGAGGACGCCCTGCGCATGCTGCGTGCGGTGCGCTTTGCCTGCCGTCTGGACTTTATGATTGAGCCCGAGACCAAGCGTGCGCTTGCCGAGTGCGCGCCGCTGCTCGATGCCGTGGCGCGCGAGCGTGTGGGTATTGAGCTCGAGGGCATTCTTTCGACCGGTCATGGGGGAGACGCGATGCTTCGCTATCCCGAGCTCATCTGTGCCGCTGTGCCCGAGTTGGCAGCGGGTCGCGGGTTTGATCAGCGAAGTGTCTACCATGCGTTTAACGTTTACGAGCATATCGCCCGTGTGCTGACAGTGGCAGGGGAGCTGGCGCTGTGCGACGGCGTCGCGCCATCGTCGAGCCTTATGTGGGCGGCGTTTTTGCACGATGTCTCCAAGCCCGAGTGCTTTACGGTCGATCACGCCGGCAGCGGACACTTCTACGGTCATCCAGAGCTCGGCGCCAAGAAGGCGCGCGTCATCATGGATCGCCTGGCGCTCTCGCACGATTTGGTGCGCGATGTGTGTCTGCTTATCAAATACCATGATAAGCCGCTGCGCCCCGAGCGCTCCTGCCTGCTCAATATGATGCGCGCGCTTTCGGGTGAGGGCGTCGACACGGCCCGCCTGATTGACGAGCTCATGGACCTTAAGCGTGCTGACACGCTCGGCAAGGCCCCGTCGTGCTTCTATTATGTCGAGACAATCGAGGAAATGCGTGCGCTGGCGCACGAGCTACTGGAGGCGGGGGAGCCCTATACGCTCAAGATGCTCGCCGTCAACGGCGGCGACCTGATCCGTGCCGGTGTGAAGCCGGGGCCCGAGCTAGGTCAACTACTCAACGCTGCCCTCGATGCCGTGATCGAAGACAACATTCCCAATGAGCGCGAAGCCCTTTTGGTCCATCTCAACTTGAATTAGCTACCCAGTTTACCTGCGTGTTCCATAACCTGCCGACAATTTTTCGGCAATTTGGAATTTCTTCTTGCGCTGACGTTTTTTGTCCCGTAATATATTTCTTCGCAGCACGGCAGTGCAGATGTCATGTGGCCCGTTCGTCTAGCGGTTTAGGACGCCGCCCTCTCAAGGCGGAGATCACCAGTTCGAATCTGGTACGGGCTACCACTTCTTTTCTGCTGAGGCTTATGGCCCGTTCGTCTAGCGGTTTAGGACGCCGCCCTCTCAAGGCGGAGATCACCAGTTCGAATCTGGTACGGGCTACCACGCATTTGATACCCGGGCTTCCTATGGAAGGCCGGGTTTTTTATTTTCAAACAACCGTCTGCAATTCCCGTTTGAACCAGAGCTTTGCGTTCTGTCTATGGTCCTTGCGGGTACAATATCCAAGATATTTTGACTGTTAGAAGGAGTCTCATGACGGAGTCCTCTCAGCATACGTCTAAGCCCCAGGTCGAGGTTGAGGCCTCGGGCGGAGATGACAATAAGAGCGCACGCCGCGGCGCCATCTTTATCGGCGTCGTGCTGGTGGGTTATATCGTCTATCTGGTGGTAACCGGGCAGATGGGGCAGTTCTGGGCCGCAATGTCGAGCGTCCAGGCGCCATGGCTCGTTGTCGCGTGTCTTTGCATGTTCATGTATCTGTTCTTTGGCATTGTGGCCTATGCGATCGCCGTCTGGCTCGACCCATATTCACCCGTCGGCATCCGCGACCTGATTTCGGTCGAGGCGAGCGGCATCTTCTTTGGCAACCTGACGCCCATGATGATGGGCTCGACTCCCGCCCAGATCTACCGCCTGACCAAGGCGGGCCAAAATGTCGGCGAGGCTGGTGCCACGCAGTTCACGCGCTTTATCGTGTATCAGTTTGGCCTCGTTGCCTGGGGCGCTATCCTACTGCTTGCTCGCATGCCGTTTTTTGCCGAGCGCTATGGCGACATGACGCTGCTGTGTGTCTTTAGCTTTGGTGGGCACTGCTGCATCTTGCTGGGCATCTTCGCCGTCGCGCTCATGCCTAAGACCGTCACGCGCGTCGCCCATTGCATCATCAATTGGCTTGAGCGCATTGGTGTCTCGGCCACTACGATCGAGGGATGGCGCACGTTTGTCGATGGCGAGATCTACTCCTTCTCCGAGAAGTTCAAGCTTTCAGCCGGACATTTTTCTTCCATGCTGCTCACCGTGTTTATCACCATGCTGCAGCTCGCGTTTTTCTATCTGGTGCCGTATTTCCTGATGCTTGCCTTTGGCCACCACGAGGTCGACTTTTTCTCGGTCATGGCCGCGAGCGCCTTTGTCCAGCTGCTGAGCTCTGCGGTTCCCTTGCCCGGTGGAACTGGTGGCGCTGAGGGCGGCTTTGCATTGTTCTTGGGTCATTTCTTCGGTTCGGCATCGACCGCCGGCTATCTGCTGTGGCGCCTCATTACGTTTATTGCACCGACCATTTTGGCTGCGCCCCTGCTGGGGCTTAAGAGCGCTCACAACGAGAGCATCCATGCGCGCTGGGATCGTGTGATGCGCAAGCTCGGCCGCGCGCCTCAGACGCCCTCTGCGCCCACTAAGCCGCACCCCGCGAATGCTGTTACCGTTGATCCCAAGAAGCAGGCTCAGAAGGCTTCTGGGACCGCTAAGCCGGCTCATAAAGCCTATGTGCGCCAGACAGGCGACGGTATTCGCGTATCTCCGTCGGCACTCAATAAGAAGAAGCACCCTAAGTCGCAGTAGGGTAGTCGTGCGTTCTTCATGATGCGGGGCATATTTGTGCTGTATGGGGGATAATCCTCTTACGTAGATTATCTCTCATCTGTTGATGAATGCTCGCATATCGAAGGGACATGCCCATGGCAACCAGCAAACCGCGTCTTGACCGCCGCATCGTTCGCAGCCGCAATGCCATCCTTTCCGCTTTCGAGCGCCTGCTCATGGAAAAGCCGCTGGCAGACATTACGGTGAGTGCCATCGCGCGCGAGGCCAATGTCGACCGCAAGACCTTTTACGTTCACTTTGGCACGGTTGACGGCCTGCTCGATGCCATTGCCGTCGATGTGGTGGAGATGATTGTCGACTCGGTCGAGAAAACGCTTGCTTCCATGGACGGCGACACCAATGAGCGCGCCCTGGGCGCGGCGGCGACCTTCTTTAAAACCGTTAATGAGGCGCTGTGCAACAACTTAGTGCTCAATCGTCAGCTGATCGAGAATATTCCGCTCGATGATTTCATGGCTCGTCTTCGTGCGCCGCTCGAACATGAGATTGCCGAGCGCGATCTGCTGCCCCAAGGTCTCAAGGACGAGATGTTCGACTATTATCTGGCGTTTTTGCTGTCGGGTATTATCGGTATCTATCGCACGTGGGCACTGTCTGACGGCTCGGTTCCTATCGAGCGCGTCTCTGAGGTCGCCAACGACCTGACTCTTAATGGCCTGTCGAGTCTGGAATCTCGCTTGGAATAGCATTGATAATTCAACAACTTAAAGAAGTTGCGGTGGAATAGGGATCGTTTTGGCTATTGGTAGGCCGTTCTGGTCCCTATTTCACCGCAACTTAGTAAAACTGTTTTGATGGTAAGGCGGAGCAGCCTCGAAGATGAGCCTCGAGACTGCTCCGCTTCATTTCTGAGCGTTTGTCGTGTAGGGCAGCATTAATCGCCGTTTTTGAGTATGCGGCCCTGTTTTTCGAACTTGTGCATGTCGCTATCGGCCATGCCCTGCGACTTGTCCTCGTGACGCTTGGCGTATAACGGATCGTCGGAGTCGTTCCAGATGCGGTCGGCGACAGGTGACCATGCCTCGGCGGCAGCCTGGGTCTTTTCGCGCAGCTGCTCGGGTGACTCCTTCTCGATGAGATCGGTGCTCGTTGCGCCACTCTCGGCGACCAGTTTGGGCAGTACATCTGGATTCTCGAGCATGGGGCATGGTTTGAGGTAGTTGTCGTTAAACGGCATGTTCTCGTAGTACTTCATAAAGAGGGGAGAGCGCAGCGCGTCGAGTAAGCTCACATCGTGGATGTTGGCGTTTGAGTAGTGGATGAACACGCACGGCTCCACGTCTCCGGCGGCGTTGATGTGCAGGTAGCGGCGGCCGCCGGCGATACATCCGCCTACAAACTCGCCGTCGTTTTGGAAGTCGAGCGTAAACAACGGCTTCTTCTCACGCATTTCGCGGATAAAGTGATACATGTGCTCGCGCTGCTCGGGCGTGGGCATGAGCTCGGGGGTTGCGTTGCGGCCAACCGGCATAAAGTGGAAGTACCAACAGAAGAGTGCTCCCTCGCCGATCATCCAGTCCATGTTCTCCTCGGTTGCTACCGTATCGGCATTGGCGCTGGTCCAACAGGTGGAGATACCAAACGGCAAGTCGCGCTCGCGCAGGAGTTTCATGGCGTGCTCGATCTTTGCGTAGGTACCCTCGCCGCGACGGGCGTCGGTGGTGTGCTCATTGCCCTCGGCGCTGATGGCGGGGACAAAATTACCTACGCGAATCATATCGTCGCAGAAGGCCTCGTCGATCAGCGTGGAGTTGGTAAAGCAGAGAAACACGCAGTCCTGATGTTTTTCGCAAATTCTGATCAGGTCGTGCTTGCGGACGAGCGGCTCGCCGCCGGTATAGATGTAGATATGCGTACCGAGCTCTTTGCCCTGCGTAACGATAGAGTTGATGTCTTCGAACGAGAGATTCTGCTTGTAGCCGTACTCGGCGGCCCAGCAGCCCGTGCAATGCAGGTTGCAGGCGCTCGTGGGATCGAGCAGGATGGCCCACGGAACGTTGCACTGGTACTTTTCGCGGTTCTTTTCCTGCTCTGGCCAAGCAAGCAGGTTGGCGTCGACAATGAGGGTCTTAAGCAGTTTGGTTCGCATCTGGGGATTAAGGCTGAACACACGCATGATCAGGTCATACCAATTGCCGCGGCTCTTGATGACATTGGTGAATGCCTCTCGCTGTACAGGAAATACGCGATTGGGGACCAGCTTGTTCACGAGGTCCATGATTTTGTCGATGTTTTCTTGCGGGTTGTCGTCGAGATAATCGATGAGCTTGTTAAGCGCTGCACGCTCTGCTGACTGTGTAAGCGACATGGGTATATCCTTTCACGTGTGCTTAATGTGTGATAATACCCACTTGTAGATTAAACGAAGTCTAAAGATTTGGAATGTGTCTATTCAACGAATCAATTTAATTTGGGGTGAAGCGTTATACGCCGACACCTTCTAAGTTGCGGTGAAATAGTGTCAGATGGGGATGCGGACGATTTCTTGGGCCGCGCCTAGGCGTATCCAATGGAATCCTCCGATGCGCCTTCGCACGCTCGCATGACCTCGATACCATGCGATCGTGCGAACTCGACGAGCTCTGCGTTGCGGGCGTTTATGGTGCCGAAGGCGGCGGGGCACACGATAAGACGCGCGCAGTGGACGAGGAGCTCTTTGGCGCGGGCTATGGTTTTATCCCCGATCGGCTCGAAGGCGCGCTCGGCCACGCATTCCGTCGCCAGGTCGCGCGCAAGCTCGCAGTCGATGTCCCCTTCGTGCAGAACGCCCGCGTAGAACGCCTTGCCCTGCCGGATTAGCTGGCGAAACACAGCTGATCCCGTACCTGCGCCGGCGATGACGAACGTGTGCGCATCGCCGTGTGGGCGCCCAATTTCCACGCTGCCGAAGCGCTCGTTGAAGGTGCCATGTTGAAGGCCGTAGAGCTCGCCAATCGTCTCGCGCGTGAATATGTCCTCGGGTGCGCCGGCGCGGAAGACCCGGCCGTCCTTCACGCAAATCACCTTGTCGGCACTTTTCTGCGCGAGCTCGAGTTCGTGGATGGACATGATGACAGCAACATTCCGCGATTTCGCAAGGTGGCGAAGTATTCGCAGCAGGTCGATCTGGTAGCGGATATCGAGATACGACGTGGGCTCATCGAGCACGAGCACACGCGGATCCTGCGCGATGGCGCGTGCGAGCATGACGCGCTGGCGTTGCCCGTCGCTTATCTGCATGAAGTCGCGCTCGGCGAGCCCTTCCACATGTGCGGTTTTCATGGCCTCGTCGACCCGATTATGGTCATCGGGCGTGAGTGTGCCCATTCGCCCGGTGTAGGGATGCCTTCCCGCCTCTACGATATCGCGGCAGGTGAGGAGCTCGGTCCGGGGGCGATCTGTCAGCATAACGGCAAGGTTCCTTGCGAACTCCGCCGTCTTCCATCGGGAAATCTCCCGCCCGTCGAGCTCGACTGCGCCGGCAAGCGGTGCCAGATGGCGTGTGATGGTTTTCAAGATGGTCGACTTGCCCGAGCCGTTCGGCCCGATGAGCGCCACGACGTCGCCCGCGCGAACCTCCAGATCGACGCCTTCGACTACGACCTTCTTGTCGTAGCCAGCCGACAGGTCGCTTATTCGGAAAAGCGGTGCTCCGTCAGCCTGCGTTTCGACCGGGGTTTCGAGGTTCGACTCCCCTCCGAGCGTTTTGGGCCGCGGCACGAATTCCCCCATCTACCTCACCCGCTTCTTCAACATGAGCGCGATAACCACCGGCGCGCCGAAGATGGCGGTGACGGCGCTGATGGAAAGCTCGACGGGAGAGAACAGCGTGCGCGCGATCAAATCGCAGCCCGCGCAGAAGATGGCGCCTCCCAAGAAGCACGCAGGAATCACGCGGATGGGCTTCGACGACTTCAGCGCCGACTTAACGAGATGCGGAACCGCGATGCCTACGAACGACACCGGACCAGCGAACGCGGTCACGCAGGCGGAGAGCATGCTCGCTAGAAGGACGAGCACCACGCGGAAGCGTGCGACGTTCACGCCGACGCTTTTCGCGTAGGCTTCTCCCAGCTGGAAGGCGGAAAGGGGCTTCGATATCGCGAATACGCATGCGCTCACGGTGATCACCACGACCGCGATGACCGCGATGTCGTCCCAGCTCGAACCCGAGAAGCTACCCAAAGACCAGTTGTGCAGGTTCACGATGGACTGGTCGTCGGCGAAGGCGATGAGAAAGTTCGTCGCCGCCGAGCAGATGTATCCCACCATGACGCCCGCCACGATGAGCATGGCCATGGAACTTATGCGCCGTGCGATGAGGAGCACGAAGCCGATGGTGATAAGCGATCCCAGAAATGCTGCGGCCACCATGGCCGGCGAGGACATGGCCTGGTTCGCGCCCAGAAGCACGATCATCGTAAGCGCGACGACGAACTTTGCGCCCGAGGAGACGCCCAAGATGAACGGGTCGGCGATGGGGTTGTTGAAAAACGTCTGCAGCAGGAACCCGGAGAGCGAAAGTGCCCCGCCGAGAAGCACGGCTGAAAGCACGCGCGGCAGGCGAATCTCCCAGATGACTTGGCTTTCCATGGAATTGGCCGCGCCGCCCGAAAGGATGCCGGGGATGTGGTCTGCGGGCACGAGCACGCTCCCGATGCACAGGTTGGCCCCGACGAGCACGATGAGGACAACAGCGAGCAGCGCCGTCACGACGCGACACCGCGCGGCACGCCCCGATTCGTCGTATGTCATGGAAAGCCGGCTTCTCATGACGCTAGCCAAGCTTCCTCAGATAATGGAAGTCGCTCGCGTCATCGCCGGTGAACGCCCCGTGCAGCTCGTCGATAATGTCGGCGGTAGAAGTCATCTGCTGGTACATGTCGGCGCTTGTGACCCAGACGTTGCCGTTCTTTACGGCTTTGAACTGCGACAATAGCGCGTTTTTGCCTACGAAGTCTTTCAAGGTGGCAACCGATTCGTCGATGGTGCCGTTGTAGACGATGATGTCTGCATCCTTCGCCGTCGCGTAGAAGCGCTCCATTTCGAGCGTTACTGACGAACCTGACGTCGACGCCGTCTGCGCGTCATCGAGCGCGTAGATGCCGCCTGCAAGCTCGATCATCTGCGCCACGTAGTCGCCCGCCCGCCGCGTGACGGCGGCCCCGTTCGAGTTAATGTAGAAATACGCCACGGTTTTACCTGACGACGCGAGTCTCGACGTTTGCTCGACGCGGGCCTTCTGCTCGTTGAACAGGTGCGCGGCCTCGTCTTCCTTGTCGAACAGGACGCCGAAAAGCTTAATCCACTCGACGCGCCCGAGTGCTTCGGGCTCGCTCGACGACTGTTCGGTGAGCACGACGAGCCCGAGCTTCTGCAGCTTTTCCTTCACATCGGGCGTGTGGTTGATCATGGTGTTCTCGATGGCGAGCGTGCAGCCCGAGGCCGATATTCGCTCGTAGTCGGGCGCGCTGTACTTGCCGCCGTAGGCGATCGCCCCACTCTCGAGCGCGCTTTTAAAGCCCGCGACCGAGCAAACGTCGGCCTTCGTGCCCGACATGAGGATGTTGTCGTTCGCATCGAGCGCGTCGACCAGGCACATCGTCGCCGACGACACGAGGTACACCTTGTCGGCGGGGCGCCTTATGACCGCGATGTCGGAGCTCAACCCATCAGGTACCTTCGCATCTTGCGGCACCACGAGGAAGCGCTCCCCGTTCGAAATGCAGATAAGCCGCAGGCCGCCTTCGTACTCGTCGACAGTGAAGTGCTCGGCGTATTCAAGCTGAAGCGCCCCCGTCGGCTCCCAGCCGCAGCCCAAATCGGCGTTGTGGAAGTCAGCCGCGGCGCTTGAAGCCGTTCCCGCAGGGGAGCCGCCGCTTGCATCGTCGCCCGTTTTCTCCTTCATGGTGGATGAGTCGAAGTGGAGCGTGTAGTCGATGGTGTGCGGCGTCGACATGGCGAGGGTCTCGGCCGACACGGCGATGTCCTCGTCGAGCGTGACGGGTATCTCGAACGTGGAGTTGCCGCCGTCGTTTACGGGCGCGTAGTCCACGCCGTCGACGGTCATCTTGTCGTAGTTCGAACTCGACCAGGTGATGGTCGCGGTGTAGGTGTCGCCATCCTTCACAATTGTGGTGGGTGAGGCGATGCTTGCGCGTCCTGACCCACCGGAAAGCGAGACGCTCACAGTGTATTCCTGAGAGCCCGCCGTGCCACCGGTCGCGTTCGGGCTCGCACTGCACCCCGCGAAGGGAAACGCGAGCAGGGCGACGAGAACGCAGGCGAACGCGCGCGCCGCGATGCTGCGGCGCTTCCTGCTTTCCCCCTTTGGAAGAATCGACCGCATGGCGTTACTTCAGTGCGTCGGCGCGCAGATCGACGCCGGCAGATTCGAACACGAGCGTGCGGTCGTACCACCGCTCCCTTTTAATGCTCCACGCGGCGCAGTCGGTGTCCTCGTCGAGTGCTTCAACGGGCACGTCGTAGGTGTACTTGCCTTCCGCGTTTTCCACATAGGGGATGAAGTCGGCCTCGCTCGCGGCGGCAGCCTCGTCGCCCGTGCCCATGAAGAGCTTGCCGTAGCCCGTGCCGGAAAGTGTCATCACGCAGTGCATGGAGCCGTTTTCCACGATGAGCTGGGCGTCCACAATCCTGAACATGTTCGAGCTGGAATCTACGGTGATCGGATAGGTGCCGTCGGCCACCTTGTCGGCGGTGATGGGGGCAGCGCTTGCGCCCTCGGGCGCATCGGCCGCCTGTTCGGTCTTTTCCTGGGAATCGGCATCGCTTGCCTTTGCGCTGTCGATTGAATTTCCGCCGCAGCCGGCGAGCGAGAACGCGAAAAGCGCCGCCGACAGGGCGAAGGCGAGGGTTTTCTTCAACATGGAGGGGTTCCTTTCAATCGCTTCAACCGCCCGCGCCGTGCGGTGGGCGGGCGGGCGGGATGCGAATGCAACGGGCATGCGCCGTCAGTCGGGGAAGGCGCATGCCCGTTGCACGGGGACGCGACCGGCGCCCCCGTGCGCGGCGAGTTTACAGCTTGGCGATGGCGTCGTCCACGTGCGAGACGTAGATGTCGTCGACCGCGACGTTCTGTCCCAGACCCTGGAGCAGGCACGTTACTTCGAAGCCGGCGGCCACGAACTTCGCAGCCCAGCTGTCGGGGTCGGTCTCGTCTGCCATGTCGTTGTTCGCGTGGTCGCCCGCGACCACCATGAACGGCGCGAGCACGGCCTTCTTGTAGCCTGCGGCGCTCGCGGCGGCGATAACATCCTCGCAGGTCGGTTCAGCCTCGACGGTGCCGACGAAGAACTGCGTCAAGCCCTCGTTCTTGAACACTTCCTGCATCTTGGCATAGTCGGCGTTGGAATCGGCTTCGGTGCCGTGACCCATGAGGCACAGCGCCGTCTTGCCGTCGTCGAAGGACGCCATGTTCTCCTTAATGGCTGCGGCCACCTTCTTGTAGTCGTCGTCGGAGGTGAGCAGCGGGTCGCCGAGCGAGATCTTGTCGAACTTGTCGGCGTACTTGTCGAGCTCGTCTTTCACGTCGGTGTATTCCAGGCCACCCATGAGATGCGTCGGCTGCACGACGATTTCCTTCACGCCGTCTTCCACGCAGCGGTCGAGCGCCTCGGTCATGTTGTCGATCGTGATGCCGTCGCGCTTCTTCAGCTTGTCGATGATGATCTGCGCGGTGAAGGCGCGGCGGATGTCGTAGTCCTGCCAGTACTTCTCGCGGATAGCGTCTTCGATGGCGCCGATGGTGATGTGGCGCGAGTCGTTGTAGCTCGTGCCGAAGCTCGTGACGAGGATGACCGGCTTCACGGCCTTCTCCTTTTCACTCGATTTCTCGGAACTCGCGGAGGTGTTGGAGCAGCCCGCGAGCGCGATTCCGGCGAGCGCGACGGCTCCGGTTGCTGCGGCGCCCATGAAGCCGCGGCGTGACATCTGGTCGGACATGGTTTTTCCTTTCCTCGGTTTGCCGGTCCCCCGGCGACAGTTGCTTGTCGGCACAAGCGAAAGAAAAGCGCACCCCTCGGGGTTCACAAGGAGCTAACGCCACGGCGATGCCGTGAGGAAAAGGCGAAGCAGTCTGGCTTGGGGCGCGAGGCGGTTCGCCCGCGCGTCCTATACAGTAATGTCCCTTGCCCAGGATTCCCACCTGGTTCCCTCCGCAAGCCAGCGCGGGCTGTGCGGGCGCCGCGCCGGTCATTTCCTTTTATCCGATTGTCATATGCTCGTTGCCGAAACTTTTACTATGATAGTGGGCACTTGTGAACGTGTCAAAGCCAGGGCGGGCTGCATTGCGCCTCCTGCCTGCGTATTTGCGCCGATTGCCGCCGCAGGCGCCGTGTTTTGCCCGCTGCGCGAATGGCGGCGTAAACGGTTACGATGAGAAACGGGAAGGGAAGGCTCGGATGATTCATATCGTTGGCGCAGGCTCGGGCGCCGCCGACCTTATCACGCTGCGCGGGGCGCGCCTTCTGCGCGCGGCCGACGTGGTCGTTTGGGCGGGAAGCCTTGTGAACCCCGAGCTGCTCGCTGAGTGCAAGGAATCCTGCATCGTCTACGACAGTGCGCACATGACCTTGGAGGAAGTGCTCGACGTGATGTGCGCGGCAGATGCGCGGGGCGAGGAAGTGGTGCGCCTGCACACGGGCGACCCGTGCCTGTACGGCGCCATCCAGGAGCAGATGGACACGCTCGACGCGCGCGGCGTGGACTACGAGGTGGTGCCCGGCGTGTCGAGCTTTTGCGGTGCCGCGGCGGCGCTTCGCCAGGAATACACGCTGCCGGGAATCAGCCAGTCGGTCGTGATCACGCGGCTTTCCGGACGTACCCCCATGCCCGCGGGCGAGGGCATGCGCACCATGGCGGAAAGCGGCTCGACTATGGTCATCTTCCTGAGCTCGGGTATGCTCGCCGAGCTTTCCGCCGAGCTTTTGGCCGCGGGCCGCAGCTCCGACGAGCCGGCGGCGCTCGTGTACAAGGCGACCTGGCCTGAGGAGCGCGTGGTGCGCTGCACAGTGGGCACGCTCGCCGATGCGGGCGCGCGAGAGGGCATCGACCGCACGGCGCTCGTGGTGGTGGGCCGCGTGCTCGGAGCTCGCGGCGGGCTTGCGCACAACGGCGCGCAAGCGGAGTCGTACGAGCGCAGCAAGCTTTACGACCCTTCGTTTGCCACGGGGTATCGGAAGGCGAGCAGCTAGCGTGGCCTTCGAGCACTACATATATACCGGGACGACCCGCCTTCGCTGCGGCTACACCACGGGGAGTTGCGCCGCGCTCGCGGCGAAGGCGGCCTGTGAGATGCTCTTGTCACGAAAGCCCGTCGGCCGCGTGTCGATCGTCACCCCCGGCGGGCTGCCCGTCGAGGCGAACGTGGTCGACGCATGCATCGGCGAGGGGTGCGCCCAGTGCGCCGTGCGAAAGGACGCAGGCGACGATGCCGATGTGACCGACGGCGTGCTCGTGTACGCGCGCGTGGAACATGCGGGGTCGGTCACGGGCGCTGCGGGCGGCAAGGGCTTGCCCGCGCGCGAATCGGAAGTTTCCGTCGATGGCGGCGTGGGCGTGGGGCGCGTGACGTTGCCCGGGCTCGAGCAGCCGGTGGGGGCGGCCGCCATCAACGCGACGCCGCGCGCGATGATCACTTCGGCCGTGCGCGAGGTGTGCGCCGCGCACGGCTTTTCTGGAAATATTGCTGTGACGATTTCGGTACCCGAGGGTGTTGCCCTTGCCAAAAAGACCTTCAACCCGCACCTGGGGATAGAGGGCGGCATCTCCATCCTGGGCACGACGGGCATCGTCGAGCCGCGCAGCCTCGCTGCCTTGCGCGACAGCATCGAGCTCGAGATCCGGCAGCATGCGGCTATGGGGCGGCGCGGAGTCGTGCTCACGCCCGGCAACTACGGCGAGCAGTTCATCTCGGGGCATTTCCACCTAAACGGTGCGCCGGTGGTCTTCATCTCCAACTTCGTGGGCGATGCGATTGATTGCTGCGTTCGCGAGGGATTTACCAATGTCCTTCTTGTGGGACACATCGGCAAGCTGGTGAAGGTCGCGGGCGGCATCATGGACACCCATTCGCGTACCGCCGACTGCCGCGCGGAGATTCTGGCCGCCCACGCGGCCTTGGCCGGCGCGGACGCGAAGACCGTGCGCGAGATCATGTCGTCGGTCACGACCACGGCGGCGCTCGAGGCAATCGAGGCCGCCGGCGTGGGGGACGCTGCGCGCGCCTCGCTCGCTGCGGCAACCGAGGACAGGTTGCGCCGCCGCGCGGCGGGCGCATGCGATATCGCCGCGGTCGTGTTCGACGCCGAGCGCTGCGAGCTTTTCCGCACGTCGGGTGCCGATGCAGTTATCGGAGAATTGGGGGCGACGTATGAGTAAAGGCGTGCTGTATGGGGTGGGCCGCGCAATCGGCTGGCCAGGGACGAAGGTGGCTATGAAGGCGCGCCGCTCGCTTGCGGACACGAAGCGCATCCTTCGCGAGGAGGGCACCTTCGACGGTGCCGAGCTCGTAGAGGACTGTGGGCTTCCGGGCGAGCGCGTGTACCGCTTGCTCGACGATGTGCCCGATCGGGGCAGCTACTTCTCAACGATGGTGGTGCGCTAGATGAGGATTTCCTGCATAGCGTTCACTGAGAGGGGGTATGCGTTGGCGGAGCGCACCGCACGCGCGCTTTCCGATTGCGCGCAGACAGGTGAAGATGACCCTGGCTGGGACGTTTCCGTTTCGCGCGGGTTCGGCGAGGGGAAGGCCGACCTGCGCGCATGGACGGCGCTCGCGTGGGAAGCGTCGGACGCGCTTCTGTTCGTGGGCGCGGCGGGCATCGCTGTGCGGGCGATTGCGCCGCATGTCGCCTCGAAGGCAACCGATTCCGCGGTTGTGGTGATCGACGAGGCGGGGCGCTTTGCCGTCCCGCTTTTGTCGGGGCATTTGGGCGGTGCGAACGAGCTTGCGCAAACTGTGGCACGCGTGGCAGGGGCCATCCCCGTCATCACCACGGCGACCGACGTCCGCGGCGTGTGGGCGGTGGATACGTGGGCGCGCCGTGCGGGGCTCGCCGTTTCGAATCCCGAGGCCATCAAGCGAGTGTCGGCGCGGCTTCTTTCGGGCGGGCGCGTGGCGCTCTATTCCGACATTCCGATTTCGGGACAGCCGCCTGAGGGGGTTGACATTGCGTCCGACCGCGCTCGGGCCGATATCGTCGTGTCGCCGTTCGCTGGCGCGAATGCAGGTACATCCGTTCGCGCGGCGGAGACAACGGGCGAGGTCGTGCCCGCCGGTGAGACGGGGAAGCCGGCGGGCGTGCGGGCGCAGGCGCCTGCGCCCGAGCCGCTTCGCCTTGTCGTGCCCTGCATCGTTGCGGGCATAGGGTGCCGTCGCGGTGCGTGCGTCGAAGCGATCGGGGAGGCGTTTCTTCTCGCGTGCGGGCAGGCGGGCATCTCGCCTTCGGCCGTGCGCGAGGCGGCGACGATCGACGTGAAGGCGCACGAGGAGGGTCTGCTCGCCTTCTGCCGCGCGCGCAATATCCCGCTTGCGACGTATTCCGCAGATGAGTTGTCGCAAGTCGAAGGCAGCGTTTCGCCATCTGATTTCGTGCGCGCGACGGTGGGGGTTGACAACGTGTGCGAGCGCGCGGCGCTCGCGGACGGGGGCAAACTTATCTTCCCGAAGCTCGCTCATGGCGGCGTGACCGTTGCGTTTTCCAAGGTAACTATCGAACTTTCGTTTAAGGAGCGGTGATGGGAAAGCTCTTCGTGGTGGGGATCGGCCCGGGCGGCCCCGACGGCATGACGATTGCGGCCCGGCGCGCGCTCGAGGCGGCCGACATCGTTGTGGGGTACACGAAATACGTGGAGCTCGCGCTCGCCGCCGTGCCCGACGCGGCGCATCTCGCGACGCCGATGATGCACGAGGTCGAACGGTGCCGCCTGGCGCTTTCGCGCGCGCAGAGCGGAGAAGCCGTGGCGCTCGTGTGCAGCGGTGACGCGGGCGTGTACGGCATGGCGAGCCCCGTGCTGGAGCTTGCGGAGGACTACCCCGATGTAGACGTGGAAGTTATCGCCGGGGCCACCGCGGCTCAGAGCGGGTCGGCGGTGCTCGGCGCCCCGCTTGCCCACGACTTCGCGGTCGTGTCGCTCTCCGACCTGCTCACACCGTGGGAGGTCATCGAGCGCAGGCTCGCCGCCGTGGCGAGCGCCGACTTCTGTATCTGTTTGTACAACCCGCGCAGCAGAAAGCGCGCCGACAGGCTCTCGCGCGCGGCGAAGATTATGCTCGAATGGAAGGCCTCCGACACGCTCTGCGGCTGGGTACGCAACATCGGGCGCGAGGGGCAGCAGTCGGGCATGTGCAGGCTCTCCGAGCTGGGGGAGATCGACGCTGATATGTTTACCACCGTGTTCGTCGGCAACGCGGACACGAAGCTCGTAGGCGGCCGTATGGTTACGCCGCGCGGGTATCGGGAGATTCCATGCGAAAGGTAACGATCATCGGGGCGGGGCCCGGAAACCCCGACTTGCTCTCGCGCGCGGCGCTCGACGCGATCGACATCGCCGACGTGGTCATCGGCGCTCATCGCGCGCTTGTCGGCATCGACGTGCCGCCCGACGTGGCGAGATACGAGCTCGTGAAGACGGCGGACATCGTCGCCGCGCTCACCGATGCGGCGTCGTGGCAGCGCGCCGTGGTCGTGATGACGGGCGATGTGGGGCTGTTCAGCGGCGCGCGCCGCCTGGTGGAGGCGCTCTCCGGCGACGCGCGGGTGGACGTGCGCGTCATTCCCGGCATAAGCTCAGCGTCGTATCTCGCCGCGCGCCTCGCGCGTCCATGGCAGGATTGGCGCTTCGCGAGCGCTCACGGCGTGGCGTGCGACATTGTGGCCGAGGCCGAGCGCGCAGGTGAGCTCTTCCTCGCCACGTCGGGCGGGGAAGACCCCTCGCGGCTTTCGGGCGAGCTTGTGCAGGCGGGCTTCGGGGACGCGCGCGTGACGGTGGCCGAGCGCCTGTCGTACCCCGACGAGCGCATCACCTGCGCGACCGCAAGTGAAATCGCAGGCCAGACGTTCGACGACTTGAACGTGATGCTTATCGAGTTCGCAGGCGGCGCCGGGTCGCCTGCGGGCCCCCGCTGGCCGTACGCTTCCTCGGGCATTCCCGACGAGCTCTTTATCCGCGGCGACGTTCCCATGACCAAGCAGGAGGTGCGCGCCGTCGCGCTCGCGAAGCTGCGCCTTACCGCGACCGACACCGTGTGGGACGTCGGCGCCGGCACGGGGAGCGTGTCGATCGAGGCGGCGCTCGTCGCGCGAGCGGGGTCGGTATGGGCGGTCGAGTGCAACGCGGCCGGCGTGCGGCTCATCCGAGAGAACGCGGATGCATTCGAGTGTGGCAACGTGCATGCGGTCCCCGGTGTCGCCCCCGAAGCGCTTGCGAAACTGCCCGTCCCCGACGCCGTGTTCGTCGGCGGGAGCGCGGGCGAGCTTCCCTCCATCGTGGAGGCGGCGCTCGAGAAGAACTCGCAGGTTCGCCTGTGCGTGCCATGCGTCACCGTTGAGACGCTCACCGAGGCGTGCGCGCTCCTCTCGGGTTCGCGCTTTAAGGGGTTCGAGGCGTGCCAGTTGTCGGCCGCCCGCGCCGAGGCTGTAGGCTCGCACCATCTTATGAAGGCACAAAACCCCGTGTTCCTCGTCAGCGCGCGTGGTGCGGGCGCGGATGCCGAGGAGCTTGCCGAAGTCGGGGCGCTTGCGGAGTCGCCTGTCGGGGAGGACCCCTCTGCCGAGGGGAACCCATCCGTTGAGGTGCCCTCGCTTGCTAACTGCAACGCCGCGGGTGGGGAAGGCGGCGCCCGGTGAGTACGTCCATCCCGCGCTTCATGGTCGCTGCGCCCTCGAGCGGGAGCGGCAAGACGGTCGGAACGTGCGCGCTCCTGCGCGCGCTCGCGCGCCGCGGCCTTGCATGCGCGGCCTTCAAATGCGGCCCCGACTACATTGACCCGCTCTTTCATCGCCGCGTCGTGGGTGCGCGCTCGGGCAACATAGATGGTTTCTTCACCGATGCCCCGACGCTGCGCGCCCTGCTCGCACGCGGCGCCGCGGGCGCGGATGTCGCGGTGCTCGAGGGGGTCATGGGTTTCTACGACGGCATGGCGCCCGGCGTGGCCGACGCGAGCAGCTACCAGGTTGCGCGCGACACGGAAACGCCGGTCGTTTTAGTGGTGAACGGGCGCGGGGCGTCTTTATCGCTCGCCGCCGTAATCCGCGGCATCGCCGAGTTCCTGCCTTGTGCGAACGTGCGCGGCGTCGTGCTGAACAAGACGAGTGCCGCTGCCTGCGCCTACGCGGCGCCTGCGATCGAGAAGCACACGGGCGTCGCGGTTTTGGGGAATATCCCCGCCGACGAGGCGTTCTCGCTCGAAAGCCGGCATCTGGGGCTTGTGACCGCCGACGAGGTCGAGCAGCTCTCCGCGCGCATCGACAAGATGGCCGAGCTGGTGGAAAAGAGCGTCGACGTCGACCGCTTGCTCGAAATAGCTGCGACGGCACCCGATATCCGCGAGGAACCTTACCGGTTGGAGCCGATCGCGGGAGCGCGGCCCATCGTCGGCGTCGCGCGTGACGAGGCGTTCTCGTTCTACTACGAGGAGAACCTGCACGCGCTCGAGGACCTGGGTTGCGAGCTGGCCTTTTTCAGCCCCCTGTGTGATAGCGAGTTGCCCCGGGGGACAAGCGCCCTCTATCTGGGGGGCGGCTACCCGGAGCTCCATGCGCGGCAGCTCTCCGAGAACGCGCCGATGCGCGAGGCGGTGCGGCGCGCGGTGGAATCCGGCATGCCGACGGTCGCCGAATGCGGTGGGTTTCTGTACCTGCAGCGCGAAATCGCCGATAGCGAAGGGCGGCGCTGGTCTGTTGCGGGCGCCCTTGAGGGCGCAAGCGAGAACGGGGGAAGGCTGTCCCATTTCGGGTACGTGGAGCTCACTTCCCAGCGCGACGGGCTCTACGGGCCGCGCGGCACATGCATCCGCGCGCACGAGTTCCACTACTGGCAGTCCACCTGCCCGGGCGGCGACTTCTGGGCGCAGAAGCCCCGGCGCGACAAGGGCTGGCCGTGCATGACGACCACCCCGTCCCTGGTGGCGGGCTTTCCGCATGTGTACTATCCTGCTAACCCCGACGTTGCGCGCGCGTTCGCGTCTGCCGCAGCGTCGTTCGCAGAGAGGAGACGGCATGGCTGAAGCAACCGAAACCGCGCTTGCCTGCATCCGCGAGGAAGTCGAGTGCGCGTTCTCGTCGGCGCCGGGCGCCGTGCTCGAAGCCGCGCTCTCCCGGATCGCGCCCGCAGACGAGTGCGCCCGCGCCGCCGCGTACGCCGCGTGGGACTCCATCGCTCACCCCTTGGGGGGATTGGGCGACTTTGAAGACGCCGTCGCGTGTATCGCCGCAGCTCAGGGGAGCGCCGAGGTGGCCGAGTTCCCCCGTGCGCTCGCGGTATTCTTCTCCGACAACGGGGTCGTTGCCGAAGGCGTGTCGCAAAGCGGGCAAGACGTGACGCGAGCCGTCGCGCGCAACATGTGCGAGGGGGCCACGAGCGCCTGCCGCATGGCGGCGTTCGCGGGTGCCGAGGTCGTGCCCGTCGACGTGGGTATGGCCCGGGGCATAGAAGACGCGCGCATGGTGTGCGCGAACGTGCGGCGGGGGAGCGGCAACATCACGCACGGCCCCGCTATGTCTCGCTATGGGGCCGTGCGCGCGATCGAGGTCGGAATCGCCGTCGCGTGCGGGCTTGCCCGCGCCGGCGTGCGCCTTCTCGCCGCGGGCGAGATGGGCATCGGCAACACGACCACCTCGGCAGCGGTGGCCGCAGTGCTCCTCCGGACGGACGCGCGGAGCCTCGTCGGGCGCGGCGCGGGGCTCTCGGACGCCTCGCTCGCGCGCAAGCGCGACGTGGTCGAGCGCGCTATCGACGCGAACTCGCCCGATCCCGCCGACCCGATCGACGTGCTCTCGAAGGTTGGCGGCTTCGACATCGCGGCGATGTGCGGCTTCTACCTGGGGGCCGCGGCCTCGAAGGCGCCGGCGCTCCTCGACGGGGTCATATCCTGCACGGCGGCCCTGTGCGCGGCGCGCCTGTGCCCCAACGCCTTGGGCTACCTCGTGGGCACCCACGCATCAAGCGAACCCGCAAGCCAGAAGCTCCTTCGCGAGCTCGGCATAAAGGCACCCCTCGACGCAGGCATTCACTTGGGTGAAGGCGCGGGCGCCATGGCGTATCTGCCCCTTCTGGATTCGGCGCTGCGC
This sequence comes from uncultured bacterium, assembly GCA_905214425.1. Taxonomy (GTDB): domain Bacteria; phylum Actinomycetota; class Coriobacteriia; order Coriobacteriales; family Coriobacteriaceae; genus Collinsella. Next base: position 145,596 of record CAJMLY010000001.1, read on the forward strand.
GTGTACCGGGATGGGAAGACGTTCACGGCGACTGGCATGGCTGCTTACGAGCATTTCGAGGCCGGAAAATGACGGTGACGCTCGTCATCGGCGCCGCCGCGAGCGGCAAGAGCGCCTACGCCGAGTCCCTGTGCCTCGGGCACGACGGCCCCCGCGTGTACGTGGCAACGATGGAGCCCTTCGGGGAAGAGGGCGCCCGCCGCATCGCACGCCATCGGGCGCTGCGCGAGGGCAAGGGGTTTTCCACCCTCGAGCGCACGCGTGACGTGGGCGCCGCAGTGTCCGGGCTTCCGCGCGGCTGCACGCTTCTTTTGGAGGACGTGGGCAACCTGGTTGCAAACGAGCTCTTCGCGGAAGGCGGCTTGTCCCCACGTGACCCCGACGCTGTGGCGCGCGAGGTGCTCGGAGACATTGAACGGCTCGCTCAGGCCGCTGCGTATACGGTGGTGGTCACCGTCGACGTGTTTGCCGATGGGATGCGCTACGATGAGGGGACCGAGGCATGGAGGCGCGCGCTCGCGCGCGTGAACGCGGGCGTGGCGGCGCTGGCCGACCGCGCAGTCGAAGTGGTATTCGGGATTCCCGTGTGGATGAAAGGCGAAGGACCTACAAGGTGAAGATAGCAGAGGCAATCGGCGCGGCGTTCGGAACGTTCTCGCGCATCCCCGTCCCGAAATCGGCCTGGACCGATTTCGGATCAACCCATGCGCTTGCCGCGTTTCCCCTGGTGGGCCTTGCGGAAGGCTTCCTCATGACGGCGTGGGGGTACGTGGCGAACCTGCTCGGCGTACCCGCGACCATCGTCGCGGCCGTGCTCGCGGCGCTGCCTGTGGCGGTGACGGGAGGCATCCACCTAGACGGGCTCTGCGACACCTCCGATGCGCTTGCATGTTGGGCCCCGCGCGAACGAAAACTCGAGATCATGCACGACCCGCGGGCGGGCGCCTTCGGGGTCATCGGTGTTGTCGTGTACCTTATTCTGCAGTTTTCCCTGTTCACCGCGCTGCCGCTTACGGCGGGGGCGTTCCTCGCGCTTCTGTGCTCGCTCGTGTTCTCCCGCGCGCTTTCGGGGCTCGCCGTTGAATGCTGGCCTGCCGCGCGGGCGGACGGCATGGCCGCGGGGCTCTCGCCTGCGAAGAAGCGCGCGGCGATCGTCGTGCCGCTTTACGCTTTCGCTGCGGCTTCGGCTGCAGGGATGGTCGCGTGCGCTCAGGCCGTCGGCGCCCTTATGGCGGTGGCGGGGCTTTTGGCGCTCGCGTGGTACCGTCATGTTGCCCTGTCCCGCTTCGGCGGGGTGACGGGGGATTTGGCCGGATGGTTTCTGCAATGGGCCGAGCTCGCGATGCTTGCCATGCTGGTGGCGGGGGGTATGCTCCTATGATTCTCGTGGTAGGCGGCGCGCATTCGGGGAAGAGGACCTTCGTGCGCGAAAAGCTCGGGTTCGCGGCGGACGATTTCGTCGACGCGGCGCAGCTTGCGGAGGGCGGCGTGCCCGCGCCTTTTGCCGGCCGTGTCGCGTACCGTGCTGAGGAACTCGTACGCGCGCTCGACGCTGACCGGGCGCTCGAGCGGCTGGTTGGCTTCGACGCAGTGATTCTGCCCTTGGTCGGCTCGGGGGTCGTCCCCATGCGTGCGGAAGACGCCCAATGGCGCGAGCGCGCGGGGCGCCTGGGATGCGCGCTTGCTGCGCGCGCCGACGTCGTCGTTCGCATGACGTGCGGGATTCCCCAGGTCATCAAAGGAAACCTTGCCGATGCGCCTCGAGGGACGCAGGGCGCGGGCGCGCCTTTGGAAGTCGTCTTCGTGCGCCATGGTGCCACGGCGGGCACGGAAGACCATCGCTACAGCGGGGCGGGCACCGACGAGCCCCTGTCGAGCGCGGGCGAGCGCGCTTTGCGCGAGCTCGCGTGCGATCGTGACGTGTTCCGTGTTATCACGAGCGGCATGGCCCGCACCGGCCAGACGGCACGCATCCTCTTCCCGAATGCGGAGCTTATGGCATGCCCCGGTCTGCGCGAGATGGATTTCGGTGACTTCGAGGGGCGAAGCGCCGCCGAGCTTAAAGAGGATGCGCGCTACCGCGCCTGGGTAGACTCCTGGTGCGAGACGCGGTGCCCGCATGGCGAAGGCAAGAGCGATTTCACCCGCCGCGTCGTCGCGGCGTTTCGGGAGGCGTGCGAATCGGAGCGCGCCCAGGGGAGTGGGCGCGCCGTCTTCGTCGTTCACGCGGGTACCGTGAAAGCGCTGCTTTCCGAGCTTGCTGTCCCGAAAACGGAATACTTCGACGTGCATACCGAGCCGGGCGGCGCATGGGCCGCCACCTGGGATGGGCGCTGCCTTCGCGACGTTCGCCCCGCTTCGGGGGGCGATGCCCGGTGATGACGATTCTTGCCGTCGCCGCCGGGTTCGCGGCCGACCTTGCCTTCGGCGACCCGCGCTGGCTTCCCCATCCCGTCGTCGCCATGGGGCGCGCGATCACGTGGGCCGAAGGCCGCCTGCGGGGCGCATTCCCGCAAACGTCCGCGGGCACGCGCGCCGCAGGGCTTGTGCTCGCCGTGGCGCTTCCGCTTGCGTGTGGGCTTTTGACCTGGGGAATCCTGCATCTTTGCGGCATGGTTCACCCCGGCTTGCGCTTCGTGGCCGAGGCATGGGCGAGCTATCAGATTCTCGCGACATGCGAGCTGCGCCGCCAGAGCCTGGCCGTGGCCCGCGCGTTCTCGAAGGGCGGCCTTGTCGCGGCGCGCGAGGCCGTCGGGCTCATCGTGGGACGCGACACGTCTGTTCTCGACGAGCAGGGCGTTGCGCGCGCCGCCGTGGAAACGGTGGCGGAGAACGCGAGCGACGGCGTCATCGCGCCGCTTTTCTACCTTATGATCGGGGGTGCGCCCTTGGGCATGGCGTACAAGGCTGTGAACACGCTCGACAGCATGGTGGGCTACAAAAACGCGCGCTACATCGACTTCGGCCGCGCCTCGGCGCGCCTCGACGATGCGGTGAACTGGATTCCCTCGCGCTTATCGGCCCTGCTTATGATCGCCGTGTGCCCGATCGTCGGGCTCGACGCGCGCGGGGCGGCGCGCATCTGGCGCCGCGACAGGCGTCGCCATGCGAGCCCCAACTCGGCGCAGACCGAGTCAGCGTGCGCGGGCGCGCTCGCGCTGCGCCTGGCGGGACCCGCGGTGTATTTCGGCAAGCTCGTTGAGAAACCGACGATAGGCGACGCGTCCCGCGAAATCGAGTGGGGCGACATCGCCCGGGCGACTAGGCTCATGCTCGCCGCGTCCGTATGCGCGCTCGTCGTCTTCGGCGCCGCGCGCGCGGCGGTCGTGCTCGCCGTGGGGGCGATGTCATGAGGGAAGACCACGCTGCGTCCCGGGCTGCCGGGGGAATCCTGCGCGCCCGTACGCATGGGGGCAGTGCGCAATCGCTTGGCATCGCTTGCGAAGGGGGCGCCTCCGACTTCATCGATTTCTCGGTGAACGTGAATCCGGCAGGCCCCTCGCCGCGCGCTGTCGCCGCAGCCTGCAAGGCGCTTTCTCGAATCGACGCCTACCCCGATAGGGAAAGCCTCGCCCTTGTTCGCGCCCTATCGCGCGCCCAGGGCATTCCCGAAGATACTATCGTCTGCGGCGCGGGCGCGTCCGACATCATCTGGCGGCTCGCTGCGGCGGTGCGCCCGAAACGCATCGTCGTGTGCGCGCCGACGTTCTCTGAATATGCGGAGGCGGCATCGTACTACGGCGCATGCGTGCAGGAGTTCCCGCTCTCCGAAGCGGACGACTTCGACGTGCCCGCCTCCTTCGCCCGCGCGATCGAGGGGCCGGGAGACGTGGCGTACCTCTGCAATCCGAACAACCCGACGGGGCGCCTCGTCGACCCCCGCGTGATCGATGCCGCGGCTTGCCGCTGCGAGCAGGTGGGCGCGCTGCTCGTCGTGGACGAGTGCTTCCTCGGATTTGCGCCCGACGCCCGCGATAGGAGCGTGGCCGCACGCGCCGCGTGTTCGCGCCATGTGGCCGTGCTCTCTGCGTTCACCAAGCTCTACGGAATGGCGGGGTTACGGCTGGGATATCTGATCAGCGGAAACGCCCAACTCATCGATGGAATTCGCCGGGCGGGGCAGGCGTGGCCCGTCTCCTCGGTCGCCGAGGCCGCGGGCATCGCCGCCCTGGAAGACGTCGAATACGTCTCGCGCACGCGCGATGTATTGGCGGGCGAGCGAGCGTGGCTTTCCCACGAGCTCTCCTCGCTTGGGCTTTCCGTCGTGCCGTCGGATGCGAACTTCCTTTTAGTCCGCACGCCGACGAAAGACATTCCCGAACGCCTGTATAAACAGGGGGTTTTGGTCCGCACGTGCGACTCGTTTTCGGTGCTGTCCCGTTTCTGGTGCCGCGTCGCGGTGCGCACGCGCAAGGAGAACGCCCGGCTTGCGATGGCGTTCAGCCGCGCGCTATGGGCGGAAGGTACATCAGGCGAAGGCGAACCCGACGAACGGGGCGGCGCTTCTTGCAGCGGTGCTATGGCGGGCGCGGATGGCCGAGGCTCGGCGAAGGAGGTCGATACCCGTGGGTAGGGCGAAGCCCATCATGATCCAGGGCACCATGTCGAACGCGGGGAAGAGCCTGCTTGCGGCGGGGCTGTGCCGCGTTCTTTCGCAGGACGGCCTGCGCGTGGCTCCCTTCAAGAGCCAGAACATGGCGCTCAACAGCGGTGTCACGGCCGACGGGCTCGAGATGGGGCGCGCCCAGATCATGCAGGCCGAGGCGTGCGGCATCGCGCCCGACGTGCGCATGAACCCCATTCTGCTCAAGCCCGAAAGCGGCCACCGAAGCCAGCTCATCGTGGCCGGCAAGGAGCAGGGAGCCTTCGCTGCGAGGGACTACTTCGCGCGAAAGAAGGCGCTCATGCCGCAGATTTTGGAGGCGTTCGATTCGCTCGCGGAGGAAAACGACGTCATCGTCATCGAGGGCGCCGGCAGCCCCGCCGAAATCAACCTTGCCGAAAACGACATCGTCAACATGGGGCTCGCGCGCGCCGTGTCCTCCCCCGTGCTGCTCGCGGGCGACATCGACCCAGGCGGGGTGTTTGCCCAGCTTTACGGCACGGTCGCGCTCCTTGCGCCCGAGGACCGCGCGCTTTTGCGGGGGCTTGTAGTAAATAAGTTCCGCGGTGATGTGGAAATCCTGCGCCCGGGTTTGGCCCCGCTCGAGAAGATGTGCGGGGCCCCCGTCGTGGGGGTCGTGCCGTATCTTACGCTCGACCTGGACGACGAGGACTCGCTCGCGCCGCGCCTATCTGCCCGCGAGGCGCGCGGCGTCATCGACGTCGCCGTCGTGCGCCTTCCGCACCTGTCGAACTTCACCGACTTCGACCCGCTTTCGCGCGTGCCCGGCATGGGCGTGCGCTACGTTTCCTCGACGACCGATCTGGGTCGACCCGACCTGGTGGTGCTTCCCGGCTCGAAGGCAACGCTCGACGACGCGCGCTGGCTTGCGGCTAGCGGCATCGGAGCCTGTGTACGCGCGCTTTCGGGCGCGGGCACGCCGGTACTCGGCATATGCGGAGGCTACCAGCTTTTGGGAGACGAGCTTTCCGACCCGCACGGCAGAGAAGGCGCTGGCACCGCGCGCGGGCTCGGGCTCATCCCTGCAAGTACGGTGTTCAAGGAGGAAAAGCGCCTTGCCCAGTCGGAGCTGCGCATCACGGGCGCCCAAGGCGCGTTCTCGGTGTGGAACGGCATGACGGCGCGCGGGTACGAGATTCACGACGGCGAAACGACCGTCTCCTGCGCCTCTGCGGGCACGATTGGCGGCAAACCAGAAGGCGCGGCCTGCGGAAACGTGTTCGGAACCTATCTCCACGGCCTGTTCGACGAACCGGGGGTGGCGCTCGCCCTCGCGCGCTCGCTCGCGCGCATGCGCGGCCTGCCCGAGAGCGTCGTTGGTGCTGCGGGCGCAGCATCCGCGGCCGATCACCGTGCGCGCGAGTTCGACCGCCTGGCCGATGTCGTGCGCGGGGCGCTCGACATGGAGTATGTCTACCGCATTATCGAGGAGGGCGTATGATCCACGTGTATCATGGCGACGGTAAAGGCAAGACCACGGCGGCGATGGGCCTCGCCCTTCGCATGCTCGCCGCAGGCCGCCGCGTCGTCGTCGTGCAGTTCCTGAAAGACGGCGAAAGCGGGGAGGTGCGCCTGCTCGCCGAGCATTTCGGCGTGCCCGTGTTCGCGGGGAAGGCGTCGGACAAGTTTACCTGGTCCATGACGTCGGAAGAACTTGCCGCGACGCGCGAGTTGCACGATGGGAACCTCGCTTCTGCGCTCGCCGAGCTCGAGGGCGCGCAGGAGGGGCTGCTCGTGCTCGACGAGGCGCTCGACGCGCTTTCGAATGGGCTTGTCGACGAGGCGCTCGTGGACCGCGCGCTCGATATGTCCGCGCGCGGCGTCGAAGTAGCGCTCACCGGGCGCGCGCCTTCCCGCAAGATCGTGGAGAAGGCCGACTACATAACCGAGATGCGGTGCGAGAAACACCCCTACGCTCAGGGGATAGGTGCAAGGGAAGGAGTGGAGTACTAGATGGATTCCAAGGAGATGGCGCCCGGCGACATCGAGCGGCGCAGCTTCGAGATCATCACCGAAGAGCTCGGCGGCCGCACGTTCCCGCCGCTCGAAGAGCCCGTCGTGAAGCGCGTCATCCACACCACTGCTGACTTCTCGTACGCCGATTCCCTCGTGTTCACCCATGACGCCGCGCACTGTGCGCTCGACGCACTGCGCGCAGGGGCCACGGTGCTCACCGACACGAACATGGCGCTCGCAGGCATAAGCAAGCCCGCGCTCGCGAAGCTCGGCTGCAAGGCCGTGTGCTACATGGCCGACCCTGATGTCGCCGCGGCTGCGCGCGCCGCGGGCACGACTCGCGCCGTTGCGAGCATGGACAAAGCTTGCGGCATCGAGGGTCCGCTCATCGTGGCCGTCGGCAACGCTCCCACAGCACTTCTGCGCCTCGCCGAGCTCATGGACGCGGGGAAGATCGCGCCCGCGCTCGTCGTTGGGGTGCCGGTTGGGTTTGTGAACGTGGTCGAGGCGAAAGAGGAGCTACTCGCGCGACGGGTGCCGGCCATCGTCGCGAGGGGTCGCAAGGGCGGCTCGACCGTGGCGGCCGCCATTATGAACGCGCTGCTCTACGAGATCACGCGCCCAGGCGGCCCGAAGTGACGGCGCCCGCATCCGCGCCGGCGCTGCGCATCTTCGCCGGCACCACTGAGGGCCGCCTTCTGTGCGAATGGGCGAGCGGGGCGGGCATCCCCGCCCGTGCCTACGCGGCAACCGAGTACGGAGGCGAGCTTTTGGGCGAGCTTCCGGGCATCGAGGTGCATGCGGGCAGGCTCGACGAGGCCGACATGGAGCGCGAGCTTTCCGGCGCGCGCATCGTCGTCGACGCCACGCATCCCTTCGCTACGCTCGCAAGCGGCAACATCCGGGCCGCTTCGCTCGCCGTGGGTGCACGATGTCTGCGCCTTGCGCGCCCGGTCGAGGCGCTACCCAAAGGCGTCGTGTCGGTCGCGTCGATCGCCTGCGCGGCGCGCTTTCTCTCCGAGAACCCGGGTCGCGCGCTTCTCACGACGGGGAGCAAGGAGCTTGCTCCCTACACGCGCGTCGCCGATTTCGCGGAGCGCTTCTTCGTGCGTGTTCTCCCGCTGCCCGGTGCTATAACGAAGTGCATCGACGCGGGGTTTTCGCCGTCGCACGTCATCGGCATGCAGGGGCCCTTCACCCGCGAGCTCAACGAGGCGATGCTTCGGCAGGTGGGCGCCCAGTGGCTTGTGACCAAGGACTCGGGAACCGTAGGTGGCACGGCCGAGAAGATCGCCTCCGCGCGCGACGTGGGAGCGCGCTGTATCGTGGTCGCCCGTCCCGCCGAGGGAGGCGGGGGCCTTTCGCTTCGGGAAGTGGAAGACGCGCTCTTACGGGAGTTCGCGCGCTAGGCGCTCGCCGCGCCTGCGTGCCCTCCCGCCCGCGAGGAGAAGCGCCTTGAGCAAGCTCGACCCGTATAAGCCCGTCATCCGCCAATAGCTCGAGGACGAAGCCCGGAACTGGCGCAAGCAGCCCTTCAATAAGTTGCCGTGAAATAGTGTCTGTTTTTGCTGCTAGATAGCATATTTAGTCCTTAATTCACCGCAACTTGTTGGTGGTGGCTTACTGGTAGCGTAGGCACTCCACTGGGTTGAGCTTTGCCGCGCGGCGAGCGGGGTAGAAGCCAAAGATTACGCCGATGCCGACGGAGACGGCGAAGGCCAGCAGCACCGTGGCGATTGAAAAACTCGGTGTGATTTGCCCGCTGGCACCGAGCTCGCCAAGAATCCCGGATCCGGAGGCAAACATCGCGAGGCCCCAGGCAAGCAGATAGCCAATTAGGACACCCAGCAGGCCACCGGTGACGCACAGCGCCGAAGACTCGGCCAAAAACTGCGCGGTGATATCGCGACGACTGGCGCCCAGAGCGCGGCGGATGCCGATCTCTCGAATGCGCTCGGTCACGTTGGTGAGCATCATATTCATAATGCCGATACCGCCGACAAGCAGCGAGATGCTGGCGACAGCACCCATGATGAGCGAGAACGCGCCCATAAAGGAGTTGAGCGCATCGATGGCGCTTTTCATGGAGGTCGCCGATACACTGTCGTACTCATCATCCTCCGCGATGCCCTTCATCGCGCGCACCTTGGACTCGACGGTCTCGCAGAGCTCATCCATGTCCGTGCCCTCGGCGGCGAGTGCCGTCACGCTGGGGAATGAAGGATTCTCGTCGCCAAACAGCCCGGCAATCGTCTCGCGCGGCATGTATAGTGTGAGCGAGCCCATGGAGTCGTTGCCGCCATCAATCACGCCGACAATCTGCACCTCGCCGTTGGACACCTTGATGGTTTTCCCCAGCGCATCCTGTTCGTTGCCGTAAAGCTGATCGGCGCCGCCGCGGCTGATGAGCGCCACGCGCGAGCCTGATTGGGACTCGGCCTGGGAATAGGTGCGCCCCGCAACGAGCTTGCTGGCCCCCACGGCGTCGAGCATGTCGCTATCGACGCCCTGTGCCATGACGGTATAGCTTTTATCGCCGGTCTTGTATTCGGTATACGCGCTGTCGACAATGCCGATCTGCTCTATCTGCGGCACCAGTTTTTGAAGCTTCTCGATGTCCGACTCGGTGAGTTCTTGCGACGAATAGATTTGCACCATGCGTGCCGCATTGAGGCCCAGACTGTTGACCAGGCTGTTTTGGATTCCGCCGATGAGCGAGGTCGTTGCAATGACTGAGGCGATGCCGATGACAATGCCCAGGATGGTGAGCAGGCTGCGCCCCTTGTTGGCCTCGAGCGAGTGAAGGGCTTCCTGGATGAGATCGCGGGCGCTCATGCCACCACTCCTTTCGGCGGGTTGGCGGAGGCGGAAATCATGGGCAGGCTATCTACGGCGCTGCGCAGGGTCCGCGGTGCATGCGGAATATACGCGCCGTCGTGAATGCGACCGTCGCGGATGGTCACGGCGCGGTCGGCCTCGGCGGCGATGCCGGGGTCGTGTGTGATAAGAACGATGGTTTTGCCGCGCTTCTGGAGCTTATGGAAGGTCTCCATCACAAGCGCTCCAGTCGCGGAGTCCAGGTTTCCCGTCGGCTCGTCGGCAAGAATTATGGGCGGGTCATTGACGAGGGCGCGCGCGATGGCGACGCGCTGCATCTGGCCGCCCGAGAGCTCGGATATGCGGTGGTCCCAGTGGTCGACGGGCAGCGTGACGGCCTGCAGCGCGTGCACGGCGCGCATTTCGCGCTGGCTACGGGGCACATTGGTGTAGGCCAGCGGCAGCATGACGTTTTCGATAACCGACAGGCGCGGCAGCAGGTTGAAGCTCTGAAAGACAAAGCCAATGCTCAGGGCGCGAACTTCGGTGAGCTCGTCATCGTCAAGCTCGGCCACGTTGAGCCCTTGCAGGTAGTAGTCGCCCGCCGTCGGCTTATCCAGGCAGCCTAGGATGTTCATGAGCGTTGACTTGCCCGAGCCTGAGGGGCCGGTGATGGCGACGAACTCGCCGGGTTTTACCGCCAGGCTCACGTTGTGCAAGATGTGGGCGCAACCCGCCTCGCTCTCAAAGATGCGGTGCACGTTGCGGATGTCGATAACGGGACGCATTACATACCCTCGTCGGCAGACATACTGCCCGAATCCGCGCTGTAGCCGCCGTCAGCTGTTGCGTCCGCTCCGGTGTCCATGACGAGGGTGTCGCCATCGCGCAGCTTGGTAACCGGCACGTTGGGGTTGATCTCGTTGCCCTGGTCGTCGCGCTTGACCTGTGTCTTGCCGACTACGGCTTCGTTGTCGTTTTGCGTCACGACGGTCACCTTGACGCGGCGGGTTTGCTTGCCCTCGTCATCGGTTGCCACGTTGACGTAATAGTGTTCGCCGTCTTCGGTCATGAGCGCCATCGTCGGCACCATCACCACGTCGTCGAGCTGCTCGGTCACCACCGACACCTCGGCCGTCATGCCCGGCTTCAGGCGCGCGTCGGGTGCCTCGATGAGGATGTCGACGTTAAAGGTTACGCTGCCGCCGCCACCGTTGGCGGCGTCGGAGTTTGCCACCGACGCGATAGCCGTGACGGTGCCCTGGCTCACGATATCGGGAAACGCGGGATACGTGACGTTGGCGCTCTGCCCAACGGCGATCTTTGCGATGTCCTTTTCGCCCACCTGCACGGTCACCTTCATCTTGGACAGGTCGGCGATCTGCATGCACTGCCTGCCGCCGCTCGTATCGCTTTCGCCCATGATCATGCCGCCTGTAACCGTGGCGCCCACCTTGGCGTTGAGCTCCACGATGCTACCCGAGCTCGGGGCCGTGACCGTGCGACTGGCTGCCTTGGCGTTCGCCTGGTCGAGGTTTGCCTGGGCCGATGCGAGGCTGCGCTGCGCGGCCGATACGGCGTTCGTGTCCGCCGATGCGGCGGGGATGCCAGCCGTTGCGGAAGCTCCATCGACGTCCGTCGTTGGGGTGGCCTGCGCGGCAGCTGCGGCTTTCTGCGCGTTGGAGAGGTCTTCCTGAGCGGCTGTAACTGCACGCTGCGCCTCGGCAACGTTGCGATCGAGCTCGTCGTTTTTAATGGTCATAAGCACTTCGCCCTCGTTGACGGATTGGCCCGCCTGCACGTTGATCGAATCGACCGTACCGTCGACAGAAGGGGAGACCACTGAGGATGAAATGGGTTTGAGCTGGCCTTTCGCCTCGACCGTTGTGGTAAACGTGCCCTCGGTCACCATGTCGGTCACAGGCTCGCTAGCGCCCTGTGGCTGCGCATTGATAACCAGGGTTGCGACAATGGCAATGAGCGCGATGGCACCCACGACGCCGGCGACAATACCGCGTCGAATCAGCTTTTTGCGTCGACGTTCGGCACGTTTTGCCTTGAGCTTGGCATACGCCTCTTCATCGGAAATCTCGGCCGTATCGTTCGTGCGTTCGCTCTGCTTGTCGGCATGTACGTTTGTAATCAGAGGAATCGTTTCGGTGGCACCTTCGGGCGTGCGCTCGGTATCATCTGGGCCCGGGGTGATCGTGGGGACATTCGGCATAGCGTCTCCTTTATAGAAAGAACCTCGATAATTATATGCGCCCACCGGTTGGGGCGGGCGCATAGGACGGTTTCTTTCGGAACTGTTAGATTGGTCGCAGCAGCTCCACGTTGTAGGAATGCGCGCGTTGCACTACGAGTGGACAACCACGCACAGGCCGACTTTGATGCAGTCGTGAAGTGCCTTGGCGTCTGACAGGCGCAGGTTGATGCAACCGTGGCTGCCGCACCACTTGTACGACTCGGCGTTATCGAAGCTCTTGTCGTTTTGCCAGGTGGCATCGTGGAAGCCGATCATATTGCCCTCGAACGGCATCCAGTAGCTCACCGGGCTTTCGTATTTGGGCTTACCGGTCTCGGGGTCCTTGGCTCCGATCAGGGTGCTGCCGCCGTCGTTGCTGTTGATCTGCCACACGCCCTCGGGGGTGGCGTCTTCGCCCGGTTTGCCGGAAATAAAGTTGGCCTCCCACACGATATTACCGTTCTCGTCATAGTAGCGCGCGTGCTGCTCGGACAGGTCGACGTCGATATACGCCTTCCAGTCGGGCTCTCCCTTTGCGGTAAAGGTGTCGGCCTTCTGGGAGTACTTGATCTCGATTTCGCCGGTCTGCTTGTTGTTAATGGCGTCCTCGACCTGCTTGGCGAGCGAGCTGCTGTCGATGGACCAACCAAAGTCACCGCCTTCGACGGCGCACTGCTTGCCATCGGCGCGCGTCCACCAGCGAGTGGAGCCCACGGTATTAAAGCCGTTAGCGAGCTCGGCTGCCCAGCTGCTGATCTGCGACGTATCGAGCGTTGGGTTGGCCGGATCGGCAAAGCTGATCCACTGCAACACGGAGCCGCCATCAACCTTGCCGGCATCCTCGCCGTTGAGCTTGAGGGTCACGTTGACGCCCAAGAAGTTGTTGGCTGCATCGCATGCGGCCTGAATCTGATCATCAGTCAGCGTTCCATTGAGCGGCTCATAGGCATCGTTGCCGAGCTTGGAAAGATCTACGGTCTCGGCCAGCGAGGCAAGTTCGAGCTCGGCATACTTAATGACATGCTCGCGGTTGAGTTTCTCGTTGGAGCGCGCCTTCTCGACGGTAAACTTGCCGGCCTGCTCGTCATAGGAGCTATTGGCCTCGAACGTGCCCGAACGCCCCTCGTTAAACTCGTCGATGGCGGCGCCCAGATCCTTCTCAAACTTCTTTTGGTCAAAGGTGTCGGAGAGCATGGACAGGTCGACGTCTTGATCAAGATCGACTTCGTTGGAGGTAGCGGTTGTTTTGGTTTTGCCGCTTAAGGATTCCACAAGGCGGACCGGCCATACAAAGGCTTCGTTGTGGCTGATGATTTCTTTTGCGGCAGCTTCGCCGTCGACGATGGGTTCATCGGACTCGGGCTGATAGGTCCAGCTAAAGTCATCGCCTGTCACGGTGAGCTTATAGTGCTTCCATGCCGAGTTGACCTTGGTGGCGGCAGACGAAGCGTTGGAGAAGGAGACGTCGACGCCGGCAATGGTGGTGTTGGGGTAGGCTAGCTGCGAAAACGCTACGATGCCTACGATATAGACAATGACGATAAGACCTAGGACGACAAAGAGCGTCGTCTTTTTGCCTGACTTACTGTTCTCGGCGGACTTGCGTGTGGGGCCGCGATCGCCTCGAGCGTGCGTGGGGGGCTGCTTGGGCGCATTGCCGTTTGCCTGGCGCTGCTGACGTTGTTGACGCTGCTGTCGCTGCTGGTTCGGGCGTTGGGAAGCGTTTGCCGCACCACGCTGCTGACCGTGGCTCGGCGCGATAGGACGCGGTGACTGAACGCCGCCGGTGTGCCTGCTCGGCTGCTGCGGATCGGGAATCAGTTGAGTTCGATCGTTTTGCGACATCGTATGCATATCCTTCGATTTTCGCCTTGCGGTTCATCGTGTTTTTACTGGGCTTGCATTATAGCGATTGCCCTGCTGTTTGTGGTACGGAAACGGTGGCATTCGAAAGAGCTGGGACAAATGTCCCACCTTTGAGTCGTTCTTAGTCGCTATCCGCACACACCGCATTTTGCACAGGCCGAAAGTGCGGCCGGAGCCTGCGCGATGCCGCCCTTTGCCGTCTCGCGCAGCGTGGCTGGCAACGCGTGGCCCACCGAGAGCATGACATGTGCCATTTGGTCAAACGGCACCAAGCTCTTAATGCCTGCGAGGGCGAGTTGTGCCGAGCTAAAGGCCGCTGCCACGCCAATGGCGTTGCGGTTTTGGCAGGGCACCTCCACGAGGCCACCGACGGGGTCACAAACGAGGCCCAGCAGGTTACTCAGCGCGATGGAACTGGCGTCTAGCGCCTGCTCGGGCGTGCCGCCGAGCATCTGTACCAGCGCGGCGGCTGCCATGGCGGCGGCGCTTCCCACCTCGGCCTGGCATCCGCCCTCGGCGCCGGCGACGCAGGCGCTCGTGGTGAGGTTGAGGCCGATTGCGGCTGCGCAGTAGAGCGCGTCCATGACCTGCTCGTCGTCGAGCTGCAGGCGATCGGCGAGCGCCAGCACGCAGCCGGGCACAACACCCGCGGAGCCTGCCGTGGGGGCGGCGACAATCACGCCCATGGTAGCGGAGCGCTCGAGCACGGCCATGGCGCGGGCAACGGCGTCGGTCTGGACGGCGCCCATCAGGCTTGCACTCAAATCGTTGCAGCGGGTTGCTTCGACGAGCTTGGCCTCGCCGCCGATTAGCCCACCGAGCGAGCGCTGCGGATTGGCGAGGGGGGCCGTGGTCTCCTCGCGCATGACGTCGAGCACGCGGCGCATGGCGGCGACGGCGTGGGCCTCGCCGGTCAGACGCGCCTCACGAACGGCCATGACGGCGCCGATGCTGAGCCCCATTTCCTCGCACGCATCGAGCAGCTGCTCGCCGTCGTCGAAGATTTCCTTGGCCGAGACGCCGGGAGAGAGCGACGAGGCAGAACCGGGGAGCTCGATAAAGGTCGCGTAATCGACATTGTCGAGTTTGCGCAGCATGGGGACGACGGTGTCGTCGGGCGCGCCGTCGGTCTCAAAGACGGAGTAGGCCTGGCCGCCCACTTCGGTGCGGTAGGTGCGGCAGAAGGCGATGTTTACGTGGGCGTAGGCGAGCAGGTTGGTGAGCGCGGCGAGCACGCCGGGGACGTCCTTGTGCGCCACGAAGAGCGTGGAATACATGCCCGAGATGTCGACGCCGACGCCGTTAATGCGGCTGATGCGCATCTTGCCGCCGCCCAGGCTCTCGCCGCGGACCTGTGCCGTGGCGCCCGTGTCGTCGACCATTTCGATGTCGACGGTGTTGGGGTGGATGGAGGCGTCGTCGCCCTTGATGTCAAAGTGATATTCGAGGCCCTGCTCGCGCGCGAGGTCGAAGGCCTGCTTGATGTTCTCGTCATCGGTGTCGAGGCCCAGTATGCCCGCGACGAGCGCACGGTCTGTGCCGTGGCCGCGGTAGGTGTGGGCGAAGGAGTTCCACAGGCCAAAGGTGACTTTGGTGATGCGGCCTTCCAGCAGGCTGGCGGCAACTTGGGCGCAGCGCAGGGCGCCGGCGGTGTGCGATGAGCTGGGGCCGACCATGACGGGGCCCAAGATCTCGAATGCCGAGGTCGTAGCTAGTGTTTGCGGCTTGCCTGCCATGGATGCTCCTTATCTATCCCGTCGTCCCGAGGGGCGGGGCATACTCTGTCCCGCCGTTCCGAGGGCTTTAGTATTTGGTCGCCTGCTCGGACAGTCCTGCTCGCACGGAGGCCACATTAAGTGGCCTCCGGCTCGTGCGGAACTCGCGATCGACCAAATACTAAAGCCCTCGGAACTTAGGATACATGGTTGGAGTCGCTCTGCTGCAAAATTTATCGGCCTGTGATTTATTCCATGTCCCAGGTAGGCTCATCTTCACCACCTTTAAATAAAAAAGAAGTACCGGTTGGGGCCGGTACTTCTTTTGGTGCGTTGTTATTTGGCTGTAGCTTTTCGAGTTAGCTTACAGGCCGCAGGCTGCTTTGAGTTCTTCGACTCGGTCGGTTTTCTCCCAGGTGAAGTCGGGGTCTTCGCGGCCGAAGTGACCGTAGGCTGCCGTCTTTTCGTAGATGGGGCGACGCAGGTCTAGGTCGCGTATGATGGCGCCCGGGCGCAGGTCGAAGGTCTTCTCTACGGCTTCAACGATCTTGTCCTCGGCAACATGTGCGGTACCGAAGGTGTCGATCATGATTGAGAGGGGCTTGGAAACGCCGATGGCGTAGGCAAGCTCGACTTCGCAGCGGTCGGCCAGCCCGGCGGCGACCACGTTCTTGGCGACCCAGCGCGCGGCATACGCGGCGGAGCGGTCAACCTTGGTGCAGTCCTTGCCGCTAAAGGCACCGCCGCCGTGACGGCCGTAGCCGCCGTAGGTGTCGACGATGATTTTGCGGCCGGTGAGGCCCGTGTCGCCCATGGGGCCGCCTACGACAAAGCGACCGGTGGGGTTCACGTAGATGTCCGCGTTGTCCCACGGCATGTTCTCAGCGGCCATGACCGGGGTGATGACGTGTTCGATGAGGTCGGCCTTGATCTTGCCCATGTCCTCGATTTCGGCGGCGTGCTGCGTGGAGATGACGATCGTCGTGACCTCGACGGGCTTGCCTTCCTCGTAGCGCACGGTGACCTGGGTCTTGCCGTCGGGACGCAGGTAGGGCAGGGTGCCGTCGTGGCGCACGGCTGCCAGGCGCTCGGCCAGGCGGCTTGCCAGGTAGTGTGGCATGGGCATGAGGGTCTTGGTCTCGTTGGAGGCATAACCGAACATCATGCCCTGGTCGCCGGCACCGATCAGGTCGATCGGGTCGGTGGTAGCGCCGGTCTGGGTCTCGAAGGACTCGTCGACGCCCTGGGCGATATCGGGCGACTGTTCGTGGATGAGGCTCATAACGCCGCAGGTGTCGCAGTCAAAACCGAACTTGGCACGGTTGTAGCCAATGCGGCGGATAACACCGCGGGCGATTTCCTGTACGTCGACGTAGGCCTGGGTGCGAATCTCGCCGGCGACGATGACGGTGCCGGTGGTCACGAGGGTCTCGCAGGCGCAGCGGACGTTCTCCACGTTGGCAGGCACGCCATTGGGGGCGATGTAGCCCTGCTCCTGGAGCTCTATTTCTTTGGCGAGGATTGCGTCGAGGACGGCGTCGCTGATCTGGTCGGCGATCTTATCGGGATGACCTTCGGTCACCGACTCCGACGTAAAAACAAAGGACCCGTGTTGGGGCGGGATGGAACGAAGTTCTTCTGACATGATTGTCCTTTCAAAAACGTGTCCCGGCGACCGTTACCATTCCGCCGGGCTCTCTATGCAAGGGCACATCATAGCGCGTAAATCAAACATTCACACCCTTTCCGCACCTACTCATTGGGGACAGACTTAAATGACCTGCCTTACTCATTGGGGACAGACATAAATGACCAGCCTTTGGACACTCATTGTCGGCTAGCCTTAAAGCCTTCCCCCAACGACTGGTCATTTAAGTCTGTCCCCAATGAATGGGTCGGTGCCCTTTGTGCGGAGGCTGCTTTGATGCTTTATACTGGTGCGGTTAGACATCCATCCTGCAATCGAGGAGATTTCCATGGCATCAGACGTTCGCGTCCGCTTTGCACCCTCACCGACGGGCAAGCTGCACATCGGCGGCGCCCGCACCGCTATCTATAACTGGGCTTTCGCCCGCGCAAACGGCGGCACGTTCATCCTGCGCATCGACGACACCGACCCCACCCGCTCCACCGACGAGAACACGCAGATCATCCTGCGCGCCATGCGTTGGCTGGGCCTGGACTGGGACGAGGGTCCCGAGGTGGGCGGCGATTTTGGCCCCTACGCCCAGACCGAGCGCTTGGACCTGTACAAGCAGGCCGCCCAGAAGCTTTGGGACGAGGGCAAGGCCTATCCCTGCTTCTGCACCAAGGAGCAGCTCGACGCCGACCGCAAGGCCGCGCAGGAGCGCAAGGACCCCTTCCAGGGCTATCAGCGCCGTTGCCGCGATCTTGATCCCGAGGAGGCCCGCCGCCGCATCGAGGCCGGGGAGTCCTACGTCCTGCGCATCAAGGTGCCCGAGGACCGCGGCGACGTCGTCATCCACGATGCCGTCCACGGAGAGGTGACCTTCGACGCCAAGGAGCTCGACGACTTTGTCATCTTCCGCTCCGACGGTACGCCCACGTATAACTTCGCGACCGTCGTCGACGACGCCATGATGAAGATCACCCACGTCATCCGCGGCGACGACCACCTGTCCAACACCCCGCGCCAGGTCATGGTCTACGAGGCCCTCGGCGCTCCCGTGCCCACGTTCGCTCACATCTCCATGATCCTGGGCGCCGACGGCAAAAAGCTCTCCAAGCGCCACGGCGCCACCTCGGTGGAGGAGTACCGCGACGCCGGCTACCTGTCCGACGCCTTTGTCAACTACCTGGCGCTGCTCGGCTGGTCGCTCGACGGCGAAACCACGATCATCCCGCGCGATGTCCTGGCCAGTAAGTTCTCGCTCGACCGCATCTCCAAGAACCCGGCGACCTTCGACCCCAAGAAGCTCGACTGGGTCAACGCCGAGTACATCAATGGCATGTCCGATGCTCAGTTTGCCGACGAGATCATGGTTCCCGAGCTGCACGAGGCGGGTCTCATCGAGGGTAATGTCGAGTACGGCGAGGATTGGATCGACGCGCTTGCCGCCATCGTTAAGCCGCGCACCAAGATGCCGGCCGACGCCGTGACCGTCGCCGCTCCCATCTTCGCTACGGCCGAGACGCTCGAGTATGACGAGAAGTCCGTCAACAAGGGCCTGGCCAAGGAAGGCATGGGTGCCATTCTGGACGCCGCCAAGGCCGCGCTCGAGGGTGTTACCGAGTGGACCGCCGCGAACATCGACGCTGCGCTTGAGCCGCTGCCCGAGCAGATGGACCTCAAGAAGCGCGTGGTGTTCCAGGCCGTGCGCGTCGCCGTTTGCGGCAACATGGTGAGCCCTCCGCTGGGCGAGACCATGGCACTCGTCGGCCGCGACGACTGCCTGGCGCGTATCGACCGCGCCCGCACGATGGCGCTGTAATCGCTGCGCAAACGTATGTATCCGAGCCCCGTTCACCCCGAGCGGGGCTCTTGTTTCTGTAGACGTATGGGATAGGAGGTGCTGGGGCCATGGCCGAGCAACTTTCGCTGTTTGGTTCGCCGGAACCGGAGGAGTCTCCGGCGGCGCCGGCTTCCGCTGCTGCCACGGCCAAGCCCGAGCCTGCACTTGAGCCCATTGCCGCCTATACGAGCGTGGCTCTCGACATCCCCACCCGTGCGCTGTCCGAACCGTTTGCTTACGGCGTCCCCGAGTCCCTTGCCAACGAGGCCCAGGTCGGATCGACGGTCCTGGTCCACTTTGGCAACCGTGCCGCCGCAGGCTACATCGTCGATATTGCGCTCGAGCTGGGCGTCCTGCAAGGCAACAATGCCCTCGACCCTTCGCGCATCAAGCCCGTCGAAGCCATCCTCAGCAAACCGCTCTTTACAGCCGAGGCTGCCCGCATCTCGCGCTGGATGAGCCGCGAGTATGTCGCGACGCTTTCCGAGTGCCTGCGTTTGTTCTTGCCCCCGGGTGGAAGTCCGCGCGTGGTCAAGGGCGATGACGGCGTGTGGACGGTTGAGCGCCCCGCCGTCAAGCCTATCCAAAATCGCTGGGTCATGCTCACGCCCGAGGGTTTCGACTACACGCCGCCCAAGACCGCGGTTCGCCAGCGTCAGCTCATCGAGGCGCTCCAATGCGGCCCGGTCACGACGCGCGATCTCAACCTGCTCTACAACAACATGTCGGCGACCATCAAGGCGCTCGAAAAGCGCGGCGTCGTGGTGGTGGAGGAGCGTCGCGCCTGGCGTGGCTGCAGCGAGCAGACCACGCTGTCCTCGGCAAGCGGTAAGGCACCAGTCGCGCTCACGAACGGCCAGCAGCAGGCGCTCGCGCAGATTGAGCGCGCTCGTCTGGACGCTCATGGCGACGTGGTGCTGGTCGACGGCGTCACCGGCTCCGGCAAAACCGAGGTTTACCTCTCCGCGATCGAGCGCGTGCTCGCGGCCGGCCGTTCGGCCTGCGTGCTGGTGCCCGAGATCTCGCTGACGGCCCAGACCGTCGGCCGCTTCCGCTCGCGCTTTGGCGAGACGGTCGCCGTGTTCCATTCGCGCCTTTCGGCTGGCGAGCGCCTGGACCAGTGGGATATGGTCGCCAGCGGTGCGGCCCGCGTGGTCGTCGGCGCCCGCTCGGCGCTCTTTTGCCCGCTCAGCGACTTGGGCCTCATCATCATCGACGAGGAGCATGAGACCAGTTACAAGCAGGGTTCCAGTCCGCGCTACCACGCGCGCGAGGTGGCGGCAGAGATGGCGCGGCGTTACCGCTGCCCGCTTGTGTTGGGCTCCGCCACGCCCTCGGCCGAGGCTCTCGACCGCTGCCGCCGCGGCATGTATAACGGTGCCACCTGGACGCGCGTCGAGATGCCCGAGCGCCCGGGACACGCCGTGCTGCCGACTGTCCGCATTGCCGACCTGCGCCGCGAGTTCTCGCATGGCAGCGGCTGCATGTTCTCAAAACCCTTGATGGAGGGCTTGGAGCGTGTGGTCGAGCGCCGCGAGAAGGCCGTGCTGTTGCACAACCGCCGTGGCTTTGCGCCGTTCTTGATGTGCCGCGAGTGCGGATGCGTCCCCACCTGCAATCACTGCTCCACCGCGCTTACATATCACGAGCGCACGCACACGCTGCAATGTCACACCTGCGGTTCGTCTTGGCGCGTGCAGCCGTATCCCGCGCCCACGAGCCGATGCCCCAAATGTGGCAGTCGCTACCTGGCAAAAATGGGTCTGGGAACGCAGCAGATCGAGGACGCACTGCATCAGATGCTTCCCGAGGATGTCGCCATTATTCGCATGGATGCCGATTCCACGCGCGGCAAGGATGCGCACAAAAAGCTGCTCGAGCAGTTCGATGCGGCGGATTGTGCCGTGTTGCTGGGCACCCAAATGATCGCAAAGGGTCTCGATTTTCCCGAGGTCACGCTCGTAGGCGTGGTCAATGCCGACTTCGCCCTCAAGCTGCCGGACTTCCGCGCAGGGGAGCGCGCCTACGATCTGCTGGAGCAGGTTGCGGGCCGCGCCGGCCGCGGCGATCGCCCCGGCGAGGTTATCATCCAGACCTACCTGCCCGAGGACCCGGTCATCCGCGCCGTCGCCGAGCACGACCGCTCGATTTTTACCGACTACGACCTGGACCAGCGCCGCGACGCGCTGTACCCGCCGTTTGTTCGCCTGGTCAACATCTTGGTATGGTCGGCGAACCGAGACGACGCGCAGGACTACATCGGCCGCATCGCGAAGCTCCTCAAGCGCCGCTGGCATGCCGCCGCGCCCGACTTTTTGCGGGCGGGGAGCGCCGTGCCTCAGGTGCTGGGCCCGGCTTCATGTGTAATCGAGAGAGCCAAGGACCGTTACCGCTTCCATCTGCTTGTAAAGTCGCCGGTAGGGTACCATGTCTCTGATGATATCGACGCCTGCCTCAAAGAGGTGGGCTCTGTGCGCGGCGTGAGCGTGAGCGTTGACGTCGACGCCTATGATTTGATGTAACAACCCGAAAGGATGGCCATGGAAGCCAACGGAATCGTACTGTCGCCCGACCCTCGTCTGCGCCAGGAGTGCGCCGTCATCGAGGAGATCACTCCGGCGATCGAGGCACTTGCCGAGAAGATGAAGAAAATGATGTTCGAGAACGGCGGTTGCGGCCTGGCTGCCCCGCAGATCGGCGAGCTTATTCAGCTCGTCACCATCGACTGCGATTACAGCGACAAGAACGACTACGATCCGTACGTGCTCATCAATCCCGTCATTGTTGAGCAGAGCGACCATCTGGTGCCCTTTAGCGAGGGCTGCCTGTCCATCCCCGGCATTAGCTGCGAGATTGAGCGTCCCGACCATGTCGTCGTCGAGGCGTACGACTTGGACGCCAACCTGATTCGCTATGAGGCTTCGGGCGACCTGTTCTGCGTGTGCCTGCAGCACGAGATCGATCACCTGCACGGTAACACCATGTTCGAGCGACTGAAGCCCATGCAGAGGATCAAGGCCGTCAAGGAGTACCAGGACGCCCTGGCCCGCGGCGCTCGACCGGGCGAGACGGAGTAGGTTTGTCCGTCCCCGGGGCACCCGCCTATATCATCCCGTGCTCAAACATTCTCGCTGCGCTGCGAAACTGCGCGCGGGACGATATAGGCGGGTGCCCCGGGGACTACGTTGACGCTGCTTGTCTCGCCCGGGTGCCTTGGGCCAGGGAGGGGCGTCTTCGCTGATAATTGCTTTGTTGGAAGAGCTGCTTTTATTGCGGCTCTTTCTTTGGTTTTGGGTATATTTGTCTTTGTTGAACTGTTCTTGCGGCTGGGTGCGCTTGCGACCTGGAACGCTTTTTTGTAGCCGTCTCGGCTCGTTATTGAGAGGAGACTAACTTTTATGCGTATTGTGTTTATGGGTACGCCCGATTTTGCTGTGCCTTCGCTGACTTCGCTTGTTGAGGCTGGGAATGAGATTGCGCTTGTTATTACTCGTCCTGATGCTGTTCGTGGGCGTGGTAAGAAGCTTGAGCCGTCTCCTGTTAAGGCCAAGGCGCTTGAGCTGGGGTTGCCGGTTATTGAGGCTAATCGTATGACACCTGAGGTCGTTGAGGCGCTTAAGACTGCCCAGGCTGACATTTTCTGCGTGGCTGCCTATGGTTGCATTTTGCCTGATGAGGTGTTGCATATGGCGCCGCTTGGTATTGTGAATGTTCATGCGTCCTTGCTGCCTCGTTGGCGTGGGGCTGCTCCCATTCAGCGTGCGATTCTCGCTGGTGATGAGGTTGCCGGCGTTTCCATTATGCGTATTGGGCATGGCGTGGATACCGGCGCTTATTGTGCGCAGGCCTCGACCTCGGTTGCCGGTAAGCATGCTGAGGCGCTGACCATGGAGCTTGGTGAGCTTGGCGGCAAACTGCTTGCCGATACGCTTCCTTCGCTTGCCGATGGCACCGCCGTGTGGACTGAACAGGATGAGTCGCTTGTTACCCATGCTGCCAAGATTTCTAAGCAGGAGATGCGTCTTGACCCTCAGATGGCGGCACTTGATTGTGTGCGTCATGTGCTTGCCTCGTCCGACACCGCTCCCGCTCGTTGTGTGATTGCCGGCAAGTCGGTTCGCGTGCTCGATGCTGAGCCGGCTGATGTGTCGCTTGGCGAAGGCGCTGTTGCCGTTAAGGGCAAGCGTGTTTACCTTGGTCTTTCCGATGGTGCGGTTGAACTGCTCGAGGTTAAGCCCGATGGCAAGCGTGCCATGGCCGCTTCTGCTTGGGCTGCTGGGCTGCAAGGCGCCGATCTTATCTGGGGTGTTTTGTCATGAGCAAGTTGTCTCCCGCGCGCAAGCTTGCGCTCGATGTGCTAATGGAGGCCGATCGCCGCGGCATGTATGCGCGTGACGTGCTGTCCTCTCGCGCATCGGCCAAGGCTATTGACCAGCGCGATTCCGCTTTTGCCGCCCGCTTGGCGCTGGGTGTGGCCGCTACGCAGGGTATTTTGGACGAGCTGCTCGACCAGTTTCTCGATAAGCCCAAAAAGGTCGCGCCGCGTGTTCGCATGGCGCTTCGCATCTCGGCCTTTGAGATGCTCTACCTGCATACGCCTGGCCGCGTTGCGGTGAGTCAGGGCGTTGAGCTGGTGCGCAGCGGAGCTAAGTCTGCCGCCGGTTTGGCCAATGCCGTGCTGCATAAGGTCGCGGATAACGTTGAGGACTTTGCCACTGCGTCCGATGTAGACGAGTCTGAGCGACGCTTGGTTCGTCTGTCGCGCCTGATGGGTCTGCCGCGTTGGCTGTGCGCTCGTATTATGGCTTCGTTTGACACACCGGAGGGCGCGCTTAGCTTTGCCGGTAATCTGGCCCCCGCTCCGCTGGCCCTGCATGAGAACGCCTTTGCGACCAAGCCCGATCCGTATATCTCGCAGCTCGTCGCGCCTGTCTTCCCGGGCTGCCATGCCCCGGTTGATGCCCAGGTTACCGTTGCTTCGGGTGTGTTTGAGCGTGCTGCCGCGGTGGCATCTGATCTCAACGCGCAGCTTATCGCCACAGCTGCCACGCGCCCTGGTAGCTGCCTTGAGATTGGTGCCGGTCGTGGCACCAAGACCTATGTGATGATGTGCCAGGCCAAGCGTGCGGGCTATGAGCGTCAGCATACGGCGCTCGATCTGCATGATCGCAAGTGCGATCTGAATCTCGCTCGCCTGCATAAGGCGGGTATTACGGGTGTTCGTACGGTTTCGGGTGATGCCTGCGAGCTTGAAGAGGTGCTCACATCGTTTGATGCCATGCTTGGCGAGCCGGTTAAGTTCGATACGGTGTTTATCGATGCGCCGTGCTCGGGCACCGGCACCATGCGTCGTCATCCCGAGATTCCCTGGCACCTGACCGAGAACGATGTTACGACTGAGCTGCCCAAGCTGCAGCTGACGATGCTCAAGGAAGCAGCCGCGCGCGTTGCCGAGGATGGCGAGCTTATCTATGCGACGTGCTCGGTCTTTGATGAGGAGAACGCGCAGGTCGTGGATGCCTTCCTGGCCTCTCCCGAGGGCGCCGACTTTACCGTGGCGCCGCTCTCCGAAGCCCAAATTCTGCAGTTACCCGAGTTCGAACAAGCCAAGAAGCTTGTCTCCGTACGCCAAAACGACCGTGGACTTTTCCAAAGCGTCCCCGTAAACGCCGACTCCTACGACGGTCACTTCTGCGCCCGCCTGGTCCACAAGTAACAACTAAGTTGCGGTGAAATAGGGATTGAACAGCGGCTTCTAGCCGCCAAACAGTTCTTATTTCACCGCAACTCAGAAGGTCATGCGAGCGGAAATCGCAATAGCGGTAAAGAGTGGGAAAACAGCCCTGTTTCATACTTGCTGCTATCAAAAGTAGGGCGGATTACGGGGCTAGATTGGTGATGCCCGACCACAGCAAAAATGGCCTAAATAAAACCGCAGGTAGATGGTTTGTTGAAATTTGCAAATTACCGGAATGGATAGAGGTTGTCAATTCAGCCCCGTAATCCGGCAAAGTTTTGAAAAGCTACAAACTTAGCATCAGCCCGAAATCCGATCTAAAGAAAAGTTGCGGTGAAATAGTTCCCGTTTGGCCGTTGGATGGGCTGATTCAGGAACTATTTCACCGCAACTCATAGGGAAACCTGGGTAGCGGGGCCGCTTGTCACTAGTGGTTATGCGGGCAGTTGGCGCAACAGCCGCTGGTGGCGTTGGTGCTGGAGCCGCCGCTTCGCTGGTCGGTGTTGTAGAAACCGCTGCCTTCAAACTTGATGCCACTGGCCGAGAACGTCTTGGATGCCGGGGCGCCGCAGCTGGGGCATACGATCTCGGGCGTCTCGGACATGGGGTGCTCAACCTCAAACACGTTGCCGCAGCTCGTGCACTTGTAATCGTAGCGCGCCATAATACTTCCTTTTCAGCACAAAGCGGGCAGATCGCTCTGCCCGCAAAAATTCAAACAGCTGTAACTGTACCCTATATCGGGGGTTTTATCACGCTTCGCCCCAGAATCTATGAGTGTTGCGCAGGAGCTTCGCAGTTTTCTCCTCGGCTGCCGCAACGTCGGCCTCGTCAGCCTGCCATGTCCAGTTGCCCGTGGCCACGCCCGGTACGTTCATTCGTGCATCGTCGCCAAGCCCCAGCACGTCCTGCAACGGCATCATCACGAGCGGAGCATCGCTTGCCAGGGCATTGCCCATGAGCTCGCCTGCCAATGCAATGCCGCTCGGCTCGTCGCCGCCTGCAAAGGAGTGCGTGCACCAGCCGGCAAGCGTCGAGGTGTCGTGCGTCGAGGTGTACAGGATCTTGCCCGGTGTGGGATGAATTCCGCAGCGAACGTCGTAGTTGCTAAACTCCAGTACGTCCATGCCGGGGAAGCCACAGGTCGAAGCCATCGCGCGAACACCAGGCGTCAAATAGCCCAGGTCCTCAGCAATAAAGTTGAGCGGACCCAGCTCGTCGTAGGCCGTCTGGAACAGGTCCTTGCCCGGGCCAGCCAGCCAGCGGCCGTCGGCACAGGCCTTGCCGGCAGGGATGCTAAAGTAGCTGTGGAAACCCAGGAAGTGGTCCAGGCGCACGCGGTCGTAGAGCGCGAACGCACGACGCAGGCGATCCATCCACCAGCGATAGCCGTTCTTCTTCATGTGATCCCAACGGAAGGTGGGGTTGCCCCAGACCTGGCCCTCGGGTGCAAAGTTGTCGGGCGGCGCGCCCGAAATCTCAATCGCCTTGCCGGTGTCGGACAGCCAGAAGTTTTCGGGCTCGCTCCACGCGTCGGCCGAATCGTCCGAGACATACATCGGGATATCGCCGATGACCTCGATGCCCTTCTTGTGTGCATAGTTCATAAGCTCGCACCAGGCAAGGTCAAAGCGATACTGCATGTACGCCTGCAGCTCGGCCTCGTCGTGGAATCGCTTGTCATCGATCAGGTACTCGTTGTAGCGCGCGACATCCGCCGGCCAATCGTGGCGCGACAGACCCTCAAAGTGCTTCTTTACCGCCATGTAGACGCAGTACTTCTCGAGCCAGTCGGCGTTGCGATGTTTAAACGCCGTGTACAGCGGGTCGGCATCCTCGCCGCCGCGGGTCTTCCAGGTGACGAAGTCGGCGGCCAGCTCCTCGTGGCTCTCGGGCAGCAGGTCGATATTGCCTGCAAAGGCCGAGGGGCCGGCGTAGGGGGAGCGGAAGAAGTCCGTGGGATTGACGGGCAGGACCTGCCAGTAACGCATGCCCATGGCGGCCAGGTGGTCGATAAAACGACGCGTGGGCGCGCCGATTGTGCCGGGCTTGCCGTCATCGGTCGGCACCGAGGTGATATGGCACACGACGCCTGCGCCATGATCGAGCGGTTCCTGCAGGCGCTCCTCGGCATGGTGATAGATGATCGAAGAGCCCAACGGGTACAGGTCGAGCGTAACCGTGCGGTTGTGGATCTCGCATTCGTGGCCGCTGATCACGTCGCTTGCACATTCACCGAGCGCTGGAATCGTCACGCAGTGCGAATTGCGCAGGCTGCGGTTGATGATAACCGTCGCGGCCTCGCCGTCTTGGCCCGTGCGCGTGTAGGCCAAGACGTCGTCGTTGAGCGCAAAAGCCTTGATCTCGCCGTCGACCATAAACGGTAGAGCACGGCGCACGGCCGAGGCGTTTTTAAGGATGGCGAGTGTATCGAAGTCGTGCAGTTGGTCCTTGGTCGGCAAGGTGCGGCGGTTGCCCGGATCGGTCAGGCCCTCTAGGCCGTACTCGTCGCCGTAGTAGATCGAAGGTACGCCGGGGAAGGTCATCTGCATGAGCGTTGCAAGCCAAAAGCGGCTCTTGGCCAGGCCCATCGAGTTCTCGTCCAGGCGCCACTTGCTGCGCTCGCTCTCGGGCAGCTGCGACTCGTCGGGGCCGCCGCCGAGCACCGAGATAATGCGCGGACGGTCGTGGCTCGAAAGCAGATTAAGCGCGCAGGACAATGCCTCGCTCGGGTAGTTCTCGCGCAGGGTCTCGATATCCTCGGCTGCCTGGTAGGCGTTCTTGTAGCCCATCAAAAAGCCGATGACCATGTCGCGGAAGGGATAATCCATAGCAGAGTCCAGCTCGGAGCCCTGCAGGTAGCGGCGCAGATGGCCGTAGCTAATCTTGTTGGAGGCGTCTTCCCAGACTTCGCCGAGCAACAGTGCATCGGGCTTTTCGGCAAGTACGGCCTTCTTGATCTCGGCCAGGAAGTCGTCGGAAAGCTCGTCAGCGACGTCCAGGCGCCAACCATGGGCACCGGCGCGCAGCCATTTACGAATCACGCCGTCCTTGCCCAGGAGCCTCTCGCGCACCAGCTCGGACTTCTCGTTGATGGCCGGCATGTTGCCCACGCCCCACCAGCAGTCGTACGAGCCGTCCTCGTGGAAGGTAAACGCATCGCGCCACGGAGAATCCTCGCTCTGCCAGGCACCCACGCCGGGGTAGTTGCCGTAGCGGTTGAAATAGATCGAGTCGTCGCCCGTGTGGTTGAAGACGCCGTCCAGGATGATGGAGATGCCCAGCTTCTCGGCTGCCTGGCACAGCTCGGTAAAGTCCTGCTCGGTGCCCAGGATTGGATCGATCTTGGTGTAGTCGGCCGTGTCGTAGCGGTGGTTGCTTGCGGCTTCGAAAATGGGGTTGAGGTAGATGGCTGTAAAGCCTAGCTCGGCGATGCGGGGCAGGTCTTCCTGGATGCCCTTGAGCGAGCCGCCGTAGAAGTCCCAGGTCTTGATGGAGCCGTCCTCGGCGCGCTCGTACACGGGCGGCTCGTTCCAGTCCTCGACCATCCGGCGCTGAATGCCCTTGCGCGGTTTTTCGAGTTGGGCCATTGTGCGCTCGCGCCAATGCTCGTCACGGGCATAGCGATCGGGGAAGATCTGGTAGACCATACCGCGCTCGTACCAAGTGGGGCGGTTCTCGCGGTGCTTATAGACGGTAATCTGGAAGGACGGCACCTCGGCGTAGTCATAGGTTACGCCCTCGCCGCCGGTGCGGCCCTGCGGCACGCCCAGGCGAACCTCGGGCTGGCCCTCGATATTGCAGATAAAGCTGTACCACACAAGACACGGTTCAGTGCATTTGAGCTCGCCGGTAAAAATGCCATCGCCTTCGTGCTCCATCGGAATCAGGGTCTCGCCGACTTCATCGACCCAGGTACGCAGGGTGAGTGTTGCCTGGTTGGGATCGGCATCCTCCAAAATAACCGAGAGTGCAACGGTAGTTCCTGTGGTCACAGCGCCAAACGGAGTGCGAAACTGCGGTAGGCGGCTGTTGTGTATCAATCTCATAGTACGGTCCAGTTCAATAGAATCACGGCCTGCGGGCCATGGGCTTTACGCACAAGAAATAAGTATATCTGTTGTACACAGCGTGTATAAACAACTTCCGTTTACCATCGGCGAACGGTTGTCCTAGAAAATCGTTTTACCAACTATCTACAGAGAAGGGGCGCCCGGTTGGAGCGTCCCTTGTTTAGGGTTTTGATTAGGTTTTAGATCGTCTGCGGGCTAGCGGCGCTTGCGGGTGGCCGTTGCCTTGCGGACGGAGGTCTTCTTGGTCGGGGCCTTTTCCTCGGCCGGAGCGGCAGGGGAGACCGGGGCCTCCTTGGCGGGCTCGGTCTTTGCCGTAGCCTTCGGAGCGGTCTTGACCTCAGCGGCCTTCGGTGCCGGCTCGGCCTTTACTGCAGGCTTGTCCTCGGCTTTAGCCTCTGCCTTGGGGGCGGCTGTCTTGGTCGTGGTCTTTTTGGCCGTCGTCGTAGAGCGCTTGCGCGTGGTGGTCTTGGCGGCCGGCTTTGCCTCGACGGGCGTTTCCTCGACTTTGGCGGCCGGCTTTGCGGCTGCCTTGGTCGTGGCGGCCTTCGTGGTCGTCGCCTTCGTTGTCGTGGTCTTCTTGGCTGCCGTTGCCTTCTTGGCGGTCGCGGTCGACTTCTTGGCAGTGGTCTTGGCCGGTGCCTTGACGGCGGGCTTGGCCTCGACGGCGGCTTCAGCCTTTACCTCGGGAGCGACCTCGGCCTCGGCGGCCTTCTTGGCAGCGGCGGTCGTACGCTTGCGCGTGGTCGATGCCTTAGCAGCGGTGGCCTTGCTCGCAGTCGCAGTCTTGCTCGCAGCGGCCTTCGTGGTCGTAGCCTTCTTAGCCGTTGCCTTGCGGGCCGTCGTCTTCTTGGCGGCAGGCTTCGCTGCGGGCTTAACCTCAGGCTTGGGCTCGGGAGTAGCCTCGACCTTCACCTCAGGATCGGCCTTAACGGCCTCAGCTTCAACCGGCTCCTCGACAGCCGCAGCAGCCTCCACAGCCGCCGGCCTCTCAATCTCCGGGTGCATAAAGAAGTACAGGTCCAGATACTTGTCGGCCGAGCGTGTCCAGCTAAAGTCCTGGCTCATGGCCTGCGTGACCAGCTGATCCCAGGCATCGCGGTTGTCCCAGAACAGGCGTGCCGCGCGGAATACGGCGTCGCCCATCTCGTCGCCGTTAAAGTTGCTAAACGAGAAGCCCGTGCCCTCGCCGGTAAACTCGTTATATGGGATCACCGTGTCCTTCAGGCCACCGGTCTCGCGAACAATCGGCAGGGTGCCGTAGCGCATGGCGATAATCTGCGACAGGCCGCAGGGCTCAAACTTCGAAGGCATCAGGAACATATCGGCGGCGGCATACATACGCTGCGACAGCGCAGGATCGAACTCGATGCGTGCGGCCATGGTGCCGGGGTACTTGTCCTGGAAGTAACGCAGGCCGTCCTCGTAGTCGCGGTCGCCGGTGCCCAGCACCGCCACCTGCACGCCGCCGGACAGGATGCGGTCGAGCGCGTACATGACCAGGTCCAAGCCCTTCTGGCGCGTCAGGCGCGTGACCATCACCATAAGCGGACGGTCGTCGCGAACCTCGAGCCCCAGTTCTTCCTGCAGCTTGGCCTTGCACACGGCCTTGCCGGAACGGTCATCAACCGTGTAGTTTGCGGCAATGCGCTTGTCGGTCGCCGGGTCAAAGCCTGCCACGTCAATGCCGTTCAAAATGCCCTGCAGCGCATAGGAGCGCTCGCGCAGCACGCCGTCCAGGCCCTCGCCAAACTCGGGCGTCTGGATCTCGTTGGCATAGGTGGGGCTCACCGTGGTGATGGCGTCGGCATAGCGCAGCGCGCCCAGCATGTAGTTGATGCTGCAGGCGTCGCAACGCAGCTGCGAGGCGGCCGCCGGAATGTGCGCCACACCCAGGATGTCCTCCATCACGGTGTCGCTAAACTGGCCCTGGAACGCCACGTTGTGGATCGAGAACACGGTCTTGACGCGGTCGTACAGCGGCAGGCCCTGGTAGAACTCGCGCAGGAACACGGGCGCCAGTGCCGTCTGCCAGTCATTGCAGTGCAGAATGTCGCACTCGAAGCCGGCCGGCAGGTGCTGCAGGCTCTCGGTGATGGCCTTGGAGAAGAACGCAAAGCGCTCGCCGTCGTCAAAGAAGCCGTACGGATAGTCGCGCGCAAAGTAGCGCTCGTTGTCGATGAACATATACGTGACGCCGTCGTGCTCGAGCTTCTCGAGCCCGCAGTACTCGTTGCGCCAACCCAGGCTCACGTAAAAGTCGGAGAAGTGCTCCATCTGTGCCTTGTACTCGTCCTTGATGGTGGCGTACTTGGGCACCATCACGATGACTTCGGCGCCGGCGCGCACGAGCGCCGCAGGCAGCGAGCCCGCCACGTCGCCCAGGCCACCGGTCTTAACAAACGGTGCGCACTCGGCCGAGGCAAACACAATCTGCATCTTTTTGCTGGAATCTGCCATATTGTCTCCCATGTTGCAATTCTAGAATAGCCGCCTGGCGCTAACCGGGCGGCTATTCTACATGTTACGAGCGATGTTGCTGTGCCAACGTTAACGTACGATGGTGGTGTCGGAAGTTAACGGAGCCTTGCCCAGTACTAGGATATTCTCGGGCGTGCCGCGAAGCTCGGTGTTGGTGGGAACCACGTTGTTCTTGTCCAGGATGGCATTCTCAACACGGGCGCCGCTCTTGATGATGCAGCTCTGGTTGATGATCGAGTTGGTCACCGAAGCGCCTTCCTCAACCACAACGCCACGCGACAAGATCGAGTTGCGCACGGTGCCCTTGATGATGCAACCGGCCGAGATGATCGAGTTGCACGCGTGGCTGCCGGTCGCATAGCGCGAAGGCGGAACGTCGTGAGCCTTGGTCAGGATCGGGCGCTCGGGATCGAAGAGCTGGTCGGCCACGGTCTGGTCGAGCAGGTCCATGCTGCGGCGATACAGCGACTTCTCGCTAAACACGCCCACGACCTCGCCCTTGTACTCGTAGCTACACACGTCGATGTTGCCAAAGTCGCCCTGGAGTGCCTCGAGCAGGTCCAGATAGTCGGCGGCCTGGTAGTGGTCGATGATCTCGAGCAGCGTCTCGCGGTTGACGATGCAGCAGTCCATAGACGCGTTGTCGCCATACACGACGCCGGCGCTCACGCCCGTCAGGCGACCGTTCTCGTTAATCTCGAGCTTGGTCTCGTCATCAACATTGCGCGTGGCCTTGCAGTACACCACGGTCATCTGGGCACCGGAGTTCTCGTGCGCCTCGATGATGGTGTTGAGGTCCATGTTAAAGATGATGTTGGTGCCCATCATCACGACATAGGGCTTGTCCGAGCGCTGGAATAGCGTCTTGTTGGAGATGATGTCACGCAGCAAGAAGCGCATGCCGCCCTTGGTGGTGCCATACGCGTTGCCGGGCACCATGAACAGGCCGCCCTTCTTGCGGTCCAGGCCCCAGTCCTTGCCCGAGCCCACGTGGTCGATCAGCGAGCGGTAGTTGCCCGGCATGACGACGCCGACGGTCTTGATGCCGGCATTCATCATGTTGGACAGCGGGAAATCGATCAGGCGGTAGCGGCCCAAAAACGGAACGGACGCGATGGGTCGGTCCTTGAGCAGCACGCTGCCGTAGGTCGAAGAGTAGTTAGCGGTGATATAACCGATGGCCTTGCGATTGATCATCGGATCATTCCCCCTTCCCGATAACGACGTCATTTCCAACGACGGCCGTATCCTTGGTGGTATCGACAGAGCCGAGCTTCACGCCCTCTTCGACCGTGGAGTTCTCGCCCAAAATAGCGCGGCAGATGTGCGCGCCGCTCTTAACGTGCGCACCCGGCAGCAGCACGGAGTCCTCGACCACGGCGCGCTCCTCGATGATGACATCGGTCGAAAGGATCGAGTGGCGAGCGGTACCGTAGATCTTGCAGCCGTTGGAGACCAGGCAGTCGTCCAGGCGTCCATCCGGACCAATGTAGTGCGGCGGACGCGTGGTGATGTTGGACATGATGGGGAAGTGCTTGTCGAACAGATCGAACTCGGGGTTGTTGCCCAGCAGGTCCATCGAGGTCTCGTGGAAGCTGGCGATGGTGCCGACGTCCTTCCAAAAGCCGTGGAACTCGTAGCTGTACAGGCGCTTGTTCTCGCCGAGCAGCTTGGGGATGATGTCCTTGCCAAAGTCGTGGCTCGAGCGCTGGTCCAGAGCGTCCTCCTCGAGCGCCTCGATCAGAACGTCGGCCGAGAAGATGTAGATGCCCATGGACGCGAGGTTCGAATCGGGCTTATCGGGCTTCTCGGTGAACTTGGTGATGCGGCCGTCCTCGGGGTCGGTGGTCAGGATGCCAAAGCGGCTTGCCTCCTCCCACGGCACGGGCATAACGCTCACCGTGAGGTCGGCGTTGTTCTCAATGTGCGTCTTGAGCATCTTGCGGTAGTCCATGCGATACAGGTGATCGCCCGAAAGAATCAGGACATACTTGGGGTCGTTGGCCTTGATGTAGTCCAGGTTCTGCGTGATGGCGTCTGCCGTGCCCGCATACCAGGCACCGCCGGTCTGCGTTTCGTACGGCGGCAGGATCGACACACCGCCGTCGCGGCTGTCCAGATCCCATGCCTCTCCGGAGCCCACATAGGCATGCAGCAGGTAGGGGCGATACTGCGTCAGAACGCCCACCGTGTCGATGCCCGAGTTGGAGCAGTTGGAGAGCGAGAAGTCGATAATGCGGAACTTGCCACCAAAGCTAACCGCCGGCTTGGCGATCTTTTGGGTGAGTGCCCCCAATCGGCTGCCCTGTCCTCCTGCGAGGAGCATCGCGATGCATTCTTTCTTACTCATCGATTTCTCCTTCTGTCATCGATGTTCTTAAACCCATTAGCGACGGGCGCAGCGCAACGTTGCGCCCGTCGAGTAATGCCGTGCTGGCATAGGGGAACTCGCGCGCCTTTACGCGTGCCAGATCTCGTCGCGGTACTCGCGAATGGTGCGGTCGCTCGAGAACCAGCCGCTCGAGGCGGTGTTGAGCAGCGCCTTGCGGTTCCAGGTCTCCTGGTCGCCGTAGCTGCCCGTGAGCTTCTCCCACGCATCCACGTAGCTGCGGAAGTCTGCCATGACCAGGTCGGGGTCGTTGTTGTTCATGAGCTCGTTGTAGATGCTCTCGAAGTTGCCCGAAAGGCCGGCAAACGTGTTGTCCTTGAGCTCGTCCATCACGCGGCCCAAGCGGTCGCGATCGTTGTTGAGCGTATCCCACGCAAAGTAGCTGTTCGACGCCCAGAGCTGCTCGACCTCGGGGGCGGTCAGGCCAAAGATGGCCTCGTTCTCGCGACCGGCCAGGTCGGCGATCTCGATGTTGGCGCCGTCGAGGGTGCCCAGCGTAATGGCGCCGTTCATCATGAGCTTCATGTTGGACGTGCCCGAGGCCTCCTTGCCGGCCGTGGAGATCTGCTCCGAGATCTCGGCGGCGGGGTAGATAAGCTGGGCGTTGCTCACGCGGAAGTTGGGGATAAAGCAGACCTTCATGACTTCGTTGACGCGCGGGTCGTTATTGATGACCTCGGCCACCGAGTTGATCAGGCGGATGGTCTCCTTGGCAAAGGTGTAGCTCGAGGCAGCCTTGCCGCTAAAGATGAAGGTCGTCGGCGTCACGTGGAAGTTGGGATCGGCGATGCGACGGTTGTAGATGTCCATCACCTTCATGATGTTCATGAGCTGGCGCTTGTAGGCATGGAAACGCTTTACCTGGACATCGAAGACGGTGTTGGGGTCAATGACCAGACCGGTCTCGGCCTTAACGTAGGCAGCCAGACGCTCCTTGTTGGCGCGCTTGGAGGCGCCCACGGCCTTCAGGAACTCGGTGTCGTCCTTAAACTCCTTGAGCTTCTCCAGCTCAAAGGCGTCCTTCAGCCAGCCATCGCCAATGGCCTCTGTCACGAGCTTGGCGTAGGTGGGGTTGGCCTCGGCAAAGAAGCGGCGGTGCGAGATACCGTTGGTCTTGTTGTTGAACTTTTCGGGCGTCAGGGCATAGAAGTCCTTGAGCACGATGTTCTTAATGATGTCGGAGTGGATCTTGGCCACGCCGTTGACGCTATGGCTGCAGATCACGGACAGGTTGGCCATGCGAATCTCGCCGTCCCACAGAATGGCGGTCTGGCGCAGACGCTCCTGCCAGCCCTCCTGCGTGGTGTCGAACGACTCGTGCCAACGACGGCTGATCTCGTCGATGATCTGGTACACACGGGGGAGGAGCTTGGAGAACGTGCCGATGGGCCACTTCTCCAGAGCCTCGGGAAGGATGGTGTGGTTGGTGTAGCTCACGACCTGCGTCACGATGTTCCAGGCGTCGTCCCACTCGAGCTTCTTCTCGTCGATGAGGATGCGCATGAGCTCGGGGCCGCACATGGCGGGGTGGGTATCGTTGGTATGGATGGCCACAAACTGCGGCAGCAGCTCCCAGTTCGCGCCGTGCTCCTTCTCAAAGGTGTCGAGCAGGCTGTAGATGCCGGCCGAGACAAACAGGTACTCCTGTTTCAGGCGCAGCAGGCGGCCGTGCTCACCGGCGTCGTTGGGGTAGAGGATGGCGCTGATGGCCTCGGCCTCGGCGCGCTCGGCGTCTGCCAGGGCGTAGTCGCCGCGGTTGAAGGCCTCAAGGTCAAAGTGCTCCTCGACGGGCTCGGCGGCCCAGACGCGCAGCTTGTTGACAGTCTCGCCGGCATAGCCCACCACGGGGATGTCATAAGGGACGGCCAGGATATCCTGCGTGTCCACCGTGCGGTAGAACGTGCGGCCGTTCTCCTCAAAGCCCTCGACGCGACCACCAAACTTAATGGTCACGGCCTTGTCCTGACGACGGACCTCCCAGGGATAGCCGTGGGTGAGCCACTCGTCGGTGGCCTCGACCTGGCTGCCGTTGACGATCTCCTGCTTAAACAGGCCGTAGCGGTAGCGCATGCCGTTGCCGTAACCGGCAATGCCCTCGGCTGCCATGGAATCCAGGAAGCACGCGGCCAGACGGCCCAGGCCACCGTTGCCCAGAGCCGGATCGGGCTCCTGGTTTTCGATGACGGAAAGGTCGAAGCCCATGTCGTCGAGCGCCTCGGCGACCATGTCGCGCACGCCAAAGTTGAGCAGGTAGTTGTCGAGCAGGCGGCCGATCAAAAACTCGATCGAGAAGTAGTACACGCGTTTTTTGCCCTCGGCGGCCGCACGGGCGTCACTCTTGGTGGCGACGGTGCGTGCCTTCTCGGCCACGAGCTTGGCAAGGGCGTTAAAGCGGTCGAGGTCGCTGGCGGCCTCGATGCTCTTGCCGCTGATGCTCATGACGGCATCGCGATAGAGTTCGGTAAACTCCTGCTTGTTGTCGAAGATCTTATTCATACGTTCCTTTCCCCCGGGGATGTTTCTCCCGGAACGGTTATGACTTGTATCCTATCCCCTCGCGGGGCGGGTAATTACAGTGGTAACGCTTTTGTTACGCTTTCTTGGCAGGAGCCTTAACAACAGCTGCCTTGGCCTTGGGAGCAGCCTTTTTGGTGGCTGCCTTCTTGGCCGTGGTGGACTTGGTCGAAGCCTTGGCAGCCTTCGCCTTAGCCGGAGCCTTCTTGGCAGCCGCGGCCTTGGGCTTCACCGAGGAGGCACGCTTGCGCGTCGCCTTCTTGGGCTCCTCGACCACGGGCGGCTTGTAGCTGCTCGGACCGCGGCGCTTAAGCACCACGCCTGCCAGGCCGGGCACCCTAATCTCAATGGAGTCCATCTGCCCGTTCCAGGGATAGGGCTCACTCGAGCAGGTGTAGGGCTCCTCACCGGCATAACCGCTGCCGCCAAACTCGGGACGGTCGGAATCGAAGATGACCTCCCAGTCACCCTCGCGCGGCACGCCCACGCGGAAGCTCTCGTAGCTCGCCGGGTCAAAGTTGATCAGGATCACCAGGTCGTCGTCGACGTCCTCGCCCTGGCGCACAAAGCTCACGATGGACTGCTTGGAGTTATCCGCATCGATCCAGGTAAAGCCGTCGTCGGTGTAACCGCGCTCGTACAGGGCGGGCTCGGCGGTGTACAGGTGGTTGAGCGCCTTAATGAACGCCTGATGATGACGGTGTGTCTCGTACTCCTCGGTCAGGAACCACTGGATGGACTCGTAATAGCGCCACTCAATAAACTGGCCGATCTCGTTGCCCATAAAGTTGAGCTTTGCACCGGGATGCGTCATCTGGTAGAAAGCCAGCGTGCGCAGACCGGCAAACTGGCGCCACCAGTCGCCCGGCATGCGGCCGATCAGCGAGCACTTGCCGTGCACGACCTCGTCGTGGCTCAGCGGGCAGATGAAGTTCTCGGTAAAGGCGTACATGATGGAGAACGTGAGCAGCCCGTGGTTGCCGGGGCGCCACGGAAAATCGGTCTGCATGTAGTGCAGGGTGTCGTTCATCCAGCCCATGTCCCACTTGTAGTGGAAGCCCAGGCCGCCGTCCTGCGGCGGATAGGTCACGAGCGGCCACGCGGTGGACTCCTCGGCCATCATCATCACGTCGGGGTAGTGCGCCTCCACAGCGCAGTTGACCTGGCGGATAAACGCGCTGGCGTCCAGGTCCTCCTCGGTACCGTACTTGTTGAACTTCTTTTGGCCCGGATCATCGATGCCAAAGTTGAGGTACAGCATACTGGACACGCCGTCCATGCGAATGCCGTCAACGTGGAAGTTCTCGAGCCAGTACAGTACGTTGGAGACCAGGAAGGAGCGGACCTCGCCGCGGGCGAAGTCAAACTTGTGCGTGCCCCAGTTGGGGTGAATCTCGTGCTCAAACAGCATGTGGCCGTTAAAGGTGGCAAGACCGTGGGAGTCGGCGCAAAAACCGCCGGGTACCCAGTCCACGATCACGCCGATGCCCGCCTCGTGGCACGCATCGATAAAGTGCATGAGCTGCTGCGGGTTGCCGTAGCGCGACGTGGCGGCATAGTAGCCGGTCGTCTGGTAGCCCCAGGAGCCATCGAAGGGATGCTCCATAAGCGGCATGACCTCGATATGCGTGTAGCCCATGTCGCGCACGTAGTCCACGAGCTCCACCGACAGGTCATCGTAGGTATAGAACTCGCCGCGCTGCGCGGGGAAGGGATCCATGGGGCCGGGGTAGTTGCCGTACTCGTCGGGCTCGCCCTGCGGCGCGTCGCCGTGGCGTTTCCACGAGCCAATATGCACCTCGTAGATGTTGAGCGGCTGCGACATGTGGTTGTGGCCGGCGCGGCGCTTGAGCCACGCGGCGTCGTTCCACTTGTAGCCATCGAGGGTCCACAGCACGCTCGCGGTACCCGGGGGGCACTCGGCCTTAAAGGCATACGGATCGGCCTTGTAGAGCTTCTCGCCCTCGTTGGTCTCGATGAGATATTTATAGAGCTGGCCCTGCTCGGCGCCGGGAATAAAGCCTTCCCAAATAGCGCTCGTATGAACGGGCACCAGTGGGTTGGCTTGCTCATCCCAGTCGTTAAATTCGCCAATGACATGGACGCTCTTTACGTCGGGCGCCCAAACGCAAAAGCGCCAGCCGCGCGTGCGCTGCTGCGTGTCGGGATGCGCGCCCATCTTTTCCCAGCTGCGCTCCCACATACCAATGCCAAACAGGTAGACATCGTCTTTGGAGAGCTCCGGTGCGTGCGGAGCCGGTTTGCGGGTTGCGGGCTTTTTTGCCGTTGGCTTTAGCTTTGTATCGCTCACGTTTGATCCCATCATGACGCGGCAGCGTGTTGCCTTGGTGACTAGATGCGAAAGGTCCAAGGCTGCACGAATCGAAGGGACGGCGAAGTTTCTGTGATTCGTTCCACCTCGCGTGCTCGGTGGAACTTTCGGCAGAAACTACGATAACACCTGTGCGTTAGTTTTATGGACGAAAGCGGATTTGCGGGTGCGTTTAATCGGTAAGCGACATGTTTATACCACTGGCAGAATTGCCGTGGTAAAACTCTTGACAGTTTTACCAATTTGGGTTTCAAAATTGTTTGGCTGACGTTTGGTAAAACGTTTTTAGCAGGATGTTTACCATTTGATATCGAAAGGTTCGTTTATGTCCAATACCGCCGCTCCCAAGGTTGCTTTTATTTTCGATTGCGACGGCACGCTGGTTAATAGCACCCCCGTATGGGCCTATGCTCAGCCAGAGTTATTGCACCGCCACGGAGTTGACGTGACGGTAGACGATTTTGCCCAGTTTGAGCATCTTTCGCTCGAGGACGAATGCCAGGCCTACCACGACACGTGGGGCATTGGCGCGAATGGCGAGGAGCTCTACCGCGAGCTGGGCGAGATTTTGATTGATGGGTACTCCAAGGTGCCGCCGCGCGAGGGGCTCCTGGCGTTTTTGGGGCAGGCACAGGAGGCCGGTATTGCCATGTGCGTTGCTACGTCCACGCCGGCCGAGCTGGTTAAGTCTGCGCTTGCGGGTGCCGGGCTCGATGCCTACATGGAGTTTGTGACCACCACGGGCGAGGCAGGTCGCTCTAAGCAGTTCCCCGACGTATACGAGCTGGCGCTGCGCCGCCTGGAGGAGCGCCATGGGCACAAGTTTGAGCGCGCTTGGGTGTTTGAGGACGCCGTCTTTGGCCTAAAGAGCTCTGGCACCGCCGGCTTTAAGCGTGTAGGTATTTATGACCCGCACGGCCGTATGAAACGCGACGATGTGCGCGCAAACTGCGATATCTTTATCGACAGCTACGAGGAGCTGGATCTGGCCCGCGTACTTTCGTTTGAGGGATAGGCGAGGGCTGTGGCTTGCAAGGTATTAGTGGTCTGCGGCTCGCCCGTGGTGGCGAGCGCGGATCTGTTGCGTAGGCTAGTAGGGGAATGTGACCACGTTGTCGCCGTGGACCGCGGACTCGATGCGCTGCTGGGCGCTGGCCTGAGCTGCGACGTCTATGTGGGGGATGCCGACACGGTGAGCGATGCGGGCCGCGCGTTGGTCGATGCCGCCGAGGACTTTGAAGTGGAGCGCCACAACCCCTACAAGGACTACACCGATCTGGCTCTGGCGCTCGATTCCGTCCGCCGCCGCTGGCCCGGTGCCGAAGTGGTTGCGACCTGCGCCACTGGCGGCCGTCCGGACATGGCGCTTTCCGTACTGGGCTTGCTCGCAGGCTACGAGGATGCCCCTGTCTGGATTGCCGAGGACATGGTGGTCGCCCGCATTCTTCGCGCAGGCGAATCGTGGACCATTGAGGGCGCCGAAGGCAAGACGTTTTCCATCATTGCCATTGCCCCCAACACCGAGGTAAGCGAACACGGCCTAGAATGGGAGCTAGATCACAGCCCCCTGGGTCTGTTGGCCGACACGGGTATCAGCAACGTCGTCAGGGGTACGGCCAAGATCCAAGTCCACCAAGGTGTTGCGATCGGTTATTTGCTGGCGTGAGGGTTTTATCGGGACGGGGCTGAATTGGCTAATTTTGGCAACGCCAAAAAAGATATATAGAATAAGTGGTTGGAAGTTGTTAAACGATCGGTTGGTTTCCGTAAACGGGATTCTGTTTAATCCAACCACTTATCTAACAACCCGCTCGTATACAAATCCAACCACATGCTTAACAACTTTGCTTTTTGATTAAAGATCTGAAGTCCACCACGCCTTGGCGGGAAAGTCCTTTCCCCGTCGAGTATTCTCGATCGCGCTCGGGGTCTTCCTCGACGAATTTGCACACACCCTTTGCTATGAGAGAGATGAGCCCTTCAAGCTTGACGACGCAATCGAACTCGCAGTCCTGTTGGCTTCCATGTCCGATTCCTTTATGCCCATAACTCGCGATTATCCCGCGCGCATCGCCCTGTACACAAACCCCGATGGCTTTGTAGGGGCTATACTCTTCGCCCCTTCCCTCGATGACCGACGACCCCGCATGGATCACCGCGCAGCGAAGCTGATAGAGATCCGATGCCGTAAAGATGCCTCGCTTCTCTATCGTCTCAAACTCCTCTTTTATCTCATCTGGGCGCTTCTCGCCCTTGCGCGCATTGGTCATTTTTCTCCCATCGTACGGGAGCCCCAGGTACTCCTTGCACCATTTCCGGTAATCCGTCCCGTCGATGTTTGCACATACGTCTGGGATGGTCACTACGAGAGTCAAAGCGGCGAGCAGCAGCCCTGCGTCGAAGGCGTTTTCGCACTCTTCCACAAGCCTGCTGGGCGTACGGCAGACGACGGTGGGGAACCCGTATTCGTTATCACTGCATTTTAAACACGTAGAGGGCATTGGCTCCCAATCGGCAATTGCGGTCACGCTCATAACACCTCGCCCGTTTCTGTGTCGATTTCGAATGCGGACTTCTCAGCCATGGTCGGTCCTCTCTGGCAAAGACGATTTCAGCCAGAGATTTTACAAGTTCAATGAGTTACTTCGCGTTAAATCCAACCATTGGCTTAACAAAACGGTAGGAGACTTTCTTCAACCGGAAAACTAACAAATCCAACCAGTATTTTTCATACGCGTCAAAAATAGCTACAGAGAGATGTCCTAGATAAACCCGTAAGTAAGACAATCAATCAAAATTCCCGCTTGCATCAAGCAAAATATTCCCCTATAGTATCCACCAGTCACGGGGGCGTAGCTCAGCTGGGAGAGCGCTTGACTGGCAGTCAAGAGGTCAGGGGTTCGATCCCCCTCGTCTCCACCATCGTGAATGTAAAGGCCTTCGGAATTCCGAAGGCTTTTTTATGCGAAAACACCACACGCCACTAACCCCACCTACGCCAACAAAAAGTTGCACAATTTATTTCACATGTCTGTACATAGTTTGTTGGACAAACGCGATTACCAGCACGCCTCGCTGGTCAATTCGGGCTTCAGGAACGTCTCTAATCATCGCTTGCACCCCAATAACCTGCATCAACGTGAACAACATCCCAAAACAACCCCCTTAAGCACGTCAAATGAACGATATGTTGTCCAACACAACCCAAATCAGTTTTGCTATCAGCTTGTGCTAGGATACTTAGCGTTACATGAGTTCAACTGTGCTCACGGCTTCAGCAAGCCATAAAGCGTAGGGTCGATCAGCATCCGGCCGTAACGGCGGTGCCAGAAACACCACGAGCTCCAATAAAGAAGTCATGCGACCTAAATTGTTTGCATTAAGTTGTTTCTAAGTTGAAAATGAGTAGTGGTTTGCATGTCAAGGCGTAGCAGTTCTGCAGCTGTTTGCGTGCGGTCCAGTTTTGTACCCGCTTGACTGGTTCGCACGCAGCCAGCTGGGGTCGCCGTCATTTTTGCGATACACGTCCGCGACTCTAGCAACTGCGCTTATACATACCGTTCACGGTGGGGCAGAGCCACGTGCTTGTCTAACTGGGCTCAGGGTTTGAATATGGAGCGCCTTCGCGCACAAGCGCCCTGGCGAAGCCATACCCAAACCCCGTGAGCCACACGTAAGACAGCAAGGGGGTGGTGCTCGTGTGGTA
Organism: uncultured bacterium; assembly: GCA_905214425.1. Classification (GTDB taxonomy): domain Bacteria; phylum Actinomycetota; class Coriobacteriia; order Coriobacteriales; family Coriobacteriaceae; genus Collinsella. Next base: position 187,521 of record CAJMLY010000001.1, read on the forward strand.
CGTAATCCAGGTCATTAACGGTCGCGAAGACGTAATGCGCGAGCGCATCGAGCATTTGGTGCCGGCGAGCGCCATGCTGGAGCTCTTTTATCCCCAATTTCAAACCGAGATCAAGGTTCACGGCGAATGGGTCGATACGACCAAGCCGCTCTTTCCCGGTTATCTTATCTGCGATACGGCAGATCCCCGCACCGTGCAACAGTATCTGCTGCGCATGGACGACTTTGCCCGGGTGTTATCTCAGAACGGTCAGTTTGTGCCGCTGGCAAAAGAAGAGGTCCAGCTTATTGGCGGCTTTACGCATAAGGGAAACCGCGTAGTGCCCATGAGCGAGGCCCTAAAAGACGGTGACCAAGTCGTAGTGACGGCTGGTCCGCTGCTGGGCCACGAGGGCCTCATTAAAACTATTAACAGACGCAAGAGCACTGCTTTTTTGGAGCTCAACCTGTGCGGCCGACGCGTAACCACGCGCGTTGGTCTTGCTGTGCTTTCAAACGAGCAGCGCGTCATGCGCAATCTCAAAAAGGCGATTGTCTAGATGCAAGCGGTCGCTAAACAGAACAGGAATGATCTGCGACCTGGGGACGAAGTATTGGAAGAGAACGTGTCGGAAAAAACTCAATATGCAATGGATGCGCCAGCGGGTGAAGCGTTGATTGCTCAGGCTATGGACCGGCGCGAGGGCGCCGGCCGCTACAAGGCCATGCAATCCATCATGGACTGGGATCGCTCGCGCCTTGTCTATAGGGCCGTGAAGCGCGCGTTCGATATCGTTTTCAGCGGTGCCGCGCTTGTCGCCATCGCGATCCCCAGCCTAATTCTCGCCGCTGCCATCCGCCTGGAGAGCGAGGGCAACCCCTTCTACAGCCAGATCCGCGTGGGTCAGACCCACCGTGACGGCAGCCTGTCCACGTTCCGCATGTGGAAGTTCCGCAGCATGTACAAGGACGCCGACAAGCGTCTCTCCGAGCTCAAAGAACAGAACGAGATCGCAGGTGCCATGTTCAAGATGAAGGACGACCCCCGCGTCACCAAGATCGGCAGGTTCATCCGCAAGCACTCCATCGATGAGTTCCCGCAGTTCCTGAACGTGTTCCTGGGTCAGATGTCCGTCGTGGGCCCGCGCCCGCCGCTGCCGAATGAGGTAGCTGAGTACACCGAGTACGACCTGCAGAGGCTAGCAGTGAAACCAGGTATTACGGGGCTCTGGCAGGTGACGGAGCGCAACTCCACCGGTTTCGACGGCATGGTCCGCCGGGACCTCGAATACATAGCCAAGCGTGGAGTCATCACGGACTTCAAGATCATCCTCCTAACGGTTCTGGAGGTCTTTAACGGGAGCGATGCGTACTAATGCAGCATGTTTTCATCATCGGATCCAAGGGAATTCCGGCAAACTACGGCGGCTACGAGACGTTCGTGGAGAAACTGACCGAGAATCAGGTATCGCCCGACATCAAGTACCACGTGGCGTGCGCTGTGGACTCCGCCGAGGAGGTCGGCGAGTTCGAGCACAACGGAGCGCATTGCTTCAAGGTACTACGCAGGCCCGTCGGAGCCGCTAGGGCGATCTTCTACGACATAGACGCCCTCAAGTGGTGCACCGCCTATATCGAGAATAACCGTGTCGAGCACCCCATCGTCTACGTGCTGGCCTGTCGCATCGGACCGTTTTTCGGAAAGTACGTAAAGAGGATCCACGCCCTTGGTGGCAAGGTCTTCGTGAACCCCGACGGCCACGAGTGGAAGCGCGCCAAGTGGAGCGCGCCCGTCCGCAGGTACTGGAAAGTCTCGGAGCGCGGGATGGTCAAGCACGCCGACCTGATGGTGTGCGACTCCAAGAACATCGAGAAGTACATTCGAGGGGAGTATGCCGACCTGCACCCCGAGACGACCTTCATCGCCTACGGGGCCGACATCAGGCACTCAGCGCTCGCGGACGACGACCCCAAGTTCACTGGATGGCTCTCCGAGAAGGGCCTCGAGCCCTTCGGCTACTACCTGGTCGTGGGACGCTTCGTGCCTGAGAACAACTACGAGACCATGATCCGGGAGTTCATGGCTTCCGACTCCAAGCGGGATTTCGCGCTCGTGACGGGAGTGGACGACTCCTTCCTCGCGGAGCTCGAGCGGAAGACGCACTTCAAGTCCGACCCACGCATCAAGTTCGTCGGGACCGTCTACGACCAGGAGCTCCTGAAGAAGATCCGTGAGCAGGCTTACGGCTACTTCCACGGCCATGAGGTCGGGGGTACCAATCCGAGCCTCCTGGAGGCGCTGGCGTCCACGCGCCTCAACCTCCTTCTCGACGTCGGTTTCAACCGCGAGGTCGCTGAGGACTCGGCCTTGTATTGGAGCAAGGAATCCGGAGACTTGGCTGAACTTATCAATAGCGCCGACGTGATGGATTGGAAGTCGATCGAGGAGCTCGATACGGCATCGACCTCCGTTATCCGCGACCGGTATTCGTGGCGGTCCATCACTGACAGCTACGAATACCTTTTCCTCGGAAGGAGATAACCAGTGAAAGGCATCATCCTCGCCGGCGGGTCCGGCACGCGCCTGTACCCGCTCACGCTCGTGACCTCCAAGCAGCTGCTGCCGGTCTACGACAAGCCCATGATCTACTACCCGCTTAGCACCCTCATGCTGGCGGGCATCCGGGACATCCTGGTCATCTCCACGCCGACCGACCTGCCCAACTTCGAGCGCCTGCTCGGGGACGGCTCGCGCTACGGCGTGAACCTCTCCTACGCCGAGCAGCCCTCCCCGGACGGCCTGGCGCAGGCCTTCACCATCGGCGAGGACTTCATCGCCGGCGAGCCGTGCGCGCTGGTGCTCGGCGACAACATCTTCTACGGCAACGGCCTGTCGCGCCACCTGACGCGCGCCGTCCAGAACGCCGAGTCGGGCCGCGCCACGGTCTTCGGCTACCACGTTGACGACCCCGAGCGCTTCGGCGTCGTGGAGTTCGACGGGGAGGGCAGGGCCGTCTCCATCGAGGAGAAGCCCGAGCGCCCCAAGAGCTCCTACGCCGTCACCGGCCTGTACTTCTACCCGGGCGACGTGGCCGCCAAGGCCCATGGGGTCAAGCCGTCCGCGCGCGGCGAGCTCGAGATCACCGACCTCAACCGGATGTACCTGGAGGAGGGGATGCTGTCAGTGGTGACGCTTGGCCGCGGCTACGCGTGGCTGGATACCGGCACCATGGAGAGCCTGCACGAGGCCGCGGAGTTCGTCCGCGCCGTGGAGCACTCCCAGGACCTGCCCGTGTCCGTGCCCGAGGAGATCGCCTGGGAGAACGGCTGGATCACGACCGCCGAGCTGGAGGAGGCCGCGAAGGCCTACGGCAAGTCGGTCTACGGCCGGCACCTGAAGAAGGTCGCCGCCGGCGAGATCGTCAACAGCCCGCGCGAGTACTAGGAGGAACCCCGCATGTCCGAGATCTTCGAACCCAAGAACATCATCGTCACGGGCGGCTGCGGCTTCATCGGCAGCAACTTCGTGCACTACGTCGTGAACAACCATCCGGGCGTCCACGTCACCGTCCTGGACAAGCTGACCTACGCCGGCAACCCCGAGAACATCGCGGGGCTGCCGTCCGACCTCGTGGAGCTCGTCGTCGGCGACATCTGCGACGCCGGGCTGCTCGATGAGCTGGTGTCGGGCCACGACGCGATCGTGCACTACGCCGCCGAGAGCCACAACGACAACTCCATCGCCGACCCCGAGCCGTTCCTGCGCACCAACGTCGAGGGCACCTTCCGCCTGCTGGAGGCCGTGAGGAAGTACGGCATCCGCTACCACCACGTCTCCACCGACGAGGTCTACGGCGACCTGGCGCTCGACGA
>CAJMLY010000002.1 GCA_905214425.1 uncultured bacterium
GCGACACTGAAGTAAGTGTCCATCCTCGCAGTATCCGGTTCTCAAGGTGCACGCCCCGCGGCTGATCCGGTCCGACCGGGCCGCGCGGCAAGGAGATATATTGCCAGACCGCGAAGCCCTGTGGGACGTCAATTCCACTCTTCACAAGTCCTACACAACATATTGCTTTCTATAGGTAATAGAAAGACTGGTGCGGATCTTCCGCACGTATCAGATGATGACCCTTTGGTTCAGGAATATATAGAGATCGGTCACCTGTATGTGCTTATCTACCCGCGCTTTTAGCAATGTAAACCGCGCTTCAGATAAAAAGAGGGAGCGCCGCGCACAACGCGGCACTCCCTTAGCGATTCAAGAGAATCTATTAGGCCTCGAGAGCCTTCTTGGCGATGGTAGCCAGCTCGTTGAAGGACTCGATGTCCTCGTAAGCCATCTGGGCCAGGACCTTGCGGTCGAGCTCGATGCCGGCAACCTTCAGGCCGTGCATGAACTGCGAGTAAGAGATGTCGTTCAGGCGAGCAGCAGCGTTGATACGAGTGATCCAGAGAGAACGGATCTCGCGCTTCTTGTTGCGGCGATCACGATACTGATACTGCAGGGAGTGCTGGACCTGCTCTTTAGCATGCTTGTAAGTACGCGAAGCGGCACCGTAGTAACCCTTCGCACGGTGCATAACGGTACGGCGCTTCTTCTTGGCGGCAACAGCGCGCTTAATACGTGCCATGTTCTATCAACTCCTAGACGGTAAAACGAAAAACGGGAACGCGAACTTAGGCGAGACGCGACTTGATGACCTTGCGGTCGGCAGCGGCGATCTCGGTCTCCTGACGGAAGCCACGCTTACGCTTGGTGGACTTCTTGCTCAGGATGTGGCTCTTGAAAGCCTTGGCGCGCATAAGCTTGCCGGTACCAGTCTTGCGGAAACGCTTCTTGGTGCCGCTGTGGGACTTCATCTTAGGCATGAAATACTCCTTAATCGGTTACAGAACACTAGTTACTTGGTATCGCTTGCCGCTTTATCTTCATCGAAGGCGCCCTTAATCGGGGCGAGCAGCATAAGCATGTTACGGCCTTCCATCTTAGGCTTGGACTCGACCGTAGCGTAAGGCTTGAGATCCTCGGCGAGACGCTCGAGAACGTTAAGGCCCTGCTCCGGGTGAGCCATCTCACGGCCGCGGAACATGATGGTGATCTTAACGCGTGCGCCCTTCTTGAGGAAACGCAGAACGTGGCCCTTCTTGGTCTCGTAGTCGCCAACGTCGATCTTGGGTCGGAACTTCATTTCCTTGACCTCGACCTTGGACTGGTTCTTACGAGCGGCCTTGGCCTTCATGGCCTGCTGGTACTTGAACTTACCGTAGTCCATGACCTTGCAGACCGGCGGCTCCGCGTTGGGAGCGATCTCGACCAGGTCGAGACCCTGATCGTCAGCGACGCGCTGGGCATCGCGGATGGCGAACAGGCCGAGCTGAGAGCCATCGACGCCAATCAAACGGCACGAAGATGCAGTGATCTCGTCGTTGATACGGGTGTCATCAGACTTAGCTATTTTCCCTACCTCCATTCATAAAAAAATAACCCGGCGCTTCTCAGCAACCAGGTCGTACACATAGACATCCTCGATTTGAGGAAGGTAATCTAAGTTGTATGACCAGTCAGCTGCTCATTGGCGCCAAAAGGTGGGAACCCTCGGGTTCCTCTTTAGGGCATTGCGGGAACAACGCCTTGCGAATAATAACACGTACAGCGCGTTATCACATTACGTACACGAAAAAGGGGGCCGCAACCCCCTTGAAGCGCAGGTGCATGTATGGTGCCCGAGGCGAGACTCAAAGGGCCTTCGCTTTGCGAAGCCCCGGGCTTCGGGCGCATGGCGCCCTCGCCACGCTCCGCTACAAACAGGCCACAGGCCTGTTTGCTTAACGCTTCGCGCGCTCACGCGAGTTCGGCACGAAAAAGGGGGCCGCAACCCCCTTGAACGCTCACTTGCATGTATGGTGCCCGAGGCGAGACTCGAACTCGCACGTTGTTGCCAACGGTGGATTTTGAGTCCACTGCGTCTGCCAATTCCGCCACTCGGGCACGTAATGCGTGAGTTAGTTTATCACAGCTTTCTACCGATTAGTCCGAAAATGGAACTTCGAGCATTTCGATGAGTTCGACCGTGCGGAGCATCTCGCGCTGACGGCATCCGCGACCGTCGACCGAAGCCTCACCCATCTGGTTATCGTAAGGGTCCTCGCGCATGCCGTCGAAAGAGGGCTCAAACTCTGCCTGGAATCGATTGTTGGCCACCATACGCCACGGGTCGAGATTGCCAAAGTAGTGACGGCGGCGCCACTCCTCCCCCATCCTGCGAGCAGAAGATCCAAATGACACGTCGGCGTTGAGCCAACCGGTCTGCGGCGTATAGAACTCTGCCCAGTCGTGCGACCCCACCGAATCGGGCGCAACATACAGGCCGCTCTGCCAACGGGCAGGCACGCCCGCGATACGGCACATGGTGATAAACGTGAGCGCCATAACGCCGCAATCGCCGCGGAGCGAATGCGCACAGTCATCGGCAATAGATCCCAAAAGCAAGTACGGCGGCTGATAGCGATAGTCAATATACTGCGTCAGGTAATCATAGATAGCACGGGCGCGATCGAGCGGATCCTCGAGTCCGTCAACAACACCGGCCGTCAGCTGCTGCAGATACGGTGTGAATGCAATGTACGGACGGTCCTCGGAAATATCCTCGGGCAGAGGCGCGTCCATACGCGGATGAACCGGAAGTGTGCCACCGTAGACATCACAATAAGCAGCATCGATGTGATAACGATAGGTCACCGAGAATGAGCGTTCACTCGAAGAAGACCACGAGGCGGTACGCGCCGAAGCGTTCGCGGGAGCAACAGCACCCTCCGGCGTCATGTCGAGAATCTCGACACGAGACTGCTGGTGGCAGGTGGCGGCAACGGGAAGCCAAGCGCGAACGGTCTCCCCCTCTAGAGCGCCGGGGACAGACAAGGACGCCTTAAGCGTAATAACGCGAGTCAATCCGTTTTGCGACTCCATCTCCTTGAGCATCTCGTTGCGCAGTGCTATTCCGTCCGTAGAATCGGGACGCATGCCGGGGACCTCTTTGGGATATACGCGAAGCGAATCGAGGAAGTTGTCGAGAACGAACAGCTCACCATCGATAAAGCGCCAGTCAATACGCTTACGGTCAATCAGATCGTCAAACTGCTCCTCGGTAAACTCAGGCCACTCCTCGCGAATCATCGCAATAGCTCGATCGCGCGACACCGAAAAATGAAGCGGCGTCTCGATCATGCGATACCGCTCGGCGCGAACGCAGGCAGCCAGCGAAGGCTCAGGGTTCTGCTCCAAAAGGCGATCGCAGGCGGCAACAGCCTGCGTCAAATACCCGGCATCCTTAAGACGAAGAATCTCAGGCGGTAGCCCAATATCGAGATGGCGAAAGTCATCGCAGCAAACATCAACAGAGCAACCAACAGGACCCTCGTCAACAACCTTCCCATCCGAAGGCAGCACATTAACAACAGCCATACCAAAACTCCAAGTCACTAGAACGCTTGAAGTCCATTGTAGCGAGATAAAAAGGAAAGCCCCAATAAAGGAACTCTCAACACCGATAAACGGTACCTAGAAAAAATGAATTCAGCCCAGTAACCCTGCGACGTTAAACGAAGGAAGCCCCATCCCCCGGAACTGTTTCCTTGACGCGACTTCTGGCAAAGCCAGTAGCCATCTTAATTCAGCCATGTAACCCTGTAGCGAGTTAACGAAGGAGGCCCCGTTTCCCCGGAGCTGATTCCGTCGCGCGACTTCTGGCGAAGCCAGGTGAGCGCGAGGGAAACAGCGTAGGGGAAACGGGGCCTCCGGCGGGAAGTTAAACCACTACTTACGCCTTGTTGACGGAGCCAAACTCCTCCATGAGCTCCTTGGTGCGGGCAACGATGTTGTCGCGACCAGGCTTGAGGAGCTTGCGGGGGTCAAAGCCCTTGCCCTGCTGATCCTTGCCAGCCTCGATGTACTCGCGAACGCCCTTGGCGAAGACGAGCTGCAGGTCGGTGTTGACGTTGATCTTGGAGATACCCAGGGAGATGGCCTTCTTGATCTGATCCTCGGGGATGCCGGTGCCACCGTGCAGAACGAGGGGCAGGTCGCCGGTCTCGGCCTTGATCTCACCCAGACGCTCGAAGGAAAGGCCAGCCCAGTCGGCGGGATACACGCCGTGGATGTTGCCGATACCGCAGGCGAGGAAGTCGACGCCCAGGTCAGCAATCTGCTTGCACTCAGCGGGGTCAGCGAGCTCGCCGTTGGAGGTCACGCCGTCCTCGGTGCCGCCGATGCCGCCGACCTCGGCCTCGATGGACATGCCCTTGGAGTGGGCAAGCTCAACGAGCTCCTTGGTGCGGTCGAGGTTAAGCTGGAAGGTCTCCTCGTGAGAGCCGTCATACATGATGGACGTGAAGCCGGCCTCGATGCACTTGAAGCAGTCCTCGTAAGAACCGTGATCGAGGTGAAGGGCGACGGGAACGGTAACGCCCGTGGCCTCGACGGCAGCCTTGACCATGTCGGCGCAGACCTTGAAACCGCCCATCCACTTAGCGGCACCAGCGGTGCACTGAAGGATCAGCGGAGACTTGGCCTCCTCGGCGGCCTGGAGAATAGCCAGGGTCCACTCGAGGTTGTTGGTGTTGAAGGCACCGAGAGCGTACTTGCCGGCCTCGGCCTTCTTGAGCATGTCTGCTGCGTTGACGAGCATAAAAGAAACCTCCTGTAAGGTTGCTCCGATAACGCCTGAGATTTTACCACGACATACCCGAGCATAAACGTTCGTTTGTTCACGAATACCATCCGATTGGACAAATTTTGACCGTTTGCCCCACAGAATCGACCCACTGGGGAAAATAGCTTGACGATTGAGCGGTCTTCGTGGTTCGAAAGACGGCTTCGAGCCTACATCTGCATAAACGGGTTCTGCATAAGTTCGCGCGCCATCGTGGTCGAATCGCCATGGCCCGTCAAGCAAACGGTATCGGGCGGAAGCGTCTTGGCAAGTTTGGAGAGCGAGCGCATAATCGCCGCCTCGTCACCGCCGGAAAGATCGGTACGACCGTGGCTACCCGGGAAAAGCGTGTCGCCCACAAAGGCGATGTTCCCCTGCTCGGTCGCGGCGAACAGGACGATGCCGCCCGGCGTATGCCCCGGCGTCTCGATCACCTGCAGGCAGACGTCGCCCACCTCGATTGTATCGCCCTCGGCAAGCAAGCGCGTCGGCTCACCCGGATCGGGCGTCTCGATACCCCACATGGCGCGCTGCTCCTCGATATTTGCGCGAGGTACCGTCACGTCCTTAGCGCACAACTCATATAGTGCGCTGTCGCCAACGACAGCTCGAACCCCGGCAACCCCACCAACATGGTCGGCATGGCCATGAGTGCATACGGCGCCAAGCACGCGTACGCCGGGATGCTCGGCTCGAATATGCTCCACCAGGCGCTCGCCTTCCCATGCGGGGTCGATAATCACGCACTCATTGTCCGAAATAACAGCATAGCTATTGGTCTGAATGGGACCGTTTACGAGCGTCTCGATCTCGACCGATCCCTTGGAAGTTAAATCCAAGGGCACAGCACTCATGTCCCTCTCCTCTCTATAAAACTCGAGGCATCAAACGATGCCTCGAGTGTAGCGAATATCGATAATGTGACACGTTCGTCGCAACTAAACGCGGCGCTTAAGCTGAGCCCCACCCTCACCAGGCATCAAACGGCGTGCGTCATAGACCGAGTCAACGCTGCTGATAGAGGCCAGCAGCGGATCCAGACCACTCGCGTCCGAGATCTCGACCATAAAGCGCAGGGTTGCAATACCCTCGCGGTTAGTCGACGTGGCGGCAGAAAGGATATTACCGCCCGCATCGCCAATGGCAATGGTGACATCCTTGAGCAGGCCCATGCGGTCCAGGCACTCGACCACGATCTCGACCTGGAAGAGGGTGTCGGCAGCGCCGTCCCACTCCACATCGATCATGCGCTCGGGATGTTCCATAAGACCCTTGACGTTAGGGCAGCTGGCGCGATGCACCGAAACGCCACGACCGCGCGTGATGAAGCCGACGATGTCATCGCCCGTCACGGGGTTGCAGCAATGAGCCAGACGGACCAGCAGGCCGCTGTTGCTCTCGCCTTTGACGATAATGCCGTTACTGGCGCTCTTGCCGCGCTTTTGCGGCTTGCGGTTGGAGCCGCGAGCGGGCTGCTTCACGACCTCGGCGATAGCCTCGGCCTTGGTGAGCTGTTCCTCGGGCTTGGGGTCCAAGATTTGCTCGACTTTGTTGCCCACGGCACGCGGGGCGACTTTGCCCGCCCCAACGGCTGCGAACAGGTCCTCGAGCTGCTTGAAGTTAAACTGCTCCGCCACGGCATTGAGCGCACGCGTCGAGCGCGGCGTGGAGATGCCATACCCACGCTTGCGCAGGTCCTTGGCCAGCATATCGCGGCCGGCGGCAGCGTCGTCGTCCTTAGTCGCGGCGGCAAAGTAGCGACGGATCTTAGACTTGGCCGAAGGCGTCTTGACGATCTTGAGCCAATCACGCGACGGCTTGGAACTCTTGTTAGTCAGAATTTCAACGCGGTCGCCCGTCTTGATCTCGTGCGTGAGCGGGGCCACCGCACCGTTAATCTTAGCGCCGACGCAGTGGTTGCCGACCTCGGTATGAACGGCATAGGCAAAGTCGAGCGGTGTAGAGCCGGCACGAAGCGCCATGACCTCGCCCTTGGGCGTAAAGACAAAAATCTCCTGGTCAAACAAGTCGACCTTCAGCGAGTGCAGGTATTCCTTGGCATCGGTGATCTCGTCGGAAGCCGCCCAATCGAGCGAATGCTTGAGCCAGTTGATCTGGTCGTCCAGACGCTGGGCATCATTGGTCTTAGACGCAGACGAACCGCCCGACTTCTTATATAGCCAGTGGGCGGCAATGCCGTACTCGGCCTGCTCATGCATCTCGTAGGTTCGAATCTGAATCTCGAGCGGACGAGCCGTGGGGCCAATAACCGTCGTGTGGAGCGACTGGTAGTTATTGACCTTGGGCATGGCGATGTAGTCTTTAAAGCGACCGGGCATGGGGTGCCACAGCGTATGCACCGCGCCGAGCGTGGAGTAGCAATCGCGCACCGAATGGGTAATAACGCGCAGCGCCACCAGGTCGTAGATCTCGGAGAACTCCTTGCCCTTGCGCTTCATCTTTTGGTAGATGGACCAATAGTGCTTGGAGCGGCCATTAATCTGGAAGCCCTCCAGGCCAATGCGGTTGAGCTCGTCGGTGAGCGTCTTGATAGTCTCGGCCAGATAGCGCTCGCGAACCTCACGCGACTCTGCCACCATGCGCGCGATGCGCTGGTAGGCGTCGGGCTCCAAATAGAAGAAGGACAGATCCTCGAGCTCCCACTTAATAGAGCTCATGCCCAGGCGGTCGGCCAGGGGCGCGTACACGTCCATAGTCTCGCGTGCCTTAAACAGGCGACGGTCCTCGCGAAGGGCCGCCAGCGTTCGCATGTTGTGCAAACGGTCGGCAAGTTTAACGATGATGACGCGAATGTCCTTGGACATGGCGAGGAACATCTTGCGCAGCGTGAGCGCCTGCTTCTCGTCCATGCTGTCGACTTCGATGTTGGTGAGCTTGGTCACGCCATCGACGAGCTCGGCAACGGTTTCGCCAAACAGGCCGGAAACATCGGCGAGCGAGGTCTCGGTGTCCTCAACGGTATCGTGCAGCAGCGCGGCGCACACCACGTCACAATCCATTTTGAGATCGGCCAGAATGATGGCCACCTCGACAGGATGGTTGATGTACATCTCACCCGAGCGGCGCTTTTGGTTACAGTGCTTCTCGGCGGCAAAGCAGTAGGCTTGCTCCACCTTGGAGAAGTCGTCCTCATTCATATATTTGAGGCACAAGCGCTCCAGCTTGTCGTAGCTGTCCGCCATAATCTCGGGCGGCAGCTCATCGGCATGCTTATAGTGCTCCATCTCCGAAAACGGCCGGAGGGTGGAATCATGGGCGGTACGGGCTGCGGCATCCATCGAGGTCCCCTTCCCCTAGGCCCGCGGTACGATCGGGCGGTTAACTTTGGCTAGCATATCAGAAGCGCACGAGTCGAGTGCCCAACTCCGGAAAGCCGAGAACTCCATGCGCGAGCGCAAGCCCTCCAAGTAGCGGATTGACTTGCTCAATTGCACACGGCCGGGGTTTTCGGCCATCGCGATGCGACGAGTGTCGTCAAACCCCGAAACTCGACAGAAACCAAGCTCTTCGAAGATTCCCAGGCCGCTTTCCACCGAACGCTCGTCGACCGGCGTGCGGGCATCGATGGCAAGGCACATCTGCGCGATGTCGATATCGCTCGCGCTAAAGGAATCGTCCCCGGTTTTGCCGCGGTTGGAGCGCCACATGGTCTGCAGCGCGCGATAGAGCGTGACGAGCTCGTCGCGCTCAGGCGCGTAGCAGTCGAGTAGGCGCTCGTTGATGCGGGCGTCGCGCGACGAGTAGAGCAGGTGGATCACGGCGGGCTGTCCATCGCGGCCGGCACGTCCGCTCATCTGGTTGAACTCGATGGCGCCAAACGGCATGTGGTAGAGCACGACATGGCGGATATCGGGCAGGTTGACACCCTCGCCAAAGGCGGAGGTCGAAACGATGCAGCTGAGGCTTCCGTCTCGGAATGCTTCCTCCACGCGGCGACGATCGGAACGCGCAAGCCCCGCGTTATAGAACGCGATATGGGTTGCGCAATCGGGCACACGCTTGCGCAGCGTCTTGGCGAGCGCCACGGACTGGTCGCGCGAATTGACGTAAATGACGGTCTTCTCCCCCGTCGCCACGATCGACACCAAACGGTTCTCGCGGCTCGCAAGGTCGCGGTCGTCCTCGAGCTGCAGGTTCTCGCGCACCGTCTCGTCGACCACCGTGCGAGTGATCGGCAACATGCGAGCAAGCTCGGCCACGACCGGAGCCGTCGCGGTGGCCGTCGCAGCCATAACGACCGGGTCGCCCAGGGCTTTGAGGATATCGGGCATGTCAAGATAGGCGCTACGGTCGCCGCCCTTGGCAAGGCCGGCGTGGTGCGCCTCATCGATAACGACAAAGCCGATGCGGCCCGAACGCGCGAAACGGTCACGGTGGATAGACAGGAACTCGGGCGTCGTGAGCACGATACCGGTGCGGCCCGAAGCTAGACCGGCGAACACGTCATCGCGTGCGGGCTCCACGGTCTCGCCGGTCAGCACGCCAACGCCAATGCCGAGCGCTGCCATCGTCGACGAGAGGTGATAGGCCTGGTCGGCAACGAGCGCACGCAGCGGATAGACAAAGATGCTCGCACGCCCGCGAAGGACCGCCTCGCGCGCGGCATGCACATGGAAGATAAGAGACTTGCCGCGCCCCGTTCCCATAACGGCCAGAACACTTTGGTGATCGGCCAGGGCATCGAGCGCCTCGACCTGCGCGCGGTGCGGCTGGTTCGAGCCGATAAAGCTATGGATAAGCGAGCGCGTGAGCTCGGTATAGGAAAGCTGGGCGAGCGTCTCGCGCTTACGAGACTCTAGGCGCAGGCCGGAATCCGCCGGCTGCACGCCACGACGAAGCTCGCATGCCGGATCGTCGACGCTGGGCAGCGTGGTATCGCGGACCAGAACATCCTTGATCATGAGCTTGGGCTTCACACGCCCCTGCCAATGCTCGGCAACGGCCTCGAACACCAAGTCGACAGCGCTATCGCAGTTGATGAGCTTATCGATTTGCGGCACGCGGAACATAATGGCCGGCACACTCGCGGCGCCATCGGTCGCCACAAAGCGCATGTGCTCGCCGGTTTTGCCCACCACGGCGCGATCGCACATCGTCACGCCCTCGGCGGCCAGCAGCGGCACCTTGTTGCCCTGGCCAAACGGCTCAAGACGGGAAATCTGCTCTATAGTCTCGATATTCAGCTCGGAAAGGTCGACCGTGGCGGCAACCTCGTCGATGTCTTCAAAGTCCTCGGCGGGAATCTCCGATAGCACGGCGGAAAGGCGACGACGGAATTCATCGAGCTTGGATGCCTCGATGGTCACACCCACCGCGCCGGCATGTCCGCCGCGACGAATCAGCAGGTCGGAACAGCGCTCGACGGCGTCAAACAGGTTGACCTTGCCCACCGAGCGACCAGAACCGCGCGCGATACCGTCCTCGATCGAGAACAGCAGCGCCGGCACGTGATAGCGGTTGGTCAGACGGCTTGCCACGATGCCCTTGACACCCTCGTGCCAGCCCTCGCCGCCCACGACGATCGCGCGACCGCCGTCATAAGTCTCCTCGACCTTCGCCATGGCATCGCGTGTGAGCTCCGCCTCGATCTCGCGGCGTTGGCGATTGATTTCCTCGAGCTCAGCCGCCAGCGCGCTTGCTTCGATGGGATTGCGGGCAAGCAGCAGGTCGAGCGCCAGCTTGGGATCGGCCATGCGGCCGGCAGCGTTTAAGCGGGGAATGAGCGAGAATGACAGGCCATCCGCCGTAATGTTCGAAAGGTCCGCCTTGGCAAGCGCGGCAAGCGCGATATAACCGGGGCGAGCGGTTACGCGCATCTGCTGGATGCCCTCGGCAACCAGCGCGCGGTTCTCGGGCGTGAGCGGCATCATGTCGGACACGGTGCCCAGCGCCGCGACCTCGATTAGCGAACGCCAATACGACGGCTTGCCCAGGCGCTCACCCAGGACTTGCACCAGCTTGAGCGCCACACCAGCACCGGCAAGCTCGCGCGAGGGGCCCTCGTCCTCGAGCTTGGGGTCGGTCAGGGGCACACCCTGCGGCACCTGGTCGGAGGGCTCGTGATGGTCCGTGACCACCAAATCGATCCCCAGGCTCTCCAGATAGGAAACCTCTTCCTTGGCGGCAATGCCGTTATCGACGGTCACGATCAGCTGGGGGCGAGCGAGCTCGTTAACGCGGTCGAGTGCCGCGCGCGAAAGACCGTAGCCCTCATCAAAGCGATGCGGAATAAACGGCGTGACATCGGCGCCAAACGTGCGCAGTGCCTCGGTCAACAGGCAGGTCGACGTAATGCCGTCAACGTCAAAATCGCCAAAGACTGCAATGTGCTCGTGGTTGCGAATAGCACGCTCGACGCGGTCGGCAACGACTGACATGCCCGGGATAATGAGTGGGTCGGCCCAGTCGCGATCGAGCGAAGGCGTCAAAAACAATTGGCCCTCTTTGATGGAGCCAATGCCGTGCGCGACCATAATGCGCGCCACCAGCCCGGGAATGCCCAGACCAGCCGAAAGCTCCTTTTCGAGCTCGGGGTTTTGCTGAGCGACCGCCCAGCGATGCGTCGTCTTAAGCGATGACATAGGCACCCACCCCTGATAGGGGCAGGTCGCCGCGATACCTCTCACGGTTCATAGCGATGAGTCCTCTGTGTATGCCCGCTTCGGCAGGCAGATCTGTTGAACGGATTTATTATACCGTGCAGCGCGGACGCAAAACGCCGCAGTGCGCCGCGGTTTCGGCAAACGATGGCGGTAATACCCTCGAAATAATCGAGCGTTTCAGCCGCACGGACGCATACGAGCGTCTAGCATATCCATACAAACGAGTTCGCGGATAAAGGGAGTCACGGGACATATGAAGCAATGGGCTGGACTGGGAAAGTTCCTCGCGGGGCATATGCAGATCATCGTTCCGATTTGCGTGGCGCTCGGCGTGCTCTTTCCCCAGCAGATCGGCGTGCTCAAGCCCATTGTTCCCGCCCTCTTCGCCTTTATGACGTTTCAGGGCGCGCTCAGCAACACCTTTCACCAGGTAGCCGAGGTGTTCCACCGTCCGCTGCACCTGATTCTGGCGCTGCTGGTCTCGGCAGTGCTTATTCCCATCGCGGCGTATGCCATAGGGTCACTCTTCTTTGGCTCCAACCCCAACCTTGTCTGCGGCATCGTGCTCGAGTACAGCGTGCCCGTGGCCGTCACCGCTTTTATGTGGATCAGCATGTTCGGCGGCAACGGCCCGCTCGCGCTCACCATCATCCTGACGTCCTCGGTTATCTCCCCTGTGACGATTCCGCTCACGCTTAAGCTCTTGCTGGGTGCCACCGTCTCGATCGATGTGCCGAGCATGATGCAAGACATGGCCTTTATGATCGCCATCCCCGCCGTGCTCGGCATCATGATCAACGAGCTCACGCGTGGATGGGGACACGAGAAGCTCTCCCCCGCGCTCTCGCCCGCCTGCAAATTCATGATGATGGGCGTTATCGCCTCCAACTCCACCGCCATGAGCGAGTACGTGCTGCACATGAACGCGGTGCGCCTGGAAGTCGCCCTCTTTATTTTGACCTTCGCCATCAGCGGCTTTGTCGTCGGTTTTCTGATCGCCCGTGCGCTGCATCTGCCATATAGCGAGACGGCTACCATGTGCTTTACCTGCGGCATGCGTAACATCTCTTCGGGCGCCGTCATCGCCACGCAATACTTTCCGGGCGAAGTCGTGTTTCCCGTCATGTGTGGAACGTTGTTTCAGCAGGTGCTCGCCTCGCTTATCGGGCATCTCTTTGAGCGTCTGACCGGCGAGGAGCGCGCCGCCCAGCGCAAGCGGGTCGAGGCCGGCCGCGACGCCATGGGACGCTAGACTGTCCGCATTACGCGGGTGTTAGTCTTACTATACGAGCGTTTCCAGATGCGCACGCAGGCGCTCAGCATCGACATCGAGCGTTGTCTCGGCATTGACCTGGGCCAAACGATAGCCGACAAAGTAGGGCGAAACCACCCAACGCGGCAGCGCCTTGGCAATGGTCCGACCGCTCAGGTGATAGAAGAACAGGTTGTACGACTCTGCGCGACCACCGTGGTGCTCGTTCAGGATATAGCGCAGAGCTACCTGGATCGCATCGGCGAAGAGATCCGCCTCGGCTTGGTCTCTCGTGTCATCGCTGGCAGCGATTCCCTGCGGGGCTGAAACGTTGATCTCAAAGAACCCCATGATGGGTTCGGTTGAGATGTTGACCGAGATCCTCCCCTGTTGCCAGACATTGATGCCTTCGAAATTGGCGGAAGCCAGCGAAGTGTAGCCGTCTTCCCGCTCCAAACCCACAATCTGCATGTGCGGATGAACGAGACTACCGCCCGAGAGCGGACCCTTGTTCTTGTACATGAGCACGCTTCGATACTGCTGTGAATCGATCATCTGCTGCCAGCAACCCAGGGCAAACCGCATCACATGGTGGAGTTCATCCGGCTCATAGGTCACCAGGTCGGCATCGTGATCGGCCGACTCGATCAGCACGGTTTGACGGGTGGCGCGCAGGGTCTTGAACTTATTCTCGAGCCAAATGCAATCGCCATCACGGCGAATGATGTCGGCGAGCCCTTCTGCATCGCAAAAGGGGCACGCGGTGCCGGGACGACGGTTGTCGTCGGGCTTACCGTTCGCCTGCTGAACGTCAAATACCAGCGCCACGGGTTATACCTCCAGCGGCACGATCTTGGTGCCATGGAGCTCGGAGACGCCCAGTGCTGCCGCCACGGTATCGCGGTTGGCCGTGGAAATGCCGCCGCCGGGAAGGATGGTCAGGCGGTCTCCCGCACACTCGATAAGACGCGACAGATGCTCCAGGTTGTCCTCGATCGGCGTGCCGGCGGCACCGCCGTGCGTCAGGATGCGCGTAACGCCGCAATCGGCGAGCGTGTCGACGGCATCGAGTTGAGCCTCGGGCGAGAGCTGGTCAAACGCCATGTGGAAGGTGATGTCGATGGGCTCACGCTTGCATTCCTCGGTCGCGCAGCCCGCGGCCATCACGAGGGCGCCCAACGTAAGCTCGTCGAGCGCCCATCCGCCAGCGCAGGGCTTGCAGCAGCCAAAGACCAAGCCGTCAACGCCGGCGCTTACGGCAAGGCCCAGGTCCATCTCCATCATGCGCAGCTCGTCTTGGTTGTAATGAAAGTCACCGCCACGCGGGCGAATCATGCACATCACTCGCGCGTCATGCTCGTGAGCATAGCTGACTGTAGCGCTGATAACGCCGGCAGAAGGCGTGGTGCCACCAACGGCAAGGTTGTCGCACAGCTCGATGCGCTTTGTACCGGCATCGATAGCCGCCGGCACCCGCTCAAAGTTCTCGGCACAAAACTCATACAGCATAGATAGACCCCCAAAGACAGCAGATGTTTTCCGACGGGCATTGTCACACATCCCCATGAAGTTGCGGTGGAATAGGGACTCTTTTGGCCTCTGGAGCCCGTATTCAGTCCCTATTTCACCGCAACTTAAAAAGGGGCGCTGACTGAGATAGTCAGCGCCCCTTTTGTTAGGTGGGTTAGCCTCCGAGGTAGGCTTTGCGGACGTTGTCGTCGTGCAGGAGCTCTTGGCCGGTGCCGGTCATGGTGATCTTGCCGGTCTCGAGCACGTAGCCGCGCGTGGCGATGGAAAGCGCCATCTGCGCATTCTGCTCGACCAGGAGCACCGTGGTTCCGGCCTTATGCAGATCCTCGACAATTTGGAAGATCTGCTCAATCAGAATCGGTGCCAAGCCCATAGAGGGCTCATCGAGCATGAGCAGCTTAGGGTTACTCATAAGGGCTCGCCCCATAACGAGCATCTGCTGCTCGCCGCCCGAAAGGGTGCCGGCGACCTGGCGACGACGTTCCTTCAGGCGCGGGAACTGCTCGTAGACACGCTCAAGGCCCGGAGCAACCGTGGACTTGGGCTGCGTGTAGGCGCCCATCTCCAGGTTCTCCTCGACCGTCATCTGCAAAAAGGCGCGACGCCCCTCGGGGACCTGGGCCAGGCCCTTGCCCACCAGCTTGTCGGCAGGCGTATGGGTAATGTCCTCGCCCATAAACTTGATGGAGCCGGTCTTGGAACGCAGCAGGCCCGAGACAGTCTTAAGCGTTGTGGATTTACCGGCGCCGTTGGCACCGATCAAGGCCACGATTTCGCCCTCGTTGACGTTAAAGGAGATGTCCTTGATGGCGTGGATGGCGCCGTACCAGACGTTGATGTTGTAGACGGAAAGCATCGGCTCTGCCATTTAGTTCTCCCCCTTATCCTGCTTGCCCAGATACGCCTCGATAACGGCGTCGTTGTTCTGGATCTCCTCGGCCGTGCCCTTGGCGATGACCTTACCAAAGTTAAGCACGCAGATACCCTCGCATATATTCATGACGAGCGACATATCATGCTCGATAAGCATGATGGCGATGCCGAAGGTGTCGCGAATCTTAACGATGTTCTCCATGAGCTCCGCGGTCTCGGACGGGTTCATGCCGGCGGCAGGCTCGTCGAGCAGCAGCAGCTTGGGGTTGGTGGCAAGCGCGCGGACGATCTCCAGACGACGCTGGGCGCCATAAGGCAGCGAGCCAGCCTGCTCGTTTGCCAGGTGCTCCATATCAAAGATGGACAGCAGCTCCATGGCGCGCTCGTGGGCGGCCTTCTCGTGCTTCCAGTACGTCGGCAGGCGTAGCACGCCCTCAAAACCGGAATAGCGCTCCTGGTTGTGCAGGCCGACCTTAACGTTATCCTCCACCGTCATGGTGTTGAACAGGCGGATGTTCTGGAAGGTACGGGCGATGCCCATACGGTTGACCTGGTAGACCGACTTGCCCGAGGTGTCCTCACCGTCGAGCAGGATGGTGCCGTGCGTGGGCTGGTACACCTTGGTGAGCAGGTTGAAGACCGTGGTCTTGCCGGCACCGTTGGGGCCGATCAGACCGGCGATCTCGGTCTTGCCGATAGTCAGGCTAAAGTCGTCGACCGCCTTAAGGCCACCGAACTCAATACCCAGGTGGATGCACTCGAGCGCCGGGCGCTCGCCCAGGTCGCGATCGGGAACGATGGCGCCAGAAGGATACGGGACCATCTTGCCCTTGTTGAACTCAAACTTACTGGGCATCGGCTGCCACCTCCTTCTTAGAAGTAAAGCGGTCCTTGATGCGGCCGAAGAACGCTTTAAGCTGCGGGTTGTTGGTAAAGATCATGACCAGGATCAGCACGATGGCGTAGATGAGCATACGGTAATCCGAGAACTGACGGAGCAGCTCGGGAAGCACCGTGAGCAACGCCGCCGCGATGACGGAGCCGCGCATATTGCCCAGACCACCCAGGACCACGAACACCAGGATGAGGATGGACGTGTTGAAGTCGAACTTGGTGGCGGAGAGCTGCGAGAAGTTACCGCCGAAGAGGGCTCCGGCAGCACCGGCGAGGGCGGCGGAAACCACGAAGGCGATCATGCGGTACTCGGTGACGGAGATGCCTACGGACTCGGCTGCAATCTTGTTATCGCGCACGGCCATAATGGCACGGCCGGTACGGCTGCGAACCAGGTTGAGCACGATCACGAGTGCGACCATGACCAGGATGGCGCCGGCAAGGAAGGTCGAATAGGTCGACACGCCCGATGCGCCCTGGGCACCCTTGATGATGGCGGTGCCGTCCTCGAGCAGGTGCAGGTCGTCGATCGTGGAGTTACCCGTGATGTTAAAGATCACATGCAGGCCGCGGGAGTCGACGCCCACGATAAGACAGGTGACGATCTCTTTGATGATCTCGCCAAAAGCCAGGGTCACGATGGCCAGGTAGTCACCGCTCAGGCGCAGGACCGGGATGCCAATCAGGAAGCCCAAGATGGCAGCGGCGATAGCGCCGACCACAATGCTGATGATCAGACGCATCGGGTCGGACGGAACGGCGCTCTCGAGCGCGACGGCGGTAACGATGCCTGTGTAGGCACCGACACTCATAAAGCCCGCATGGCCCAGCGACAGGTCGCCCGCGATGCCGACGACGAGGTTGAGGGAAATGGCCATGACGATGTAGGCCGTAATGGGAACCAACTGGCCGGCGATCATGCGCGGGATCATATGGTTGGACTGCATAAAGAACACGATGGCAAATGCCACGACGCACATGGCGTACGTGACAAAGTCGTGACGCGTCTGCTTGTCTTTAAGAAACTTCATAACGCTCACCTACACCTTCTCGGGAACGTACTTGCCCAAGAGGCCGGCAGGCTTGACGAGCAGGACGATGATCAGAACACCAAAGACGATGGAGTTGGCAAGGCTCGTGGAAATGTAGGCCTGCGCCATCGCCTCAATGATGCCGATGAGAATGCCACCGACAAAGGCACCGGGGATGGAGCCGATGCCACCGAAGACGGCGGCATCGAAGGCCTTGATACCAGGCATGGCGCCCGTGGTGGGCTGCAGCACCGGCGAGTAGGAGCACAGCAGCACGCCGGCGATGGCGGCAAGCGCAGAGCCGATGGCAAACGTCATCGAGATGGTGCGGTTGACGTTGATGCCCATGAGCTGAGCGGCAGCCTTGTCCTCGGACACGGCGCGCATGGCTTTGCCCATCTTGGTCTTACCTGTAAAGAACATCAGACCGGCCATGATAACCAGGCAGGCGACGATGGTGACGAGCGAGACGGCGCTTACGTTGAACTTGGCCAAGAACTCCGGCACCTGGAAGGTGACGAGCGAAGTGAAGTTCTTGGGCGTGGCGCCCCACAGAAGCTGCGCGGCGTTCTGCAGGAAGTAAGACACGCCGATGGCCGTGATCAGAACGGCCAGAGGGCCCGCCTGGCGCAGCGGCTTGTATGCCAGACCCTCGATGAGAACACCGAGAACCGTGCAGACCACACAAGAGAGAACTACAGATGCCCAGCCCGGGAGGCCGAGATACGACGTGGCGCAGAACGAGACATAGGCACCGACCATGATGACGTCGCCGTGAGCGAAGTTGAGCATCTTGGCGATACCGTAGACCATGGTGTAGCCCAACGCGATGATGGCGTAGACGCTGCCCATGGACAGGCCGTTGACCAGGTATTGGATAAAGACCGTCATGTTCCACATCCCCCTTTCGAATAGGTTTCCAGTTGATGTATGAAACAGGGACGTTACATCGTCCCTAGATACCAAGCAAGCAGGGAAGGCCAAAACCTCCCCTGCTTGGGATCAAAACCGCTCTATATAAGGCGGCCTATTAGGCCTGTACGTACTTGCCGTCGGTAATGACGTACGCCGTCGGGTCCTTCTGGACCTGACCCTTGTCGTTCCAGGAGAGCTTGCCAGTCAGGCCGTCAACGGTAATGTTGCGCATGGCCTCGGGCAGCTTCTCGGCAACCTCGGTGGGGTCGGCGTCGACGCCCAGGCCGGCCTCCTTGAGAGCCTCGACCACAGCATGCACGCCGTCGTAGGCGTCGGCGGCAAACTGGTCGGGGGTATCGCCGTACTTATCCTTGTAAGCGTTGACGAAGTCGGCGTTCTTCTCGTCGTCGGCGGAGAACGGGGTCATGAGTAGCAGACCCTCGGCAAGAGAGGTGTCGAAGCCCTCAACGCCCAGGATGCCGTCCATGCCGTCGCAGCCCATCATCTTGACGTCGTAGCCCATGTCCTTGGCGTTCTTGAGCAGGACGGACGCCGGCGTGTAGTAGATCGGCGCAAAGATCATGGTGGCGCCTGCCTGCT
The DNA here is from genome assembly GCA_905214425.1 of uncultured bacterium. Taxonomy (GTDB): domain Bacteria; phylum Actinomycetota; class Coriobacteriia; order Coriobacteriales; family Coriobacteriaceae; genus Collinsella. Next base: position 18,520 of record CAJMLY010000002.1, read on the forward strand.
TGGCCTTGGTCAGCTGGTTGGTAAAGCTCGTGGCGGAGTCGTCCTTAAAGGTCTCCTCGTCGACAATCTCAAGCTTAGACTTAGCGGCCTGGGCCTTAAAGGAATCTGCGATGCCCGAAGAATAGGCGTCGCCGGAGTTATAGAACAGCACGAACTTCTCGTTCGCATACTTCTCTGCCAGGAACTTGGCAGCGTTGACACCTTGGTTGGGGTCGGTAAAGCAAACCTGGAAGACGCAATCCTTGCCCTTGGTAACGTCCTCGGAGGACGCGGACGGGGTGATCATGAACGTCTCGGGGTCGTTGCCGCACTCGGCGGCAACGGCGACCGACGCACCCGTGGTGGTCGGACCGACGAGGGCCTGCATGCCCCAGTCGAGCAGGGTGTTGAAGGCGTTGACGGCCTTCTCGCCGTCAGCCTGGTCGTCCTCGGCCTTGCTGACAAGCGGCAGCTCCTTAGTCGAGAAATCCTTGCAGCCAAGTTCGACAGCCTGTGTAACGGACTTGCCGTAGGACGCGTTGGCGCCGGTCAGCGGGCCGATGGTGCCGATCTTAAACGAAGCGTCGCCCGACGCGGAACCGCTGTCGCCGCCGTTGGAGGAGCAGCCAGCTAGAATGGACATCGCCCCCAGACCTGCTGCGCTCGCGATAACGCTCCTGCGATTCATAACAGGGTTCAATGACTTACCGGTGAGGCTCGACATGCGGCTCTCCTCTCAAATCTCGTCGGGTTTCGGTTACCCGACAGGCCATCCTTCGCCGTGTTCGGCGTTCGCAAAATACTAGACGCTTTAGTTAAGGAAAGTGGCGATTATTTCAACTTTTCTTTGGATTTGTTCATTTATCCATAATTCTGCGTATTTCTATTACTTTATGCAGTAATGCCACTTTATTGTGTGAAAGTAATGTTTCCGTTCTGTTACAGGCGTCCCTGCCCTGAATAAAACGGCCTCACCGGTCGCGCTTTATGCGCACTTAGGCGGCGATGTACTTGCCGTCCTGAATCACATAGGCTGTGGCGGGCTTTTCGACCTGGCCCTCGTCATTCCACGTCAACTCGCCTGTCAGGCCCTCGATCTTGATCTTGCGCATGGCCTTGGCAAGGTCGCCGGCAATGTCGGCACCGTCGGCCGAAATGTCAATCCCCGCCCTATCGATAGCCTCGGCGATGGCGTGGACGCAATCGTAAGCGTCGGCGGCAAACTGGTTGGGCGTCTCGTCGTAGGCATCCTTATAGGCCTTGACGAAGTCGGCATTCTTCTCATCGTCAGCCGAAAACGGTGTCATGAGCAGTACGCCCTCGGCAAGAGAGGTATCGAAGCCTTCCACAGAGAGCAGGCCGTCCATGCCGTCGGTACCCATGAGGGTCATGTCGTAGCCCATGTCCTTGGCGTTCTTGAGCAGGACGGACGCCGGCGTGTAATAGATCGGGGCAAAGATGAGCGTGGCGCCGGCCTCCTTGGCCTTGGTGAGCTGGTTGGTAAAGCTCGTGGAAGAGTCGTCCTTAAAGGTCTCGGTATCGACGATGTCGAGCTTGGACGCCTTGGCCTGCTCGGCAAAAGCGTCGGCAACGCCCGAGCTATACGTATCGCCGGAGTTGTAGAACAGGGCGATCTTGGCATCCGCGTACTTCTCGGCCAAGAACTTCGCGGCGCTGGCGCCCATGGTGGGATCGGTGAAGCAAACCTGGAAAACCGTGGTCTTATCCTTGGTAACGTCGAGCGACGAGGCCGAAGGCGTGACCATGAGCATATCGTCGGCAATCTCACCCGAGACAGCGACGGCGGCACCGGTGGTGACGGGGCCGACGAGCGCCTGCATGCCCCAGTCGCACAAGGTATTGAAGGCGTTGATGGCCTTCTCGCCGTCAGCGACGTCGTCCTCGGACTTAAGCGAGAGTTTGAGGTCCTTGGTCGAAAAATCCTTGGCGGCGAGCTTGGCACCCTTCTCGGCCGAAACGCCATAGGTTGCCGCGGCGCCGGTCAGAGGGCCGATGACACCGATCTTGAAGGTCTTGCCGTCATCGGCGGAGCCGCCGTCCGAGCCACCCGACGAGCAACCAGCGAGTGCCGCGGTGCTACCGAACGCCGCGGCGCCAGCCAAGAAACTCCTGCGGTTAAGTACGTTGTTGATGCTAAACATGGTGTCCCCCTTTTCGCTGGCCGCGGTGCGGCCGTCTTGCGGTACAGGGCAAACCTTATGGTGCAAACGTTGACAGTTTGTTACGGAAGTTCGTTTGTAGCGAGCGTGTTTCCAATGTTTCCGCAGCGTTTCGGGGGTGGCGTTTTATGCTGCTCCCGCTGCCAGGCAAGCACGCGCCCGCACTTCACGCTAGAATGCACTCAACCTTTAAGCGGTTAATCCATCCATAAGATGCACGAAGGAGCTATCTATGAGCGAACCCCTGCGCACCGTGAACGTCGGCCTCATCGGTCTGGGAACCGTCGGCGGCGGCGTGGCCCGTCTGATCAAGAGCCACCACGATGAGTACCTGGCCGCCTACGGCATCGACCTTAAGCTGACCCGCGCCTGCGCGCTTGCCTGGGAGCAGGCCGAAGCCGCCGGTATTGAGCGCGAGGCCTTTACGAGCGACTGGCACGACGTCGTCACCGACCCCGCCGTCGATATCGTCGTCGAGCTCATCGGCGGCGAGCACCCCGCGACCGAAATCTTCACCACCGCCTTCGAGAACGGCAAGCACGTCGTCTCTGCCAACAAGGCCCTGCTGGGCCGTCATGTCGAGACGCTCGCCGAGAAGGCGCGCGCGTGCGGCGTGCAGATTAAGTGCGAGGCCAGCTGCGGCGGCGGCATCCCCATTGTCAGCACGCTCGAGCACGACCTGGTGGGCAACAAGATCCTGACCATCGCTGGCATTCTCAACGGCACCACCAACTACATCCTGTCGCGCATGGACGCCGAGGGCGCCGATTACGCTGACGTGCTCGCCGATGCCCAGGCAAAGGGCTATGCCGAGGCCGACCCGTCCGCCGACGTCGACGGCTTCGACGCCGCCAGCAAGACGGCAATCCTCGCTTCCATCGGCTTTGGCACCCGCGTGACCACCGACGATGTCTACCAGCAAGGTATCCGTACCATCGGCGCCGAAGACATTGCCCAGGCCCGCGAGCTCGGCTACACCATCAAGCTGCTGGGCATCGCACGCAACACCGACGCTGGCGTCGACGTCCGTGTGCATCCCACGCTGATCCCCGCCGACCACATGCTTGCCAAGGTCAACGGCGCCATGAACGCCGTCTACGTGGTAGGCGACGCCGTGGGCGAGACCATGTTCTACGGTGCCGGCGCAGGCTCCTTCCCCACCGCGAGCGCCGTCGTGGGCGATATCCTGTCGCTCTCCGAGCAGATCAGCCGCGGCGTGGCTCCGCTGCCCGAGATTGAGCCCTATGGTCACAACCTCGCCTTTAAGCCCATGGACGAGCTCCAGACCAAGTACTATGTGCGCCTGAAAGTCGCCGACCGCGTGGGCGCCCTGTCCGAGACGGTCGACATCTTTGCCAAGCACAACATCTCGATCTCGCTCATCAACCAGGTCGAGGACGGCAAGTCGGGCGTCAGCGATGCCTGCTCGGTCATCTTCCTGACGCACCGCGCGCTCGAGAAGGACGTCCAGGCTGCCGCCGCCGAGCTTGCCAGCGTCGACTGCGTGGCCGAGGTCGCCAACGTCCTGCGCATCGAGGACGTTGAGGCTTGGACCGAAGGCGTTATGGCCAACTAATCCAACGCTCGCCTAGCAATACGCGTTTTGAGGGCTCCCGTCCGTTCTGGGACGGGAGCCCTTTTGTCACCTGCCCCAAGCACAACGGCAGAGTATATTTGCGCGAGCCGCTCATCGGTAACGCGGGCTACCGTTCACCGATATGCAAACGCAGCCGATTCCGGCTACCGCTACGCTGTGCTGCGAATGTCCGCCCGCGATGAGAGGAAGCACTATGTTGCTTAAGGGCAAGAAAGCAATCATCACCGGAGGAACGCGCGGTATCGGCTATGCCATCGCCTGCCGTTTTATCGAGGAAGGCGCTGCCGTCACCGTCTTTGGCTCGCGCCAGGAGACTGCCGACGCGGCCGTTGAGAAGCTAGCAGCCGCCTATCCCGACGCCAAGGTCTGGGGCCGCTCCTGCGACCTCACCTCGCTCGAAGCCGTAACCGAGTCCTTTACCCAGGCCGCAGCCGACATGGGCGGCTTGGACACGGTCGTCAACAACGCCGGCATCTCCCAGCGCTCGCCCCTTTTGGATTACACGGCAGAAGAGTTTGCAAAGGTCATGGACCTCAATGTCGTCGCCGTCTTTAATGGTCACCAGGCTGCCGCCAAGATCATGACCGAGGCCGGCCACGGCGGCACCATCACCACCACGAGCTCGATGGTCGCCAAGTACGGTCAGCCCTCCGGCGTCGGCTATCCAACGTCCAAGTTTGCCGTCAACGGCATGGTCCAGTCGCTCTCGCGCGAGCTCGCCCCCATGGGCATTCGAGTCAATGCCGTCGCGCCCGGCGTGACCAAGACCGACATGGTCGCCAACCTGCCCGAGGAGGTCATCAAGCCCATCATCGCCACCATTCCGCTGGGTCGCATGGGCGAGCCCGAGGATGTCGCCAACGCCTTTGTTTTCCTGGCGAGCGACATGTCCTCCTACGTCACGGGCGCCATCCTCCCCGTCGACGGAGCCGCCCGCTCCTAAGGAGCCACAAGCTTTGGCTTCAAGCCTCACCATTGCCCAACTAAAGAGGCGCGCTGTCTGCATCAACCGCAGGCAGCGCGCCTTGTTCTGTTTGCAAGGAAAACTGCGTCCCGTTTCGAACGCCGATTCTGGGACACCGTTTCCGCAACGTCTCGCGGAAGCTACATCCCAATCTGGACATCCATTCCGGGATACAGTTTCCCGAAGGGCGGTTGAGTCATGCCATCCTAATCAAAACGAGACCGTATAGCACCCCTAAGATAACCAGCTCTCATTCTGGAGCAAGCGCATCAGGCAGCACGACCGCTCGCCGACATGCAATTTGTTGCACAGTAAAATCGGCTAGTGACACCCTTATCCTTTATTTAGCGAATAAGGTCAAGGAAGGGAGAATATCATGCCAGGACGGCAAACACCGCTCGAGGTCATGTTCTCCCTGTTCAAGACTTCATTTACCCTGAGCCATCGCGCACTTGCTGAACTGTTACTATCCGATCTGCCGTTAACAAATGGACAGCCTACCGCCCAAATGGCACGGGACACCAGCTGGCTTTCGCGCACGATTGTGCACTCGCAGCCGGGCTCCCTAGAAGATCGCTACTTTGCCGACTGGTCCTGCGCATCGAATCAAATCCTGCACAAGCTACAGGAAAAAGGGTATTCGAACGCTGACATCTATACCATGATTGCGGCAACGACTGACGCGATGGCTCAAGCGCTCAGTGCCTGCGGGCGCAATGGGCTCCTTTACCGGAACGCTGCCTCGCGCCTCGTCAGCTACCAGCCAGACAAAGATGACAGGGCTCTTATCTCAATCGCGCTCGTTGTTTCGACCGCCTGTTGGTGCGATCCGGCCCGTGCTATCGCGTACATCAGGAACCGCTTTGAATTCGCAGAGAATGTCAGGTCGTTTACCCCCTCAAGTATTTCTTTGTGTCCATGCGATTTAAAACAAACGGGCACCGAACATGCGATCGGCCTTATCAGGATCGATAACGAACTCGTCATCGGCGGCCCTTATGTCATTGAGCCTTCTGCCATGGGCTCCACCATCGGAGCGCTCGCACTCGAAGACGGCGCTGTCACCGATGTTGGGTTGGACGTCTCCGCCAGGCATCTCCGTATCTTCGCCGAGAACAATGCTTGGTACGCACAAGACCTCGGTTCGACCAACGGCACGCATCTGATTCGAACAGCCGACAACAACGAACTCGACATCAGCTTCGGAGCACCCGCCCAGCTGTACCCCGGCGACATCCTTCGCCTGGGTCTCAGCACCACTTTTGCCGTCGTAGCAACGACGGTTATCTTAGCAAATCAACATTACTAACCATGGAAACAAGGTGACCATGAGCATCACGGATGTCATCAAATATGAGGGCAATAACCAAACTTTTATCTGGAAACACCCCTCAGAAGACTTCAATACGGGCTCGCAACTCATTGTTCACGAGACCCAAGAAGCAATTTTCTTCCTTAATGGACAGGCCCTGGATTCGTTTGGACCAGGCAGGCATGAACTTGAGACTCAAAATCTACCGTTACTGAACGGCATTTCGAAGATAACAACCGGTGGTGTCAGCCCGTTTCACTCAGAGGTCTACTTTGTTAACCTCATCGAGCAGATGGGCATCCGTTGGGGAACCAATTCCAAGATTCAGTTCATGGAGCCGACTTATGGATTTCCGCTCTCGCTCGGGGCGTCCGGAGAGATGGCTCTTGCTGTAAAAGAGCCCCGCAGGCTCCTTCTCAAGCTTGTTGGAACCGAAGCTTTGCTCTCCCAGGACAAACTGATCAGTTATTTCAAAGCTTTCCTGCAAACTCGAATAAAAACTCATCTTGCACAAGTAATTACCGAACAAAAACTCTCCATTTTCGAACTTGATGCACACCTTGAAGAGTTATCCGACTCGCTTAAGACCAAGCTGCTTCCCGACTTTGCCGCATACGGCCTCTCCTTAACGCAAATGCTGGTCACCGCCATCGTCAAGCCCGAAGGCGACCCGGTATACGAGAAGTTTAAGGATCTCCATTTCAAGCAATATGCCGACGTACGCGAGGCACAGATAAAGCAGCAGGTCAGCGTTATCGAACAAGAAACCGCGGCGCAGCGCACCGTAATCTCCGCAAAAGCACGCGCTGAGAAACGGCGAATCGAAGGCTATACCTATCAACAGGAACGCAGCTTCGATGTTGCCGAAAAGATGGCCCAAAACGAAGCGGTTGGCGAATACGCAAACATGGGAATCGGTCTAGGCGTAATGGCCGGTGTTGGTGGGACCATGGGGTCAGTTATGACCGATGCACTCTCGCAAGCGACCGGCACGTCCGCGACGCAGCCCATCCCTGCGGATACCAGTTCGCAGCAAAGTGCTGCAAAGTTCTGTTCCGAGTGTGGATATCGCTTCTCTGGAACCGAGAAGTTCTGTCCCGAGTGCGGAGCACGGAGGTCGTAATGAAGAACACGCAGGCATATATTGCAGCAATCCCCGTAGCCCTCTTCATAGCTATCGAAAGCGTGACAATACTTTTATTTGGACCCTCAACCACTTTTTGGATTGAGAGCGCATTCTCTTTGGTCATACTCGCCCTGGTGGTTTCAACCTTGTTATTTGGACCCCAAAAGAATCTTAAGATATTTGGTATCTCAAAGATACTTGTTATTGGCGTATCGTTTGCAGTCCAATTGTTGCTAGGCATACTAGGGTCCGCGTTAAAAACAGAGGCGCTTCCAGCAATTCTAATTCTCAGTTTTCTGCTAGCAAGCGCTGCGACAGCCGCGCTCTTCGCAACAGGCGCTTCCGAATCTCACGCATCTACTATTGAAAACCAAGTTTCAAGCAAATCGCAATCCATGCAGAACCTTGAACTTCAGCTAAGACTGCTTCTGGATGAATCACCTTCAGAGTTGCGCGCATCAATGACCAGCCTCTTGGAAACTTCAAGCTTTGCCGACCCCGCCAGTTGTGAAGCAAGCGCTCAAATTGAAGATGAAATATCGAGCGCACTTCGTGATCTATCGCAATCAATCGAATCAAACGATATCGAAGGTGCGAACTCGAAAATATTGCGCATGACTTCGTTGATAAGGCAAAGGGCGGCACTGGTTAAAGCAAGCAAGGACAGCTAATGATCGATAAGGATAAATTAATCTCGCTTCTTATTTCAAAAGAAATTCCGGTAAAAACGGCCATGAGATACAAAACTATTGGCTATCGAATAAAGCTCGAGAGTGGAACAGCCGTATATATCTACGACAGCGGCGGCTTCTTTTGTCAAGGAAATAACGCTGATCAGGTCCGGAAAGCCATCGAAGATGAAATCATTGATGAACCAAACAACAAAGTTTTCGTTGTTTACGGCCACGATAAAACCGCCCGAAACCAACTCCAACATCTTCTCGAAGAGTTAAATCTCGAGCCTATTTTTCTCGATAATCAGCCTATAGGGGGCCGAACAGTAATCGAACAACTAATGGAATACATCCCTTGCGCTAATTTCGGGATAGTACTTATGACCCCGGACGATATAGGCTATCCAAAGAATGAACAGGATCAACCGCAGCCAAGAGCTCGCCAGAACGTAGTTTTGGAGCTTGGGATGTTACTGATGAAATTCGGCAGGTCTAGGACCGCGATCCTTCTCAAAGAAGCCGACCCGCCGATAGAAAAACCGTCCGATATAAACGGCATCTTATATCTCCCTTACAAGGATGACGTTTTTGAGATAAAGCAGAAACTAATACGGGAAATGAACAGCAAAGGGTATGAAATGGAGCAATCGAAATGAAAGCGCTAAAATGCGAGCTCTGTGGTAGCACAGAGATAATCAAGGATGGAGACTTTTTCGTCTGTCAAAGTTGCGGAATGAAATACACGCTTGAAACCGCAAAGAAAATGATGGTCGAAGGTGTTGTCCAAGTCGAAGGCACAGTGAAAACAGACCGCACTGAAGATGTCAATCGATATCTCGCCTTGGCCAGAACCGCTCAAAAAGCAGGTAACAACGCTGATGCTGAGAAATATGCCTCCATGGCCCTCGAGATTGATCTTAAGAACGCCGAGGCATGGTCAATAAAGGCAAAAGCGATAGACTGGCAGCTCACGTTTGACAACGATCGCTTGTCGGAATCAAATGCAGCATGCATCAATATGCTAAAGCTGCTAAATCGAGCCCCATCAGATTTTGATGAGATAAACGCCGCGCTAAACATAGCGATAGGTTTCATCGAGCATTTGCGAGCTATCGCAAACTCTGAGATAGACTATTTCTGCCAGAAACTTGCAAATCTACCGAATGCGAAGAATCTAGAGTTAATTCAATCGGGGCTCATTCGTCACCTACAGTCGCGTGAACTCCAATGGAAAAATATAGAGGCCGTGTGTGAATTACAAACGGCTGCCGTAAAGAGGCTCAGCAAAGAGCAGGGGGAGAGTGCCGAGATACCCGAGAATATCGAAGAGCTCCTCGACGCCTTTACCGAAGACCTCTCCGGTCTTGCAGCGCGCAACATTTCATCAATGTATTACAATGCTGCAATCACGATCCTAAACTCTGCGGTCAACGGCTGCTCCACATGGTCGGAACGGTGGAACAAGGTCCGTGTATTTGATTACTACGCGACAGATGATTTCGACTATGACAACGAAAAAGAAGCTTTTGATCTATGCATAGATGCGTACGATAGTTGCATAAAAGCGGCTCGCTTAGCTATCGACCTCTTTGACAATAAAGTCACTAAACAAGGTACTGCCACAGACGAGATACTCTTAAGATGCTGGGGCATATTGTGCAGTCTCGAGGAGCTATGTATCAAAGTTCGAACAAATCGCCGATACTACGGATACTACGGACACTCCAGTGAACAAATAACAAACGACGGCTTTTTCCTTAGCGATGAGGCAAAGCAGCTTCGGAGAGAACAGTTAGAAAAGGACATGGCAAAGCGTGACGAATACGACTCCGAAAAGAAGAAGGAACGTGAGCGCGCTGAAAAAGAAGCAGAGCTCCAAGCCAAATACTGGTTAGATAATCCTGTTAAAAAGACGCAAAAACAAGCGCTCGAAGATGAATTTGACCGGCTGGAGAACGAACTTCGAGAGCTTAAGAGCAGACGTTCTTTTTTCAGCCCGTTCGAATTCAAGGCAAAACGAGAATGTGATGCAAAAATCGAACAGGCTCGCGAGCGCAGGCGGGAAATCAAGAACTCTCTGAAGGCCTTAGACGATGAACTCCTGGCGTATGTGACAAACGAAATTGAATCATAGCTTTCACCGCTTGCCGCAACAGTCCATTGGCAACCTCAAAGGCGCCTCAATGGGATAAGAGCGATTTCACACCATGGAGGAATGGCGGGCAAACGCTCGGAGTGTTCATTTGTCTGATAACCGATGTTCACTCTAGCCCGAGCAGATTAAGTCCCGCCACCGTCATCTTGCACACGAGCGGCCTTGCGGACACCTTTTCTAAATATCCGGCAGCGATTAGGCTCGACAATGACCTACTCGCTGTCGGCTTTGTCACATCGAGATAGCCCGACACACCATCAAGCGTAGATTCGCCAAAGGCACCGAAGATATGCATCTGTGCCGCATAAAACAGAATATCTTTTGCCCTTTCGGTAAACGTATCGTTGAGCTCATCGATCGCCCGCTTGAGATCATCGAGTTGTACGCGCTTTTCGGCCAAATCGCTCAGAACGGCATCTTGGGCTTGCTCGACCAAATCAAGAATCATTGCAACAAACGGAGTAGCCTCGCTACCGTTAAGGGGCCTCTCCACCACGTCAAACGCCTTGTAATATGCGGTTTTATTCTCAGCAATCGTCCTGGAGAGCGACAACACCGTAGGCTGCGACAACGTCTCGTTCAGGCTCAACGCGAGAAGATACCTCCCCGTTCTCCCGTTACCGTCATAGAAGGGGTGAATATACTCAAAGAGAAAATGGCAGATTGAGGCTGCATAGAGACTTGGGACATCTTCGCGATTGCCCAACTCTATCATCTTGCCAAGGAGGTCAATGATTTCGGGCTCCGAGGAAACACCCTGATGGAGAATCTTGCCCCGACTGTTCTCAATCACAACGGGACCCAAACGGAACATCTTGCCATCCGGACGGTCCTTCGGGTCAAGCACGCCCTTAGTGACGGCATCGAAAATCTCGCGAATATCCTCGGGTTTGCCGGGACGACTTGAACCATCCACCAGCTGAAGGTAGAGGCGAGCGAATTCAATAAAAGGAGTGTGCTCCTTTTCGGCGGCACCGCAAAGTTCGGCCGCAGCATCCTCCGCAGACTCCAGCGCCGCTTCAATCTGGCGACGCGTGCTGTGCACACCCTCCATCTCGTTGCTGAAAACAACCTCCTCAAGCACCAGCGAACGAATCGAGGCCCCCAAAGCCACATAAGGCAAGCTGTTCCACAGGTTGGAAATCTTTCGCTCTTTTCTGAGGATCCGCTCGCTAGCGACGGACAGGTTCAAAGGAACACAAGCGAACAGTTCACCATGCTCAAGGTGAATTCCAGTCCGCACCGTGCCGTCGGCAGTAAGGCGCTCGCGCAGCAGCTCGTCATGGCAAGCATAACGATCGGAGCTTGGATCTGCATAAAAGAGTTTTTCGAGCGTCTTGTACGCCATCGCTTCATCGCTCCTTTGAAATCAAATAGCTTAATCGTCTTTCATTATTTCGAATATATCCGATATTTGCAATTAAGACTCAAGAAATGCATTGTCTAATTTCAGAATTTGAAGTATTGGCAATTAATGTTTCCTAATTTACATAGCGAGCTAATTTCAAGCCTAGCAGAGCTTTATGCAAGAGGCGCGCTGCCTGCATCAACCACAGGCAGCGCGCCTTCTCCTGTTATGAAAGGGAAGCTATGTCCCAGTATTTCGGATCAGAACGGGGCACGGTTTTCCCCAGGACCTCCTTGCGGAAACTGCGTCCCGTTTTGAACGCCGATTCTGGGACACCGTTTCCGCAACGGGTCTCTCGCGGAAACTGTATCCCACTCTGAGTGTCCATTCCGGGACGCAGTTTCCCAACGGCCCCCGTTTCGGAAACCACATCCCGTTCCGAGCCTTCAAAGCGGGACGCGGCTTCCCCGAGAGAGTATCGACTACCTGCCGTCGTCGTCCTCGGCCTCTTCTCTTGCATAGAGCTCCAGCATGCGGCGGCGGTATTCGCGCACGGCGAGCTTGGCGCGCTCCAGGCGGCGACGCTCATGCGGAGTCAGCTCGGACGTGTCGATCTCATCACCATAAGTCTTATCGGCAAGCAGGTGCGCCGCGTCCACAATACGGGCATCGATATGGCCGCTCGCCGCCTCGGCGGAAAGACGCTCGGCAATCGTATCGAGCGTAGGCAGGCCCTCGAATACGCGACCATGGCCATGCGAAGTCAGCAGCTCATGCTCGCGCGCGAGCAAGCTCGCTAGGTCGTGGTGGGCGCGCAGGATGTCGAGCGCATCGGATGGATGCTCGGCAACCTCTGCCACGGCGGCGACCGGCGCAGCATCCACCACGCGGTAGAAGAGCTGCGCGAGCAATGGCATCAAGAACACTGTGATGGCGCCGGCGGCAACCATAACCGACGCGATGTCTTGCGACAGCGCGCCCGCGTTGACGGCAACGCTTGTCACGGCAACGATGATCGGCAGCGCCGTGGTGCAGTACAGGGCCACGGTAATGCGACCATACGCCGACACATCGCGCGTCGCAGGGCAAATGCTCATAGAAATAAGAATGGGCACGGCACGAATAATCAACAACGCCACGATAAAGCCCAGGAGCAGACCCGGGCGCGACGCCACGGCCGTCAGATCGATCTTTGCGCCCGATACGGTAAAGAACACCGGAATCAAAAAACCGTAGGCCAGGCCGTCGAGCTTGGTCTCGAGCGTATGGTTGCCCTCGGGGATGATGTAGCGCAGGACAAAGCCGGCGGCAAAAGAACCCAACACGATGTCGAGATCAAAGACAGCTGAGAACGCCACGAGCGTGACCAGGATGAGCACCGTCAGGCGCACGAAGGTCTGCGACGTGGTATCGGCGCGTTCCTCGACAAACGCAAAGAAGCGGCTGCCGACGCGCTTGGAGCGGCTTGGGACCACGGCCAGCAACACGCAAACCACCGCAAACAAGCCAAGGATTACGAGCGTTTGGATGCCGGTGCGGGCAGACAGCAGCACCGACATGGCGAGCACGGGACCGAGCTCGCCCCAGGTGCCATACGCGAGAATCGAGTCGCCCACGCGCGTTCCGACAAGTGAACGCTCACGCATGATGGGCACGAGCGTGCCGAGCGCCGTAGAAGTGAGGGCAAGCGTCACGGCGATACCGTCGAAATGACTGACCGAGAACCACGGGGTAAAGCGCACGGCAAGCCAGGCGATACCAAACGTGACGACCCACGTTGCCAAGCCGTAGCGCCCCTCGGCACCCGTGATGCTCTTGGGATCGATCTCAAAGCCGGCAAGCAGGAACAAAAAGGCCAGACCGAGCTCGGACACGAGCGAGACCTCGACATCTACATGGATAATGTCGAGCATATGGGGTCCCAGCACCGCGCCGAACACGAGCAAAAAGACCGTCTCGGGAACGGGTTTCCCGGGAATCGCCGAGGCGATGAAGGGGCTTGCAAAGGCCACGAGTGCGATGATGGCGAGCGAAACGAATGCCATGTGATGCCTTTCTCTTGATTGCGCATCACTGTAGCACCCTCGCCGTCCTCAACGCGCCACGAGCTGTCGTATCATAGTGAGGTTTACAAACATGTGGCTCAAGGCGACCGCGAGGCTTGCCCCGCAAACCGACCGCTGCCGCATACCGTACCGTACGCCCAACCGATCAGGAAGGCAGGAACCAATGGTCTCTCGTATCTACGTGGAGAAGAAACCCGGGTTCGACGTCGAGGCTCAGCAGCTCAAGGGCGAGCTGACCGAAATTCTCGGCATCAAGGGCATCGAGGCCCTGAGGATCATCAACCGCTACGACGTCGAGGGCATCGACGAGGAGCTTTTCCGCTCCTGCGTGCCGACCGTCTTTAGCGAGCCCCAGGTCGATGTGACCTACGACGAGCTCCCCGCAAGCGATGGCGCCGTCTTTGCCGTCGAATTCCTGCCTGGCCAGTTTGACCAGCGCGCCGACTCCGCCAGCGAGTGCGTGCAGCTCATCAGCCAGGGCGAGCGCCCCGCCGTGCGCTCCGCCAAGGTCTATATGATTTCGGGCGCCCTGGACGAAGCCGCCATCGAGGCCATCAAGCACTACGTGGTGAACCCCGTCGAGGCGCGCATCGCCTCGCTCGACCTGCCCGAGACGCTGTACATGGAGACCCCCGAGCCCCAGCCCGTCGAGGTGCTTGACGGCTTCCGCGGGCTCGATGAGGCCGGCCTTGCCGCTTTTATCGCCGAGCGCGGTCTTGCCATGGACGAGGCGGACATCGCCTTCTGCCAGCAGTACTTCCGCGATGAGGATCGCGACCCCACCATCACCGAGATCCGCGTGATCGACACCTACTGGTCCGATCACTGCCGCCACACCACCTTCGGCACCGTCCTGGACGACGTGACGATTGACGACGCCGTGGTGCAGCAGGCCTTCGACCGCTACATGGAGATGCGCCACGAGCTCGGTCGCGACGCCAAGCCCGTCTGCCTCATGGACATGGGCACCATCGGCGCCAAGTATCTTAAGAAGACCGGCGTCATGACCGATGTCGATGAGTCCGAGGAGATCAACGCCTGCACCGTCAAGGTGAAGGTCGATGTCGACGGCGAGGACCAGGACTGGCTGTTCCTGTTTAAGAACGAGACCCACAACCACCCGACCGAGATCGAGCCCTTCGGCGGTGCCGCCACCTGTGTGGGTGGCGCTATCCGCGACCCGCTCTCGGGCCGCAGCTACGTGTACCAGGCCATGCGTGTCACCGGCGCCGGCGACCCCACCGTCCCCGTGTCCGAGACGCTCGAGGGCAAGCTGCCGCAGCGCAAGCTCGTAACCACCGCTGCCGCCGGCTACTCCAGCTACGGCAACCAGATCGGCCTTGCCACCGGCCAGGTCAACGAACTCTATCACCCCGGCTACGTGGCCAAGCGCATGGAGGTCGGCGCCGTCGTGGGCGCTACCCCGGCAAACCACGTGCGCCGCGAGTGCCCCGCCCCCACCGACAAGATCATCCTGCTGGGCGGCCGCACCGGCCGTGACGGCATCGGCGGCGCCACCGGCTCCTCCAAGACTCAGAACACCGAGTCCATCGAGACCTCGGGTGCCGAGGTCCAGAAGGGCAACGCCCCGGTCGAGCGCAAGCTGCAGCGCCTGTTCCGCCGCGGCGACGCCTGCCGCCTGATCAAGCGCTGCAACGACTTTGGCGCCGGCGGCGTCTCGGTCGCCGTGGGCGAGCTTGCCGACGGCCTGTATGTCGACCTGGACACCGTGACCAAGAAGTACGACGGCCTGGACGGCACCGAGCTCGCCATTTCCGAGTCCCAGGAGCGTATGGCATGCGCCGTCGCCGACGGTGACGTCGAGGAGTTCATGGGCTACGCCGCCGAGGAGAACCTCGAGGCGACCGTTATCGCCGAGGTTACCGCCGAGCCGCGCATGCGCATGGCCTGGAACGGCGTCGCCATCGTCGACCTGTCCCGCGAGTTCCTCAACTCCAACGGCGCACCCAAGCACCAGGTCGCCCACGTGTGCGCCCGTAGCGTGTGGCAGCCCAGCTGGGCAGGCACCACGCTCGCCGAGCGCATGACCTCGCTCGTCACCGACCTCAACGTCGCTTCCAACAAGGGCCTTTCCGAGCGCTTCGACTCCACCATCGGCGCCGCAACCGTGCTCATGCCCTTTGGCGGCAAGACGCAGCTCACTCCGAGCTCTGCCATGGTCGCCAAGTTCCCCGTGGACGGCGAGACCACCACGGCGAGTGCCATGGCATGGGGCTTCAACCCCTATCTGATGGAGGCCGACCAGTTTGCGGGCGCCTACCTGTCCGTGGTCGAGTCCATCGCCAAGCTCGTTGCCGCCGGCTTTGAGCACAAGCGCGCCTACCTCTCCTTCCAGGAGTACTTCGAGCGCCTGCGCACCGAAGCCGAGCGTTGGGGCAAGCCCATGGCAGCCGTCCTGGGCGCCCTCATGGCCCAGGTCGACCTGGGTGCCGGCGCCATCGGTGGCAAGGACTCCATGAGCGGCTCGTTTGAGGACGAGGCCGGCGAGCTCAACGTTCCGCCGACTCTGATCAGCTTCGCTGTGGCCGTGGGCCGCGCGGCACGCGCCGTCTCCCCTGAGTTCAAGGGCTTGACGCACCGCGTCGTCCGCATCGCCCCCGCCACCTACGGCGAGGACTACCGCCCCGGCGCCCAGCAGCTGCTCGCCGCGTTTGACGCCGTCGAGGCGCTCACCGCCAACGGCGACGCCCTGGCCGTCTCCACGCCCGGCTACGGCTGCGGCGCCGAGAGCCTCTTTAAGATGTGCGTCGGCAACCAAATCGGTATCGAGCTTGCCGAGGATGTGGACGTGGAGAGCCTCTTCACCCCGCTCTATGGCAGCTTTATCGTCGAGCTCGCCGAGGACGCCGAGCTGCCCGAGGTCGCCGACGGCGTTGTCGTCGAGCCCCTGGGTACCACCGTCGAGGGCTATGTCATCGACACCGGCTCCGAGGTCATCGAGCTCGCCGAGCTCCAGGAGGCCTGGGAGAGCGGCATCGAGGGCGTCTTCGCCTACCGCAGCACCGGCGAGACCCCCGAGGTCGAGACCATCGACTTCCGCGCCAAGGATATCCACGTGTACGGCGGCGCCAAGATCGCCCGCCCGCGCGTGGTTATCCCCGTGTTCCCCGGCAACAACTGCGAGTACGATAGCGCCCGTGCCTTCCGCGCCGCCGGCGCCGAAGCCGACACCTTCGTGATCAACAACCTCACGCCCGAGGCCGTCGCCGAGAGCACCCACGAGCTTGCCCGCCGCATCCGCGCAAGCCAGATCGTCATGATCCCCGGCGGCTTCTCGGGCGGCGACGAGCCCGACGGCTCCGCCAAGTTCATCACGGCGTTCTTCCGCGCTCCCGAGGTCACCGAGGCAGTCCGCGACCTGCTCAAGGCCCGCGATGGCCTGATGCTGGGCATCTGCAACGGCTTCCAGGCCCTGATCAAGCTCGGCCTGGTGCCCTACGGCGACATCGTCGACGCCACGCCCGATGCGCCCACGTTGACGTTCAACACCATCGGTCGCCACCAGAGCCGTCTGGTGCGCACCCGCATCTCGTCCAACTTGTCCCCGTGGCTGTCGCAGTGCAGCCTGGACGACCCCTACACCGTCGCCATCAGCCACGGCGAGGGCCGCTTTGTCGCCAATGACGAAGTGCTCGCCCAGCTGATCGCCAACGGCCAGGTCGCCACGCAGTACGTTGGCGAGGACGGCAAGCCCAGCATGGATCTCTCCGTCAACCCCAATGGCTCCGCACTCGCCATCGAGGGCATCACGAGCCCCGACGGCCGCGTCCTGGGCAAGATGGGCCATGCCGAGCGTCGCGGCGACAACCTGTACCGCAACGTGCCCGAGCATGTCCCCGGCGATAAGTTCATGCCGATCTTTGAGAGCGGCGTGGCCTACTTCGCCTAAAGCTTTCCCATCGGGTACAATCCTTTCGGGTAACAACACCCGCCACCGACACATCCGGTGGCGGGTTCTTTTTTGCTTCGCGCACGCAGGAAGGACATCATGGAAAGCCGCAAGCCGTATCTCGCCACCCTGCCCGGACTCATCCTGGGCTGTCTTGTTTGCTGTGCACTCTGGGGATCGGCCTTTCCCTGCATCAAGATCGGCTACGGCCTCTTTGGCATTCCCGCGCACGATAGCGCCTCGCAGCTGCTCTTCGCGGGTCTGCGCTTCACCCTTGCCGGCATGCTGGTCATTGTTGGCATGAGCGTGGTCCAGCGCCGACCGCTCGTTCCGCAAGCGCGTGATATCAAGCCCATCTGCATCTTGTCGCTCTTCCAGACCATCGGCCAGTACTTCTTTTTCTACCTTGGTCTCTCCCGTGCAAGCGCTATGTCGAGCTCCATCATCGAGGCCAGCGCCAACTTCCTAGCCATCCTCTTTGCCGCCCTGGCGTTTCGCACCGAGAAGCTCAATGCGGCCAAGGTGCTCGGCTGCGTACTGGGCTTTGCCGGTGTCGCGCTCGTCAACCTCTCGGGCGCAGATGGCACCTTTGGCTTCAGGCTCGATGGCGAGGGCTTTATCCTGACCTCCACCGTCGCAGGTGCTCTTTCGACCTGCCTGATCGGCATCTTCTCGCGCGAGCATGACGGTGTTTTGCTTGCCGGCTGGCAGTTCTTAGTCGGCGGCCTGGTCCTCACCGCCATCGGCTTTTTGATGGGTGGCGCGCTCTCTCCCACGGCGATTGCCCCCGCCATCGCGCTCATCATCTACATGGCGCTTATCTCCGCGGTCGCCTACTCGCTGTGGTCCCGCCTGCTCGCCGTCAACCCCGTCAGCCGCGTCTCGGTCTTCGGGTTTATGAACCCCGTCTTTGGCGTGCTGCTGAGCGCGCTGCTGCTCGGCGAGGGCGCCGGCACGAGCCCCGCTACCGTCATCGTTGCCCTGCTGTTGGTCTGCGGCGGCATCATCATCGTCAACAAGCCCAAAAAGGCCTGACGAGCTCACCTTTTTAGGAATGGCGTTCACACACTTTAGTTTAATGGAGTACATCGGTAAGCTGAGGGCCGCCACGCACGCAAGCGTGCGCCCCTTTTTCTAGCGTATCTGGATGCCGGCTTTCTTTTTCTCGGCCTTGACGCGGTAGAGCTCCGCATCGGCAGCGCGAAGTAAGTCTTGCCAAGTATCGACACTATCGCCGACCCGCGCGTAACCGATGGACATCCGCAATGCATACGGCACCTCGGCACGAGCGAACTCGTCGTCAATCGCCGAACACAGGTCTATGATGTCCTGTTCCGCCGCTGCCTTTTGGAGCACCACGAACTCATCGCCACCATAACGTGCGATAAAGCCACCAGCCGGCGAACAGACATCCTTGAGCGCCGTCGCAACAACCTGAAGAGCATGGTCGCCCTCCACATGTCCATAGCGATCGTTAATCTGCTTAAAGCCATCAGCGTCCATCATAAGCAGATATACATCTTCGGCCTGATCCACATTTGAAAAGAGCGACAGCATATAGGTCTCAAAACGGTTGCGGTTGTTGAGTCCAGTCAACGGGTCAGTAGAGATCAATTGCTCCTGATAGACGATATAGAGCAGCAGGATGCTCAGCGTTATACCGACGCAAAGGCCCGGTACCGAAAACAAAACCTGGAAGGTACCGCCCACCAGAGCGGGAACCGCAAAAAAGGCGAGGGTGCGATAAATGGCCTTCTTTTGCAGGCTTTCGACTTTTCGAGCCTGAATAAAGGCATGCAAGGACGTATATATAACGTAGCAGTAGCTAACGATAGGCTGAATCATATAAAGCGCTCCGCGACGATATACGCCCTGCGTATCGATATAGAACATAGTGTGCGTCCAGTAGCTGGTAAATGCCAACACGACCACCAAAGCGGTTGGCAACGTTAAAAGTATCACCCTATAGGGCGTGGTCAGAAGCCGTGAGCCCTGCATCGTCTCGGAATAGAAAAACCAAATGAGGCACGCGATGGCGAACAGCGAAAACGAAACCGCGTTGGAAATCCAGTTGGCCGTGATGCCTACAGGAGTGCTCACGCCGTCCGAGAGCGTCCAGATCATATCGAAGAAAATGTAGGCAGCAGACGTGTAGCCCAACATGCTAAACAAAAGCTGCTGGGTGCTCGAGAACAGGGAGCGACGGCTTCGTACGGCAAGTCCGATAAGAATAATCATGCACAGCAGGAATATCTCGATCTTGAGTGCCTTAATCACCAGGTGCCATTCCCTCTATATCCAAGTGGCCAGAATCGCCCGAGTCGCGGCCAGGCGCCAAACGCCCCTTTCTCCGCAGGGGTAAGGGGAATAATAGCAGAGCGCCCGAACATCACTGCAGAACAGTCACCGTTCGGGCGCTCATACGGCGCGAATTGCACACGTCGGCTTGATTGACTCGCGTCGACGATTACTCGCCGTCGATGTCGGTCGCGACGGCCTCCTCAATAGCCTCGACGCCTTCGACCGACAGATCCTCTTCGCCGTGGCAGAACTTCTTATCGACCCAGCCGGTCAGAATCGGGGCCATGATTGCCGTGATGATGACGGCGGTGGCGATCTGCGCATACGCGGTGGGCGCAAGCTCGGCATAGCGCGGAGCGACCTCGGCGAGGGCGACCGGCGTGGTCATGGCCGTGCCGGCAATGGTGGAGCAGGCAACGGCCGCCTTGCCGTTGCCGCCACACAGGCGCTCGAAGGCAAAGGTAATGGGACCGACGATAAAGAGCGTGATGAGGCCCAGCAGGATGCCCGAGATACCGCCGGTGATAAAGCTCGACAGGCTCATGGACGCACCGAGCTGAAATCCGATGACAGCGATCGCGGGATTGACGCCGGGGACCAGCAGGTTCTTGATAAACGGGAACAAGTTGCCCAGGACCATGCCGATAACAAGCGGCAGGATGGATCCGATGATGGTGCCGACGGGGATATTGGCGAGACCCGAGACACCAAGGATGATCATCGTGACGGCGGGGC
Source organism: uncultured bacterium (assembly GCA_905214425.1). Lineage (GTDB taxonomy): Bacteria > Actinomycetota > Coriobacteriia > Coriobacteriales > Coriobacteriaceae > Collinsella. The sequence goes on from CAJMLY010000002.1 coordinate 38,867, forward strand.
CGGCCGTAAAGAACAGGATACCGACGGCGCCCTGCTCGGACTCATCGCCGAACTCGCCCATGATGCCCGTATAGAGCGCCATGTTGCAAAACGTGATGCCGCCGATGATAGACACGGAGCTCAAACCCAGGAAGTTGTCGTTAAAGAAATATGCCACGCCCAGGCCGAGAGCCGCTGCGACGACCAGCTTGGGGATCAGCACGACGATACCGGTCTTGATGGCGCCCGGCGTGGACTTAAAGCTGATGCCGGCGCCCACAAACAGCAGGATCGCGGCGACGATGGTATTGGACCCACCGCGGCAGGCAGCCGTAAAGAAGCCGCCGATCTCAAAAACCTGCGGGCAGAAGGTGTTGAGCAAAAGACCGACGATCATGGGATAGATCATGATGTCGCCCGGGATGCGCGGGACCTTGAATTTCTTTTGCTCGTTGGCGGTTGCTTCCTGTGCCATGAAACCCCCATTTCCGCTGACGGGGTACAAAAGCCCACGTCACGCTTTGCTACAGTAAAGTTTGACCATGGTACCAGAAGAAGCAGACCGCCTCGGTGAGAAATTCGATTCGATAGGCCGGGACGATAACGCGTCCTGCTCCTATACGAGGCTCAAAACGATATAGAACACGATGCCCGAAACGCAGCACCACAACATCGACTTTGTCTTGATTGCCACCGCCACGACGCCGGCGGCCGCAATCCAGGGAACCAAGGCAGGCCAGAGTCCCGCGTCGAACGCGCCGGGGTTCACCAAGTCGTTGGCGACCAGCGCGGCAAAGGCAGCGGGCGGGATATAGCCTAGGGCCTCGGTAATGCGGGGCGACAGGGTCCGCCCGCGCAAGGCGAACGCCGGCGCGATGCGAAAGAACGCGATAGCAGCCCACGACGACAGCCACAGAACCAAGAACTCGTTAACGGGCATCGCGGGCACCTCTTCCGTCAAATACAGCATCGCACGCCAGCGCAATGGCAATGCCGACCACGACGCTTGCCGGCACGGCAATATTCGCGAGGCCCAAGAACTTGCATACGGCGACGGACACCGCGCCCGAAACCGCCGCGACAACGTTACCGCGCGACAGCCGCTGCGAAAAGAGCAGGCAGATAAAGAGCGAGGTGCAGACAAAAGCTGCAATGGCGGTGGGAACATCGACAACGGCGCCGACGATGGCGCCCATCGTACACGAAACGCCCCATGTTGCGATGAGGATCGCGTTGAGCACAAAGGACTCGCGCGGGCCCCAATCCTCCCCTTCAACCAACTTGGCAAGCGAGATGCCATATGCCTCCTCGGTAAGTGTCGCGGCAACAGCCAGCGTCTGACGCTTCGAGGCACCCGTCAGATGCGGCGCGATCGATGCCGAGTAAAGCGCAAAACGCGAGGAGATGGCGGCAACGCTCGCGATAATCGAAGGTGCCGGTACGCCCGCCAGCCAAAGATTGCAGATCATAAACTGGCCGCTGCCCGTCACAAACGTGCTGCTCAGGGCAAAGACCATCCAGGGTTCCATTCCCGTCTGCCCCATGATCATTCCGCACGGCGCGCCTATTGCAACATAGGTAAGCATCACTGGCCAGACGGTTCTAACGATTTTGAGCACCATACGCTTCTCATCCTGACAAGGTCTCCGAACCGCATGTAGCGACACGGCAGAATCATCATCCGACAGCAACCGAGTTCACCTACAATTGCCACCGGATCGAAAGACACAACTTTTTAGGAAGTCATTATGACAGCTATCGATCGAGACCGGGCGCGCACGGCCTTCAAAAGCTACACCGATGCCTACGACGCCACCAACCCACGCATCGCGCTCAAAATCGAGCATACATACCACGTGGCCGAGGCATGCGATGCCGTAGCGCGCGAGCAGGGCTGGTCGTCAGAAGATATTGACCTGGCATGGCTTTGCGGCCTGCTACACGATATGGGCCGCTTTGAGCAGCTACGACGCTGGGACACCTTTAAGGACGCCGAGAGCATGAGCCATGCGGCGCTGGGCATCGAGGTCCTCTTTGGCGAGAATCCCGCCGATGCACCCGCCGTAACGAGCATCCGCGACTTTATCGATGACCCGGCAGAAGATGAGCTCATCCGAGCGAGCATTGCCTATCACAGCGATTTCCGTCTACCCACGCAGCTCGACGTGCGCACGCGAAGCTTCTGCGATATCGTGCGCGATGGTGACAAGATCGACATTATGCGCACCATCGCCGACAGCACCGTCGACACCATCCTCAAGGTGGACGAGAAGACGTTTCTCGGCAGCCGTTTCTCGTCGCCGGCACTTGCCGCCTTTGACGAGCACCGCTGCGTCGCACGCGATGAACGCAACGAGCCCGCAGACTACCTGGTGGGACTCATCTGCTTTATGTTTGAGCTCGTCTATCCGGCAAGCCGTGCGCTGGCACGCGAACAGGGTGATATCCACCGCCTGCTCGACGCGCCCTTTGGCATTACACAGCCCTTTACCGACCCCGCCACGCAGGCAACCTGGAGCCGCCTAAAGGACGAGATGCGCGACTGGCTGGCGCGCGCCTAGCGCTCAAGCTGGGCCAGCAGCTCCTCGACGACCTCGACGGCGTCCCCAACAACCTTGTACTGGGCAGCACCGAAAATGGGGGCATCCGGGTCCTCGTTGATGGCGATAATGCACTCCGCCCCACCGATGCCGGCAAGATGCTGGATGGCGCCCGAAACACCGATACTCACGAGAAGCTTGGGCGAAACCGATACGCCGGTCTGGCCAATCTGATGGCGATACTCCAACCAGCCGGCCTCCACGACAGGTCGCGTGCAACCAAGCTCGGCTCCCAGAGCCTCGGCGAGCCTTCGCATCAGGGGCAGATTCTTCTTGGAGCCAATGCCGCGGCCCACCACGACCAAGCGCTCGGCATCGGCGATCGAGGCCTGCTGCCCCCACTCCTCGGCGGGAATCGAGATCTCGACACGAGCCTTAGCATCGTCCGCAAGCGATATCTGGGTGATCGTGCCGGAGCGGCCGTAGTCAAAGTCGGGCGCCTTAAAGATGCCGGGACGAACCGTTGCCATCTGGGGACGATGATTGGGGCAGACGATGGTGGCCATCAGGTTGCCGCCAAACGCCGGACGCGTCTGTTGCAGCAGTCCCGTCTCCGTATCCATCGAAAGTACGGTGCAGTCAGCCGTAAGGCCCGTCTGCAAGCGCACGGCAACGCCGGGTGCCAGTTCGCGGCCAAAAGCGGTCGCGCCGTATAAGATGGCCTCGGGTTTGCGTTCGGCTACCAAATCGCAGATCAAGCGGGCGTAGACCTCCGCATCGTTTTGGCGCAGGCGCTCGTCGCGACAGGCCAGGACCTCGTCGGCGCCCGCGCAAACCAGATGCTCCAGGTCGCCGAGAGAACCCTCGGGGCCCATGCCGGCCAGTGCCACCAGACGGCAGCCGCGAGCATCGGCAAGCTCGCGGCCCTTGTCCATAAGCTCATAGGCAACGGGAGTCACCGTATCGCACTCGTCGGTCTGCACGAATACCCAAATGTCTCGATACGCATCGAGGTCAACCGCACCAACGGCCTCGTCACGCTCGATCGAGATAGCGTTGACAGGGCAGGCGTCGACGCACCCACCGCATAGGATGCAGCCGTCGGTTACGCGGGCGCATCGGCTGGGTCGCTCGCCTTCCACTACGATGCCGCCCGAGGCACAGGCGCGAACGCAGCGACCGCAGCCGATACAGGCTTCGCTATCGATAATCAGTCCGCTCATCTATGCCATCCCCTCGATAATCTTGGCAAGTTCTACCGCCTGCTCGGACGCCGTCCCCTCAACGGCCTCGCACGTTTGGTCACGGTCGGGCACAAACGAGCGCACGACCTGTGTCGGCGACCCGGCAAGACCGCAACGCGCGGGGTCGGCGTTCACGTCGGCGGCACTGACCACGCGCACGTCCGCCTCCTCCGCCGCGCGAATACCGGCAATACTCGGCATACGCAACTGGCCAATCTCCTTGGCAGTCGTCATCGCGCACGGCATCTCAAGACACACCGTCTCCTCGCCGGCATCGCATCCGTGAACGAGCGCCAGCGAGCCACACGTCGTAAAGCCCGCGCTCTGCACGCAGCTCACGTCGGTCACACAGGGAATCTCAAAGGCACCGGCAAGCTCGGGACCAATCTGGGCCGTATCGCCATCCACCGCCATCTTGCCGCAGATGAGCAGGTCGAAGTCCTCGTCGAGCGCCTCGATGCCGCACTTGAGGGCATAGGTGGTGGCTAGGGTATCGGCACCTGCAAAGGCGCGATCGGTCAGCAGCAGCGCGTCGTCGGCGCCTCGAGCGATGCAGTCGCGCAGCAGTGACTCGGTCGCGGGGATGCCCATCGACACAACCGTCACGCGCACATCCATGCCAAAGCCGATAAAGTCGTCCTTCAGCGCCAGCGCGCATTCCAAAGCGCTCGCATCAAAGGGATTAATGACCGCCTGCTTGCCATCGCGCACGATGGTATTGGTCTTGGGGTCCATCTTGACCTCGGTGCTGCCCGGCACGGCCTTGACGCACACCACCATATGGAAATCGCTCATCTTCACGCGCCCCCTTTCTGGACGAGCCCATCCAAGAGCTTCTCCGAAAACAGGTTGCCGCGACCCAGCTGCCCGTCGGGATCGAGCTGGAGCTTGAGCCGCGCCGACTCGACCATGGCCTCGTGACCGTACATCGTCTCTAAGAAGCCCGCCTTGATCTTGCCGACGCCGTGCTCGGCAGAAACGGCACCGCCCATAGCCGTTACCTCCGCAGCCCACTGGGCAAACAGCTCGCCACCGCGACGGTAGTCCTGCGCATCGCGCGGCAGGATGTTCACATGCAGATGGTTGTTACCGATGTGCCCCCAGGCAGCAGATTCAAGCCCGCTTTCGGCCAGTGTGCGGCGATAGAGGGCCACGACATCGGCAAGGCGTGCATTGGGCACCGACATGTCCGAACCCAGTTTGGTAATGGTGGGATCCGTGCGGCGACGCTCGTCGATAAGCATATTGACGCTCTCGGGGACCGCATGGCGGAAGAACCGCTGACACTCGCGATCGACCTCGGTGCGCGCGACCCATGTCGCATCGTCACTGCCGCCCGCAAGCTCCAGTACCCACCCCAAGTGATACAGCTCCTCAGTCGCCAGGGCTTCGTCGTCGCAGTCGAGCTCCACGTATACACAGACCTTGGCGTCTTTGTCGAGCGCCGGCAGCGAGGCAAACGCCGTCGACTGCTCGCGCTGGCGACGTAGAATATCCAGGGCGCCAGCATCGAAGTACTCGATGGCAGCCGCATGGGACAGGACGGGGCGCACGGAATCGGTAAAGGACACGGCCTTGTCTTCGCTATCGAAAAAGCAGCTCACACCCCAAACGACCGCAGGCGCCGACTGCAGGGCAATCTCGAGCTCGGTGATAACGCCGAGCGTGCCACAAGCGCCGATAAAGAGGTCGATGGCGTCCATTTCGTCCGCAACGAAATAGCCTGAGGCATTTTTTGTCTTGGGCATGGCGTAGTCAGGAAGATCGAGCTCGAGTGCACGGCCCGCTGCCGTCACGAGCGACAGGCGGCGGCCCTGGGCAAAAGCCTCGCCGCGCTGAAGCTCAAGCAAATCGCCATCAGCCAGCGCGACGTGGAGTCCCGTGATATGCGGGCGCATGGGGCCGTAAGCGTAGCTGCGGGCGCCGGAGGCGTTGCATGCCGCCATGCCGCCCAGACAGGCAGACGCCTCGGTGGGATCGGTGGGAAAAAACTGCTCGGGGGCCTCTTGGAACTCCTCGTAGGCCTTAAGCGATGCCTGGTCCCAACCAGCGGTCGGCAGCACCTTCTTGCTCAGCTGCTTGCGCAGCTCCGAGAGCACAACGCCCGGCTCCACGCGCAGCAAAAATTGGCCTTGTTCATCGCGGCGAAGGCCCAAGTAGCGATTCATACGGGAAGTATTGAGGATATGCCCGCCGTGGGGCACGGCACCGGCGGCAAGGCCGGTTCGGGCGCCCTGAACCGTTACCGGGACACGCTCAGCATGGAGCTTTTCCAAAATGGCACGGAGCTCGTCTTCCGTTGTCGGAAACGAGATGCTCGAGGCCTCGCCCGATGCGCGAGACTCATCGCGACCATACTCTTCGAACTCGTCGGTGAAGGGTTTGATGGTTGCAGACACGCGAACTCCCCCTTTAGCTAACTACAGTGTTTGCAGGGAGATGTTACCGCATCGTTTCGTCGACGTGTTCGAGACCGTCTCCATAATTGGCGATTTTTACGTTCGTGCAATTCGGCGAGCGGCTTGATTTCCCCGGCAGACGATGCTTTTGACACTTATGGCCCCGCCGTCGCCGGCCGCGCGATTGACGCTCGAAAAAAGTTGGAGTATTTTTTGCCGCCTTTTACCTGCGGAGACGCTAATCCGTCAAGCATTTGGTCAGAAACTGGTCAAGTAGCGGCTGATACGGTCGGCGTCGACAGCCAAAACCGATAGAAGTTTTGGCCCAGAAGCAGGGAGGTTCCCATGGCATATTACTGGCCCCAGTACGGCATCGCCATCGAAGTCGACGACGATCCCCATCTCCTACCTTTCGACGAAGAGGCATTCCCCGACACGACGGTCTACCACGTTACCACCGATGTGATCTGCGACCCCGAGTCGTTCTCGGCGCTCGCCCACCACATCGCGCATATCCACGACATCGAGCTCCCTCCCAACTTCGACGAGCTCGTCTACTCGCGCCGTCTGATGCTTCACATGCTCTTTGGAGCGGACCCGTCCACCTTTGCGCGCGTCTATACCACCAAGGATGCCGCATGAGCGCGAAGAGGCCACCCCACTTTGTAGGCCTGGGTCGTCGCAAGAAGCTCATCGTTGCCTGTTTGGCCATCGTCTGCGCCCTTGTCGCCGTAGGACTATACGCTTGGCAGTCGCAGCCCGTACCCGAGGCGGGCGCTTCGGTTACGACGGCGGAGGGCAAAACGCGTCAGGAAATCCAAGATGAGCTCGACGCCATCGTCCGCGACAACATGATGACGATTTCGGTCGCACCGGTCGCCCAGCTGCAGGAGGACGGCAAGCTGCGCGTCAACGTCCAAAACGTCCAAGACAATAAATTTCCCCAGCGATTCCGCGTCATCCAAAACGACGAGACCATGTACGAATCCGGTGTGGTCGAGACCGGCAAGACAATCGAGACGTGCCCCGCCGGCGACATCAAAGAAGGCGAGGCGTACATCGAGATCCAGGCACTCGATGCCAAGACCCTCGACAGCCACGGCAATCCGACACGTGTCAAGGTGCGGGTTGAGCAAGCCGAGAACTAGCTTTTCCGGCCGACGCGGCACCGCACGCAATTCACCAGCATTCGTCCAATCATCGCGGGGACGGCCCGCGGCGAATAGAAAGGAACGACCATGGACTTCACCAGGAACATGAACGGAGCCAGAGCGCTCGTCGTGGGCGCAGGGCTCGCGCTCGCGCTCGCAATGGGCGCTGCCCCGACGCCAGCTATGGCAGCCGGGCGCGTTGGAACCACGAAAGTAATGGTCAGGACCGAAATCGACAACGTTGAGTTCAAAGTTCCGACGGTTATTCCCTTCGTCGCCAAGGCCGACGGCACGCTTCAGGGCCCCTCAGAAGACGCGACCACCATCGACAATCATTCGGCCTACGGCATCCATGTCACCAACATGAAGATCGACGCCATGAACACCTGGACCATTGCCGCCGACGCCAAGGCCGGAACCGCGCAGAACTCCATCGACTTTAAGGTCGGCCCCGACGGCGCACTCCAGAACGCCAGCGCCGCAATGCAGGGGACGGGCCTCGATCTTTCCAAGAACGCAGCCTTCGACATGGGCTACCAGGGCATTGCCGGCGGCAAGGACAAAATTAAGCTCAAGACAAGCGGAAACGTCGCCCGCGTCACGCGCGACATCTTCCGCGTAACCGGCGAAGGCGATCAGGTTGCAACGATCACCTGGACGGTCGAGCCCGGTGCGCACACGGCATAAGGCTGTCGCCCTGGCCGCCGCCGTCAGCATCCTAGCGTTTGGGCCAGCCATGGCCTTTGCCCAGCAAGAACAGGCGCAGGCCGCCACGCAAGTGACGGTCGACCTCTCGGAGCTCGACCGCGGCGACCGCGAGGAACCGTTGGCGCAGACAGGCGACAAACGATGGCTCTTGGCAGCAGGCGCCGCAGCAGCAGGCGCGGGAACCGCCGGCCTCGGTCTGCACATCAAACGCAGCCAGAAACAAAACACGGACAGGCCGCACTAAATTAGCTAAGGAGACCCCATGGCATCGAAGAACCTTTTGCCCGTCGTCGCACTTTGCGGCGCGCTCGCAACCGGAACGCCTGTCGCCGCTTGGGCGACTCCCGTCATGGCGGACTCCTTACCAGCAGTCCTAAGTTCCGCCCCAAATCCGTCGAGTACCATTGCGTGCGAGCGTTTTTCGATCGCACAGGCCGCGATCTCAACCTCGGGATGCCTTCGTCGTAATACGGACGGCTCGATAGTCGTGGATATCAAGCGTTCGAACAAGGCAAACGGCTCCCAGGCGGGGTGCGCCGTCTGCACGTGGCGCTCGGTTGTGCTCGATGCGGATGGCGATCCATGCAATTTAGAGCTGCGCATCGGCATCGCTTCGGTCGATGACTCGGCGAACGGAGCGAAGGTCGCCTTCGACGGTACGTTTTTTGAGAAAGGAGGCGGTATATGTCTGGGCTGCGCCGCCGCGAATGCAGATGATGCGCAGCCCACCCTCTCATTCACGGCATCGTTGCGGCTGACCAAAGCCGGTACCGATGCCATCGCGGCGGGAGAAGCGTCCCTGCTGTTCTACGCCGTCAGCACCAAAGACACAGACGCTCATTTCGAGAAGCCAGCCGGATCACTCAGCCTTACACGAGGGATAGAGGCAGGCCCTATTGAAATCGATGCCCACGCGCAAAGCAGGCAACGCATTCTTGCCGACCCGGCGCTTCTCGAAATGGAGTGGAACGGATCCGGAGCCATCGGAATTCTTCCTTCCGCGCTTGACGCCAGGACGCTCCCCTCAAACGACGAACCCATCAACGCAACCATACAAGAAGAGAGTGCGGACAAAGAAGCAGGTGCGGGCGACACGCCGTCGCCGACAAACAGCGTCCCAGCTTCTTTCGAAGCACCGAATGGGCCCGCTACCGATTCAAACGATCCCGAGCTCGCAGACAGTCTGGGGCTTGCTGATCCTCAAGAGATCGATGAAGGTAACTGCTGCGCGCTTGCCGCGCTCGACCACACAGAGGTCATCGACGCTGCGGACATCGAAGTTGCCGCCGCCAATCAACCCGTCCGCAAGTCGGCCATCATCGCATTTCCCGAATCCATCGAAGTCGTCTTTTTGCCATCGGGCGAGGTCGTGGCCCCAACACTGCTCACCTTGTTGGGCGCCAAGAATACTCGAAACGAAATTAAAAAGGTCACGGTTGTCGACCCTGCAACCACCGCCAAGCTGCATCTATACGCCGTTGCTCCAGATGGAGGCAAGACCTTGGAATTCGATGGCGACACACTCCTAGCCTGGCGACGTCTGGACATTATGCAAGACGTCTCGTATCAGATCGAACTCGTAGGGTTTGATCGTGCCCGCGATGCCAATATCATCGCCGCGGCTATTGAATCCCCACAGCGGCTTATGACACTGCGCTTTGACTACTATCCCTATGTCCCGACAACCACCTGAGGCTTAAATGCTGCGCATCATTCCTAACACCACTTATATAACGTATTAGATGGGTCGCGATGTGCCTCGCATTTCGTTCTGCTACGATTGCCACGTTGGCATCAATACAGGAGGGCTCATGCCGGGCTTGGGAACAATCATCAACGTTGTGCTTTTAGTTGCGGGCGGTCTTTTGGGATTAGCGGGCGGCCGCTTCATTACACCGCGCATCCAAGACACGCTCATGAAAGCATCGGGGCTGTGCGTCCTGTTTATCGGCCTGGGCGGCACCATGCAAAAGATGCTCATCATCGATGGAAAGGTGCTGGCGACCACCGGTACCACCATGCTCATTGTCTCGTTCGCCCTCGGCTCGCTCATCGGCGAGGCCATCAACTTGGAGTCCGCCATTGAAAACCTTGGCGAATGGCTCAAGCGCAAAACCGGCAGTGAGGGCGATAACGAGTTCACCAACGCTTTTGTCTCGACTTCACTCACCGTGTGTATCGGCGCCATGGCCATTGTGGGATCGATCCAGGACGGTCTGCTCGGTGACTGGTCAACGCTTGCCCTGAAAGGCGCATTGGACTGCATCATCGTCTGCACCATGACGGCGTCCCTTGGCCGCGGCTGCATTTTCTCCGCCCTGCCCGTCGCCGTGTTCCAGGGGACGATCACGCTGTTTGCCGGCGCACTCTCCCCCATCATGACCACGGCAGCCCTCGACAGCCTTTCGCTCGTAGGCTCCATGCTCATCTTCTGCGTCGGCGTCAACCTCATCCGTCCTCAGACCTTCCGCACGGCCAATATGCTCCCCTCCGTCGTCATCGCCGTCATCTACGCCCTCCTGTTCTAAATCTATCTACGCAGCAGTATCTCGAACACCTGTTTGATGCTGTGCTATGATATGAGGTCACCGAAGCTGCGTTAGGAGAGGAGAAGCGGTGGCCGACCAGGACATCAAGATGCTCATCGAGCGCATTATGGCCGAGGCCCGGACCCATCAGTCCGCCCGCTTCTCAAACGAAATCTACGCAGACGAGCCGATTCTCAAAACCGGCCGACAGATGCAGAATTTCCTTCCCGACCAGTACCGCAAGATGCGCGAGATATCGCGCTGGCAGGATGACCCCAAAGGCGGCGCAGGTCGCTGGCTTTCGGAAGCCGAGCTTTTCTACCGCCAGGGCCTGCTGATGGCCGACTTTGAAGACGACTGTCCCTACAACGGCACCTTTAAGTCGTACTTTCCCACCTACAACGCCATGAGCGACCGGCAGTTGCGCGGCTACTTTACCTGGCGTGCCCAAGTGCGCCGCGGAACCGTCGAGGAAACGTCTACGTCCTTTGCCTTTCTGTATCTCTATGAGCTGATTTGCGGCATTGGCGTAGATAATCCGCTCGAAGGTTTTAACAAGATCAAGGCCTTTTGGGATGCCTACCGCGCCTTTGAGCCCGGCATCGACCGGTTTGCGCGCGTGTGGCTGCAGGACTACGCCGTGTTCCACGGGCTCGACCCCAAGCTGCTTCGTGACTCTAAAACCGTCATGTTCGATAACGCCCTTATCGAGCTGCGACGCGCGGCACGAGACCTTGTACCAGCACCGGCACCGTCCGGCCAGGCCCCCAAGCGTCGCAAAACCTCCGAGCCCACGCTCCCCCTTCCGCCCGATGAGGTGCGCGAGGAGCGACTCATGGCCGCCATCAACGCCCTCTCCACGTACAACCTAAGTAACTCGCGGCTCGACCGCAGCCACCACCGCGATCTGCGCCACGTGGCGTGCGCCGTGTATGTCCGTATGGCGCGCTACTATGACACGCACCGAAAGACCGGCATCGTGGCGAGCTTATTTGGGGAGGAGACGGCCATGCCCTACACCATGTTTGCCTCGGCCGTATTCTTTGCGCCCGAGCGCCACGAGGACTGCGAATACCGCCTGGATCCCATCCATATCTACCGTTGCCAAAACGGCTTTTGGGAATGTATGCGTATCCACGGTAGTAGGCAAAAGAGCAGCAAGCTCGGTGAAATGATGCGCGCCTGCGACCAACGCCTGCGCCTGGCGCTGGACCCCGCCCATCCCCTTAAGGAAGAAAAGGTCCCCAAATATCTGGCCAAGATTATCGATGACGAGATTGTGGCATGGCTTTCGTGGGACGCCGCACACCAGCCCGTCAAGATCGATATCGACCTGACTCAGCTGGGGCACATTCGGAGCGCCGCTGCGCAAACGCGCGAAGCGCTTTTGATCGATGAAGAGCGCGAGGACGGCGCACCTGTGGAAGCCGAGGCAGCGGACTCAGGGCAACCGGAAGCCGAGCCCGTAGCCGACGCGATTGTCGAGGCGGTCGCGGCACCCATTCGGCAGGACGAGACCGACGAGCCAACCATATCCACCGAACAGTTTGGTGTCGTGGCACCGCTTCTCGCGCCGACGCCCGCGTTCGCAGCTGTTACGCCCGCTGACGCCACGAACGAACTCACGCCTGCCGCAGACGCCTATCTCCGCGCGCTGCTCGAGCACAACGCAGTACAGGCGGAATCGGCGGTAGTGCAATCGGGGCAGAGCGAGGACATGCTCGTCGACAGCATCAACGAGTCGCTCTTTGACCTGGTGGGAGACACCGTTATCGAATTCGGCGCGGCAGGACCGCAAATTATCGAGGATTACGAAGCAGACGTGAGAGGATACCTAGACTATGAGTGATATCGCATCCGCAGCACCCCGCGTGCCCAAGCGCGTCGCCGCCGTCATTCTCAACTCACTCAAGGGCGGCGTGGTCCCGCGCATCGGCCTTCCCTACATCACCGTAGGGCGCGAGGTCGAGATCCGCGCCCTGCTCACCGATCTGAGTCTCATCGCCGACGGTGGCGCGAGCTTCCGCTTTCTGGTCGGTCGTTACGGCGCCGGCAAGAGCTTTTTGCTCCAGACCATCCGCACGCACGCCATGGGCGAGGGATTCGTCGTCGCTGATGCCGACCTGTCGCCCGAGCGCCGCCTGCAAGGCGGTCAGGGGCAGGGCCTTGCCACCTACCGCGAACTCATCCGCAACATATCGACTAAAACGCGCCCCGAGGGCGGTGCGCTCAACCTTATCCTGGATCGCTGGGTCGCCTCGTGTGCCGATGCCGATGAGTCTGCCGTCAATGCCCAACTGGCCCCGCTCGAGGAAATGGTCCACGGCTTCGACTTCGCCCGCATGCTCCGCCGCTACCGCGCGGCAGTATCCGAGAGCGACGAAGAAGACATGAGCCGCGTGACCAAATGGATTCGCGGCGAGTACCGCACCAAGAGTGAGGCACGCGCCGAGCTGGGCTCCTCGACCATCATCAGTGATGACGACTGGTACGACTACGTCAAACTCATCGCACGTTTTTTGGTCTGCAGCGGCTACAAGGGCATGCTGGTGCTCATCGACGAACTCGTAAACCTGTACAAGATTCCCAACGCCATCACGCGCCAGTACAACTACGAGAAAATCCTCACCATGTACAACGACACGCTCCAGGGCAAGGCGCAGTACTTGGGCATGATCATGGGCGGCACGCCGACCTCCATCGAGGACCGCCGCCGCGGCGTATTCTCCTACGAGGCTCTGCGCAGCCGGCTCGCTCAGGGTCGCTTTGCACGCGAGGACCTTAAGGACATGCTCGCGCCCATCATCCGCTTGCAGCCGCTCACCTACGAGGAGCTACTGGTGCTGATCGAAAAACTCATGCAAATTCACGCCGGCTACTTTGGCTGGACGCCCACGCTTACCGAGAACGACTTGGTGGACTTCCTCAAGATTGAGTTTGGCCGCGTGGGAGCCGATACGCACTTGACACCGCGTGAGGTCATCCGTGACTTTATCGAGCTGCTCGATATCCTGTGTCAGAACCCCGATGCAAATGTGGCCGAGCTGCTGCAAAGCGTCGGCGGCGACGCGCTGGTGCCAGCAGCCGCAACAGGCGACACCGGCACCGCAGACGGCGACCGCAACTTCGCCGAATTCACCATCTAACCTGCCAAAAAGGGACAGGTTTATTTTGGCTGGTTTTATCTGGGCAAACGTTGAGGCGGTAATGCAGCAAACCCTTGGCCACCGCGTTAAGAGGTTCGTATTTGAGAGGAGGCCCCGTGAACGCCTTTGACCGATATGCTCCGTTTATCCAAGACTTCATCTACTCCCACGATTGGGAGAGTCTGCGCTCTATCCAGGTTGCAGCGGCAGACGCCATCTTTAACACGCAAGACAATGTGCTCCTGACGGCATCCACGGCTTCCGGCAAAACCGAGGCAGCCTTCTTTCCCATCCTGACCGAGTTTTGGGAGAACCCGCCCGCAAGCGTTGGCGCCCTCTATATCGGCCCCCTCAAGGCACTCATCAATGATCAGTTCGTCCGCCTCAACGACCTATGCGAAGAGGCCGATATCCCTGTCTGGCACTGGCATGGCGATGTCTCGCAGTCGCACAAGGCCAAGCTCATCAAAAAGCCAAGCGGCATCTTGCAGATTACGCCCGAGTCGCTCGAGGCGCTCCTGATCCATAAGCACATGGCGATCCCGCGCATGTTTTGCGACCTGCGCTACGTCGTCATCGACGAGGTTCATTCGCTCATGCGCGGCGACCGCGGCGGGCAGACGCTCTGTCTTATCGAGCGCCTCTCGCGCATGGCAGGCGTACAACCCCGCCGCATTGGCCTTTCCGCTACCATCGGCGACCCCGAGCGCACGGGTGCCTTTCTCTCACAGGGAACGGGACGAGACTGCGTTATCCCCCGTTTTGAGGAACCGCGCCGCGTGTGGCGTATCTCCATGGAGCACTTCTACAACTCGGGTCCCCAGGCGCAGCAACGAGGATTCGAGAGCACGGGTCCTCAAGAGGCCGAAGTGCTTGCGTGCGAGCGCATTGAGGCAGCGGCACCCGCGGCACTGCCCGCCGGCGCCCAAGACATGCGTCACAGCGGACAGCTCACACAAGAGGAGCGACGTCAACGTCGTGAGCGGGCACGGGACAAGGCCACCTCCAGGGATCGCCGCACTTCGTCGGCCCCCGAGGGCGAAGTCGACATCCCGCAGGCAACCGAACAGGCGCTTCTCAACCCCACCGACACGGCGCCCGACAACGCCGACCCCGGTATGGGCTATATCTTTGAGCATACGCGCGGCCGCAAGTGCCTGGTCTTTGCCAACTCACGCGAGGAGGCAGAGGCCGTGTGCTCCATGCTGCGCAGCTACTGCGAAAGTCGACACGAGCCCGACCGCTTTCTAATCCATCACGGCAATCTTTCGGCATCGCTGCGCGAGACGGCCGAGGAGCTCATGCGCGACGAGGAGCAGGCGCAGACAACCGTCACCACCTCTACGCTGGAGCTCGGTATCGATATCGGCCGCCTGGAGCGCGCCTTCCAGATTGACGCGCCGTTTACCGTCAGTTCCTTTTTGCAGCGCATGGGGCGCACAGGCCGTCGCGACCTTCCGCCCGAGATGTGGTTTGTCATGCGCGAGGAAGAACCCGAGCCGCGCACGATGATGCCCGAAACCATTCCCTGGAAGCTCCTGCAGGGTATCGCGCTCGTACAACTCTATCGCGAGGAAAAGTGGGTCGAGCCGCCCGAGCTCGATCGACTCCCCTACAGCCTGCTCTATCACCAGACTATGTCGACCCTCGCCAGCACCGGCGAGCTCACGCCGGCCGAACTTGCCCAACGCGTGCTCACGCTCAGTTATTTCCACCGCGTCTCAGCCGATGACTATCGCGTACTGCTGCGCCACCTCATCAAGATCGACCACATCCAGGTCACCGAGGGCGGCGGGCTGATCGTGGGCCTCGCGGGCGAGCGCATCATTAACAACTTTAAGTTCTACGCCGTGTTCCAGGAAAACGAGGAGTTCACCGTTCGCAGCGAGTCGGCCGAGCTGGGCACGATCGTTAATCCGCCTCCGCCCGGTGAGCGCATCGCCATCGCCGGTCATTGCTGGATTGTCGAGGAAGTGGACTGGAAGCGTCACACTGTCTTTGCCACGCAGGTCAAGGGCCGGGTGCCGGCCTACTTTGGCGACTGCCCCGGAGACATTAACACGCATGTGCTCGAGCGCATGCGCCAAGCGCTCACTGAGCACGCAACATATCCGTACCTTATGGGTAACGCACGGGCTCGTTTAGCGCAGGCTCGTCATACGGCCAAGCTTTCGGGTGCGGGAACTAAACCGCTCATCAACCTGGGCGGCGATACCTGGGTGCTCTTCCCCTGGCTGGGCAGCTACGCCTTTTTGGCGCTCGAGCGCATGCTCAAGATTAAATGTGCCGCGGAGCTGGGCCTTCGCGGACTCGACCCATCGCGCCCGTACTTTATGCAGTTTAAGATGAAGGCCGACGAGGAGACGTTCTTTGAGGTGCTCGCCGCCGAGGCCGAGAAGGACTTCAATCCCATCGAGCTCGTCTATCCCGGCGAGGTGTCTTATTTTGATCGCTACGACGAGTACGTTCCCGAGGAGCTCGTGCGCAAAGGCTTCGCCGAAGGCGTGCTCGACATCGAGGGCATGAAGCAGCGCGTTCTCGGCTGGCGCGACCACGCCTAAGGCCAGTCCTTTTTGGGACGGGGAGACTTACTTGTCGTGAAGGATGGTGCCG
Organism: uncultured bacterium; assembly: GCA_905214425.1. Lineage (GTDB taxonomy): Bacteria > Actinomycetota > Coriobacteriia > Coriobacteriales > Coriobacteriaceae > Collinsella. The sequence goes on from CAJMLY010000002.1 coordinate 55,175, forward strand.
AGGAAGTCGGTGTCGAAGGGCACAGCTTCGGCAAAGGCGTAGTCGCCGTCGCTGGCGATGAGCAGATAATTCTCCTCGCCGCCGAACTCTGCATCGCCACAGGGGACCACCCAAGCATGGTCGAACACCTCAAGCGCCGTGGCGGCACAGTCGCGCAGGAACGTCACATCGCTCCCCTCGTTTGCGCTCACGATATTGGCCACGTAGATACCCCCGGGGTTCAGGCTGCCCCGCACCAGGCGCAGCGCCTCAACGGTCGCCAGCCCGCACACGGGCTCGGCACCGCCAAAGCAATCGCTCACGACCACGTCGTAGCGACGATGGTCCACGCTCGTCACACCCAAATACGAGCGAGCCTCAGCGGTTATCACCCGCAGGCGATCGCCCGCCGCGCGCTCCAGCTCGTCTAGGTAGAACCAGTGGCGCGCCAGGCGCGTAACCTCGGCATCGTACTCAATGACGTCCATGCGCAAGCTCTCGTGCGACATCAGCGCGAACTTGGGATAGGCAAACCCGCCGCCACCCAGCACAAGCATGCGGTCGATGCCGTGACCATAAGCATCGCGCATCGCATCCTCGGACTCAAACACGTCGTCAAACGCACGATAGTACGCAAAGACGGGCTCCGCCCAACGCTCACCAACGTAGCTTGCGCTTTGGTAGACGCCGCCTTGCACCAACACGCGAATCTCATCGCCGTCCCCATCGTGCACGCGCTTCACACGCGCCAACCCATTGCGGGTTCGCGCAACCTGCAGACAAGCAGCACGAACAGCGACGGCGGCCGCACCAAGTGCCGCGGCTCCCAGGGCAACGCCGGCAACGACGCCAGCAGAAACACTCGGCTTGTTCATCTAGAGCTCCTTTTGCAGATAAAGGCCATGGTCATAAAATCCAAGATGGCGATAGTACTCGCGTGTGCCAATCGCGCTAATCACGTTGATACGCGCATAACCCGCATCCCGGGCAATCTCGCACGCACGCTCTACGAGCAGACGCCCCAACCCATGGTGCTGGGCCGCCTGGCCTTGATACCCCACGCGCGCCGCCATGCCATACACGTGTACCTCGCGAATCATCGCCTCATCCGGCATCGTCAGCAACTCGTCCGCATGCGCGGCAACAAACGAATGGTCGGGCAGCGACAACCGCAAAAAGCCCGCGATCTTGCCCTGCGGCGTCACCCACTGCAAAAAGCGCTCGTGCGTCACCGGCGTCTCGTACGCCACCTCCTCATCAAGAGATAGCTCATCCAAGTCGGCACCCGCCGTGCTGATCTCGCGATAGCGAATCTCGCGCACCGTCGCACCGTCACCCCGAGCGGCCAAGCGGTTTTCGACAAGCTGACGCAGGTTGGGTTTCTTGTTGCCCACCATGATGTCGTCGGAACTAAAGTCACGGATCATGCGACTGATGCGGCAGAACGCCGGCGTCACCACGATGTCGTCGGCCAACACATCGAGCAGTTCTTCCTCGGTATAGGGGCGCCACTCGCCGCGCTCGTAGCAGCCCACCAGACGCGAGCCCTCGATGAGCGCACACGGGTAGACCTTGACCTCGTCGGGCATAAAGGCACCCTCGGTCACAAAGCGCTCGTAGTCGCGCTTGTCCCCTTCGGGCGTGGCGCCCAGCAAGTTGAGCATAAAATGCGCGTGAATCTTAAAGCCAAACAGGCGCGCAAGCGAAAACGCCCGCTCGATCTGCACCACCGAAATGCGGCGCTCGTTGATATCGAGCAGGTGCTGGTCGAGGCTCTGGATGCCCATCTGGATCTTGGTGCAGCCCAGGCGGCGGATGAGCGTAAGCGCCTGCGGCGTTACGGCATCGGGGCGCGTCTCGATAACGAGTCCCACCACACGATGTTTCGCCGTCTCGTTGATGCGCTGCTGGCGCTCAAGCTCTTCCATCGTTGCCGTCTGCCACTCGGCGACCTCGCCCCACGGCGTACCGGGACCATACAGACGACGCACCGCGCGGTTATAGCCGCCCACAGCAGCATCCACACGTCCTTGCTCGTCGGCAACGCCGGCAGCAAGCTCGACCTCGTCTGTCGCAATGCCGGCGGCCCGATAGCGCTCGCGGCGCTTTGCTACCACCGGCGGCAGGGCATCGGCGGGAGCGCTATCGAGCAGGCGCCCCGCCTCGGCACGGCTGATGCCTGGACGCGCCAACATGGGGTTTGCCGCCACGCCGGCGACGGCATCGTCATTGAGCGCACGGAAAAGCTCCGACATAAACCACGTCTGATACCCTTCCGGATAGTCGCTCCAGGTGCCACCGAGCACGATGAGCTCTATCTTATCGGTCGCATGCCCCATCTGCGAAAGCGCCGTCAAACGGGCGCTCACCTGCAGATACGGGTCGAAGCAGTTTTGCTCCGCACGGGCGCATGCTGGCTCGGCGTGCAGATAGCTCTTGGGCATGCGCAGATCGTTGGGGCAAAACAGGCAATCGCCCGAGCACGGCCACGGCTTGGTGATGACGGTAATGGTTGCCACGCCCGAAGCCGTGCGACGAGGCTTCATACGCAGCACCTGCAGCAGTTGACGTTCCAGCTCGGCATCGACATTCCACCCAGCCCAACGAGCCGGCTCCTCACGTTTAACCCGCTGGTAGAACGGCAGCAGACGGCGCTTGGCCAAATCGCGTTTGTCGGCACCCTCACGGCGCGCCTCGGCATGTATCAGTTTGACGAGCGCTTTGTCATCCACGGTCTCGCCGCGACGCAGAGCCTCGAGTATGTTCAAGATAATCTGTTCCATGCCCCCATTGTAAAGGCAAAGGCGCCGGAGCCGATCTCGGCTTCGGCGCCTTCATCAAACAGCGCGTCTATGGTTTATAAGTCTTCGATAACCACCCGTCACTCTGAATCAAACGACATGTCACCCGAATCGACTTCAAAACGATACGTGGCAGACTTGTCACCGTTATCGAATTCAAGATTCAAAATGGTCTCGCCGTCGTAGCCAAGCGGAAGGAAATCGCTCTCGAAGTCGCCACTGCCCAAGGTGAGGCTCGCCTTAAAGCCCGTCGAGTTCGGAACCGTCATCTCCACATCGCCCGAGCCCACACTCACGTCCATCGACTTCGTGGGGGCCTGGTAAAACTCGAACGTCACATCGCCCGAACCGACCTCGGCATTCAGGGTATCGGTCACGGTGCCCGTAAACTCAACGTCTCCGGAGTCCAGAGTCAGGTTGAGGTCATGACACGCAATGCCCGCGACCGTCAGATCACCCGATCCTACATTCGCTGTAATGCCCACCATGTTATCGGCAACTTTGCGCGGCAGTTCGACGGTAACCGTGCGGTCAATGGCGCGCTCGTCATCGCAATCGAACTGGCGAATCTTGAGCGTAGAACCCTTGATTTCGGCCAGGTTCTGGGTTGCCGCATCGAAGGCAACGGCCCCCGTTGCCACGCGACCGCTTTCAATTACGCGTACTGGCCCGCCGGAAACGTGTTTGACCTCGACCGTGCCCGACGTCACGTCCAAATCAAGCGATGTGAACGCGTCGGCATCAAACGTTTCGCTCGAAAGCTGTTGAGGCCGAGCGGAATAGTTACCGCTATCCAAAAGATCGTCCTCGTCAAGCGCATCGTCCATACCAGACAAGCCGGATACAACATCGTCGAGATCCCACGGACCATCAAAATGAATCAATGTCCGCGAAACGCCAAAGACAAGCCCAACAATGAGCACAAACGCTCCGATGCCAACACCCAGGCGTACCTTGGATTCATGCGAAAGCTTCATCATTCGTCACCCTCTTTGGCACATGGCTCAGCGGTGGTCGTGGTAGCCACGTCAGCATCGGGTTCCGCAGAAGCATCCTTCCCCTGGGCCTTGATCGCCACCGGTGCCGGACCAACCTGAATATCCCCGCGTGCCCAATCACCATCGAGCGCACGCGCCACCCAGTGATAGATGGGGATCGTAAAGAAGATCAGCGCGGCAAAGGGGCCAGCACCAAACAGGAACATCAGCAAAAAGAACAGTAGCCAACACACGGCCCAATACGGGAACGACTGGAACGGGCCCTTCACCGGAGTCGAGCCAACCGCGATGCCACTCGTCGCCTGCGCCGTAGCGGCATTGGCGGCCTGTGCACTCCAGCTTGCCGCTTGCGCCGCCTTGGCCGCAGCATCACTCGCCTGTGTTGCTGCCTCGGTAGCGCGCGCCGCCGCCTCATGGGTGCGAGCACGCTCTGCCGCCTCGGCTTCGCGCTGACGGGCGCGGTCCTCGTTCTCAAACTCGATGTCGTCCTCGATCTCATCGCTCGGATTGAGCAGCTCGTCCAGGCTCACGCCATAGAGTTTGGCGAGCGAGATCAGGTTCTCGGTATCGGGCGAGCTCTCCGCGCGCTCCCATTTACTGACCGCTTGGCGGGACAGTCCCAGTTTTCGTGCCAGCCCTTCTTGGCTAAAGCCTTTGTTGCGGCGAAGGTCGGCGAGCCGCTGCGCAGTTTCTACATTCATGGTTCCTCCTATGTGATGCCAGCCGTGCCGCCGGACCGTTTTTGTTCTTAAGGCGCCTTGCACAGTTAAAAATCTATCCGCCACCGCCAAAAGCATGCCACCTATTCTAGTGAGATTTTTGACAACCGGCGGTTGCGGGTGCATATGAGCTGCGGAAATGTGTCCAAACAAAGCAATGACCCGCAGCTCGGTTGTCCCCGTTGCGGCGTTAACGGTAGTATGGTCGTACTGTTTATTTCGCACCGCCAACGGAGGGAGTTCCGCGCCGTGAACCGCGATTTCGCCTCATCGCTCATCCAGCTCAACAATACGTTCTATCGCGAGCACTCCGCCTCCTTCTCCGATACGCGCCAGGCCCCGTGGCCCGGCTGGGTGCGCACCATGGACATCGCGCTCGGGCAGCTCGACGTCGCCACGATCGAGCATCCCGTCCGCGTCTTCGATCTCGCCTGCGGCAATATGCGATTCGAGAACTTTGCAGCCGGCGGCGCACTTGCCGCCAAAGGCGTCGATGGCGCAAACCCCTCGGCAGATGCCAGCTGCCCGTTTGAGTTCTATGGCGTCGACTCGTGCCAAGACCTGGCCATCGATGCACATGGCCACGCGCTTCGCATTCCCAACCTGCACTTCCAGGAACTCGACGTGCTCGATGCCCTCATGAAGCTCAACCCCGCCGAAACACCCGACGTGCTTTTCGACGCCCCGCTCGCCGACATCTCGGTCTGCTTTGGCTTTATGCACCACGTGCCGTCGTGCGAGTACCGCGTACGCGTGCTCGACGCCTTGGTGCGTCAGACGCGCCCGGGCGGCATCATCGCCATCAGCTTTTGGGAGTTTATGAACGACGAGCGCATGGCGCGCAAGGCCGTTCGCGCCGAGGCCCGCGCCGAGCTCACCCCGCCGTTTGAGGGTTACGATTCTGCGCAGTTTGAAGCCGGTGACCACCTCATTGGCTGGCAAAACGACCGCCACGCCTACCGCTATTGTCATCACTTTGACGATCAGCAGATCACCGACCTGGTGCGCGGCGTGCGTACGTTCTACAAGAGCGGCGAGGTCCCCGTGCGTGAGCTTGAGCGCTTCCATGCCGACGGTCGTAGCGGCGAACTCAACCGCTATGTGATTCTCAAGCGCCTGTAGGCACCGACGACTCGCCGTCGAGCCGCACCGCATCTTTCGGGCAAATCGCCCTCTTCCAATCCATTGACGGAACGCGCAGCTAAGCGTTCCATACTTATGACCAAGGAGCCTCATGGGAGCCGTCCACGTTCGCACGCCTAAGAACTTTGTGCTCGAAGAGCGCCTGGAGCGCTACGCCGATGCGATTGAGACGAGCCCCGAGGCCTATGCCGGAGATTGGCGCAAGGCCTGTGCGCCCACAGGCAGCAAGCCCTTCGATCACCTTCACCTGGATCTTGGCTGTGGCAAGGGAACGTACCTTGTAGAACGCGCGGCCCACGAGCCAAACACGCTCTTTATCGGCATGGACCAGGAGCCCATCTGCATCGCCTATGCCGCACAGAAAATCTGCGAGCAGGAGCTATCCAACGCACTCGTCCTGCCCCGAGGCGCCGCATCGCTGCCAAAGCTGTTTGCCGCAGGCGAGCTCGATGCCATCACCATCAACTTTCCCACGCCACAGCCCAAGGCCAAGTACGCCAAAAAACGACTCGTCCATGTCGACCATCTGATGCTCTACCGCCCGCTCTTTGCAGCCGGCGCCACCGTCACGCTGCGAACCGACAGCAAGCCATTGCGCGACTATGCCCTGGGGCAGTTTGCCGCGGCCGGCTACGACACACTTTGGGTAAGTGACGACGTTCGCCGCGACCATCCCGAGCATCCCGAGACCGAGTATGAATGCCGCACGCGCGAGATGGGTGCCGCTGTCTATGGCATTTGCGCCACACCCGGCGCGCAGCCCAGCGATGAACAGCTCGCAGCAGGCCGAGCGCAGGAGCAAAGCCTTGCCTGCTACCTGCCCGATAACCTCGATGAGCTCACCTATGTACCTCTGGGCATGGAAGAGGCCGTCGAGAACTTTAGAAACCGCGCCCGCAAAGGCAAGAAGCGCCTGCCGCAGGAGTCCTAGGGGGCTTCTGATGGTCGCGGCGTCGGCAAACAAGTGAAAATAGGCGTCAGCGAACGACCCTCAAACCTAAGTGAGTAGACTTTTTTGCAATAGCCAAGCACAACCCGCATAACGAAAACTAAACCGCAGGTAGAGCCCTTGCGCAAAAGCCATGTGCTCGCGACATCGCAAAAAGTCTACTCACTTAGCTGGCAACCGCACCAAACGGCCGGACAGAACGCCCATTTCCTGCATTTTCTCGCGCGCTGGCACCCCGCGCCGCCGCTACGCCATAATAGTTGGCGGACAATCGCGAGAGAAAGCAAACACATGGCACAGACCACGACAGATACCGCCGCCAGCACCGTCTCCGGCGCCGGCGCCGCCAGCTCATTCTCGGGCGGCACGGGAACCGAAGCCGAATTCGGCTCGCTCGGCGCGCTCTCCCCCACCTGGTGGGAGCCCGAGGACGGCAGCGAGCCCGAACCGTGGCTCACGCCCGATCAGGCCTTCGAGCGCTTCTTTGAATGGACGAGCGATCGCGGTATTGAGCTGTGGGACCACCAGGAAGAGGCCCTCATGGATCTAGCCGCCGGTGACCATGTCATTTTGGGAACACCGACCGGATCGGGCAAGTCGCTTGTCGCGCTGGGCATGCTCTTTATGGGCATGGCACAGGGCAAGCGCTGCTACTACACGGCTCCTATCAAGGCTCTGGTCAGCGAAAAGTTCTTCGATCTGGTACAGGTACTCGGCCGCGATAACGTTGGCATGATCACCGGCGACACGCATATCAACACCAAGGCTCCCGTCATCTGCTGCACGGCCGAAATCCTTGCCAACGATGCGCTGCGCGAGGGCGAGGATGCCGATGTGGGCTGCGTGGCCATGGACGAGTTCCACTACTTTGCCGACCCCGACCGCGGCTGGGCCTGGCAGGTGCCGCTGCTCACCCTGCCCCACACGCAGTTTATGCTCATGAGCGCCACACTTGGCGATGTCACTGCAATCGCCGCCTCTCTCGAAGAGCACACCGGTGCTACCTGCGACTTGGTCGTCGATGCCCCGCGCCCCGTGCCGCTGAGCTACGACTACGTGACGACCTCGCTCGAGGGCACGGTCGAGCTCGCCATGCGCCGTGGAGAGGCCCCGCTCTATATCGTGCACTTTAGCCAGGACGCCGCCCTTGCGACGGCGCAGTCGCTTGCCAATTTCGGCATCGCCAGCAAAGAGCAGCGCGAAGCCATCAAGGAAGCCGCCAAAGGCACGAGCTTCTCCACGGCTTTCGGCAAGATCCTCAAGCGCTTGCTCGGCTGTGGCGTCGGCGTGCACCACGCCGGTATGCTGCCGCGCTATCGTCTGCTGGTCGAGCGCTTGGCGCAGCAGGGCCTACTGCCCGTCATTTGCGGCACCGACACGCTCGGCGTTGGCATCAACGTACCCATCCATACCGTGGTGCTCACCGCGCTCACCAAGTTCGATGGCTACAAGATGCGTCGCCTGCGCGCCCGTGAGTTCCATCAGATCGCTGGTCGCGCCGGGCGCTCGGGCTTTGACACCGAGGGCATGGTGATCGCCGAGGCCCCGGAGCACGAGATCGAGAACGCAAAGCTCATGGCCAAGGCGGGCGACGACCCCAAGAAGCTCCGTAAAATTAAAAAGAAAAAGGCCCCCGAGGGCTTTGTCACATGGAACAAGCAGACCTTTGAGCGCCTGATCGAGACGCAGCCCGAGACACTCAAGCCACGCCTGCGTATCACGCACTCCATGGTGATTAGCGTGGTCGAGCAGGGCGGCGATGCCCGAGTCCGCGTACACGACCTCATCGAGACGAGTCTGCAGACTCCCGAGGAAAAGGCAAAGCTCGAGGTTCGCGCCGACGAAATCTTCGCCACGCTCATCGATTCCGGCGTCGTCGTTCGCACCGAGGTGCCGCCCGCGCCTGACGCTCCGGCTGACGCCGCACCAGACATCGACTATGCGCTGACGGTCGATCTGCCCGAGGACTTTGCGCTCGACCAGCCGCTCTCGCCGTTTTTGCTTGCCGCGCTGGAGCTGCTCGACCCCGAGAGTGAGACCTATACCATGGATCTGATCTCGATGGTCGAGGCAACGCTCGAGGACCCCAAGCAGGTATTGCGCGCACAGGAGCGCGCCGCGCGCGACCACGCGATGGCCGAAATGAAGGCTGACGGCGTCGATTATGAGGAACGCCTGGAGCGCATCCAGGATGTCACCTACGAAAAGCCGCTCGAGGACTTGCTCGATGCCGCCTTCGACAAGTACTGCCAGGAAGTACCCTGGGCCAACGACTATCAGCTCTCGCCCAAGAGCGTCCTGCGCGATATGTTGGAGAGCGCGAGCGATTTTAAGGGTTACATTCAAAAGCTCGGCATCGCCCGCTCCGAGGGCATTTTGCTGCGCTACCTGGCAGAGGCCTACCGCTCGCTCGACCGCACCGTGCCCATCGAGAAGCGTGACGAGCGCCTACGCGACATTATCTCGTGGCTGGGCTTTGTGGTGCGCTCGGTAGACTCGAGCCTGGTGGACGAGTGGGAGAATGCCGGCAACCCAGCAGCCCTCGACGCCGCGCCGCCGCAGGGCATCGACGAGGTCGTGGCGGACCGTCGCGGCTGCACGCTGTTGGTGCGCAACGCGCTCTTCCGCCGCGTGACCCTTGCCGCCCGCGAGCACATTCGCGACTTGGGCGAGCTCGACGACGACTGGGGCATGAGCGAGATCCGCTGGCAAAAAGCACTCGACGCTTACCACGAGCAGCACGAGGAAATCCTCACCGACGGAGATGCCCGCAGCGCCGCGATGTTTTCCATCGACGAGTCCGACGAGAAGACCGCGCACGTATGGCACGTGCACCAGATCTTTGCCGACGAGGATGGCGACCACGATTTTGGCATCATGGGCGATGTCGATCTGGACGCCACGCAAGACGGCGGCGAGGTCATCTTCAAAAACTACCGCGTCGGCTTTATCGAGGACCTGCTCGAGGACTAGCCGTACATACTGGAACGAAATGAAGTGGGGCCGCTGGCAACATCGCCAGCGGCCCCACTTTTGCACTATATGCTATGCCTTACTCGGCATCCTCGACCTCATATGAATCCGCCTCGGCGGGCTCATCGTTTGTCTCCGTCGCAGCCCCGCGCGCCTCGTCAAACGCCGCCTTCATGGTCTTGTTACCCCAGGTGAGCTTGCGAATGGTAAGATCGTCGGCCTTCTTGTTGGCCAGGCGCAGATTGTTCTCGGAGGACAGCAACGCCTCCTTGGTTTTCTGCAAATGGCTAATCGTCTTGTCGATCTCATCGATCGCCGTTTGAAACTTGCGGCTCGCGATCTCGTAGTTGCGACCGAAATCATTCTTGAACTTTTCCATCTTGGCTTCGAAGTTCGTAACGTCGATATTCTGCTGTTTGTACTCCGCCAGCTCCTGCTTATAGCGAAGCGAACCCATGGCGGCGTTGCGAAGAAGCGTGATCATGGGAATAAAGAACTGCGGACGGATCACGTACATCTTCTCGTAGCGATAGCTCACGTCCACGATGCCGGCATTGTAAAGCTCGCTCTCGGGCTCGAGCAGCGTGCAGAGCACTGCATACTCACAGCCCTTCTGGCGACGATCGTGGTCGAGCTTCTTAAAGAAGTCCTCGTTCTTGTGCTTGGTCGCAGTCTCGTCGTTCTCGTTTTTCATCTCGAACATAATCGAAATGACCTCGTTGCCGCTCGCGTCGCACTCGCGGAAGATAAAGTCGCCCTTGGTGCCCTCGGACGCATCGTTATCTTTCTCAAAGTACGCGTTAGGAAACGCCGTCATGCGTAGGCGGTTAAACTCGGTCTCGCAGTGCTGCTCGAGCGACTCGCCCACCATCTTGGTGGACAGGCGGATCTTCATTTCCTTAAGGCGCTCAATCTCTTCGTCCTTGTAGCGGATCAACTCGTCGCTCACGCGCTTGGCCTGCGCGAGCTCAAGCTCGTGGGCTGCCTTGGCCTGTTCCTCACGCGAATCGCGCACCGCCAGCTCACTCGTCAGCTTGGCACGTGCCTCATCGCGCTCTCGCTCCGCCGCGGCGACCGCCTCCGATAGGTTCATTTTGGCCGTCAGCTCCTGCTCGCGCAGCTGGGCACGCAGGCCCTCGGCCTCTTGCTCGGACTGAGCCTTTGCGGCGGAAAACTTCTCTTGCACCTTCGCGCGATAGTCAGCAAGCGCGCGCTCGGCCTCGCTGCGAGCGGCATCGAGCTCACGCTGCGACTCTGCCGCGGCAGCGGCAAGCGCCATCTCCTGGGCCTTGTCCGCCGCGGCAAGCCTGGCCTGCAGCTCGGCAATCTGAGCGTCGCGTGCAGCTAAATCGTTTTGAGCAGCGTTGCGCGCCGCCGACTCGGCAAGCTTTGCTTCGTCATCTTTGCGCCCAAGCTGCGCACGCAGGCTATCAATCTCACGCTGGAGTTCGGCATTCTCTTTTTGAGCATTGGCTCGTGCCTCAACCGCCGCGCGCTGGCTTGCACTCTCGCGCTCTGCGGCAGCGCCCTCGAGCTTAGCGCGCAGCTCGGCAAGCTCAGCATCGCGCTTGGCAACCTCTTGCGCCAGTTTCTGATCCGCAGTGTTCTTCTGCTCGACAAGCTGAGCATTGCGCTGAGACTCTGCCTGTTGCAAGGCAGCCGTCGAACGCGAGCGCTCAAGCTCCAGCGCCTGCTCACCCTCACGCTGGACTGCCTTCACACGCTCATCCAGGTCGCGCGAGAACTCGGCATCGCGCACCTGCTTGACGATATCCGCATAGCCGGATGCATCGACCTTAAAAACTTCGCCGCAATGCGGGCACTTGATCTCGTTCATAGCAGCTCCTCGATGGACGCAAATATCAACCGGCTACACTCTACCGCGCCGCGCGGACAAAAAAGGCGCCGCCGCCATAATGGCAACGGCGCCAGAACCACCACAAAGGTGCCTGTCCCCTTTGTGGTGGTTTGTGTGGTGGTTCGAGCATTACAGTCCAAAGAAGCCCAGGATTTGATCCCGACTTACGGGCTTGTACTTGTTGGCATCGAGACCGACATCGTAGCGAAAGATAGGGCGTTCGCGGTCGCGGTTGCGCACGTTGGTGCGGTCTCCTCTGCTGTGGATATGCCCGTGTAGCATGATGGCGCCACGCGCCTTACCATTCCAGCTGAGCATGGGGTAATGGCTCATCACCAGACGATGGCCCTTGGCATAGCCGGGAGCAATCTCCAGGTAATCGCGCACGTCTTCCCAAATCTGCGGGGTGTCGGGATCTTCCCAGTCGCCGTCATGGTTACCGCGGATGAGCGTCACGTTCTGGCATTCGATACGCTCGCGCAGGCGCACCGCCTCCGCCAGGGGCAAACGATAGGTAAAGTCACCCAGAATATAGAGGCGGTCGTCCGCAGCCACGCACTCATTGATGGCATCGATGACCTTGCGGTTCATCTCCTCGACCGAATCAAACGGCCGATCCATGTCGTGCAAGATATTCGTATCGCCCAGGTGCAGGTCGGCGGTAAACCACATCATCGTCTGTGTCCTCATTTCGCAACGCGTCTAACACGTGCCTAGTATACAGACGCTCTGGCGCGTCGGTTAGCCAAAGAGCCCGCCGAACAGTCCGTGGCGGCGCTTGTCTTGCTTTTTCGAAGCGTCACCCTGAGTTTTCTTGTCCTGCCGTTTCCTACGGCCCTGCTCCAACTCATCGTCATCGAGTAGCATATCCCACCCAAACGGATCGTCTGTCAGATCGAACAGGTCATCGTCATCAAACATGGCAGTCTCCCATACCGATTAGCGAGCATCCACCACATAGAGCCCAACGCGCACCTGATGCCACGGGCTGCGCTCGGGAGCAACCTGTTGCACGCGGGCCTCAAATACGTCCTCGTGGCCGTAATACATCATCAAGGACAGCGGGCCGACCTCGTTTCCCGGAACATAGCCAAGCTTGGTGTTGCCGTAATAGATCGCAACCGCCTCAGGGTCATGGGGATTATCGCGCTCGGCACACAGCGTCAGCTTATCGCCCGCTTTAAGATCGCCCAGGACCAAGGCGCCATCGGCATACTGAAATCCTGCAATGTGAAATGACAGAAGAACACGTGAAGGCTCGTACATAGCAGCTCCTCTAACAGCCGGATAAACCGGTGTGTAACCTTATTGAGAAGTCTACGGTCCCGTGCGGACACAAATACATCCTGCCTGCGTCCTTCAATCGTTTGCCTCAACGCTTGCGCGACAGAACGCTTGCAGATAAGATAGGAACACGGATGGCACCCGTTGCCGCGGGTCTTGCCAACTCCGATACACGTTTTCATCGTGAGAAGTGGCCGTCTTCGCTTACGCGGGGGCGGCTATTTCATTCGGCCGATAAACAGACCGAGTTCGATAGCCGCAATCAACAACGCCAATAACGAAATAACATCGCTTACGTTCATACCAAATCCCTTCTAAAGGGAGTTGGCCCATCCGTGCTCCATAACTAGTAGTCTAACGCAAAATGCAGGTAATAGGAACACTTGTTCGTATTACCTGCGCCCTTTTCTAATGCACAAACATGCGCACGAACTTGTGCTTCCAGCTTGCGTAGGGCGCATACCGAAACGGCACGTCCAGCCAAGTTGCCTTGTTCACGATACTCTTCTTGTGGCTAAACGTATCGAAGCTCTCGCGTCCATGGTACTGCCCCATACCGCTCGCGCCCATGCCGCCAAAGCCCATATGGCTCGTAGCCAAGTGCATGATCGTGTCGTTGACACAGCCACCGCCAAAGGGCACGTAACGCACGAAGCGCTGCTGAACTGCGCGATCCTGACTAAAGATATACAGGGCCAGCGGCGTCGGACGATCCGTAATAAACGCTTCGGCCTCGTCTAGGCTCTCAAACGTCAGCACCGGCAAGATGGGACCGAAGATCTCCTCCTGCATCACGGCGTCATCGGGGGTCACGCCGTCCAAAATTGTCGGCTCGATCTTCAGCGAAGTCTCCCGCGCGGTGCCTCCAAGCACGACCTTATCGGGATCGATCAGCCCGCGCACGCGCGCAAAATGCTTGGCGTTGACGATATGCCCGTAATCCTCGTTATCGAGCGGATGCTCACCAAACATACGGCGGACCTCTTCCTTGATGAGGCCCAGCAGCTCGTCGTGCACGCGCGTATCGACCAGCAGGTAGTCGGGCGCCACGCAGGTCTGCCCCACGTTGAGCCATTTGCCAAAGGCGATACGCCGTGCCGCGACCTTCAAGTTTGCCGTCGCATCCACGATGCAGGGGCTCTTGCCGCCCAGCTCAAGCGTCACGGGCGTGAGGTTTTTACTCGCGCGCTCCATAACGAGCTTGCCGACCGAAACGCTACCGGTAAAGAAGATCTTGTCCCAGCACTCATCGAGCAGCGCTTCGTTTTCGGCGCGCCCGCCCTCGACAACCGTCACCAGGCACGGATCAAATGCCTCTTCACAGATTTGCTTGAGCACCGCACTCGATGCCGGAGCATAGGCACTCGGCTTGATGACCACGGTATTGCCCGCGGCAAGGGCGCCGGCGAGCGGCTCGAGTGTTAGCAAAAACGGGTAGTTCCACGGAGCCATGATGAGCGTGACGCCATAGGGCACGGCTTGCGTTTTGCACACACTCACGGCGTTGGCAAGGTCACACGGACGCAGGCGCGGACGACTCCATCGAACCACGTGAGCGATCTGATGACGAATCTCGGAAAGCGACGTGCCGATCTCGCACATATATGCCTCGTCATGCGACTTTCCCAAATCGGTCTTGAGTGCATGGGCAATATCGGCCTCGTGCGCCCGTACCGCATCGCGTAAACTCACGAGCGCGCGACGTCGGGCATCAACATCAAACGTAGCGTGCGTTTTAAAGTAAGTGCGCTGATCGCCGACGATGCGCGCAATTTCCTCGGTGTTCATGGCACCCTCCTAGTTCTCGTCCTCAAACATACCACCCGCGACGACCTCGTACATACGCTCGAGCTCCAAGCGGTCCATCAAAAGCGGAACGGGGTACAGCGGATTGGCCTCGGCATCGGCATGCGCCGCCATCTCGGGAATGTCGGAGCGGCGAATGCCCGAGACATATTTGGGGATTCCCAGGATCTCGTTCATGCGGTCGACCCAATCGATAAAGGCCTCGGCCGCAAGACTATCCTGCGCGGTAGCCGGCGCAATGCCCGCCATGCGAGCAAGATCGGCAAGCTTGGGGGCGGCGGCGTCACCATAAGCGCGAAGCATGTGCGGCAGGATGATCGCGTTGGCCAAACCGTGCGGAATTCCGTATCGGCCGCCCAGACTGTGCGCGATGGCATGCACATATCCGACATAGGAGCGGGTAAACGCAACGCCCGCCTTATACGCCGCCGAAAGCATATTGCGACGAGCGCGCATGTCGTCACCATGCTCATAGGCCTCGAGCAAATTGTCGTGGATAAGCTGCACCGCCTGTCGCGCCATCTTGCGCGTATAGGGCGTGGTGCTTCGCCCGATAAAGGCCTCAACGGCATGCGTCAGGGCGTCCATGCCCGTCTGCCCCGTAATGGAAGCGGGCAAGCCGCACGTAAACTCGGGGTCGTGGACTGCAAAACGCGGGATGAGCACAAAGTCGTTAATGGGGTATTTGTAGTGCGTCCCGTCATCGGTAATTACCGCCGCAAGCGTAACTTCGCTTCCCGTACCGGCGGTAGTGGGAACGGCGATGAGCAGCGGCAGGCGACGATGAATCCGCAGCAGGCCGCGCATCTTGTTGATGGGCTTGTTTGGCTGCGCAATGCGTGCGCCCACGCCCTTGGCACAGTCCATGGCCGAGCCACCGCCAAAGCCGATAATGGCCTGGCAGGCGCTCTCTCGATACAGGGACGCCGCTTCTTCCACGTTTGAAACCGTGGGGTTTGCACGCGTTTCGGCATAGACCGTAATGCCAATCCCCCTGGATGCGAGCGCCGTCTCGAGCGGTGCCGTGAGCCCCAGACGGGTAATGCCGGGATCCGTCACGATAAGGACCTTCTGGATCGAGCGCTTTTGAAGCACCGCGGGCACATCCTCGGCATGCTCTAAAATGCGCGGCTCGGTATAGGGCAGGATCGGCAATGCAATGCGAAAAACCGTCTGATATGTTCGGCACCAGGCACGACGGGCTAGATGCATAAAGGAAACTCCTTCATTTGTTGATAGGTCAACATTTGCTCGCCCGATTGTACTCAGCGGCGGTCAAAGACGGCCTGCCAATCGTTAATCAATCAACATCTTCATATCTCAAAATTGTTTTATTAAAAATCATTCCTAATAGGCTTCACATTTGGTTGCATTTATGGATAATAGAACTCGTCAAGACGCACGTCCGGAGAGGGCCCTTACGGGACC
Organism: uncultured bacterium; assembly: GCA_905214425.1. GTDB lineage: Bacteria > Actinomycetota > Coriobacteriia > Coriobacteriales > Coriobacteriaceae > Collinsella. The sequence goes on from CAJMLY010000002.1 coordinate 71,113, forward strand.
GGACGAGCGCGCAATCGCCATCGATCGAAAGGATCGAATCATGAAGTTTGTTTGCCCCGTTTGCGGTTATGTGGAAGAGTTCGACGGCGACCAGCTGCCCGAGGATTTTAAGTGCCCCCAGTGCGGCGTTCCCGGTTCTCGTTTCCTGAAGCAGGAGGAGGGCCAGCTCGAGTGGGCCGCCGAGCACGTCGTGGGCGTCGCCAAGATGGAGGGTGTCTCTGAGGACATCGTTGCCGACCTGCGCGCCAACTTTGAGGGCGAGTGCTCTGAGGTCGGTATGTACCTGGCCATGGCTCGCGTCGCTCATCGCGAGGGCTATCCCGAGATCGGCCTGTACTGGGAAAAGGCTGCCCACGAGGAGGCCGAGCATGCCGCCAAGTTCGCCGAGCTCCTGGGCGAGGTCGTGACCGACTCCACCAAGAAGAACCTCGAGATGCGCGTTGAGGCCGAGAACGGCGCCACCGCCGGCAAGACCGATCTTGCCAAGCGTGCCAAGGCCGCCGGCCTCGATGCCATCCACGACACCGTGCACGAGATGGCTCGCGACGAGGCCCGCCACGGCAAGGCTTTCGCCGGCCTGCTCAAGCGCTACTTTGGCTAAGCCAACCGCCTGAGACATAACCTCAAGCTCGATGAGGCCCGGACCGTATTGGTTCGGGCCTTTTTCGTGCCTCACGAACTTGTTAACGCCCTGAAATAGGACCGCCTTCGGCATCGGCTTCTCGTCAAAAACTAAGTGAGTAGACTTTTTGGAACTTGCCGAGCACACCACCCATATTGCTTTATAAAGCCGCAGGTAAATGACTTGTTGCAAAACGGCCTGGTCGCCAAAGTGCCAAAAGTCTACTCACTTAGAACCGCAGCCGTCCACGATCGAGCCATTTTGTGTCTAGCGGGCATCTTTCCGTCGATTACTCCCAATTTTGTCCAGTCAATGAATAGTTCAGACCGGAGTAATGCCTCAGCCCTTTGCTCATCCGAGCTTTTATCACGATATTCAGCATCGAGCATCCTGCATACGGCCTTAACGATCGCGCGGAATCTATCCTCATCCGATATCTGTCTGTGTGTAAGGAGAAGCACATCGTAGCCCATGGCCTGAAGGGCCGTCATGCGGTCAGCGTCACGCAAGCCATCCCCTGCGCGTCCGTGCGAGGCCTTTCCCTGACATTCAATGGCCACCTGTCGCCTACCGTCCGGCGAAGAAAAAAGTAGGTCGATATATACACGGGACTTTCCCACAATCGCTCGAGCACTTGTGCTTAGTATCACTTCAACATTAAGCTCTATGCCACAAAAACCTTCGCCTCCCAGGGACCGCGGCAGTGCAAGCAACAAATTCGCCTCGACCTCAAAAGGCGATGCGGCACCCAATGGAACGAGTTGCGACACCTCCCTAAATCTATTGCCGTAACGTATCCCGCAAACATCTGAACAAAAACGGTGAAGGTCTCCGCCCAAAACCAAAGCGTCTCGACGCCATAATTTTGAGGCGGTGCCGTCCTCGGACGGGCAGCGCACCCAACCGAACGTTGTCGAGATCGCGCCCGAGTCAATTGCACGCGCAAGCTCGGCCTCAAGTGCCGCCGGCAGAGCGCACACCGCAAACAAGCCACACATCTCCGCCAATACCAAAAGGAGCTGAAGATCCGTCAGATGCCGCGACATGATGAATGCCGTCAGTAGAGGAGACGTAATCAAAAATCCATGCTCCGTTTCCAGCACGGATTCCCTGGGGAGCTCACCAAGAAACAGCCGCTGCCTAATGCTGGCAGGACAAGTCCGTTTGTTTCTCGTCCGAACCAATGTATGCAACGGAAAGCCGAGCACAACCGCAGCCGTCGGGTTACGGACGAGGTCATATCGCTGCCGGTCTTCTTCCGGCCGTGGAAGCGGCGGACACAGAGCGCGGACCTGAGGGGGCAAACGCCAGTACCTAAAAGCCGATATGTCACAAAGTAGATCCTTCATAGGCACAGGAAAACACGAATTTCAACCCAGTCAGTCACACATTGGCGTGAACGCGCCAAAAATGGTGCCGAACGGACTGCCAAGTTTTCAACAGCCCTCCCAAACTGGCCAAAAGCTTGCCGAGAGCTGGACGAAGTTCTGTTGAAAACCCCATTTTTTTCTCATGCAGAAGCTTTGCGCGACAAGTGAGTAGACTTTTTGGAACATCCCGAGCAGCCCGGTCATCCTGCTTTTCAAAACCGCAGGTAGATAGCTTGTTACAAAACTGCCTGGTCGCCAAAGTTCCAAAAGCCTACTCACTTAGGTTGCAGAGTACTCCCATTAGCTGCGATTCCAAGGTATTTAGCGCTTTTGGACTCAAATCGTCATACTGAACAAGAATTTGACTTGAGTTTTCAGGGACAGATGCGCCATCGGCACACCAATAACAGTCACTGATATCGACAAAAGGGATACTCGAGCGCGTGAGGGCCCGCACAAAAGAGCTTCCGCCCGCTCCGCGCTCCGCAACCACGGTGCAGTAAAGGCCCGCGTCTGCATGCTCGATCGAGACTTCTCCTGCCGGAAATACCTTCCGCACAAGCGCCATCAGGCCATCACGCGCCTCGCGAGCACGAACGCGCACGCGGTTCACATGTCGCTCGTAATCACCCGATTCCAGCAAACGCGCCAAAGCGACCTGGTCAACAGAGCTCACCGACGAGGCGTAGAAACCAAGGTTGCGCCTAAACCGCTCCATTAGCTCATCGGGCAACACCATGTACGCCAAACGCAACGCCGATGAAAGGCTCTTCGAAAACGTGTTGGTGTAGATAACCGACTGGGCGGCATCGATCGACGCGAGCGCGGGAATCGGCTTCCCGGCAAGGCGAAACTCACAATCAAAGTCATCTTCGATGAGATACCGACCTGGTCGCTCGGCGGCCCAGCTCAGAAGCGCATAGCGACGCGCAATGCTCGTCACAAGGCCGGTCGGATACTGATGGGACGGCATCAGGTGAAGGACATCGGTCCCGCTTTTCTGCAGAGTGCTCAAGTCCACGCCCTCATCATCCAACGGGATATGTCGAACTTTGCAGCCCATAGCCTGATAGATGCGCGTCAGACGCAAATAGCCCGGGTCCTCAACGGCATACACCTTGTCAGCGCCAAGCAACTGAACCAACATGGTATCGAGCAGCTGGGCGCCTGCACCGATAACGATGTTGTTGGGGTCAACATTCATACCCCTTGTCCCACGCAGATGGTGAGCAATTGCGCGTCGCAGCCGAGCGGTGCCCTGCGCCGGTGCGGGCGAAAAGATTTCGCGCTCATCTTCGGATGCCAGCGTCGCCCGTAGTGCGCTTTGCCAAAGCCGCGCCGCCTCCAAAGCGGAAGGAGAAAGTGCATCGAACAGCTCGACCTGTCCGTTGACATCATGCGCGCTGGGACCCACAGAGGCGGCATCTCGGTCGATGCCCTCTGCAGCCGAAGCCAAAACCGGTGCATCCGGAAGCTCGCAAGCGTAGTAGCCACGACGTGGCATTGAGCAAATATAGCCCTCAGCGAGTAACTGGCTATATGCATTCTCGATGGTAATAACACTGATTCCCAGATGACTGGCAAAGGCACGCTTGGACGGCAGATGCTCCCCCGCCGCAATGCGTCCAGCTACGATATCATCTCGAATTTGCTGGTAAACATACTCATAGAGCGATGCTTCGCCGCGTTTTTCCAAATTGTAGTCAAGCATGAGTTTATCACCTGACCATATCGAACCGTTCAATCTGGTATTAAGTTGACCTTATTATTATCTCGAAAACTGAGTATTTTGCCATACCCATCTCCCCGATAGGATGTTCCGTCAAGCAATGCACACGCCAACCAAGGGAGCAACCATGGCAGAACAGACCAGCAAGGCCGATCGCGTCAAACTCAATCGCGAACTCGCGCAGATGCTCAAGGGCGGCGTCATCATGGACGTCACCACGCCCGAGCAGGCACGCATCGCCGAGGAGGCAGGCGCCTGCGCCGTCATGGCTCTCGAGCGCATCCCGGCCGACATCCGTGCCGCAGGCGGCGTCTCGCGCATGAGCGACCCCAAGATGATCAAGGGCATCCAGGAGGCCGTCTCCATCCCCGTCATGGCCAAGTGCCGCATCGGTCACATCGTCGAGGCGCAGGTCCTGCAGGCCATCGAGATCGATTACATCGACGAGTCCGAGGTTCTCTCCCCTGCCGATGACGTCTATCACATCGACAAGACCCAGTTTGACGTGCCGTTTGTCTGCGGCGCCCGTGATCTGGGCGAGGCGCTGCGCCGTGTTGCCGAAGGCGCCACGATGATTCGCACCAAGGGTGAGCCGGGTACGGGCGACGTCGTTCAGGCCGTGCGTCACATGCGCAAAATCCAAAAGCAGATCCGCGACGTAGTTGCCCTGCGCGACGACGAGCTCTTTGAGGCAGCCAAGCAACTGCAGGTTCCGGTCGAGCTGGTGCGCGAGGTCCATGCCATGGGTAAGCTTCCCGTCGTGAACTTTGCCGCTGGCGGCGTAGCGACCCCCGCCGACGCCGCGCTGATGATGCAGCTGGGTGCCGAGGGTGTCTTTGTCGGCTCGGGCATCTTTAAGAGCGGCGACCCCGCCAAGCGCGCAGCCGCCATCGTCAAGGCCGTGGCAAACTTCACCGATGCCAAACTCATTGCCGAGCTTTCGGAGGACCTGGGCGAGGCCATGGTGGGCATCAACGCCGACGAGATCGAGATTATCATGGAAGAGCGCGGGCGCTAGTCCAGCAGAAAGGATCGCACATGAGCGATTATGCAGACCAGACGGTCGCCGTGCTGGCGGTCCAAGGCGCTTTTGCCGAGCACGAGACAAGACTATCCGAGCTGGGCGCACGTTGTATTGAGCTGAGGCAGGCGGCTGATTTGGAGCAGGACTTTGACCGTCTGGTACTTCCCGGCGGCGAGTCTACCGTTCAAGGGAAGCTGCTTGATGAGCTGGGCATGCTCGAGGAGCTTCGCACCCACATTGTTGAAGGCATGCCCGTCCTTGGCACCTGCGCCGGCTTGATTCTATTGGCGCGCGATCTTGCCGCACACGACGATAAGGGAACGCCGCGCCTAGCAACCATGAACGTACTCGTTGAGCGCAACGCTTATGGCAGACAGCTCGGCAGTTTTCGCACCAAGGGCCAGGTGTCCGGCATCGACGGTGAAGTGCCGTTAACATTTATCCGTGCACCCCGCATCATCGAAGTGCACGGCAATGCCAAGGCCTTAGCGAAAGTCGACGGCCGTATCGTCGCCGCCCGCCAAGGCAACCAGCTCGGTGTTACCTTTCACCCCGAGCTCGATGACGACACTCGCCTCCACGAGCTCTTCCTCCAAATGTAGGCAGAAAACAAACGAGCGTGGATTTTCGGACGCATAGCAAATGAGAGTGGATAATCTCCCGGTTTGAGCTTGAATGCAGGCTCAAACCGGGAGATTATCCACTCTCATGCTATGTAGTCATTTAAGAACGTCCCCAATGACTACTTCGACAACACCGATGTTTTGGTACCGACAGCGAAAACCCGCCAGAGCGAGCAAGGTGCCTTGAAGCGAGGCGGCATTGACCTTTTGGTCATGCCGCCGAAGCTGAAAGGCAGATTGCCGCTCTGACGGGTTTGCAGCGTCAACTAGTTACGCGGTTTGGTAAAACCGCGTAACCCAACTAGAAGCGGTTGCCGCGGAAGCCGCCGCCGTTGCGGCCGCCACGATCGCCACCGCGACCGCCACGGTCGTTACCACGGTTGCCGCCAAAGCCGCCACGGTTGCCACCGCGATCGCCATAGCCACCACGGTTGCCGCCAAAGCCGCCGCGACCGCCACGGTCGCCGCCACGGTCACCAAAACTGCCACGGCCGCCACGATCGCCACCGCGACCGCCGCGGTCGCCACCACGGCCACCACGATCGCCAAAGCCGCCGCGACCGCCACGGTCGCCGCCACGGCCACCACGGTCGTCACGGCCGCCGCGAGGACCGCGATCCTCGTCCAGGCCCATGGCGACGAGCGGAGAGATGACCTTATCGAGAGCGGCCATCAGCTCGGTGGCCTCCTCGTAAGAAAGCTCGGGCAGGAGCTTCTCCTTCTTGTTGGCAAGCTCAACCAGACCCTCAGCGGCATCCTCGGCAGCGAAGACAACGATCTTGCGCATATCGCCCTCGGCGTCGTCGATGCGGCCGACCAGGTCGGCAGCCTCGGCCTCGGCCATCAGGCCATCGAGCTCACGGAGGCGCATGCCCAGCAGGTCGGACATTTCCTTCTGCTCCATCTTGGGCTTGAGGTCAAGGAGCTTGATGGCGCGCTCGATGTTCGCCATGCGCTCGGCCTTGGCCTCCTCCTCTTTGGAAATAGCAAAGCGACGGCTACGCAGCAGGCGGGCGGCCTTCTGCATCTTGTCCATCAGCTCTTCGTCATCGTAATCAACGGCGGCCTCGACAACCTCGGCCTCCTCCTCGGCGGAAACCTCGTCAGCAGCCTCAACCTCGGCAGCTTCGGTCTCCACGGTCTCGACTGCCTCGACCTCGGCAGCCATGGTCTCGTTCTCGGTCTCGTTCATGATCTCTTCGTTCTCGGACATGAGACTCCTTCTTGGCCCTCTCGGGCATCATCGCCCCATTCGCGGGGCCCGTCGCGCACTCTTTGCGCTTTAAACATTCATGCCTCTCGGCAAAACGTCCATTAGTTTATGGTGTCGCCATCCAATCTAGCTGCAGAATCTATGTGCACACATTAATGCGACATGTGCGACTCGCGACGAGCGTACACCAGCGACGTCGCGAACCCGACCACGGCAATTACAGCCGCCACACGCACGGCAGCTGCAAATCCAATCGCCTGGGCAACGTCCGTCGCAGCGCCAGCGGCGCCGGCAGTCGCAGCAGAACTCGAGAGCAGACCGATAAACAGCGACGGGCCAAACGATGCGGCAATCATGTTCCACGTGTTGAGCAATGCCGTTCCGTGAGGATGTTCAGCGGCAGGCAGCGTCTCCAAGCCGGCCGTTTGCGAGGGGCTCAACACCAAACCGACTCCGGCATACACTACAACGGTCAGCGCCACGACGACGCCGATGTTCATGCTTGCCGCCGTCATCGAGATGGCAGTCTGCCCCACGGCAATCAGGGCAAAGCCGACCGGCAGCAGCGGCCATGCGCCACGGGCGTCCATCACGCGTCCGCCCACAATCGAGGTCACGGCGTTGCAGGCAATCGCCGGCAAAATGAGCAAGCCCGCAACAAGTGCGGTCATGCCGTATGCGCCCTCAAAATAGAGCGGCAACAAAACGCTCATCGAGAACGTCGTCATCATCGACACCACCACAAGCAGACACGCAGGCCAAAAACGAACGCTCGCCATGGGACGCACGTTAAGCACCGGATGCTCGAGCTTGAGCTGGCGGGCCGCAAACAGGCCGAGCAGCACAATGGCGGCGAAAAGCGTCACGATACCGGCAATCAGATTGGTCGAGAACTCGCCTACGGAATACACAAATGCCGTAATACCGGCGGCGAGCAAAACAACCGACAGAATATCAAGCGTGGCGTTCGAACGCTCTCCGACATTCTGAACAAGCTTTACGCCCGCCGCAGCGACCACAATGCCGCCCACCAGCGGCACTACGAACACCGCCCTCCAGCCAAACAACGTGCACATAAGACCGCTGATCACGGGTCCAAACGCCGGCCCCAGCGTAATGCAGGTTCCGCCCAGGCTCAGATAGAGACCGAGCTTCTCGCGCGGAGCGCAAGACAGCACCACGTTCATCATGAGCGGGAACAAGATGCCCGATCCCGCAGCCTGCAAAATACGACTTGGCAGCAAAACGCTAAACGACGGAGCGACCAGGCACAGGACTTCGCCGGCGACCATGCATCCGCATGCGAAAAACAGCAGCTTGCGCGTCGAGAAACGACCGGACAGGAAGGCCATGATAGCCGTAAAGATCGACGTCACGATCATGTAGCCCGAGACGAGCCACTGCGCCGTGGTGGCACTCACCGAAAAGGCCGCCATAATGTCGTGCAGCGCCACGTTAATGATGTTCTCGTTAAACGCGGCAACAAAGGCTGCGATATACATTACGGCGAGAATCGCCGCAGTGGCCGATGGCGCTACTTGAACTTGTTGCTGAGATTTGCTCCCCATGCATTTCCTTCCTCTTGGAACGACAGTCGCATCGCCCCAGAGGAACAGTCCAGGGCGAAAAATGAGCCCTAGACTTACGCCAGACGCCGTACACGACGAATCTGGCAACATGGTCCAACATCGAAAGATTGTAACGCGGACGCATGGCTTTCCTTCCGCGCTATTATTAAAAGTCCACGAAAGCATAAGACATGAGGAGCCCGCCATGATTAAACCCATCATGAAATCCGAGTTCTTTTTGCGCCTGCCTTCCGAAGACGCGGGACCCGACGACGCCGTGATCGGGCAGGACCTCCTGGATACGCTCCACGAGCATGAGCACGAGTGCGTGGGCCTCGCCGCTAACATGATCGGCGTGCGCAAACGCATCATCTGCGTAAAAGACGGCAGCAAGTCGCTGCTCATGTACAACCCTCAAATTCTTGAGCAGGTCAATGCCTATCAGACGAGCGAAGGATGCCTCTCGCTGATCGGCGAGCGTCCCTGTACCCGCTATCGCCGCATTAAGGTTGAGTATTTGGACGAGAACTTCGTTCACCGCATCAAAAACTTCTCGGGCTACACCGCCGAGATCATCCAGCACGAAATCGACCACTGCAACGGGATTGTTATTTAGTTCCGCCGATTCAAGAAAGCTCCCTGCAGCAAAACAACTGCAGGGAGCTTTTCATAGTGCGGAACTTCTATCCCACTAGCTCTGGCGGTAATGGTCAAAGAAGTCGGCGAGGTCTTCGAGGGACTCCTTGAGTACTTCCATGCGCGGCAGGTACACGATACGGAAGTGGTCGGGCTCAGCCCAGTTGAAGCCGCCGCCGCGCGTGATCAGGATCTTCTTCTCGTGCAGCAGGTCAAGGGCGAACTGCTCGTCATCGGTGATGTTGAACTTCTTCACATCCATCTTGGGGAAGATGTAGAACGCCGCGCGCGGCTTAACCACCGAGATGCCGTCAATCTTGTTGAGCGCCTCATACACAAAGTTGCGCTGCTCGTAGACACGGCCGCCGGGACGGATGTAGTCGTTAACGGACTGATGACCACCGAGTGCCGTCTGAACGATCGACTGAGCCGGCACGTTGGAGCACAGGCGCATGTTGGAGAGCATGTTGATACCCATGATGAAGTCGCTCATGCAGCGCTGGTTGCCCGAAAGCACCATCCAGCCAATACGATAGCCCGCAATCATGTGCGACTTGGAAAGGCCACTAAAGGTAACGCAGGGCAGGTCGGGGGCGAGCGAGGCAATCGAGACGTGCTCGTAGCCGTCCATGCACAGGCGGTCGTAGATCTCATCGGCAAAGATCATCAGCTGATGCCTGCGTGCAACCTCGACGATGCCCTCGAGCACCTCGCGCGGATAGACGGAACCCGTGGGGTTATTGGGGTTGATGATGACGAGAGCTTTGGTCGCGCTCGTAATCTTGGACTCCATATCCTCCAAGTCGGGATACCAATCCGCCTGCTCATCGCACAGATAGTGCACAGGATGACCGCCGGCAAGGGTTGCGCACGCCGTCCAGAGCGGATAGTCGGGGCTGGGGATCAGAATCTCGTCGCCATTGTCGAGCAGCGCGTTCATCGAAAGCTGAATGAGCTCGGACACGCCGTTGCCCGTGTAGATATGCTCCATCTGAACGTTGGGCAGGCCCTTGATCTGCGAATACTGCATGATCGCCTTGCGCGCGGAGAACAGGCCGCGCGAGTTGGAATAGCCTTCGCAGTCGGGCAGCTGCTGGCGCATGTCCTTGATGACCTCATCGGGCGTGCGGAAACCGAAGGGCGCCGGGTTACCGATATTGAGCTTGAGGATGCGCTCGCCCTCGTCCTCCATACGGGCGGCCTCGTCGACGACGGGGCCGCGAACGTCATACAGGACGTTATCGAGCTTGGTGGATTTAGAAAAAGTGCGCATGGTGGTGCTCCTTGCAATTTGAGCTGAGGGATGGGGTTCGGGCTTGGAATCGTTGCGGGGTGATGATGCCTCGCCTTGATCGGCGTCGCCGGCAAGCAGCCAGGTAACATCGACCTCCAAAATACGGGCGAGCAGCTCAGCCACATCGCGCCGCGGGATCGTCTTGCCGCTCACATATTGGCTCATCTGACTCTTGCCGAGTTTTTTGCCGAGCATCTCCGATGCGCGGATCACGTCCGACTGGCGAACGTCGCGATCGGACATAGTCTGTCGCAGGCGATCGCTAAACGTCTCTTGGGCCACTAGAACCTCCTTGCTGGCAAAGTTCAATTTATAGAATACGAATTGAACCAAGGTTCAATTTAGGCAGCAGTATAACGCGGCGCCTCATTCGAAAGTTCAATTTCATAAGAAAATGTATCGGACTCCGAGATCTGCCCAAAGCAAACAATGGCGTATACACGTTTAGAGGTATTCGAGAAAACGGGCGGCAGCAAGCGAAACATCGGCCGTTCGATATATGGCGTTGATCTGCCGATGGGGATGTCCCTCGAGCGAACGCACGGCAACATCGAACTGACAACGGCGCAAGATGAGCGCGGGAAGAATGCTCACACCCAGGCCGTCCTCGACCATAGCCATAATCGCATAATCATCCCAAGTCGACAGCTTGGAACACACCGTCAGCCCCGCCCGACGGAATAGCGGCGTAATCTCGTCATCGGTGCCGCGTTCCAGCAGAATAAACTGCTCGTTGGCCAAATCGGCAAGAGAGACGACCTCCGCCGTGGCAAGCAAAGAGTCTGCCGGCACTACCGCCATCAACTCGTCGCGCACCAAAGACCGCGATGCCATGCCGTTTTCTCGGGGCTCACGCGGGATAAAGCCCAGGTCACAACGACCCTCAGCCACCCATTGTTCAATCTCTGAGTAATCACCCATCAGCAACTCATAATCGACATCCGGATGATCGGCGCGAAAGCGCGCAATCACCGGCGGCAGCACGTGGGTCGCCACACTCGAAAACGTACCGATGCAGATTTTGCCGCGCATGAGTCCACGCATCTCATCCACCCGTCGCTGCAGGCGGCCAAACTCTTCGCATAACGCCTCGACTGCCGGCATGACCTGCCGCCCGTCGGCAGAAAGCACCACGCCCTCTCGGCTGCGATCAAGCACCTTAAAACCCCAGTCTGCCTCAAGGTCGCCCACCATGCGGCTCACGCCCGACTGCGAATAGCTCAGCCGCTCTGCAGCACGCGTAAAGCTGCCGGCACGCACCGTCTCGAGCAGCACTTGCATCTTTTGGATATTGGTCTCCACGGCACGTCCCCACCCTTGCATGAGTTTTTGTCATGTTTTCCATGCATTATATTCGCTTTTCTTCTAAAGCCAGTTCACCCATAGTGAACATGTTCGGATATAGAGGGGATGTCAGCGCATGAACAACGGACTGTTTACATACTTAGCAGCATTACTGTTGTTTGGCTCTAACGGCATCATCGCCGCAGCTATCGCACTGCCGAGCTCCGATATCGTGCTGCTGCGCACGTTTTTGGGAGCTCTCTCGCTTGTAACCATCCTCGCCACTACCCAACACCATAAGTTGCAGGCGCCATCTCGTCCCCGCGAAGCCGCGGCCCTCCTCCTCTCGGGAGCTGCGCTGGGCGCCAGCTGGATTTTTCTGTTCCGCGCCTACCAGACGATCGGCGTCGGCGTATCCTCGCTGCTGTACTACTGCGGCCCCATCATTGTCATGGCGCTCTCCCCGCTCATCTTTGGCGAAAAGCTGACCGGCGGCAAAATCGCCGGCTTTGTCGCCGTCGCCTGCGGTGCTTTTCTCATTGCAGCGCAAGGTCTAGGCGGCAATATGCCCATTGCGGCCATCGTCTGTGGAATCGCCTCGGCCTTCTGCTATGCGTTGATGGTCATCGCCAGCAAGGGTGCGCCGCACATCGAGGGCCTCGAGAACTCCGCGCTCCAGGTGAGCGCCGCCTTTGTGACCGCACTGGTCCTCACGCTCATCACGCAGGGCGCTCCCTCGTTCCTGTCCGCCGGCGTCGCCGCCAGTATTGATTGGCGCGCCGTCGCCATGCTCGGCGTCGTCAACACCGGCATTGGTTGCCTGCTCTACTTTAGCGCCGTCGCAAAGCTGCCCGTCCAGACCGTCGCCGTCGTCGGCTACCTCGAGCCGCTTTCGGCCGTCGTGTTCTCGGCCGCCCTTTTGGGTGAAGCCATAACACCGGTCCGCCTGATGGGCGCCGCGCTTATCATCGGCGGCGCGATTTTTTGCGAACTCGCCGGCAAACGCGCAAACGCCAAGGCTGGCATCGCCCAGACAGCACGTGCTTAAAAGCCCCTGCTTTGAAATGCTACCTGCGTAGATAAATAATCCCCAGCTGAGGATTATTGTCTAAAATAACCCGATGTGCCAAACTGCTCTTGTATGTATAAAGACGGCATAAAGTTTTTTGTCCTAGACAGATAACCGGATGTCTAAGGGAGTCCTCGTGGCACACAACAAACTGGAGGCAAACCTCCAAGGCCAGCATGGGCAGGGCGGGCACGGAGCCATTCCCCTCTCCGCTGGCATGCTGCTCGTAACGCTCGGCGTCGTCTATGGCGACATCGGCACGAGCCCCATGTACACTATGAAATCAATCGTCGCCAACAACGGCGGCATCGGTACCGTCAGCGAGGACATGATCCTGGGCGCGCTTTCGCTTGTCATCTGGACCATGACGCTCGTGACCACGGTCAAGTACGTGGTTATCGCCATGAAGGCCGATAACCACAACGAGGGCGGCATCTTCGCCCTGTTTAGCTTGGTGCGCAAAGTGGCGCCGTGGCTGATCCTTCCCGCCATGATCGGCGGCGCGGCGCTGCTCGCCGACGGCATCCTCACCCCCGCCGTCACGGTTACCACGGCCATCGAGGGCTTGCGCACTATCGAGTGGGGCCACGCGCTTTTGGGTGACGGCCAGACCAACGTAATCATCATCACCATCATCATTATCTGCGGCCTGTTTGCCATGCAGCGCGCCGGTACCTCGTCGATCGGCAAGCTGTTCGGCCCGCTCATGACGCTGTGGTTCCTGTTCCTGGCAGGCGCCGGCCTGTTCAACATGCTCGGCAACCTATCCATCCTGCGCGCGCTCAACCCCATCCGCGGCATCATGTTCCTGTTCTCGCCCATCAACCACTCGGGCATCATGGTGCTCGGCTTTGTCTTCCTGTCGACGACCGGCGCCGAGGCCCTCTACTCGGACATGGGCCACGTTGGCAAGGCCAACATCTATGCATCCTGGCCGTTTGTTAAGGCGGCCCTTATCCTCAACTATCTGGGTCAGGGAGCTTGGCTGCTCGCCAATAACTCCAACCCCCAGATGCTCGCGATGGATATCGTCAACCCGTTCTATATGATGCTTCCCGAGCCCCTGCGCCCCTTTGCCATCGTGCTTTCGGCCGTGGCGGCCATCATTGCCTCGCAGGCGCTCATCACCGGCTCGTTCTCGCTGGTATCCGAGGCAACGCGTCTCAACCTTATGCCGCATCTGCGCATCCACTACCCCAGCGACACCAAGGGGCAGCTCTATATTCCGCTCGTCAACAACATCATGTGGGTCGGCTGCATCTTCATCGTGCTGCTGTTCCAAAACTCCGAGCGCATGGAGAGCGCCTACGGCCTCGCCATTACCGTGACCATGCTCATGACCACGACGCTTTTGACGAGCTACATCGCCGGCATCCTCAAGCACAGGCTGGGTGCCTGCGTCTTCGCCCTGCTCTTTGGTGCCATCGAGCTGTGCTTCTTCGCCTCGTGCCTCACCATGTTCTTTGACGGCGGCTATGTGATGATCTTCTTGGCCGCACTGCTGTTTGGCCTTATGTACGTGTGGCGCCGCGGCACCGCCATCGAGCGCACGCAGACGATCCTGCTGCCCGTCTCCAAGTACATCGATCAGCTCAACCGCCTGCGCAACGACGAGACCTACCCCGTGCTCGCCGACAACCTGGTGTTCCTCACCAACAGCCCCGATCCGCTCACGCTCGACCGCGACGTGCTCTATTCCATCCTGGACAAGCACCCCAAGCGCGCCAAGGCATATTGGTTCATTAACGTGCACGTTACCGACGAACCCTATACGCACGAGTATTCCGTCGAGACCTTTGGCACGGACTTCCTCTTCCGCGTGCGCCTGGACCTGGGCTTTAAGGTCAACCAGCGCGTTAATGCCTACCTGCGTCAGATCGTCGGCGACCTGATGGCATCGGGCGAGCTGCCGCCGCAACATCACACCTACTCCATCTACGAGACCCGCGGCAACGTGGGTGACTTCCGCTTTTGCATGCTGCGCAAGATGCTTGCCCCCGAAACGGACATCAACCGCAACGACCACCGCGTGATGGCCATCAAGTATGCCGTCCGCCGCGCCTGCGGAAGCCCGGCGCGCTGGTACGGTCTTGAGAACTCGGCCATCATCATCGAGTACGTGCCGCTGTTTGCCCGCATGCGCCCGGCCGTTAAGCTCGTACGCACCCAGGTGCCGCTCGAGGTTCAGATCGAAGAGGCCGAGGAAATGGAAGTCGACATCTTCTCGGACGACTTGGTCAACGGCAACGAAGCCGGTAAGGACATGAACGTCGATCCCACCGAGTTGCTCGAGAGCGTCGCCGATACGCCCGAACAGCAACTGCTCGACGGCCTTGAGAGCGAACAACTCAACGACGCCAACTTCTAGCGACGTCACAAATCAACGACAGCGGCCCTGCGCCTCACGAGAGACGCAGGGCCGCTTTGCATTGCAGTAAAGCTAACGGCTACGAACGGCGCGGCTCGGGAACCACGAGCCTATCGGGGCTCGCGCCCTCGGCATCCATCAGGCTCACGTAGCGAATCGACGGATCCCCATACATCGCGTAGTAATAATTGCCCGTGCGCGCACTAAAGCATCCGGTGTAGATAGTCTTCTCGAACTTGCCATCGCCCATCCTGGACGCTCCCTCGATCATCACCACGCCCTCGAGCGAGCGGAACATGCGAACGACGTTTTCGGTCTCGCTCTCCTTTTGCGGGTAATTGGCATTGAGGTACGCCGCCTTTACAAAACGGCTCGGCGAATAGCAATCGCCCGGAATGCCGCGCATGCCGGCACCGGCTCCATAGGGCTTAAGCTCGGCGCCACGCCATGTCGCCGTCTGCGGAAAATCGCTTGTGGCGGTGATATAGGTGCGGAGGTTTTCCATGTGCCACGGGAAGGTGGGCTGATTGGCAAGGGTGTCGACCGGATCGTCGTATACATGCAGGCCGTCAGCCATCATCTCGACCACGATGCTGCGCTGGCTGTCGCCGATAATCCAATGGAGCAGCGACACGCCCAGCCCCTCTCCGGCAGATTTGGCGACAATCACCGTGTCGCGCAGCGCGGCCTCGACCTCATCGACCGTCGAGAACGTCGCTGCCACCCACAGGGGAAACTCATAGGCCGCGATATTGTTCTTGCCGTCGACAGGGCCCTCGGCATACTCGGCATAGCCTGGAAAATTGAGTCCCGCCACAGCCAGACCCGCATCGTTACCGCAATCGAAAAACATGGGATAGTTCTTGTAATCGATGCACATACCGATCACCGCGTGTGCCGCTGTCGCGTCGTCGATAAACGAATACGGAATGTGGAACCCGCGCGGCATCACGCGAACCTGTTGGCCGTAGTCAAAGCTCCAGTCGAGGTTGCGGCCTAGATACATGTGGCCAGAATTATCGGTAAATCGAATGCTCGTACACATAGCGCCTCCTAGCTTTACGTTCCTGCTAAGGTTATTGTCACCAAACAAAAAGGCGCTAAACACAAAAGCCCGGACATGACAACAATGTCACGCCCGGGCTCAAAGACCGCAAATTCGGTCCCCAATTGAACCGCTCTAGACGAGTTTGCCTAAGCAGTGATCAATCATGTGTTGAATCATTTGAGCCTCGAAGCCCACAAAGTCCTGCTTGCGCTCGCGCATCTTGCCGTCGACGATCACGTCATAAGCGACCTTGCACTTGATGTAGCGCGTGGACTTGGTGACCTCCTCGTGCGTCAGGCAGCTCTCCTCCATCTTGCTGGCGCCCAAGCCAAACACCAGACGGGGGTTATAGAGCACGTGGGGCTCGCCGGCGTCGTCCAGATAGACGCAGACCTTCTTGGTAACGCCAATCTGGTTAGCGGCAAGGCAGCCGGCATCGTCGAGCGACTTGATGGTATCGATCAGGTCCTGAGCAACCGACTCGTCCTCGACGGTCGCGACCTCGCAACGCTGGGACAGGATAGCCTCGTCGTGGCAAAGCTCTTTAATCATACGTTCCTCCATAGGGGTCGTTGTAACCGCTTAAGTATACGGTACCCACACAATTTCATGCGAAAGATACCGCCCGTCCGTTACAAACCGCCGAACATCAACATGTGAGGAACACCAACTTCACAAAGGCGATATAGTGGGTGAGTTCGTGTCAATCGGCCTAAACTCGGGGCCGAACAAGGAAAGGGTATGCATGGACGAACTATTTCACGTCAGCGAGCGCAAGTCCACAATCGGGACCGAACTTCGCGCTGGACTGACAACATTCCTGGCGATGGCCTACATCATCGCCGTCAACCCCGCAGTGCTCTCGGGCGCTGGCATCGATGCGGGAGCGCTCGCCTGCGCCACCTGCCTGGGCGCCGGCATCATGACCATCTGCATGGGCATCTTCGCCAACCGCCCGCTCGCCTGCGCGTCGGGCTTAGGCGTCAACGCGATGATCGCTGGAATCACCACCACCGTCTGCGGCGGTGACTGGCACGTGGCCATGAGCGTCATCTTCCTTGAGGGCGTCGTCATCTTGCTGCTCGTGCTTTGTGGCCTGCGCGAGGCCATCATGGACGCCATCCCGGTTGTCCTGCGTCACGCCATCTCGGTGGGTCTGGGCCTGTTCATCGCCATGATTGGCCTGTGCGATGCCGGCATTATCACCGCTGGCGCCGGTACACTCGTCGGTCTGGGTGACATCACCTCCCCCACCTTCATCGTCGGCATCATCTCCATCCTGGTGACAGTCGCCCTCGCCTGCCGCAACGTCCCCGGCTCGCTGCTCATCGGCATCGTCGTCGCCGTCATCGCCGGTATCCCCCTAGGTGTGACCCATGCTCCGACCGGTATCATCGCCCCGCTCGACTTCTCGAGCATCGGTGGCCCCATCGCCGACGCCGGCGGCGTGCCCGCCATCGTCAAGGTCCTTACCGACCCCGCGCTCCTCGTCATCTCGTTCTCGCTGCTCATGAGTGACTTCTTCGACACCATGGGCACCGCGATGGCCGTGGCCAAGCAGGGCGAGTTCCTCACCGACGACGGCAACGTCGAGAATATCAAGGAGATCCTGATCGTCGACTCCGCCGCCGCCGCTGTGGGCGGTTTCATGGGCGTCTCCTCCATCACCACCTTCGTCGAGTCCACCTCTGGCGCTGCCGACGGTGGCCGCACGGGCCTCACCTCCGTCACCACCGGCGTGCTGTTCATTCTCGCCGCGTTCTTCTCCCCCATCGTCACCATCGTTTCCAGCGCCGCCACCTGCGGTGCCCTGGTCTACGTCGGCTACCTCATGATGAGCGAAGCCTCCGAGATCGACTGGTCCGACGTGTCGCAGGGTTTCCCGGCGTTCATGATTGTCGCCGGCGTGCCCTTCACCTACTCCATCTCTGCCGGCATTGGCCTGGGCTTTATCGCCTACGTGGTCGTCGCGCTCTTTAAGGGCGAGGCCTCCAAGATCAAGCCGCTCATGTGGATCGCAGCCCTCGCCTTCCTCGTCTACTTCTTCGTGGCGTAACGGCATAGTCTGCTAAAGCAAAACAACAAGGCGCGGAATCGCATCGAGCGGCTCCGCGCCTTTCTTTTAGCGTCTGCCCCCGTGTCAGCGTGCGACAATTGAGGCTGTCAATATCACAACACTGAGAGAAGCCTGCCTTGGAAGCGCATCATAAGCAGATAACCGTTTATTCAGAGTGTGCGGAAGGCGCGCCCGTCATCTATCTCCCCGTGGTTATGGGCAACGGTAGTGAAGTCTACGAGCGCTGCCGAGAGCTCGACTGCCCGCCGTTCACCCTTGTCGCCATTGGAGGGCTCGATTGGAATCGCGAGCTGAGCCCCTGGGAATGCGACGGAACTATACGAGATGCCGAGCCCTTTGGCGGACAGGCTGCTGGTTTTCTTGACGAGTTGTTGAAGCAGATAATCCCCCAGGCCGAATCATCGCTCCCGCAACCGCCCGCCTGGCGCAGCGTTGCCGGCTACTCGTTGGCGGGTCTTTTTGCACTGTGGGCACTTTGGCAAACAGATGTCTTTGAGCGCGTGGCGAGTGCATCGGGGTCGCTGTGGTTCCCCGGCTTTATCGACTACGCGCGCGAGCGCACGATGACGGCTACGCCCGACGCCGCCTATCTGTCGCTCGGTAAAAAGGAAACCAAGACGCCCAACCGCATGATGCGGCACGTACTCGACGATACGCGCGCGATGGAAAAGCTGTTTATCGAGCGCGACATCCCAACAACGCTGGAGCTCAACCCCGGCAATCATTTTGCCCAAACTGACCTGCGCATGGCGCGCGGCATCCACTGGATACTGACGCATTAAAAATGGCGTCCACGCGTACACACGCATGGACGCCATTTTTAATTTGGCTGAACGCAGCTACTATGCGACAGTCTCCTCGAGTTCAGATACGGTGGGCGTCGAGAACTGGGGCATGGATGTCCTTTCATGATGGAAGGGCGATCAGGCATATCGGATAACCTGCCCGAACGATACGATCCGAACCATTGTACGTGATACGCCATGTCTCGCACGCGCCGTCACCTGCAAACGGTAACGTTACTTCCAAACGCGCTCAGCAATGCGCTTGACCAGCGCGATCTTTGCCCACTGTTCGTCCTCGGTCAGCTTGTTGCCAATCTCGCAGCTGGCAAAGCCGCACTGGGGCGACAGGTACAGGTTCTCGAGCGGCACATACTTTGCGGCCTCGTGGATACGTTCGACGATGGCATCCTCGTCCTCGAGCTCAGCGGCCTTGGTGGTCACCAGGCCCAGCACGACCTTCTTGCCGGGAGCAACATACTTGAGCGGCTCAAAGCCACCGGCGCGCGGCGTATCGAACTCAAGGTAGAACGCGTCGACATCCTCGTGCGCAAACAGGTACGGTGCAATGGGATCGTAACCACCCTCGAAGGCATACGTGGAGTGATAGTTGCCGCGGCACACGTGCGTATTGATGACCAGATCGTCGGGCTTGCCCTCGATGGCGGCGTTGTTGAGCGCCACGCCCAGCTCGCTTACCTTTTGCAGGTCGACCGGGCTCATGCCGGTTTTGGCGACAAAATCGGTATCGCAGTAGATGCCCCAGGTGCAGTCATCAAACTGGATGTTGCGGCAGCCCGCGGCATACAGGTCGGCAATCACGGTGCGGTATGCTGCGGCAATGGCATCGGCGAGCTCTTCGTCGGTCTTATAGACGGCACGCAGGCTCTCCTGCTGGCCATCACAGCGGTCGAGTGTGACTTCGGAGAACGTCTGGATCGGCGCCGGAATGGTCTGGCGCGCGATCTGGCCCTCACCCTCGAGCGACTTGACAAATTTGAAGTGCTCGACGAACGGATGGTTCTCGCCGCTAATGGGACCGGTTACCGCGGCGGTGTCGGCGGTAGTCTCCTCATCGTGAAACATGTAGCCCGTGCGCGAGGCGCGGCGCTCAATGCCGTTGAGTCCCCACATAAAATCGAGGTGCCAGTAGCTGCGGCGGAACTCGCCATCGGTAATCACCTGCAGGCCGGCAGCCTTCTGCTTGGCCACTAAGTCGCGGATGGCCTCGTCCTCGACGGCCTTAAGGCCGGAAGCGTCGAGTTTACCCGCAACATAGGCGGCACGGGCATCCTTTACAGCCTGCGGACGAAGAAAACTGCCGACGATATCGGCGCGAAACGGCGCGTTCGGTTGAATCGAAGTGCTCATAGGTATCTCCCTTTGCATTGGTTGCTTTACTGGGACAGAGTATGAGCGCTCATATGGTCATCGTAAAATATACGTTTATAACAGTTTGATATAGATGCTTCCTATATCAGTCTGGACTGTCATAAAGAGACTTGAACCGTGCGGAGCACAGCAGCCTAGATATGCTGACGAATCGCGTCGATATAGGCCCGACCGTAGCGCGTGAGCGTCGTGTTCTTGCGCGTGATGATGCCAATCTCCATGTACTCGTCCACGTCGAGCGGAATCGAGATAATGCCGGGGCCGTTGAGCTCGTGGCTGATCACGCCCGAGCATACCGTGTAGCCGTTGAGGCCCATGGCCAAATTGAACAACGTCGCACGGTCGCGCACGCGGATATTTTTGCGACGCTCGAACGTCGAGGTCAGCTCCTCGGAATAGTAAAACGAGTTGTAGCTGCCCTGCTCGTAGGACAGGAACGGGTAGTCTTCCAGATCCTCGAGCGTCACGCTGGAGCGGCCCGCCAGCGGATGGTCGGCGCAGACGAAGACATGCGGCGTGGCGCAGAAGAGCCCTTCGAACACGAGCTCGTTGGCGGCAAGCATGCGCTCGATGACCTCGCGATTGTGCTCCGACAGATACAGGATGCCGAGTTCGCTTTTCATATGCGCGACATCCTCGATAATTTCGTGGGTCTGCTCCTCGCGCAGGGTAAAGTCGTAGCGCGCGGCATCGAACTCGCGGATCACATCGACAAACGCATTAACGGCAAAGGAATAATGCTGGCAGCTCACACTAAAGTGCGGCACCTGCTCGGACGTGCCTTTGTACTTGCCCTCGAGCAGGTCGGCCTGGTCGAGCACCTGGCGCGCGTAGCCCAAGAAGGTCTCGCCTTCCTCGGACACAATGACGCCCTTGTTGGTGCGCTCAAAGATATGCACACCCATCTCGTTTTCGAGATCGCGAATCGACGCGGTAATCGAGGGCTGCGACACAAAGAGCCGGCGCGAGGCCTCGGTGATGCTGCCGCATTCGGCAACTTTGACGACATATCTGAGTTGCTGGAGCTTCATGGCTTTCTCCCTAGACGTTCGTGACGCCAAAACCTGCCGCGTCCATTTGACGCATAAACGACGGCATCTCCCCCGTCGCGGCGCAGGCGGCAATCTGATGCAGAGCCCCGGCAACCGCATCATCTGCCGCAGCGCCAATATGCCAGCGTGCGGCAGCCGTGACGGCCTCGTTGGCATTGGCGACTGCAACGGAGTTAGGAACGGCATCGATCATGGGCAAATCGTTATCAGAATCGCCGAATACGGCCACCTCGTCGGGCGTCAGGCCCAAAGCGCGCGCCAGCTCCAGCGCAGCGCAGCCCTTGTCCCAACCAGCCGGAAGGATGTCGAACAGGCGCACTCGGTTGTTGGGAAACACAAGCGAGAGTTCCGGCACCTCAGCGGCAACGCGCTCACGTAGCTCCGCGAGCTCCTCACGCGAACGGGCACTCCAGATATTCGCCTTAAACACCGACGCGTCATCGACGACGGGACGACATGGGGCCTCTTCGCCTTTGAGCCACGCGTTGCCGCCCGACTCCATGGCACGACGAACGCGCTCGGGGTCACTCGTCACACAATGGGCATCGTTGCCCCAAAAGTCATCGCCCAGGCTGTAGACTTTTAGAAATGTATCGTCGGTCTCTTGCTCCAGATAGTCGGCCAAACGCATCAGAGCATCGTTGTCGATTGCGCGCGAGGCGACTACTTCGCCGTCAACAAACATCACCTGGCCGTTACAGAACGCACCGGTCGAATAACACCCGGAACGGTTTTTGAACATCCAGCCCATCGCGGACGGCTGACGACCCGAAACCGGCCCAAAGTGCAAACCCGCCGCCTGCATGGCATGAATACCCTCAATGGCGTAGTCGCTGGCGCCGTCATGCCCGGCTGGAATCAGTGTATCGTCCATATCGGTCAGCACAAGTTTGATCATAGAGTCCCCTCGGTCATTCTTAATCCCATCTATTGTACCGACCTGCCAAAAAGGGACAGGTTTATTTCGGCAGGTTTCATCTGGGAAAACGCAAAGTCCCAGTTGTTACCTGCCAAAATAAACCCGTCCCTTTTTGGCAGGTGCGTTAGTATAGGGAACAACAGATTCGATGCGGGAGTGCCGGCGGTGCAAACCACAAGGCTGAGAGGGCATGGGGCCCAATCCTTTGAACCTGTCAGTTAATGCTGGCGTAGGGAGCATGCCGCCTTTACAGGGGCGCTGTCTATGCACAGCGCCCCTTTTCTATGCCAAGGAGGCATGTGCAGTGATTGATTCGGAACAGCTTAAGCAACATATGGTCAAGGCCGTGGATGAGATTCGCGCCACCAATCCGATGGCCGGCTCCATCACCAACACGGTGACGATTGACTTTGTCGCCAACGCGCAGCTCGCCGTGGGCGGTTCGGCCGCCATGGTCTATCTGCCCGACGAGGGCGAGGCGCTCGTTGCCGGCGGCGGCGCCATCTATCTCAACATGGGCACGCTCTTCCCCATCTACGAGCAGACGATTCCCCGCGCGGCCAAGGCGGCACACGACGCCGGCAAGCCCTGGGTGCTCGATCCGGTGGGCCTGGGCATCGGCAGCCTGCGCACCCAGCTGGTAAACGAGCTCAAGCAGTACAAGCCCGCCATCGTGCGCGGCAACGCCTCCGAGATCATCGCGCTCGCCGGCCTGTGGAGTCTTGAGGGCGAGGCGGCTGATCTGAGCCGCGTGCGCGGTGTCGATACCACCGACACGGTCGACGCCGCCCGCGATGCCGCCGTGGCGCTCGCCCGCTACGCCGGCGGCGCCGTAGTGGTCTCGGGCGAAGTCGACCTGATCACCGACGGCACGACGGTGGCCAAGTCCCACGGCGGCAGCCCGCTCATGTCAAAAATCACCGGCTGCGGCTGCTCGCAGGGCGGCGTGCTGGCCGTGTACGCCTGCGTCACCGATCCGTTTACGGCGGCAGTCTGCGGCACCGCGGTCTACAACGTTGCCGGCACGCGTGCCGCCGCCGTCGCCGATGCCCCGGCAAGCTTTAAGGTTGCCTTTATCGACGAGCTCTACCGCGCGACCGCCCAGGACATTGCCGATAACCAACTCGAGCTCGAGGAGGCATAGGCCATGTCCGAGCCTGCAACCAATACCGGCATGAACACGCTCGTCGCCGTGGCCATCGCCCCGTGCGGCACCGGCGATGAGCTATCCGCCGAGGTCGCCGAGGTCGTTCGCGTCATTCGCGAGAGCGGCCTTCCCAACCGCACCACCTCGATGTTCACCGAGATCGAGGGCGACTGGGACGAGGTCATGCAGGTCGTGCGCGACGCAACCTTTGTGTTGGCGAGCAAGGGCATCCGCACCGAAGTCGTGCTCAAGGCCGATATTCGACCCGGATTTACCGACACCATGACCGGCAAGCTCGAGCGCATGGAAGCACAGATCAAAAAGCAGGAGGAAGCACGATGAGCATCCGCGACAACCTTGATATCTCGGCCTACCTGGTACTCGGCCCCGAAAACACGCTGGGACGTCCCGTGGGCGATGTGGTGGCCCAGGCGCTCGATGCCGGCTTTACCTGCATCCAGGTGCGCTCCAAGGTGGCAAGCGCCCGCGAGATCATCGCACTGACCGGCGACGCCGCGCAGGCAATCGCACAGGCCGGCAAGACCGGTCAGGTCGCCTTGCTGATCGACGACCGCCTTGACTGCGTGCTCGCCGCGCGCGAACAGGGCATCGCTGTCGACGGCGTGCACGTTGGCCAGAGCGATATTCCCGTCGAGGTCTGCCGCAAACTTTTGGGCCCCGACGCCATCGTGGGCCTTTCGGCCCGCTGCGAGGAGATGCTCGAGTACGTCAAAACCGCCGACATGAGTCTGGTCGACTACCTGGGCATCGGCCCGCTCCACGAGACCGAGACCAAGCGCGATTGCGGACGCGCGGCCGACGGCTCCATCATCACCAAAAGCTTTGAGGACCTGGCCGCACTCCACGCGGCAAGTCCCGTGCCCATCGTGGTGGGCGGCGGCGTCAAGACGGCCGACCTGCCGCAGCTCAAGGCCACCGGCGTCGACGGCTTCTTTGTGGTGAGCGCCGTCTGCAGCGCCGACGACCCCTACGCCGCCGCCAAGGAGCTCGTCGACACCTGGCAGCAGGCATAGGCATAAGCCGAGCAGCTGATCCGCAGCCTCACATCTTCAGTAATGGAAAGCGCATCCCAGTTTGGACCTCCATTCCGGGGTGCGCTTTCCGCATGCGACCCTTACCCCGCCAGATACGCTTCCAGCGTGGGCAAGGTCGCCTCCGCATCGCGGCGACCGACCTGGTAGATGCGCTCGAGCTCATCCGGTTTGCGGCACAGCGACGGCACCTTCACCGATTCGCTCGGACGCACCACAAAGACCTCGCCGGCAGCCTCGCGACGTGCCAGGTCATCGAGCGTGGCATTGTAGGCCTCATGCCGATGCTCAAGCGCTGCGACAAACTCCGGGTAGTGACGGAACACGCGCCGCAGCATGGGCATCACGCTGTTGGGCTGCTTCACAAAGCCCGCCGGCTGCGTGAGTACCACGATATTGCGGTCATACCCCTGCGCAAACAGCCAAGCGCTGGGAATGGAATCGGCCACGCCGCCATCCAGGTACTTACGGCCCTCAATGGCAACGGGACGCGTCGCCACGGGAATCGCCGACGATGCCCGGATCCACTCGATATCCCTCTCGTCGCCATAGGGCAGGTCGTGGTAGACGGCCCTGCCCGTCTCGATATCGGTACACACGCACGTAAACCGCATGGGGCAGGCGCGATATGTCTCCAGGTCGATGGGATCGCGCTCGATGGGCACCTCGTGATAGGCAAAATCGGCATTGAACATATCGCCGGTTCGCAGCCAGCTGGTCACGCTTGCATAGCGCTTGTCGGCACAATAGGCCTTGTTGTAGCGAATGGCGCGGCCGATCTGGCGCGATTTAAAGTTGTAGCCAAACGCCGCGCCCGCCGAGACACCCACCATATGGTCGCAAGTTAAGCCGTGCTCCATCCATACGTCGAGCACGCCCGCCGTATACAAACCGCGGTAGCCGCCTCCCTCGAGCGCAAGCCCCACCGTGCGCGTCATATTTGGCTGTGTCATGCGACCATCTCCGTCCCTGCATTTAAAACCGGGACAAGTATACCCGTCAACATATAGCGTCTCAGTCGCATTTTTATCGGACATCGCATCGTCGCGCTACCGTTTGTCGAATAATAGCCGCCCACAGCATGTGCACCCATATATAATTCTGCACTGTTGTTTATACTACTCAGCAGTTATCAACAGCGAACATTAGCCGGTAAATTAACCCAACAACGCAGCGAGGCGGGGGCCTGGATACACGCAAAGCGCCGAACAACAACGCGTGTGCACAACGAGCTCGCCCGACGCAATCCGCCCGACCTCAGAAAGCCGCTTTCGACATGGATACTGTCAGCAATTACACCGAAACGCTCGAAAAGACCGTTCGCGACCTTCTCGAGCGCCAGGATGATCTGATTAGGACTGCCTTTACCGACCAGCTTACCGGGCTTGGCAACCGCGGCGGCTTTGCCCGTTCCCTCGAGGAGCTCTGGGAGCAGGACACCCCCGTTACCATGGCGTACATCGATATCGACAATCTCAAGCACTGCAACGACGTCTTTGGCCATGACGAGGGCAACCGCTATATTTTGCAGGTAAGCCTCTATCTCAAGCTGTATATGAAAGTGGACGAAGCGGCGTTTCGCATAGGCGGCGACGAGTTTGCCATCCTATCTACGATTGCGACCGAGGACGACCTCGCCGAACGTCTGGAACACTGCCGAACGGTCCTGCTCAAAAACAACGATTCCGAGATGCCCCGCTCGTTTAGCTATGGAGTGTCGTATGCCGACCCCGCCCTGGGCGAAGCCCCCAATCGCATGACGCTCGATGCCGACCATCGCATGTACGACTACAAGCTACGTCATGCCATGCACCTTGATCGACGCAATATCACGCAAGTCCACGCCGACGACTTCGAAATAAGCGATCGCATTTTCGACGCCTTTTCGATGCTCAACGAGGGCCGCTATTTCTTTATCGAGAACTTGGACAAACATCGCACCCTTTGGTCACAAGGCGCCTTGCGCGATCTTGGCCTTCCCTCGGAGCACATAGACAACTGTCGCGATTACTGGAAAACGCGCGTGCATCCCGATGACCTTGAGGCCTACATCAACGACATCGACCAGGTCTATAACGGCACCAAGCACCGTCGCGTCATGCAGTATCGTGTGCGCAATGCCGTCGGCGACTACGTCCTCTGCCGTGCTCGCGGGTTTCGCATCGACGGCGACGAAAATGTCCCCTCGCTCTATGTCGGCGAGCTCGTCAACCACTCACTTGCCGAAACCGTCGACGCCGCCACAGGCCTCGGAACCCAGCGCATGTTGGTCAATGCCATCGACGCCTGTCGTTGCGACCGTTGCGAGACGGGCCTTATAGCGGTGCGCGTTCGTGGCACGACAAAGCTCAACGAGCTCTACGGAGCCGAGGCTGTCGACAACATGCTCGCCGAATACGCAGGCCGCATGCTGTCGATCACCCGCGGCAGGAGCAGGGTCTACCGTTCACGTAGTGTCCAGTTCGTCGTGCTCAGCAATGACCTGGACCACGAGGCATTCGAGCAACTGACCCGCCACCTTAAAGAGGCCGTTTTCGCTCCTGTGCAAATCGCAGGCGACACCATTGCTCCCGTCTGTCTTGTCGTCCCGACCTTTTACGAACGCCTGGACTCCCAAGCATCGACTGTTTTGGGCGAACTCGATCGTCGCCTTCGCACGGCCGGCGGACTTGTTCCCAACGACAGTCTGCCCATACCCGAGATGGAACGCAAAGACGCCGTCGCCGAGCACCTCGACATGCTCACAGGCCTCTACCGCCCCAGCGAGTTT
Organism: uncultured bacterium; assembly: GCA_905214425.1. GTDB lineage: Bacteria > Actinomycetota > Coriobacteriia > Coriobacteriales > Coriobacteriaceae > Collinsella. The sequence goes on from CAJMLY010000002.1 coordinate 98,152, forward strand.
ATGCGCCGTGCCAATGCCTTCATCAAGGCAAGGCGCGACGGCGCTTGGTGTATCGCCACCGTCGACATGGGCCACATGCGCCTATTTAACGAATGGTATGGACAGGCCGAAGGCGACCGTATGCTTGCCGATGTGGGCACGGTGCTCAAGGATATCGAGAACGCCAACATGGGTGTCGCGGGATACTGGGGACAAGACGACTTTTGTCTGCTCATACCCTTTGAGCACGATTTCGTTCACCGTGTCTATGCGCGCGTGCGCGAGGCTGTAGCCAAGCACAACGACGGCGTAGGTTTTTGGCCGTCCATGGGCGTTTACCCCATCGACTCCAATGAGGAGATCACCATCGATGCGCAGGCGAAGGCCATGTTTACCAATCGACGCGCAAAAAACGACTTTAAGGAGCGCATTGCCATTTTCTGCCCCGCGGAGTACGAGCGCGAAGTCGCGTTCCACCGCACGCTGACCGAATTCCAGTACGCACTCTCAGATGGTCGTATTACCTACCACTTGCAGCCCCAGGTCGATATGGAAACCGGTGAGATTATTGGCGCCGAAGCACTCACCCGCTGGATTGACAAGGACGGCTCTCTCATTTCGCCCGCAACGTTTATCCCCGCACTCGAGGAAAGCGGCTTTGTGGTGACGCTCGACAAGTACATTTGGCAGGGTGTCGCCTCGTGGCTGCGCAAGCGCATCGATCGAGGACTTCGTGTGGTTCCGGTTTCGCTTAATGTGTCGCGCGTGGATATCCTTGCCTGCGACGTTGCCGAACATATGGGGGCGCTTGCCGCCCAATACAACCTACCGCCCGAGCTCATGCGTATCGAGATCACCGAGACGGCTTATACGGGAGAGTCCGAGGCCGTGGACAAACTGACGGCCGACCTGCACACCCGCGGCTTCTCGACCTATATGGACGATTTTGGCACCGGTCAGTCCACGCTCGCGATGCTCAAGAACGTCAACGTCGACGTCATCAAGCTCGACCGCGCCTTTGTACCCACCGACCGCGATCAAGGCCGCAGCACGCAAATCATTTCATCGATGCTCGAAATGGCGCAGTCGCTCCATCTGCCCGTCGAGGTCGAAGGCGTCGAGACAAATGAGCAGGCGAACATGCTACGACAAATGGGCGCCCGCTACGCTCAGGGCTTCCTCTACTACCGCCCCATGCCGGCGAAGGATTTTGAGGCATTGCTCGATGGTGGCAATAACAACTGATGCGCTCGCGCGCAAAACGCCACCGCCGAAGGAAGCATTTGTCCCCATTGGCTAACTTATATCCCCAATTCAAACCGAATTGGGGATATGATACGGAGCATCCTGTCACCCAAGGAGGTTATCCATCATGAACGAGTCGTATCGCCTGGGCGAGCAATCAATCATTGCCCATCTTCAGCGACTCGCGAATGGCATCTCGACCGCCGAACTCGATGTTGCCGCGCTGCCTGCTGAGCTACGCGCCGTTGGTGAGCAACTGCAAAAGACGCATGCCATCCTGCAACAAGAGCGCCAGCTGCTTGAGCGCAACGCCTATATCGACCCGCTCACCAACTTGGGCAACCGCAGCGGACTCGACCGTCACGTCGAGCAACTCTGGCGCAAAGGCGACCCCTTCACCTGCGCCTATATTGACATCGACCATCTCAAGCATTGCAATGATAGGTTTGGCCACGCCGAAGGCAATCGCTATATTCTGAACATCTGCCGCACGCTCTCCGAAACCATGGAGCACGATGAGATGCTGTTCCGTATCGGTGGAGACGAGTTTGTGCTTATCTCGCTCTCCGCAAACGAGACTGAACTCGAGCAGCGCTTGGAGCAGGTACGTGCCGGGCTGATCGAGGCGAGCTCAGATGGCAAGGCGCCCATGATCGCCAGCTTTAGCTTTGGCTGCTCGCGCGTCGATCCACTTGCCGGCGACACGCGTCGCCAGATGACGATGGATGCCGATCGCAAGATGTATCGCTATAAGCTTATGCATCGTGTACAGCAACCGGAAAACAATGACGCGCCGCAACGCCCAATCGTCGATCAACTTCCGTGCAACGACCGGGTGTTCCAGGCGATCTCCATGAGCTCCGAGACGCGCTATCCGTTCATCCTTAACCTCGATACGGGAGAATCGCAATGGTCGGTTAACGCCGTGCGCGATTTTGACCTGCCTTCCCAGCACCCTTTTAACTCACTCGACATGTGGCTCGCCCGCGTTCATCCCGAGGACCGCGACAACGTACGCGCCGAGCTCGACATGGTGATAAACGGCACGTGGCACTTCCACTACATGCAGTATCGCGTAATGGATGCCACCGGAAAATACGCGCTTTGCGACTGCACGGGCTACCGCTTGGACGGCACCGATACCGAGCCCAGCATGTATGTGGGCATTATCGTCAACCGAAGCCTAGCGGATACGACCGACTCGGTAACGGGCCTGGGCGATGTCCACGCGCTGGTCAACGCTATTGGAGAGATGCGCCGCGTGCCGCACGAGGCAGGCTTTATTGCCATTAAGGTCGACGATATCGCCGAGGTCAATGCCCGCTTTGGATTCGATGCAGGCGACCGCGTGCTCGCCGAAAGCGCCGCCTGCCTCATGGATTGTTCGCGCGGCAAGGGCCGCCTGTTCCGCTCGACGGGGCCGATGTTCGTGGCGCTTTTCGACGACTTTGATCCCGAAGAGACCGACGCGATCGCAGACGAAATCGAGCGGTTCCTGGGTTCCCCCGTGCTCATCGGCCCGCTTGAATATCAGCCGCCCATTCGCGTGGCCACGCTTCATCTGGACGCTGTCGATCGACAGCCCGTTTCCATTTTGAACGAGCTCAAAGCGCTGCTTGAAGAGGCGCCGCAAGTACCAGGCACCAAGCTGGACTAACGTCGTGGGGCGCGATGTGAAACACAAGCCGTTTCACATCGCGCCCCACGCCATCTACCCTCTCGTGCGATAATCCTCCGCAGAAGTCACCGACAGCAGAGGGAGTTTGTGATGAAGGTTCTTTTGGTCAATGGCAGTCCCAAGGCAAACGGCAACACCGCCCGCGCACTCGCCGAGGTCGGCGAGCAGCTCAATACCGAAGGCATTGATACCGAGGTGTTTCAGCTGGGCGCCAAGCCCATTCGCGACTGCATCGGCTGCGGTCAGTGCGGCAAACTTGGCGGTCGCTGTACCTTTGACGACGACGTGGTGAACGAGCTCATCGCTGCCGCCGAGCAGGCCGACGGTTTTGTCTTTGGCTCGCCCGTCTACTACGCGCACCCCAGCGGCCGCATCCTTTCGGCCCTCGATCGCGCCTTCTATGCAGGCGGGCATGCCTTTGAGCACAAACCCGGCGCCGCAGTCGCCGTCGCCCGTCGCGGCGGCACGTCGACCACCTTCGATGTGCTCAACAAGTACTTCACCATTAAGCAAATGCCCGTGGTTGCCTCCACCTACTGGAACAACGTGTTTGGCCGCGTGCCCGGCGACGCCGATGGGGATGCCGAGGGCCTTGCCACCATGCGAAACATCGGCAAAAACATGGCCTGGCTCCTGCGCTGCATCGAGGCAGGACAGGCCGCCGGTATCAACGCACCCGAGGCAGATCGCGCAACGACCAACTTCATCAGGTAGAACGGCGGAGCATGAATATCCAGATTTTTGGCACCAAAAAGTCCTTCGATACCAAGAAGGCCCAGCGTTATTTTAAGGAGCGCCGCATTAAGGTGCAGTTTATTGACCTTAAGGAAAAGGAGATGAGCAAAGGCGAGCTCACGAGCGTGATGCAGGCGGTCGGCGGCATCGACAAGCTGCTCAACCCCAAAGCCAAGGACGAGGAGACGCTCGCGCTCATCCAGCACCTCACCCCTAGCCAGCGCTTCGATAAACTGCTCGAGAATCAGCAGGTTCTAGCCGAGCCCATCGTGCGCAATGGCAAAAAGGCCACCGTCGGTTATTGCCCCGATGTGTGGGGAGCCTGGGAGTAGCCTGTGTTATTTGCCGGCGCGTGGGTATAAGAGCAGGCGTTTGGCATAAGATTTAACTGTAAGCCATGTCTAACAAAGGAGGGCACATGCCCAACAAACCCGTGAAGATCATCATGCTTACCGGATACCTCGGTGCCGGCAAGACCACGCTGCTCAACCACATCCTCGCTAACGACGGCGGCATCCGCGCCGCCGTGATCGTCAACGATATCGGCGAGATCAACGTCGACGCCAGCCTTATCGCCGACGGCGGCCTTTCCGAGACCGACGACCTCATCCCGCTCACCAACGGCTGCATCTGCTGCACGCTTTCGGACGACCTTGCCAACCAGCTGCAGGGCATCGCCGATTCGGGCAACTTCGACTACATCATCATCGAGGCCTCGGGTATTTGCGAGCCCATCCCCATCGCCTACACCATCTCGAGCTTCTGCGACGAGGCCAAGGTGGGCGGCGAGCCCAAGCTCGCGCTCGACAACATCGTGGCCGTGGTCGACTGCGCCCGCATGTACGACGAGTTCAACGGCGGCCGTGATCTGCTGGCAGAGGATATCGACGAGGACGACATCGAGAGCCTGCTCATCCAGCAGATCGAGTTCTGCTCCACGCTGATCCTCAACAAGACCGATACCGTGACGCCCGAGCAGATCGCCGAGCTCAAGGCCATCGTGCGCAGTCTGCAGAAAGACGCCGTGATTGTCGAGGCCCAAAACGGAGAGGTCCCCATGGAGGAGCTACTCGACACCGACCGCTTCGACTTTATGCGCGCCTACAACTCCGCCGCCTGGATCGAGGCCATGGAGCATCCCGAGGAGCACGACGACCCCGAGGTGCTCGAGTACGACATCGAGACCTTTGTGTACTCGCGCCGCAAGCCGTTTGACCTGCAGAAGTTCACCAATTTTGTTGAGCAGGAGTGGCCCGACGAGGTCATCCGCGTCAAGGGTCCGCTGTGGCAGACCGGCGATCCGGACATGTGCTACATGTTTGAGCAGGCCGGCCACCAGATGCGCCTGATGGAGAACGGCCTGTTCGTTGACTCGGCGCCCGAGGGCGAGAAGCAGAAGATCATCGACGAGAATCCCGAGATCATGCAGATTTGGGACGACGAGACGGGCGACCGCATGACGAGCCTGTGCATCATCGGCCGTCACATGGACAAGGATGCGCTCATCGCCTCCCTTGATGCCTGCCTGACCGACTGGCACCGCGCCTAGGTTTATCCAAGCGGGTATTTTTCCGCCAACGTAACCGCCAAACCACCACGAAGGTGAACTTCGTGGTGGTTTTTCGTTCTGAGCCAAGGAGATTCATGTTCAATATCGTGCTGTATGCGCCCGAGATTCCAGCCAATACGGGCAATATCGGCCGTACCTGCGTGGTCACCGGCGCCCGCCTGCATCTGGTGGAGCCGCTGGGCTTTTCGCTCGACGACAAGACGGTACGTCGCGCCGGCCTGGGCTACTGGCAAAACTTGGACGTGACGACCTATGCCGGCTGGGAGGATTTCCTTGCACGCAACGGTCTCTCCCCTGCCGACGAGCGCCTACATCTGCTGACCAAAAAGGCACGCCGCACCTATGCGCAGAGTACCTACCACGACGGCGACTACTTGGTCTTTGGCAGCGAGAGCTCGGGCATTCCCGAGCCACTGCTCGCCGCGGCGCCCGAGCGCTGCGAGCGCATCCCTATGCTGCGCGATTGCGACTCGCTCGATAACGCCGAGGCTTGGGAAGCCCACGAGGAATCGCTCGGACATACCGAGGACAGCCACGAGGCTATCCTTCAACAGGACATCTGCGGCAACTTCGTCAACCCGGACGACTACCGCATCAGCGCCCTCAACCTCTCCAACAGCGCCGCCATCGTCCTCTACGAAGCCCTGCGCCAAACAGGCTTTCCGGGAATGTGACAAAGGAACTGTCCCTTTGTCACATTCGGTTATAGGTAGCGACCGGTAATGCTTGTGGAGCAGGCTGCGATGTCGCCTGGCGTGCCGGCGCAGACGATTTGCCCGCCGACGTCGCCACCGCCCGGGCCCATGTCGATCACGTAATCGGCGTTACGGATAAGGTCGAGGTCGTGTTCGATCACGATAACCGTGGCACCCTTGGCGACGAGGCCGTCAAACACGTTCATCAGCACCTGAACATCGAGCGGATGCAGGCCGATCGTGGGCTCATCGAACACGAATACGGCATCATCCTGCACGCGGCCCATCTCGCTCGCAAGCTTAAGACGCTGCGCTTCGCCGCCCGAAAGCGCCGGCGTGGGCTCACCGAGCGTGAGATAACCCAAGCCCAGGTCGTGCAAGGTCTGCAAGCGCGCCTGAACCTTCTTGAGTCCCACCGTGGCGTCGAGGGCCTCGTCCACACTCATGTCCATGAGCTGCGGCAACGTAAGCAGACTCCCGTCCTTGCCCTCGCGATGGATATGCGAAGCCGCGTCTGCATAACGTGAGCCGCGACATGCCGGGCAGACGATCTCGACGTCGGGCAGAAACTGCACGTCGAGCGATATCGAGCCCGTGCCATCGCACGTAGGGCAGCGCAGAGTGCCAGTGTTGTAGCTAAAGGCACCTGCCTTGTAGCCGGCTGCCTTGGCCTCGGGCGTGCGGGCGAAGGCGCGGCGCAGCTCATCATGGATGTCGGCATAAGTCGCCACCGTCGAGCGCACGTTGGCGCCGATAGGCGTAGCGTCAATCAGGTTTGCGCGGGCAATGCCTTCGGCATCGATCCAACGCACGTGCCCCGGCAGGCGCTCGCCGGCTGCCTGCGCCTTGAGTGCCGGAATGAGCGTCTCGAGCACCAACGTCGTCTTACCCGAGCCCGAAACGCCCGTCACCGCAACCAAGCGACCGCGCGGGATATCGACTTCGAGCGGCTTGACGGTATGGATGGCATCGGTTGCCATGCGGATGTGACCCTGGTCGAACATTTCCTCGTCAGTCACCTGCGGGCGCAAGCGCTTGGGCTCGGCGCGCAAAAACGGCGCGATGCGGCTGCCCCGCGATTGCTCGACCTCGTCTACCGTACCAGTGGCAATCACATTACCGCCGCCCGCTCCGGCAACGGGGCCCATCTCGACCAGATAATCAACCTCCGCCAGTACGCGCGTATCGTGGTCGACAACGACCACGGTGTTGCCGTCATCCACCAGATCGCGCATCACGCCCACCAAGCCGTCGACATTGGCAGGATGCAAGCCGATCGAAGGCTCGTCCAGCACATAAAGCACACCTGTCGATCGGTTGCGCACCACGCGAGCAAGCTGCACGCGCTGGCGCTCACCCGTGGAGAGCGTGGCACCGGCGCGATCGAGTGAAAGGTACTCGAGACCCAGGTCGACCAGACGACGGGCCGCGCTCAAAAACGAATCGCATATATCCGTCGCCATGGGCCACATCTCGGGCGGCAAGGATGCGGGCACCCCGCGCACCCACTCAATCGCCTCGCCCAGCGTCATGGCCGCGGCCTGCGCCAGATTGATACCGCGCACTTGGGGCTGGCGCGCAGCCTCGGAAAGACGCGTGCCACCACAGTCGCGGCATGGCCCCTCGCGCAAAAAGCGTGCAACGCGTTTGAGCCCCTTATCGTCCTTAACCTTGGCGAGTGCATTCTCGACGGTATAGACGGCGTTGTAATAGGTAAAGTCGAGCGGCGTGGCGCCCTCGCCGTTTTTGGGAACGTAGAGAATGTGCTTCTTAACCGCCGGGCCATGGAACACGATGTCGCGCTCTTGAGGTGTGAGCTGGCTAAACGGCACGTCGGTGCGCACGCCCATCTCGCCAGCCACCTGTTTCATCAGATCCCACATGAGCGTGCCCCAGGGAAGCACCGCGCCCTCGTTGATGGTCTTTGACTCGTCGGGCACCAGGCTCGCCTCGTCCACCTCGCGCATGACACCGGTGCCGCCACAGGTGGGGCATGCACCGCCGCTGTTAAAGGCAAGGTCCTCGGCGCCCGGAGCGTAGAACTCGCGGCCGCATGTCGGACACGTGAGCGACAGGCCTGCGGCCACGTTAAGGCTCGGCTCCACGCGCGCCCCGCAGTGCGGGCACACGTGATGGGCGCAACGGCTAAAGAGCAGGCGCAGGCTGTTGTTGAGCTCGGTCATGGTACCAAAAGTGGAACGCACGCCCGGCACGCTGGGGCGCTGATGCAATGCGAGCGCCGCCGGCACGTGCAGCACCTCATCCACCTGGGCGTGCTCGGCCTGCGTCAGACGACGGCGGGTATAGGTGCTGAGCGCCTCCAGATAGCGGCGCGAGCCCTCGGCGTAAAGAACGCCCAGTGCCAGCGAACTCTTGCCCGAACCCGATACGCCGGCAATACCCACCAGCTTTCCCAGCGGAATATCGATATCGATGTCCTTGAGGTTATGGACACGTGCGCCACGCACCTCGATAGCACTTGGTTGTTGCGACACCGTCATCACTCCCCTTCTGCCCGCCCGCACCAGTCTTCGCGGGTCAAATACGTAAAGTACTCGGTACGCACATCGCCCATAAGCTTGCAGGGCACGTCGCGCTCAACGTGATGCGGCGCGAACCCGCACTTTTGTTGAACGCGTAACGACTTATTATTGCCCTCGTAGTATCCGCACCAAAGCGCCTTGCAGCCAAGCGTTTCGAACGCATAGCGCTGCATGGCTCGTACCGCTTCGGGAGCAAAGCCTCGGCCCCAGAATGGCTTGGCGATCCAATAGCCCACTTCGAGTTCGAGACCGTCATCTCGACGGTTCGACTCGCAGCGAGACGGCATGAGACCGATGCTACCCATGGACTCATCCGTCGCAGCCAGGCAAACGGCAAAGGTATGGGGTGCCGCAAAAACTGTCCGAATGATCTCCCTGCTCTCCTCAATGCTTCGATGGGGCGGCCAGCCCGCAGCCGGTCCCACGTCCGGGTCGCTCGCATATGTAAACAGAATCGCCGCATCCGTCTCGCGCCACGGACGAAGCGTCAATCGCTCAGTTTGAATCACCATGTTTTGACCTCACATCTATCGATGCGACAAAGGGACCGTCCCTTTTCACATTACTCATGCCATAAAATGCGATCGCGGATGTACGCGCCCAGCATGGGCACGGTAAACCGGACGAGGCCGTATCCGGCAGCCTCGATGACGCGCTCGCGAATCAGGCTTGCACGATATTTACTCGCCCAGCTCTGGGTGCGATCGCAACGCTCAATGATATCCGCCATGCGCGTCGGTTTGCCCTCGTCAGCCGCCATGGCCTCGATAAAGAGACGCTGCGGACTGCGCAACCCGTAATACAAGGGAGCGTCGATCGCTTCATAGAACTCAGAGACGGCATCGGCGTAGCCAGCCTCGACATCGCACACTTCAATGGCCTGCGAGCCACGCCGGACAGCAGAGCGCCACATGTAATAGCCCACTAGCTGAACCATATAGGGATGCCCCATGCTCTTGCGCGCCGCAAGGTCCGCCGTCTCCGCATCAACGTAAAGACCAGCGTCTTTGACCGTCTGGATATACGAATCGCGCACTTTGGGCAAAGAAATCGCCCCCAGCGTACGCTGCTGAGCACGCCGCAAAAACGTCACGCTCGGCTCTTCGAGCAAGTCATCAACCATACTGGGCAAGCCGGCAAAAACCAGCGCAAGACCGCGCTGGTCGCTATCGGGCAAGCCCGTGGCATCCTGGTCTCCGAGCACTTGCTGATAGAGAACGGCAAGAGCCGCCAGCTCCTCGATAGACGCAGACTGCGCCTCGTCAATCGCAAACAGTATGCCCTTGCCTGGACCGAGCTTCTTGAGGCGCTCGTTGACCAGACCTCGCAACGTCTCGCCCTTTGCTCGCGCCGCCTCGACCGACATCCGGCCAAACGACGGACCGAGCTCCATTGACGTCACAACGGGTTTATTCGAGCGAAGCGCGTCGGCCAAGCGGTCGCACAAGCCAAGCGAAGCGGAATCGGAGACAACCGCCCATCCGCGCTCATTGGCTAGGCGTTGCAGTTCCCGCAAGAGAACCGTCTTGCCGCAACCGCGGTTTCCCGTAATGAGCATGAGCCTTCCGGGGGCACCGGCGCCGTTATCGAGCCCTTCCTCGAAATCTTCGATGACCGACTCGCGACCGATGAGCATCGGAGGCCGCTTGCCTGCCGTTGGCTTAAAGGGATTTGGATTCATGTCGGCCTCCTCGGATTGGCAAACCCTGGTAATAGTTATACCAACTTATACCGAGTTATACCAATAGCATGTGACAAAGGGGTTGTCCCTTTGTCACATGTGGCCGAAAAACTCTGCGTCTGCCGCTCGCCAAGGGCGGAAGGTGGTGGGATCGACCTTTACGTGAGCCGCGGCGGGTGCGTCGTACCATTTGACCGTGTAACCGGCGCCGTGAGAGCAAAAGACCGAGCCGGGCGTGTTGGGCAGATCGGCCTCGGGCTCATAGGTGGCCGTCTCGATTACGTGCTCGGCATCATGGCAAGCCGCATAGCCGGCGAACTCCAGGTAGAGATGCCCGCGACCGCTCGTGTAGGCAGCCACCTCCAGCGCATAATCCTGAACCTCGGATGCCGGCACGCGACCCACAAGCTTCACTCGGTCGCCCGCCATCGTCGGCGGCTCGTACTCGGCACCCATGCGCGTGGCATCCGAGAGCGCCCGGCCCACGCACTCCCCCGGCACCTCGAGCTCAAAGCGATACCACGGCTCCAACAGCACCGCCGCGCCGACCTCACGCGCCTGCATGAGCCCCTGGCGAATCGCGCGGTACGTGGCCTGGCGAAAATCGCCGCCCTCGGTATGTTTGGCATGCGCGCGGCCGCCCGTGAGCGTAATGCGCACATCGGTGATGGGCGAGCCGGTCAGCGCGCCCAGGTGGTCGCGCTCCATGGCGTTGGTGAGTGCCAAACGCTGCCAGTTAAGATCGAGCTCGTCGGTCGAGGTCACGGTGCCAAACTGCACGCCCGAACCCGTCGGCAACGGCTCCAGGCGCAAATGTACCTCGGCATAGTGGCGCAGTGGCTCAAAGTGGCCCACGCCCTCGACCGGCTGCGAAATAGTCTCCTTATAGAGAATACCGCCAGACTCAAACTCGACCGCAAGGTCAAAGCGATCGACCAGCACCCGCTGCACGACCTCGAGCTGCACGGCGCCCATCAACTGCAGGTGAATCTGCTCCAGATGCGTATTCCAGCTTACGCCGAGCATGGGATCTTCGTCCGCTAACTCAGTCAATGCTTTGAACACCGTATGGACATCATGTTCGCCCGGAAGCACCGTATAGGTGAGAACCGGCGCAATGACAGGCGCATCGCCCGCAGGCTCCGCGCCCAGGGCGTCCCCTGGGCGAACGTGCGCAAGGCCTGTCACGGCACAAATACCGCCAGCAGCAACTTCTTGGGCAAGCTCATACTTCTCGCCGTTATAGATGCGCACCTGGTCGATCTTTTGCTCCCATGCCTCGGCGCCGGAACGTCCGTCAATCATCTGTTTGACATGCAGCGTGCCGCCGGTCACCTTAACCCAAGCCAAGCGCTCACCGCGATCCCCGCGGCTGACACGATAGACGCGCGCGGCAAACTCCGGAAGCCATGCCTGTTCACGCATCAGTGCGCATATGCCGTCCAGCAGCTCGTCCACGCCTTGGTCCTTGAGAGCCGAGCCGGCAAAGCAGGGAAAGAGCTTGCGCTCGGCAACCATGCGCGACAGCGTTGCGACAGAAAGCCCACCCGCCTCAAGAAACTCCTCGAGCGCCGCCTCGTCCAACGCAGCAGCGTCCTCTTGAACGGCGCCGCCCGCCAGCAGTTCGCTGGCATCCAGGCAGCCCTCGGAAAGACGTTGCCCAAGTTGTGCCAGCAAAACATCGCGGCCGGGATTCTCCAAATCGATTTTGTTGATATAGATGAACGTCGGGATGTCATAGCGCGCAAGCAGGCGCCACAGGGTTTCGGTGTGCCCCTGCACGCCGTCGTTGGCGCCCACAACCAAAATCGCGTAGTCGAGCGCGCGCAATGTGCGCTCCGCCTCGGCAGAAAAATCGACATGCCCCGGCGCGTCCACGAGCATGACATGGGTATCGCCATGGTCGAGCACGGCCTGCGACGAGAAAATCGTGATGCCACGCTCGCGCTCGATCGCGTTCGTATCCAGATGCGAATCGCCATCGTCCACGCGGCCGCGCTTGCGAATGCGACCCGCGTTGAACAGCATGGCCTCGGCCAACGTGGTCTTGCCGGCATCGACATGCGCCAAGATTCCAACGACCGCTTGCTTCGACATGGCCCTCCTCTTATTACAAGCCCATCGCACGCGGCGACGGGCATCCTCGTTCCACACTGGATGATACAATTTACGTGCCGGCGGGCGAAGCGGGCCCTATCCCCCGACCGAGCTCATCGCCCCGCGTTGCCGCGCGGCGATTTTCGTAGGTTCGCGCCTTGCGAAAGCCGGCACCTCCCCTTTTTGTCTGCCCGGGCTCATCTGGGGCGATAGCAACGCGAGCCCCACAACAACGCGTTTTACCAAAAATGGCCCCCTCGGGGCCATTTTCATTTCGGTGAAACGCTGGTATGTGACTCGGCCTTTATGCCTCGCGCAGCCAATCAAACGCGACGCGCGGCGTACCGTCCGACACATATACGATACCGGCGCGCTTAAACCCGGCCTTGGCGATGGCACCCTGCATAGGCAGGTTGTCTTGGTGCGTGTCGATACGCAGATGGTCGATACGTTCCTTGGCAAAGGCAAACATCGCGGCCGCAACGCCATGCGTGGTGCCGTCGGATGCCACGCGGTGCAGCACAGCATACGGGGCGTCGCCGTGCCACTGGCCGCCCTCGATCGCATCGTAGGAGCTGTCCGGCCCCGGCAGAAAGGCAAACGTCGCTACCACGCGGCCGTCGACTTCGCACACATAGCTGCCACCGGCAGCGATATCGGCAGCCAGCTGCTCGGCAGAAGGCGTGCCCTCGGGCCACTGCGTGGCGTTGCCATGTGCGCGCATAAAGGCACGGGCCGCGTCATAGATAGCCATGACGGCAGGAATGTCGGTATCAAGGGTTTTTCTGATCATCACGCGGCGACCTCACGTTTATTGGTATCACTTTGATTGGGCAATGATACCAGCGTTTGGAGAGAGGCGCTAAGCAGATGGGAAGCAAAAAGCGAGCCGCCTGGTCAAAGGCCAAAAGCGAGTTTTTGGGCGCTGCTACCGGCGGCGATATGAGCGACCTGTTTGCGCGCGAGGACGAGCGCCGCGACGCCCTGGACGCCGAGCGCGATGAGGCCTGGCGCTACAAATCGTGCGAGCGCAAAAACCGTTACGACACGCGCGCCGAGGCCGAGGCCGTTATGGCCGACTGCGAAAACCGCGGGCGGCGTGGTTTGGCCTGCTACAAATGTGAATACTGCGGCGGATGGCACCTGACGTCGCACCCTTGGAAATAGGCGCCGCATCGGCACGGCATTGACGGAGCGCCAGCCATCGCACGCAAGCTACGGGCGCGGCGGCACCAAAACATCATAACGAACGGCCTTGCCCGCAAGTTGATAGCTCGGCTTAACGCCGGCAAGCAGCGGGCCCTTCACCGGCCGCTTGATAACGACTTTGCGCGGATGCACCGCAAGCGCTGCCTGGACCAGCGCCTCCTCATCGGCACACGGTTGCTCCAAATGATGCAAAAGTTGGAACTTCTTTTTAACCGCCGCGCTCTTGGTGCGTCCGGGAAACATGGGGTCCAGATACACCACGTCGGGAGCCGCGAGCTCGCCCTGCCCGATCAGCTCAGCTGTATGGCGAAGACCGGCAATGCTATCCTCGCCCGCATGAAGGCGCATGCGAGCCACGGCAACCGCAAGCGCCGGATCATCTGCCGCGCGATCCAAGGCATCCTTGAGAAGCGCCGCGATCACGCAATCCTGTTCATACAGATCGACGGTAAAGCCCGCAGCCGCCAACAGCAGCGAATCCTCGCCAAAGCCCGCCGTGGCGTCAATCGCCCATGGTTGCTCGACGCCTTTTGTGCGCGCAGCCTTCACCAGTAGCTCTTGCTGCAAACGGCCCTGCTTGAGTCGTGGCAGCATGCGGCCAAAATCGGCACGCAGCTCCATCGTGCCGTTGGTGAGCGTGAGGCCCTCGGACGTCCCGGTCAGCTCAAGCCCCGCGGCCCGAGCAACAGAAAAGGGATCGACGACGCCCATGGATACTCCTTAACAAGCAAAACGAATACGTGGGTGCCGTTTATGTCGGCACCCAACCGTCTGCTATTGTCCCACATGCGACATGGTCCACAGCATCGCAATGCAAAGCACCGCCATCAATCCCGTGCACACGGCAGCGATCACAGAATCACCCATGCGCCTTCCCAACGACCGCGGCTCATGCACTTGCCCTGCTCCGTACATCATGGCTCCTCCTTGAGACCAGCTCCTTGTTACGGCCTCATCATCGCAGCGCCGCACATGGGCTGCCATCGATTTGGCTTACGTCCAGCTTTCCTTTTTGAAAGGTTGGCTGTGCAGGCCCCAAGCGCTTTCAGGCGCATGCTTACCCTTCCCGCTCTCGGCGGCAGCGTCGTTAACATCGGTACCTTTGTCATCGTGGTGTACGACCCGTTCTTTGTTCAGCAGGCTCACGCCGTTAAGGCCGAGAACAAGGATCGCCTGTAGGCACCCGTCTCCCACAGCCCCCCCTGCAATCAAGCAACTAAAAAGGGCCGACCGCGTTACTGCGCGATCGGCCCTTTACGTTTGCCCAGATAAAACCTGCCAAAACAAGCCTGTCCCTTTTTGGCAGGTTGTTAGCTGTGGCGGTACTCGGCGATGATGAAGTCGGTATCGGTCTGAAGGGTGTCCAGGACCTAACGCCCATCGCAGCATGCTGACATCTATTTAGCAATAAAGTGCCCGATGCCGACAGATTTTATCCTCCACCTCAACCCTCCGTTTACCCGCCGCTTCGCGACTATTCCATACTTGCCCGTCCATATCATTAAAGGACTGAACATTCGTCGTGAGGAATGCAAATGGACCATTCAGTCACACGCCGAAAGGCCTGCCGGTTGGCAATCTCGGCAGCCGGAGCCACACTGGCAGCTGTGGTGCTGCCAGCCTGCTCGAACAGCACTTCCGGCATGTCCGGCAAGGCCAGGCTGAACGTAGGCGTCCGCTCGGATATTGTCGGGTTTAGCGAACGTAATCCCAACAACGGTAAGTACTACGGATTCGAAATCGACCTCGCCAACGAGTTGGCAAACCGTCTTGGCTATGGAGGCTGTTCGTTTACATCCGTAACGCCCGAGACACGCGAAGAAATGCTCTCGTCGGGAAAAGTCGATTGCCTGATCGCGTGCTACTCGATAAGCGACGAACGCAAAAAGCTATTTGACTTCTCTGCCGCCTATTACACCGACTCGGTAATTCTTGTTGTCGAAAATACATCGCTCATTCAATCCTTCTCCCAGCTTAAGGGCGGAACAATTGGCACGGTATCCGGAACAAACGCTGCACCTCAACTTGCCGCGAAGTTTTTGGAGCTGGGGCTTTCGGACGGCATCCCCCGGCAGCAGGATGCCAAGAGCGGCAACATTGACTACGACACATGGCATCTGAGCCAATATGCAAGCTACGCCGAGCTTTCCCACGCATTGGAAGCCGGCGACGTCGACGCCATGGCGACCGATGGCGCAATCGCCAAAACCTATCTCGATGGCGAGCGCACCGTTCTGCCCGATTTTGGCATCAACCCACAGCGCTACGCCGTTGCAACGCAGAAGGGCTCCGAGCTTTCACCCAAGATTGCCGCCGAAGTACGCTCAATGCTCAAAGACAAAACAATCGATACGCTCATCCAGAAATGGAACTAAGGAAGTCCACCTATGTCCAAGCGACTAAAACAGAAGTCCGTGGCGCTTGCCATTGCCGTAGCCGTCTGCACGTTAGCGATGGGACTCCTACTCGCCTCGATGCAAACGCGTCTATCGCAAGAGGAATACGCTTTGGAATTCGATCGCGTTGCCGCCGAACTCCCCGATCTCGTTAAAACGGCCCGGTCGGAAACGAAAGACAACACCCAAACATTTGATGACCTGTATCGCACACGTGCCGCAAGCATCGCATTTATGGCGGCCAACAATGCCGGTTATGAAGCGACCGATGCCAAAATGGCCGAGTTCAAGGACCTGCTCAAGGTCGATAACGTTCTCGTTACCCGACGTGACGGTTCCATCATCGCCAAAGCGGCTGACACCAAAGCCGATTTTAGCCGCGCCCGCTTTAACCAGCTACGCCAGTGCTTCGAGACCGGCAAGCCCTCCGATCCAGTTGAGGTCGATCTTCCCGATCAAGACTGGGTCATGCGATACTATGCCGCCAAAATCGATGACGACACCATGGTCATCGTAGAGCAAAATCCCCAAGAGCTGCACGCCCTTGTCAAGGACACCGGCTCGACCGAGAGCATGCTCAAGAACATCTCGCTCGGCAGCCACGGATATGTCCTCGCCGTATCGGCAAAAACGCACCTGATCACCTACCATCCCGATCAGAGCATGATAGGTACCGATGCGCTCGACAACGGCATCGACATTGGCAATCTTGAGGACGGCAAGACATTTATCACTTCCGTCAAAAACACAAGCCTGTATTGTCGCGTCAAGTTGGTCGATGACACCTATTACGTTCTCGCCATTCCCGAAAGCGATACTGCCTCCGCGCGCAACATCACCGTGGGCGTCATCCTCTTTGCCTTCATCGCAATCGTCGCCGCCGTGGCACTCTATGACCTGTTTGTCCTAGCGGATGACGAACATGACGACCACGACCATCACGAATACGTCAAGATCGGTCGCGACCTTCGGTTTAACCCCTCCGTGGGCAGACGCGCAACAGCCTTGTCCATTGCAGGACTCGTCTTACTGTTGGCAGTAACCTTCTATATGCAAACGCTCTTTGCCCTTTCGAGCCAGGCGACGGTCAATCGGGAGCGCCTAGAGCAGATTGATCAAACGCTCAAAAATAATGCGCTGCGCGAGGATGAACTTACGAGGCAATATAGCGAGCACTATGCCACTGCCTGCCACATTATCGCCTACATCGTTGAGCACAATCCGGAGCTCGCCACGCGAGCCGACCTGCACAGCTTGGCAAAAACGCTCAACATCGAGTCAATTTATCTCTACGACGGCGACGGCAATATGACGATCTCGAGCACGTCGCAGCGATCCTACAGCCTTTCGACCAAGTACGGTGACTCCTCCTACGAGTTCCGCTCGCTTTTGGGAGGCAAGGATGAATATATACAGCCCCTCTCTATCAACAGAACCACTGGCGAGACATATCAGTACATCGGAGTCGCACTCTACGATCAGGATGGCATTGCAGACGGAATCGTGCAGATTGCCGTGCGCCCCATGCGCCTGGAAGAAATGCTCAAGAGCACCAAGATCGACGCGGTGCTCGATGGCATCAAGGCGGGCGCCGGAGGCTTCGCCTTTGCAATCGAGAAAAAAGACGGTACCGTCGCATATCATCCCAACGACCTTCTTTTGGGGAAAAAGGCATCCGAAATAGGACTGACTGACGAGCAGCTTGCAGACGGCTTTAGCGACTTCGTCTACATCGACAACCAAAAACTCTACGCCTCCTGTTTGGAGACTGGCGACTATTACGTTTACGTCGCGGCACCCGAAGACTCCTTTATGCACCAGCGCGTTCCGCTCACAATCGCAACCGGAATCATCGCCGCCATTTGCTTTGCCCTTATCTACCCGTTGCTGACGCTCGACACCATAAGAGTCAAAGAAAAGCGTTCGAAGCACGAAGAAGATTTCGCGACAAGACGGCACAACATCACTGTCACGACGTCCGACGGCCGTGTCAAACACAGCGAAAGCGCCATTGGCCGATGGCTCAACATCTCCTTTAAATGGGAGGACAAAACCCCCGAGCAAAAACTCGGCACAGTCCTTAGATGGTTCACCGGCATCGCGGTGTTTATCGTCTTTTTGGCCGTCTTGCTTAAAGACACTCTGTTTGGCCCGAATTCGGTATTTACCTATATCCTAGGTAACGACTGGCAGCACGGTCTCAACATATTCGCGCTCACCGCTTCAATCATGTACGCCTGTGTAGCTCTCACAGTGTGCGCAATCGCGCAGGCGCTTCTTCGCATGTTGTCCAATGTGCTTGGAGCGCGCGGCGAGACGATATGCCGACTTCTCTCGAGCCTGACAAAATACGGGACTCTCATCGCTATGCTCTATTGGTGCCTCGGTGTTTTGGGCGTCGATACCGCAACGCTTTTAGCCTCGGCAGGTATCATCACGCTCGCCGTCTCCTTTGGAGCCAAAGACCTCATCACGGATATCTTATGCGGACTCTTTATTATCTTTGAAGGCGAGTTCCGCGTTGGAGACGTCATCTCAGTTGGCGGCAATACCGGCACCGTTATGGAGATTGGCGTGCGAACCACAAAGATCAATGACGGCAACGGCAATGTTCTGCTCCTACGCAACAGCTCGATTTCGAATGTCACCAACATGACCAAACTTAATTCCTACGCCAGCATAGATATCACCATCCCGGTGGGAGAATCTCTACCCTATGTTGAAAAGGTGCTTAAAGACGAGCTCAAAAGCGTGCATGACCGCGTTCCCGCCATTATCGATGGCCCCTTCTACAAGGGCGTGGTCGACCTTAGCAGCACCGCTATGACCATTCGCGTCGTCGCCACCTGCAAGGAGACCGATCGCGGCAGTGTCATGCGTTCTTTGCGCCGTGAGGTAAAGCTTATGCTTTCCCGCCGCGACATCGCCCCCTATCAACTCGTTTTCGATCATTGCGATGCCGACGAGTCCGCTCCAAGGGCAGCTACCGCCGAAGAACTCGCCGAAGCGGACGAGTTTAGCGAAGAACAGAAACTCGCTTCGCAAGACCTGGGTAACGAACCTACCAATCAGTAATTCATGGCACCGGGCAACACCCGCACGGCGCCATTAAGGCTCAAGGGAAAGGAACCGAACATGAGCAACAACCGTAAAGTCCTAAAGGTCATGTCCATCATCTATCTATTGGGAGGTATTTTTAGCATCGCCGCGGGCGCGTTGGCACTCACTGCGGCTTCGGGCGACGCCAGCGGCGATCTCTCGGTTTACAGCGTTGTCGTCATCGTGATGGGCATCGTCGAAATCATCGCTGCCGTGTTGGGCATCCGCGCCTCAAATAACCCCAGCAAGATTGGTATCGTTTGGGTCTGGGCTATCATTTGCCTGGTATGCGCCGTTGTAAGCCTGCTTCTTTCCGAGCCCTTCTTGGGCGGAGTCGGCACCAGCGCCACCGATGTCACCGCCGTGGTCGTAAGTGCCGTGTACTTCGTTTTCGCCAACCGCGTTAAAAAGGAAAGCCAGGAGCGCCTGAGCTAGGGTATCTGACCTGCCTGTACAGAGCGCTGTATATGAAAACCGCCCTCCGTTTCTCGAGCAGACAAGAAACGGAGGGCGGTTTGCTGTGGATAGTCTTTGCATTCATTCGATTGCCGCGGCACAGGACAATCGACGGCATAATGCCAGACACGACCGAGCCGACAGCGGCAAGCGCGTCAACGAATGCGCTAGCGAGCAGCAGATCCGTTGGTGCAGCCCACCATGCGAATCAAGTAGTTCTCTACAACGTGATAAGCTTGGGACTTTTCATCTTTAAGGGAAACTAAGCACACCGGAACCGTCAGGGCCCCTTCGCCCACAATGGGAACAATCTCAAACCCACTAGCGACCTGACCGGGAACGGGAAGAATGGCATTTAAGAAATAGCCGCGCTCGACCGCCAAAAACGCCCCAACTTGAGCGGGGCTATCGATAACGCGCGTCTCGCCTAGGACATCGCGGCTTTTGTACTGCCAAAAAATCGAGTTGTTAAAGCTATCGAACGCAGTCGACTGTCCCACCGGATAGGAGCTCAGGTCAGCCACAGTCACAAAGGGCCTCTTGCCGAGTGGATGGTCGGCAGCAACGAAAATACCCGTGGGCAGGGTTCCCAGTTGTTCGCAGTCATCATTGGTATTGTCATATGTACCCACCGTAAGCAAGGCATCGAGGTCGCCCTGCTCGAGCTCCTGCTGGGCAACCCCGGGATGCACAGTGCAAAACTTCACCCGCACGCGCACACCACGCATGATAAGCGCAGATAGCCCTTTATATAGCTTATCCTCGTTATCGAATGCGGGGGCGCACAGGCCAATCGAAAGTTCCGGAATCGTTTGCGGACCAGGGGCCGACGAGACGGTCAGGTCGCATCCAAACGGGTCAAAGTTTTCAACCTCGCGATATGCTTCGACGGCGGGGCGAGCCTTGGCATAAAAGCTGCGACCGGCCTGAGTCGGCCTGACACCGCTACTTCCACGCTCAAATAACTGAACGTTAAAAAACTGCTCGAGCTCGCTAATTGACTTGGAAATGGCCTGAACAGTCACGTTGCGCTGGTGCGCCGCAGCAGTAAAACTCTTCGTCTCGAATACGGCGACAAAATAGCCGACCTGCTTGATATTCACCATTCGCCCCTAAAAAATGCACAGTTTAATCCAGTTAAACAAAAACCTAGCACAGCGCAAGTGCCATCCCTGTCATGAGCGGAGCATTCAACTATTGGATGAACGTACACAGCACCTTGTTGAATTACAATATGCTTCGCGACATGCGTCATGCGTGCGCATCAAATACGTCATGTCCACTTCGAAAGGACCAGCCATGAGCAACGCCTGTAAATTACTCAAAATCCTATCGTTCCTCTTCTTTGTCGTCGGCATTCTAAGCGCAGGCATGGGTGCTACAGCGCTCTTTGCAGGCAGCGCGGCAGGCGATATCACGAGTGCCATGATCGTCTCTTGCGTCGTCGTCATCGTATTGGGCATCGTCGAAATTGTGACCGCCGTCTTTGGCATCCGCGCGGCAAATAATCCCGCCAAGGCTGGCGTTGTCTGGATTTGGTCCATCGTCTGCCTAGCATGTTCGGTCATCAGTCTGCTTCTCTCCCTGCCCCTCTTGGGTGGGACCGGCTCAAGCATCCCCGATTTTACCGGCCTGATCGTCAGCATTATCTACTTTGTACTCGCCAACCGCGTCAAGAAAGAGGGCATGGACCGTTTGAGCTAAGCCGCATCCGTGCCAATCGCTCAGCGACTCTGGTATATACGCCAATAAAAAGGGCCGATCGCGCATCTCCGCGGTCGGCCCTTTGCGTTTGCCCAGATAAAACCTGCCAAAATAAACCTGTCCCTTTTTGGTAGGTTAGCAGTGGCGGTACTCGGCGATGATGAAGTCGATATCGGTCTGGAGCGTGTCCAAGTTTGCCAGGCGCTCTTTGTCGGCGGGGCGCGTGCGGTAGTAGTAGGGTGTCATCTGGAACACCGCCTCGATGTCGGCCTGGGTCTGGAGCGTAATGTTCGCAGACACCCGCTGCGTTCCGACCAACTCGAGCTCGGTAGTCTTCGGCAGCTTCTCGTCGTTAAGGTACGGCGTATCGTAGAGCACTTCCTTAAGCCCAAACAGATGACGGGCGCCCGGTACCACGGTGTAGAGCGAGCCTTCGGGTGCCAGCACGCGGGCAAACTCGCGCTCGTTAAAGGGAGCGAAGAGCTCGGTCACCATATCGAAGGTGCCATCAGCCACGGGGATGTCCTTCATGTTGGCCACGAAGTAGGTCGCATCGCCGCGCTTGGCGGCAAGGCGCACCATCTCTTTGCCCAGGTCAAAGCCGTAAGCATCCACGCCCGGCACCGCACCCATGGCGCTGGTGTAGTAGCCCTCGCCACAGCAAATATCGAGCAACGTCATGGGGCAGTTCGTAGACGCGGCACGTCCAGACACCCGCTCGCGCACCAGCTCGACCATCGCATCGCGCAACGGCGCATAGTAACCGCGGTTCAGAAAGTCGCGACGGCTGCGTGCCTGCGACTTGGGATCGCCCATGGAGTCGCCGCTCTTGGACGAGCGCAGCAGATATAGATAGCCCTCGCGCGCACGGTCAAACCGGTGCCCACCCGCGCATGCAGCACCGCGTTCGTCATCCACCAGCGGCTCATGGCAAACGGGACACAACAACATGGCAACTCCTTAGCGCGAACAACACAACGCCCACCATTGTCGCACGCCTTCCCCGCCTAGTCATTGGGGACGTTCTTGAATGAGTAATCGTTTTAGAACGCCCCCAACGACTAGTCGATTAGGAGTATCATCGTCTGCGCAAATAAGCACGATATAGCACGTTAGAGATTGAGAGCGTATGGCTGATACCGTATCTAAGCATATTGACATGACCACCGGATCGCTGTGGCGCAATATTCCCCTGTTCGCCTTCCCCGTGGCCGCCACGAGCATCTTGGAGCAGCTGTCGAACCTCATCGCCACGGTCATTATCGGTAACTTCTCGGGCGACCAGGGAACCCTCGCCATGGCGGCGGTCGGCTCCAATGTTCCGCTTACCAGTCTTATGCTCAATCTGTTTATTGGCATGTCGCTTGGCTCCAACGTGGTCATTGCCAACGCTATCGGCCGCAACGATCAGAACATGGTCAAACGCGCCGTCCATACCTCGATTTTAATGGCGCTCGTGGGCTTTGTCGTCATCGCTCTGGGCGAGATCTTTGCCGAGCCTATGCTCGCTGCACTCAACGTGCCTGCCGAGACCATGCCGCTCGCTTCGCTCTACCTGCGCGTCTTTTTGCTCAGCATGCCCTCAATCTTGCTCTACAACTTTGAGGCCGCGATCTTCCGCTCCGTCGGCATCACCCGCATGCCGCTGCAGGCGCTTGCCGTGTCCACCGTCCTCAACATTGGCCTGGACCTCATCTTTGTCCCCGTACTCCACTGGGGCGTCGTGGGCGTCGCCATCGCCACCGCCATCGCCTACACCGTCAGCGCCGCCACGCTCTTTATCCGCCTGCTCAAGACCGACTCCGTCGTCCGCGTCACCCCACGCGACCTGGCTATCGACCCCGTCGCCCTCAAGCGCATCGTCAAGATCGGCCTGCCTGCCGGCATCCAAAGCGCCGTCTTTGCCGTCGCCAACATCATCATCCAGTCTGCCATCAACAGCCTGGGCACCGAGGTCATGGCGGCCTCGAGCGCCGCCATGAGCCTGGAGTATGTGTGCTACAACCTGCTCAACAGCTTTAGCCAGGCTTGCACCACCTTTGTGGGACAAAACCACGGCGCTCGTCAGATCGACCGCTGCACCAAAACGCTCAAGGTCTGCCTGGTCGAAGGCGGTATCGTTGCCCTCACCACGATTATCGTTATTGTCGGCCTCGGGCGCGAAATCCTATCGCTGTTCAACAGCGATCCCAACATCGTCTCGATCGGCTATATCCGCGTGTGCTCGATTTTCCCGGCGTACGCCTTTAGCATGTTCTACGAAAACATGTCCGGCTACCTGCGCGGCTTTGGTATCTCGCTCATGCCCGCCCTCATCACCATGATCTGTGTCTGCGGCATCCGCTTCTATTGGGTGTTCTGCGTGTTCCCGCACTTCCGCACCTTTGCGAACATCATGATGGTCTACCCCATCAGCCTGGGCACCACGGCGTTCTTTATGGTCGTGGCGGTATTACTCTGCCACCCGGCACGCACCTATCGCGCCGCCCAAGCCAAAGCGACAGCCCGCTAAACACCGCACTCAACGCCACGCCAGTCATTAATTGACAATATGCGAGCTCATATAGTCGATAAAGCGCCTCGTGGCGATGGGCATGGTGTCCCAGCTGCGCCAGGCTGCCACTACGTCGCGCGAGGGGGCGTGCACGATGGGACGTACGCGAATATCGGCCCGCATGCCCTCGACGGTACGGCGATACAGCATGCTCACGCCTAGGCCCTCCTCCACCATCGCCATGATGGTGTAATCGTCGGTGACCTCGCTCGTCACGTGCGGCGACAGCCCATGCGCCGCGAATGCATCGAGTACCAGGCTCTGTTCGCCTTCATCCAGCAGCACAAACGGCTCGGACGCTAGGTCGGCGAGTGTCACCTTTTCCTTTGCCGTCAGCGGATGCGCCGCCGGCAACAATGCCACCAACTCGTCGTGATAGACCACACGCTTCTCGAGCCCAGCGGTAAATCCGCGTGCCGTAAAGCAAAAGTCAACCACGCCATCGTGCACCCACTGGGCGTTGCGCGTGTAATCGCCCTGCTTGAGGGTAAAGTGTACGCCCGGGTGCAGGGCCCCAAAGTCGCGGATCACGCGCGGCAACACGGTTCGACTCACGTTGGTAAACGTCGCAATACGAATATCAGTCGAGGAAAGTCCCAGCAGCTCCTGGCGCTTGCCCTCGAGCTCGGCCTCGGCGGTCACGATCTGGCGCAGGTACGGCAGATACTGCTTGCCGTCGCGCGTAAGCGAAACGCCCTGCTTGCCGCGCTCGATAAGCGTGGTGCCTAACTCGCGCTCGAGCGCCTTGACGGCCTGGCTCACCGCACTTTGCGTATAGCCCAGCTCATCGGCCGCGCCCTTAAGACTGCCGCGATCGACCACCATACAAACAATCTGATACCGTGATGCCATTGTGCCTCCCCGTCAATGCAGACGTAAAACGTTTTGCCAGGGCTTTTTCTGCCAACATTAGCATTTCTTAATCATACTGAAGATACATTCGCTTTACTACATCCACATCTGGGAGCAGAATCCCTTTTACGAAACCGTTCTGTAACAAAAGGAGCCCCATGGATCGCAAAAAAGCAATCGCGCTCTCATTTTCCGTTCCCGTCGCATGGGGCTTTTCGTATCCCCTCATGAAGATCGGCATGGACAGCATGAACGCCACGAGCATCGTTGCGCTGCGCTGCATCATCGCCTTTGCGGCCTGCCTGCTGCTCTTCCACAAGCGCGCTTTCCGCATCAACCGCGACCTTATGGTCCGCGCCGCCATCATCGGCGCCATCATGGCAACCGAGCTCACCTGCATGTGCCTGGGCTCCAGCCTCACCTCTGCCTCCACTGCCGGCTTTTTGCAGAGCCTGACGGTCGTGATCGTGCCGTTTGCCAACGCCGCCCTGCTGTGTCGCGCCCCCGAGCGCAAAGTGCTCGTCGGCACCGCCATCGTCACCTGCGGCATGTTGCTGCTCTCGGGCGCCGACTTCACCAGCCTGAACCCGGGCGCGCTCATCATGCTGCTCTCCGCCTTTATCTATGCCAGCCACATTATCGTGGCCAAGCGCTTTGTCGATGAAGTCGATCCGCTTGCTCTGGGCGTTTGGCAGCTGGGCTTTGGCGGCCTGTTCTCGGGCATTGCCGCATGCGCCTTTGGCGGCTTCATGCTTCCCAGTACGCCCAGCGAGATCGTGGTCGTCGTCGCGCTCGCACTCATCTGCTCTGCCTATGGCTTTATCACCCAGACGCTCGTGCAGCCCCACGTGCCCGCCGAGACCACCGGCTTCGCCTTCTCGCTCGAGCCGGTCTGCTCCGCCGTCTTCTCGTTCTTCCTGGTCGGCGAGGTCCTGAGCCCCATCGCCTTCTTTGGCGCCGCCCTCATCCTCACCGGCGTCATGGTAGCAACCGTCGAGCTTCCGCGCCTCCGCGCACATGGACAGGCTCGCATGGCAGGAGCGCCCGAGCACGTCTCGTAGACCCCACTCTTCACACAGCCGCGGCATAAAGGCAACCGGTGCGCCTTTACAATAGATGCCAACAGAGCATCTGCCGTAAAGGAGCCCCATGGACACCGCAACTCGCGACCGCAACATAGCAACTTGGTTGGGCGATGCGCCGCAGCCGGTACGTGACACTACGAACCAGCTGCTCGAGCGCATCGCCCTTTTGCGTGCCGAGCAGACAATCTACCCGGCACAAGACGACATCCTCAATGCCCTCGCCTACACGCCGGCCGACCAGGTCAAGGTTGTCATCTTGGGTCAGGACCCCTATCACGGACCCAACCAGGCCATGGGGCTGTCGTTCTCGGTCCCCGCAACGCAAACCAAGTTGCCGCCGAGTCTGCGCAACATCTATAAGGAACTCAAAGCCGATCTGGGTTGCCCCATTCCCGCCACGGGAGACCTAACACCATGGGCACAGCAGGGCGTCCTGCTCCTCAACACTACGCTCACCGTGCGCGAGCATGCCGCCAACTCGCACGCCAAACTAGGCTGGAGCACCCTGACCGACTACGTTATCGAACGCTGCTGTCAGCTGCCCCAACCGGTCGTCTTTTTGGCATGGGGCCGCTTTGCCCAACAGATGGTCGAAGGCAAGCTCGCCGCGACCGGCGCGGGCAAGGCAACCGGCAAGTTCTGCCTGGCGTCCACGCACCCCTCGCCGCTTTCGGCCAACCGTGCCACGGCAGAACTCCCCGCTTTTATGGGGTCGCGCCCCTTCTCGGCAGCCAATCGGCTACTCGAACAGCACGGCTCGACCCCCGTCAACTGGATTTGCCTCGGCTAAAAATCGATACATCAAAAACGCGCCCGACGGCTTTCCATCGGACGCGTTTCCTATTCGGGCCAAATAAATTGTGTGCGGCCGGCCTCGCCGCCATCGATCAGCAGGCTCTGCCCGGTCATAAACCGGTTGGTCACGCCCACAAAGTAGATCCACTCGGCGATCTCTTGGGCGGTGGCCCAGCGCTTAAGCGGCGTGAGCTCCATAATCTGGTTCCACAGGTGCTCGTCTTCCATCACACAACGGTTGAGCGGCGTGATAACGCCACCCGGGTCCACACTGTTGGCGATGGCCTGCGGCGCCAGGCGGTTTGCAAGGTTCTTGGTGTAGGCGATAACGCCGCCCTTGCTAGCAGCATAGGCGGGAAACTCCGATCCCGTATGCCCGCTCGCCGACCCCACATTGACCACGGATTTAATAGCCGGCGCCGGCTTGGCGGCGAGCCCCTCCCCCACAAAGGCGTAGCGCTCGGTCACGTTGATGGTTCCACACAGGTTGGCGGCGATGTCGTCGGCCGAATCCTGCGTACCGGCAACGTTGACGATTACCTGGGGTTCAAGGTCAACTGGAAACGAGTCCGGCTCGCGGACGTCAACGATCAGATGGCGGTAGCGCTCGTGTTCGATCGCCGCCGGCAGCAGATCAAAGCCCACGACCTCGTGGCCCTCGTCCAAAAAGCGCTGCACGCACGCGGCTCCGATACCGCCCGAAGCGCCCGTGATCAAAACCCGCATACTTGCTCCTTAGGCGGTTGCGTGGCGCTCGAGGTACTCGGAGCCCACATTCTCACGCTCCCAGCCGCGCACGACCTTGTAGCCCACGGGGCTCAGGAAGACCTCGCACAGCAGCTCGGCGACGGCACCCGTCAGCGAGCACATAAGGACCTGCACCCAGGTCCAACCAAAGAACGTGTGGCTCACCACAATGGCAAAGACCAGGTTGTCGATAAACTGGCCAACGCCCGTGGACACATAGGAACGGAAGGCGAAGCTCGCAAAGTTATTCTTTTTGAGCATACGGCCGAGCGACTGGTTGAGCGTGGAGTTAACCACGGCAGAAACGAGCATTGCCAGCGAAGAGCCCAGTACCACGTACCAGGTGCCGCCGATGGTGGCGTTAAGGGCAGTGTTGACCTCGATCATGCCGGTGTCGTAGTAGGCACCCCACATACCGGGCGTGAGCGAGCATGCCCAAAAGCACAGGCTCACGGCCAGGTTAACCAGCAGCGCGAGGATAGAGATTTTGATGGATGCCTTGGCACCAAAACGCTTGCAGATCATGTCCTGGCACAAAAACGAGACCCAGCTCACCACAAAGCCGCAATCGAGTGCCAAATACGGCAGACTGATGAGCTCTTTGTTGGCCAGCAGGTTCATCATGATGACACTCACGAAAAACAGTGAAACCGTTGCCGCGGGAATGCTCCGCAACAGGACCTTGTAGTCCTCCATGACCTTCTTGATCATTATGTACTCCTTTGGTTTTAGGTTTAACGAGCAGGATATCGGACCCGAACTGCTCGGACGCCCCGGTCTTGAGACGACGGTGGGTATGATAGCCGCTCACACGGCATCAGGCAAGCAAACGGCGCGGCAGCCCCGCAGGGCCACCGCGCCGATGCGTTAAAAGGCTACGTTGCCAAACTCCGACAGGATAAGGTCGGGGTTGTGGTCGGTTGCCCAATCCACGTTCCACGGGCTCGTGAACAGCAGCAGCTTGCCGCCACGCATGTCCTCGACGCGCAGCGTGTCGCGCGTGAGCGAAAGGCCCGGGATATCGATGGTGTCGGGGTCGTTCTGAATCCAGCGGATGTCCGTATAGGGCAGCGGCTGGCGACGAACCTCGACACGGTACTCGGCCTTGAGGCGGCGCTCGAGCACCTCAAACTGCAGCACGCCGACCACGCCCACGATGACGCTCTCCATGCCGGCACCCAGCTCGCGGAAGATCTGGATGGCACCCTCTTGGGCAAGCTCCTCCATACCCTTGACGAACTGCTTGCGCTTGAGCGTGTCGACCTGCGTAATGCGAGCGAACATCTCGGGGGCAAACGTCGGGATCTGCGGATACTGCACGTGGCGCTTGCCGGAGCACACGGTGTCACCGATGCTAAAGATGCCCGGATCGAACAGGCCCACGATATCGCCCGCGTACGCCTCGTCCACGATGGCGCGGTCGTCGGCCATCATCGAGGTGCCCGTCGCCAGCTTGAGCTTGCGGTTGCCCTGCACGTGGAAGGCATCCATGCCGCGCTCGAACTTGCCCGAGCAAATGCGCACAAAGGCGATGCGGTCGCGGTGGTTCTTGTCCATGTTGGCCTGGATCTTAAACACAAAGCCGCTAAAGTCGTCGCGGCAGGGATCGACCGGCTCGCTGGTGAGCGTATCGGTATAGGCGCGCGGTGTCGGGGCCAGACGCAGGAACTCCTTCAGGAAAGGCTCCACGCCAAAGTTGGTAAGCGCCGAGCCAAAGAACGCCGGGCTCAGCTTGCCGCAGGCCACGGCATCCAAGTCGAGCTCGTCGCCGGCACCATCGAGCAACTCGATGTCGTCCATCAGGTTCTTATGGTTCTCTTCGCCAATAAGCTCGTCCATGGCGGGATCGCCCAGCTCAGCCTCGACCTCGGCGACCTTCTTGGTGGCGTTGGCGTGGCCGTCGCCCTCAAAGGCGATAACGCGACGGGTCTGGCGGTCGAACACGCCGCGGAAGTTGCGGCCGCTGCCGATCGGCCAGTTCATGGGATACGTATTGATGCCCAGGACGTTCTCGATCTCTTCCATGAGCTCAAACGGATCGCGAGCCTCGTGGTCGAGCTTGTTCACAAAGGTGAAGATGGGAATGTGGCGCAGCGTACAGACCTTAAAGAGCTTTTTGGTCTGGGCCTCGACGCCCTTGGCGCCGTCGATGACCATGACCGCGGCGTCGGCGGCCATAAGGGTACGGTAGGTATCCTCCGAGAAGTCCTGGTGGCCGGGGGTATCGAGGATGTTGACGCAGGCACCGTTGTAGGTGAACTGCAGCACCGAGGAGGTAACGGAAATACCGCGCTCCTTCTCGATGTCCATCCAGTCCGAAACGGCATGCTTGGCCGAGCTCTTGCCCTTGACCGAGCCGGCGGTCTGGATGCTGCCGGTATAGAGCAGCAGCTTCTCGGTAAGCGTGGTCTTACCGGCGTCCGGGTGGCTGATGATCGCGAATGTGCGGCGCGACGAGATTTCATCCGACAGGCTTGCCATGCGGATCCTTTCTTGCATTGAGTGCATTACGTCGTTGTAACCGCACTATTGTAGCCGCGAAATGCTGCAGCAGGGCACCTATCAGGACAAATTCATCAGTTGGGGCCTAGGTAGCAGTCGATGGCGGCACTCCGCAGCAGTTCGTCTCGATCTGTAACATCTAGACGGTTTTTGAACCTCTACCTGTTACAGATTTAGACAAACAGGTGGACGTCCCAGAAAGATCTCGATCTGTAACATCTAGCCACTCAAAACGGGTCCATCTGTTACAGATTGAGATATAAGGATAGACAGGTGGCCAATGTCTCGATCTATAAACATCTAGCAGCCAAAAACTTCTCCAGTTGTTACAGATTGAGACAACCAGGTAGGGCCCGCCAGCAAAATCTCAATCTGTAACAGGTAGCCGTCCAAATCGGTTCCAGATGTTACAGATTGAGATGAATGAACGGGCGGACAATCCCTATTTGCCTCTTGCGTAACTGTGCATAGTGTATATATACTGTGCTTACCGGTTATATACACGTGTAGTTCAACAGCTAAGGAGCCGCTGTGGACATCATCCTATCCAATTCGAGCGATAAGCCCATCTACGAACAGATATCCTCGCAAGTCAAAGCTCAGATCCTTTCGGGCACGCTCGCTGCGGGAGCCAAACTCCCCAGCATCCGTGCACTCGCGAGCGACCTTGGCGTGAGCGTCATCACCACCAAGCGCGCCTACGCCGACCTGGAGCAGCTCGGGTTTATCTGCACCGTGCAGGGCAAGGGCTGTTTTGTCGCCGATGGCAACCAAGAGCTCTTGCGCGAAAACCAGCTCTGCCATATCGAAGAGTTGCTTGCGAAAGCGGCAAGCCAAGCCGAAGTCTTGGGCGTCACGCGCGACAAGCTGCACGAAATGCTCGACCTGGTAGCCCCCGAAACCATGCAGTAGCCATCTGCAAGAAAGGCTATACCATGCAAAACTTGCTAGAACTCAAAGGCATCTCACGCCGTGTGAGCGACCGTTTTTCGCTGCGTGATGTCACGCTCGCTGTGGAGACCGGCCAGATTGTCGGCTTTGTGGGTGCCAACGGTGCCGGCAAAACAACGACGATTCGAGCTGCTCTCGGGCTTGTAAAGCTCGATGCCGGCGAAGTGCACCTGTTTGGGCAGCGCTGTGGTGCCGGCGCGCCCGATGAAACGCAGCGCCATCTACGCTCCCGCGTCGGTCTTGTCCTGGACACGTGCCCCTTCCCCTCCACGCTCAAGGTGGGCCAGATCGAGTCGCTCGTAGGCCCGGCGTACCCCACGTGGGACCGCGAAACGTTCGCCGGATTCATCAACCGATTTGGCCTCGATCCCAAGACAAAGGTCAAGGACCTCTCCCGCGGCATGGGCATGAAACTGCAGCTTGCCTGTGCACTCAGCCACAATGCCAAGCTGCTCGTTTTGGACGAAGCCACCGCGGGCCTCGATCCCATGGCACGCGAGGAACTGCTTGATGAGCTGCTTGCCTTTGTCGCCGACGGCCAGCACAGTGTGCTGCTCTCGAGCCACATTACGTCCGACCTCGATCGCACCGCTGATCGCGTCATCTGCATCGATAATGGCTCGATTATTTTTGACCTGCCGCGCGAGGACATTACCGACCGCGCCGGCATCGCCCACTGCACCCAAGCACAGGCCGCCGAGCTTATGGCTTGCGTCGAAGGCGCCCGTGCCGTCCACCACGCCTATAGCGTGGACGTGCTCGTGCCCAACCGTTGCGAAACGCTCGAGGCCTTCCCCGAGATTCCCTGCGATCGGGCAACCATTGATGACTATCTTCGCTTCACGCTGAAAGGGGCTTCGAAATGAAACGCGCCTTTATGTCCGAGCTCGCCATCGCTCGCTCGCTTATCCCGAGTATTGCGGGCGTCGGCTTGTTCATCTTCGTTGTGCTGACGCTCGCCAACGCGTCGGATGGCGATTCCGGTATGAGCGCCGGCGCCTGCGCCGTCAGCGCCATGTCGCCCATCATGGTCATGAACTCACTGGCCGGTTTCGACAATCAAAACGGTTGGGAGCGCTACCGGGCAACGCTGCCCTTCTCGCGCAAAGACATCATCTGCGCACGCTACCTGAGCGTTATTGTCTTCTCCGCCGTCATGGCATGTGCAGCTACGCTTTTGAGTGTCGTCGCCATCCCGCTCTTCAACAGCGCGGGCATTCCTTCGACAGGACAGACGGTCTTTGAAATCGCAATCGCCTCCGCCGCATCGACGCTCATCTCCCTCATGATGGTGTTTTTGGCACAGCCGCTGTTCTTTCGCTTTGGACACATGGAGGCGCTGCGCCTATCCGTTGGCTTGTTTGCCCTGCTCTGGTGCCTTGCCATTGCCACGTTGAGCTCCTCCAACCCCATCAGTAACTGGCTCATGTCGATTGCCGGAGCGAATCCCGATCCCGCCGTCCTTGGCTGCCTGTGTGCAGGAATTGCAGTATTGGCGCTCGCACTATGTGCAATCAGCTGCGCTGTCAGCACCAAGGTCTATCGAGCACGCGATCTGTAGCCACGCGAGTCTCAATCCACGAAGGGCGCGATCGCCGCCCCTCCCCGCAAATCCGTGGCAAACGGCATGTCCCTGGCGTGCGCCACCGTACTACTTGCGCAGCGGCTTGGGTAGCGGGATACCGGCGGCGATGACAGCCGCAATGATCATGCAGACGATACCCTTGAGTGGGAAGCACATGAGCAGCAGGCCCACGACCATAACCGGCTGGCGCATGACGGCGCCCATCGTCGATGCCGTGCAGACGGCGACGCAAAAGACCGGATCGGCGCCGGTGAGGATAGCAAGGCCATAGCCCAGGCTCACACCCGAGAAGATAACCGGGAAGAAGTGGCCGCCACGCCAACCAAGGTTGATGAGGGCGGGCGTCAGCATGGCCTTAACAAGACCGGTCGCGATAAGCACGCCGGCGGGGATGGTCAGATAGGTCTCCATGAGCACGTCGGCCTGGGTCTCGCCGGCAAACATGGTGTAGGGCAGGACCGTGCCGCAGATGGCGAGCGCCAGACCGGCCAGCATGGCTTTGACGACAGGGCGCGCCCCTATTGCATGAGCAAGCGCTTCGCTCGCGTGCTCAGAGACAAAGTACAGCCAGCCGCAGATTGTTCCGATCAGCGACAGAGGGATGAGCCAGATAAGCTCCAGATTGCCCACCACGGCAGCCTCGAACCTCGGCATACCCATGCCGCCGCCCATGAGCTGGCCGAGCAGCAGGTAGGTGCCCAGGCCGCCAGCAATCGCGATGCCGTAAACCACGGTCTTTTGCGCCTTGGGCAGCCTGATGGTGATCTCACCGGATTCGGAATCCTCACCATCGCCGGCACCCTGGCCGTCAGCACTTCCGGCAAGCGGCGCCACAAAGCCAAACACGGGCGCGGTAAAGAGCGCCGTCAGAGCAGCCTGGGTGCCCAGCAGCGTGAGCTCCCTAAACTCGGCGCCAAAGCGACGCATACGGTCGCCGACCCAGCTGCAGAGACCTGCGATAACGCCGGTCAGACCGGCCTCCGGTCCAATACTTCCACCAAACAGCAGCGGCAGCAATGCCGCGAGCGAAAGCTTGCCCAGGTTGTCGTACGGGTAGCGCCCGTCTTGCTTAACCTTTGCCATCACCTGGTTGAGGTCATCGGTCTTGATGCCCGTCATCTTTTCGTATAGGCCAATCACCAAGCCGCCCAACAGGCAAACGAAAAACGGGTACGGCAAAAAGCCAAACGGGCCGCTGGCGAGTTCGGGCGAAGAGACACCCAGCATATGCGGGACCTCGGTCCACAAATAATCAATACCGTGCTCCATCGCAAAGAAGAATAGCCAGACTGCAGCACCCGCGAGTGCACCGGTCACAGCAACGCTGACCAAAAACAGCGCGCGGTTTGTGGGTTTGGCAAGGTTATCCATCGGGTCCTCCCGCGGTCAAAGTCGACATAGATACATTTTATTGTAGAGCGCGCGTTGCCCGAACGAGCCAACCGTCTGCGCCGCAAACGGCACCATTGGGAGCCATGGTGGGGCAGGCTCAAGGCTTATCCGTTGATAATCGAGGCAATCTCGCGCAAATCGTCGGCAAAGTAGATGCCGTGCTGGCGCTTCAGGCTCGAAAGCCCCTTATCAATCATGTGCCCGAGCAGCGCCTTGAGGTCGTTGTAGTAACCGTTCAGGTTGTACAAAATGCACGGCGCATCGAGATACCCCAACGACACGGCGGACATGACCTCGGCAATCTCCTCGAGCGTGCCCGTCCCACCGGGAAAGGCGATGAACGCATCGCCGAGCTCAATCATCTTGGCCTTGCGCTCGGCCATATCGCTCGTCACGATAAGGTCGTCGATACCGTCATGCTGAAACTCGGCCTCGATAAAAAAGCTCGGCTCCACGCCCGTCACATGTCCGCCAGCATCGAGCACGCTATCGGCGAGCGCGCCCATCAGGCCCGATTTGGACCCGCCGTATACCAACGCGTGGCCGTTGGTGCCAATCCAGTTGCCCAGCTCCTGTACCGCAAGTAGAAACGCCGGGTCATTACCGACGCTGGCACCCAGATACACGGTGATATTCATTTCAGTCCCCCTCATCGTGACGCGTGGCGCCCACTCTAGCGTTGGCGGCGGCGATATTCGCGCACGCGGCGCGACAGGTCGGCGAGCTCGTCACGATCGAGCTCTTCCAAATGCTCAAGATCGTCCATAAAGCGCGCCATGGTGTCCTTTTGGCGCAGCTTGATGAGCGTATTGCAGTAGTTCACCGCCACGCCCGTAAGCATGGCGATATAGAAGATACTGATGACGCTTAGGATGACGGTAATGCCGCGGGCAACCGGCGTTTCTGCCGGGATATCGCCAAAGCCGATCGTCGAGACCGTCTCAAAGCTAAACCAGAGACCATCACCAAAGGTGAGGGTCGTAGGCTCGGACAGCCAGACAGCCGTCGAGCACAGCAGGTAAAAGATAAGAAACAGGCCCGTGATGCGTGCAAAGCCAGCCTGTCGCAGCACATCGGCAAGCGTCCTCAACCTGTTCATCGCGACCCTTTCCACGAACAACCAATCACGTTCGCTCGGTATTGTCCCACAACCGGCAGTTAGGGACGTTCCTTTTGTGCCGGCAGAAAGGGACTGTCCCCAACTGCCGGGCGGGACCGTTTAGCGGTGCAGCTGCCGACTGGGCAGGCCGAGCTGGTATCCTTATGCGGTAATGTCTCGATTCGTTAGGATTGCATGTGAGAGCTGCCGCTGTCCTTCGTTCAGTTATATATCGCACCCTGGCCGTCGCGCTTGCCGCGCTTGCCGTACTGAGCACCATCATGCCCGCCCCCGCCTTTGCCGCCGACTCCGATCAGTCAGTCAAGACGGTCCGCGTTGGTTGGCTCGTCAACAACGAGGGCTTCCAGGACGGCACCCCCGGCGAGCGTCTCTCGGGATGGGGTTACGAGTACCTCCAGACCCTGTCGTACTACACGCCCGGCTGGCGGTACGAATACGTCTCCGGCACCTTCACCGAGCTTATGGACATGCTCGAGGCAGGTGAGATCGACCTCATGCCCAACATCTCCTACTCCGAGAAACGCGCCCAAAAGCTGCTCTTTTCCTCGAACCCTGAGGGCACCGAGCGCTACTACATCTACGCCAAGCCCGATCGCGACGATCTGGCCAAGGGTGACCCCCAAGCGCTCCAAGGCCTCACCATCGGCTACAACCCCGACGTTATGCAAACCTTCGTTGGCCAGCAGTGGCTCACCAACGAAGGAATCACCTGCACATACAGGGAGTATGACGGAGGCTCCGTTCTCTTTGACGCGCTCGCAAACGATGAAGTCGATGCCGTCATCATGAACGACACCATTTCCTCGCCCGATGCCTCCCCCATGTTCTACGTTGGCTCGAGTGACTACTATTTTGCCGTCCCCAAAAGCCGCCCCGACCTGATGAACGACATCAATGCCGCCATGACGTCAATCGCCCGCGTCAACCCACGCTATATCGACGAAGTCAAATCTAACTACTCGGCCCAAAACAGCGGTTCATCATCGCTCAACGGCCCCGAACGTTCCTGGCTCAAGGCGAACAACAACACCATCACGCTCGGCTACATTACGGGCAAACTCCCCTACTGCAACGAAGACGAAGGCAGCAAAATAGAAGGTTCGCTCGCATCGCTTGCGACGACGCTACACGATAAATTTGGCATTACGGTCAAAACCGTCGCCTTTGATAGCTACAAGATGATGTCAAAGGCCCTTTCAAAGGAAAGCATAGACGTTGCGCTGCCGGTATACCGAGATTACTGGTTTGCCGAGCAAACAGGCGTTGTGCAGTCGATATCGTTGGGGACCATATCCCTCACCGCCATCCATACCGGCAGCAACCTGAACAAAGACCTTCAGAACATCGCCTGTACCAAATCATCGTTTGTCAACAAAAATGCACTTGAAAGTCTGTTCCCCACAGCGACCGTAACCGAATACCAATCCGACGATGAAGCGTTCGACGCCCTCAGGAAGGGAACGGCGCACTGCATCGTCGCTCCCAGTTCACGCGTAAAAACCATCGGTGACCGTTACGATCTCGAGGACTGCGAGACGACCGAGCTCCCTGACACCTGTGAGCTCTCGTGCTGGATTTCGCGCGGAAAACCCGAGCTGTTGGGAATCATCAACAAGGGCATCATCAATGCCGGAGAATCGCTCTCCGCAAGCAATTTTTCCTCCACGTCGTACACGGCCCAGGAATCCAACACGCTTCAATTCCTTTATCGCAACCGCACCGCCATTGCAGCTACCCTCATCGGTATGTTGTCGGTCGGCATCGTCCTGCTCATCTGGGCGCTCGTGCGCGCTCGAACCGAGCGCAAAAAAGCCGATGCTGCCAACGCCGCTAAGACGGCATTCCTCACGCGCATGAGCCACGACATCCGTACGCCGCTCAACGGTATCCTGGGCCTTATCGAGATCGAGGAATTGAAGGAAGGCGATATGCAAGTCGCCCGCGAGAGCCGTGCCAAGGCGCGCGTTGCCGCCAATCACCTGCTCTCGCTGATCAACGACATCCTCGAGATGGGCAAAATCGAAGACCGCAAGCTAACACTGGAGCATGCGCCTTTTAACCTCAAAGAGCTCTGTGACGATACGCTAGTGCTGTGCAAACTCCGCGCGTCCAGTAACGGCATCACAATGCAGGACAATAGTCTGCCGTACGCCACGGGGCCATACATGATCGGCAGTCCCACCCATATCCGACAGATCATGATCAACCTGTTAGACAACAGCATTAAGTACAACAAGCACGGCGGCTCCGTCACCTTTAGCTCAAAGACCAAGCCACTCGATAACGGGCGCGCGCTCTTTTGCTTTAGCGTTTCGGATACCGGCATTGGCATGGCTCCCGAGTTTTTAAAGCATATCTATGAGCCGTTTGCCCAAGAAGGTGACGATGCGCGCAGCAAGTTCCAAGGAACCGGCATGGGCATGCCAATCGTCAAGTCGCTTATTGAACTGATGGGCGGCACCATCGAAGTCACCAGCGAACTCCATGTGGGCACCACGTTCTACGTGGAAATTCCGCTCGATATCGACAAGAACCCCCGGGCGCGGACGGATACGGTCGAGAAGGCGCTCGACTGCTCGCTTGCCAACATGAACGTGCTGCTCGCCGAAGACAACGAATTGAATGCCGAGATTGCCCAGACGCTGCTAGAATCCGAGGGCGTCGTGGTCACCCGCGCCGTCAACGGCAACGAAGTCGTCGATCTGTACCTGTCTCATCCCGCCGGCAGCTTCGATGCGATCCTGATGGACATTATGATGCCGGACATGGACGGTTACGAGGCAACCCGCGCGATTCGTCTGAGCGAGAAGGTCGATGCAGCCGATATCCCCATCATCGCGCTCACCGCCAATGCCTTTGCCGAAGACGCCAAGGCGGCACACGACGCCGGCATGAACGCCCATCTGTCCAAACCGCTCGACTTTAACAAGCTCAAAAACATACTCGCCCGCATCAAGAAAAACGGATCCGTTTCGCTATAGTTTGTGCTCAACCACCACGCACGACCAGAAAGGAAGCCAACGATGTTTAGGCCCTTACGTCGAAAGAAACGCGCCATCACCGACGAGGAAGCGCGCGAACTGCTCGCTACCTGCAAGCGCGGCGTCTTTGCCGTCAACGGCGACGATGGCTACCCGTACGCCATTCCCGTCAACTACTTCTTTGACACCGAGCACGACAAGATTTATTTCCATGGCGCCAAGGCCGGCCACAAGGTCGATTCACTCAAGCGCGATGACAAGGTCTGCTTTACCGTTTACGGCAACGAGTGGTACAAGGACGGTGACTGGGCTCCCTACGTTATGAGTACCGTGGTCTTTGGCCGCTGTCGCCTGGCGAATGACACCCCCGCGTTTATCGAGGACAAAGTCCGCCAGCTCGCCCTTAAGTACTACCCTTCTGCCGAGGAGGTCGAAGAGGAAATCGCCAAGGACATTAAGGGCGTCCAGCTCTACGAGATTACGATTGAGCATCTCTGCGGCAAGCAGATTCAAGAAAAGTAAGCCTCAAAAGCAAAACTCACAAATAGCAATATGGCCCGGTTCCAACCCACCTTGGAACCGGGCCATATGCTTATAAAGCGTCGGCAGCTATGTGCGCAAGCGCCTCAACGAGCTCCTGCGAGCTCACGGGTTTACCCAGGTGCGCGTCCATGCCCGCCTCGCGCGAAAGTCTGCGGTCGTCGGCAAAGGCGTTGGCACTCACAGCGATAATCGGCGTGGTCGCGGCATCCTCGCGATCGAGTGCTCGAATCCGACGCGTGGCCTCAAGGCCATCGATGCCAGGCATCATGATGTCCATCAACACCACGTCGTACTCGTGCGGTGCGCTCGCGGCAAACGCCTCAACGGCAGACTCGCCATCCTTAGCATGCGTCACGACGGCACCGGCACGGCTGAGCGTAAACTGCGCGATCTCGGCATTCAGATCGTTATCCTCTACGAGCAAAACGTGCAAGCCCTGGAGCGCATCGCCATCGCCCGCATCCGCGCGAACTGCCTGAGGAATCTCGGAGCGCTTGCATTTCTCAAACGGCAGGCGGATGGTAAACGTCGTCCCCTGCCCCAAGACGCTCGTAAAACTCATGGTTCCGCCCATAAGCTCGACTAACTGTTTTGCGATAGGCGCGCCCAGGCCAGTTCCCGATGAGGCGCCTTCCACCTGTTGCTCCTCGCGGCAAAACGGCTCGTAGAGGTGCTGTTGGAACTCCTCGCTCATGCCAATACCGTTGTCGGCGATCGTGTATTCATAGACGGGGACGCCATCCGCTGGCTCCACCTCGCGGCACACCAGGCGGACATAGCCGCCCTGGCGGTTGTACTTGACGGCATTGCCGGCAATATTGAGCAACAAACGCTTGAGGTGCGTCACGCTCACCCGCGCATAGGGATGATTAAGCGTCTGCTGGTCGGAGATAATTGTCACCAGACGCTCCTCGGCCTGGCGCTCCAGAATATCGCGCACTTCACAGTTGAGGGCCACCAAATTTATGGGCACGAGGTTCAGGTCGACCTGCCCGCTCTCCAGGCGACTCATATCGAGCGCCTCGTTGGCAAGGTCGAGCAGCAGTCCCGATGCCGTCCAGATTTTTGAGCGGCACTCAGTCTGCTTTTGCAGATCGTCCGCATTGGCATCGCCAACCTCGACCATGCCGCGAATGCCGTTGATGGGCGTGCGCAGATCGTGGCTCATGCGACGCAGAAACTCCGTCTTTGCCGAGTTGGCAGACGAGGCCTCACGCGCCGCCTTTGCCAGCTTGTCGCCATAGTCGCGCTCCTGCTGCAGCAAGTCCGTCAAACGTCGACGATCAGCGCGGCGACGCACCGTCACAACAACGGCTATAACACCGCCGTAGAGCACCAGCACGCCGGCGGCAACAGCCGCGGCGACCTCAAAGTAGCGCTGCGCCGAGGCATAGGTGTACACATAGAATTTGTGCGCTTTTCCAAATGTGCCCAAATACCACTCGCCGTCGGCGTTAACCAATCTGACCTTACCAGCCAGGCATCGATCCTTAATACCGTCGACAATAAAGACATCCGTCGCAGGCAGATCGAACACGCCCAATACGGTGGGTTCAACGGCATTGGTCGCAACGACCTTGCCGTCGCTTTCGATCACGATATTGCCGCTATCGATGGTTTCATAGCCATCAAGCAAGCTCTGCAGTTTGAGTGTATTGCTCGCGACCGCCTTGGCGCTCTGGTGCCTCACTGCGACAACGATGCCCTCGCCATCCTGCCGAGTCACGCAGCCGATGTCTGCGACCGAATCATCCGCAAGCGTGATACGGACGGTATAGGACTTAAGCGGATGGGCCGCCACCTCCAACACGGGCGCTTCCTTGAAATACGTAGCGAGCGACTCGTAGCCCACGTCATCCGTCGAGCACTCGGACACCAAGCTGCCCGATGCGTCCGTCACGATCAGTGCACTCACATTGAACTGGTCGGCATATTGCTCCAGCGTGGCGTTATCCACCGAGCCGTCGCGTTCCATATCGCGCGCTGTCTCTCCGGCAATCTCCATAACGCGAATCAGGTTTTTGGTCGCATAGGCGCTGTTGAACGCATCGTAGGAAAGGCTCTGCGTCGCCACGTAATCGACAACGTCGGCAAAGCGCTGCTCGGCTTGGGCCGTCGTGTAACCATAGCTCATCATGCCGGCAGCAACCGAGAGCGCTATCCCCAGCAGAGCGACAAGGAGCCATGCCCCTGCCGAACGATTGCCCCGCTCCTGAGCGGCGCGGTCGGGCACATCGATCATGACAGGCCCTCCATATTCAAAAATGGCGAAGGGTCATCAAAGTACTTTGACACCAGGCGTTCCATGGTGCCATCGGCAAGCATTTCCTGGTAGGCATGAGCGAGCTTGACGTCGATGCCGCGCGTATCGTTGATATCGAAAGCGGTGCCCAAACCGACCTCTAGCAGCGGCTCATCCAGAATGCGATACGTCACACCATAATCTTTTTCGTAGGTGAGCAGCGAGGACTCATGCGCGGCGATGGCATCGACCAGGCCTTCGACGAGCGCCGGGTTCAGGTATGAGCGGTCCGAAAAGCTGTAGAGCTC
This sequence comes from uncultured bacterium, assembly GCA_905214425.1. GTDB lineage: Bacteria > Actinomycetota > Coriobacteriia > Coriobacteriales > Coriobacteriaceae > Collinsella. The sequence continues at coordinate 138,896 of CAJMLY010000002.1, forward strand.
CTTGATCTGCGGAACGTTTTCATTTGTATGATTGAGCAAAATGTCCTCGGGCTTGGTGGTGGACTGAACGGCCACGACCTTGTCCTCAAGATCGGCAAGCGTGTAGATATCGCTCGCGGGATCGACCGCGACCACCTGGCGGCTCGCAAGGTACGGGCCGGCCCAACGATACTCGTTTTCGCGACCCGTCATGCTAAAGCTGCCCATGACACAATCGAGTTCGCCGCTCGCCAGCAGCTCTTTCTTCTTTTCCCAATCGATCAGCTGGTACTTTGGCTTGTAACCAATGCGGGCCAAAGCCTCGGTCAATATCTCGACATCCAGGCCAACGATATCGCCGTACTCGTCGGTATACACAAACGGCGGATAGAGGTCGCTGCCGACGTTGAGCGTCTTAAGGTCGTCGTCTTTGGCCTGCAAGGCATCCAGACCTTCTAATGCAGACGTCGAGGCTCCGTCATTCGACCCGGAACAGCCGGCTATCGCTACGGCAAAGGCGCACGCCACCGCAAGCGCGACAAACAACGAAATGGCAACCGAGCGACGGGGTCTTTTCATCGAGCTCCAGACGATCCTGTTTACAGACTGAAATGGAGAAAATAATAACAAACGAAACCACTCGAGTGCCCAATGGTTACAGACGTTCTACCATGCGGGGCCTTCTAGCCGACTTGGCAGAAGGCCCCACATGCAGTGCTCACTTACCGTGCATTAAAAACGTAGCGGTCCAGGCGGTCGCACGCTTCCTTTACGCGCGAAAGCGGCAGCGCCAGATTCACGCGAATGTGGCAGGGCCCGTGGAACGGACGGCCGTCCTGATACCCCACGCCCACGCGCGCCCCCTCGTCGAGCAGCCACTGAATATCGCGGCCATGCTCGCGGCACCACTCGGTGCAGTCCAGAAACACCATGTACGTGCCCTGCGGACGCGAATAAGACACGCCCTCAAAATGCTCGTCCACGTAATTGCAGAAGTACTCGATATTGCCGGCAAGCACCTGGTTGAGCTCATCCAGCCACTCGTAGCCTTGCGGCTGGTAGGCACCGATAAGCGCGTGCATCGAGAGGACGTTCATCTCGTTGTAGTGAGTCTTGTTGGACACGGCACACACGCGGTCGCGCAGCGTCTCGTTGTAGATGATGTGGTAGCTGCCGACCAGACCCGCCAGGTTAAACGTCTTGCTCGGCGCATAGAGGGCAACCGTGCGCATGCGGGCATCCTCGCTCACCGACTGCGTCGGGATATGCTTGTGTCCCGGCAGGATGATATCGGACCAAATCTCGTCCGAGATCACCACGCAATCGTGCTGGCGATAGATGTCCATGGCGCGCTCGATTTCGTCGCGCTCCCATACGCGCCCGCAGGGATTGTGCGGCGAGCAGAACACCGCGGCATGGATGTTGTTTTGGGCGAGTTTGCACTCCATGTCCTCAAAGTCCATGCGCCACACGCCCCGGTTGTCGAGTTTAAGCGGGCTGTGGACAATGCGATAGCCCGCGGCCTCGATGGACTTGGTAAAGCCGATGTAGGTGGGGCTGTGGACCAGCACCGCATCGCCCGGCTGGACATACGCGCGCAGCGTCGACACGACGCCGCCCAGCACGCCGTTTTCGTAGCCGATATGTTCAGGGCTCAAACCTTCGACGCCATTGCGGCGATTCTGCCATTCGATGATGCGATCGAAGTACTCAGCGCGCGGGTTAAAGTAGCCAAACATGGGGTGCTGGGCACGCTGAATGATGTGTTCCTGGACCGTGGGCACCGTGGCAAAATTCATGTCGGCCACCCACATGGGGATGCGGTCGAAGCCCTCGTCGGGTGCGTTCGGAGCCATACCGGGGATCTCGCCCCAAGAGTCAACGGCGATGGAGTCCATGCCGTGGCGGTCGATGATTGAAGTGAAGTCGTATTTCATGCTGGACCCCCGTGCAAAGTAGACTGTTTCGATAGGCGCTATTGTCCACCAGCACGGGCGGTTTTGGCGCGGGGTTTGGCGCTTAATTTGACGGGTGCGGGCGAATGGCTGGTTAGTCTCGCGCGTCGTTGACGGCAACTACGGTTAGCTGGGTTTCATCGACCGTAAACGATATGTCGAGCCCGGCGTAAGCCAAGTGGTAAATGCGGTTTGGCTCGTGCTTGCTGCCTGCGCGGCGTGGGTCTTGGCGAAGGACTTCGACCAAGCCGGGGAGCTTTGCGGGCGGGACCATATCCTGTAGCGCTTGCGGAAACTCAACATCGAGCTCTTGCCACGGAGCATCCTCAATCCAGCCGCCGGTCGCATCCGGGTGACAGTCCGCAAACGGAATGTAGGGCTTAATGTCGTAGATGGGCGTACCGTCGCGCAGATCTGCTCCCAGCACATGGATGATGGGGCCGTCGTCGGTAAGCTCCACGCGGTCGAGCTTAACGCAGGTGAGACCGATGGGATTAGGGCGAAACGGACTGCGCGTGGCAAGCACGCCCACGCGCTCGGCTCCACCCAGACGCGGCGGGCGCACGGTTTTCGACCACTTGACGTTGGTGCCGGACCTGTCCTGCGTTTTAGCGTCGACGGCAATATCCTTAGCCGTGCCGCCGGGCGTTCCGTTTTCGAAGCGCCACAGCAGCCACAGGTGAGAGAAGGAGTCCAGACCCTCAACCGCTGCATTGGAGGCAAATTCCGGCTCAAAAACGATGCGTCCCTGCAGATGGGGCGCCAAAAAGCTGTTGCGCGGGATGCCGAACTTCTGCGGCAGGTCGGTATGTATGTGTGCGATAGGTTCCATGCCGGTCATTGTACGGCATGGAGGCGTGGGGCGTTGCGCGCAATTCTTCGCCGCGGACTCCTGTCGTGCAACCAACGGTTGCTTGGAAGGGCGCCTGCCGCCGCGTATGCTTAAGCCATCAACCAGCAGAAAGGAGCCGCTATGGCCTTTGCAGAAAAGCTCATCGCTGTCCGTCGCGCCCATCACCTTACCCAAGAGCAGCTCGCCGCCAAACTATTTGTCACGCGCCAAGCCGTCAGCCGTTGGGAGCGCGACGAGGTCACGCCGGGCATCGACATGATGAAGCTCATTGCCGCCGTAACCGGCGAGCCGCTGTCTCATCTGCTCGAAATGCCCGAGCATTATTGCCAGAGCTGCGGCATGATACTCACGCCCGACGACTGCGGCACCGATGCCGCGGGCGCCACGACCGACCATTACTGCAAGTGGTGCTACGACCACGGCAAGTACACCTACGACACCACCATGGAGGCAATGATCGAGGATTGTGCCCCGCGCCTGGCACAAAACACCGGTATGTCGCTCGACGAAGCCGTCTCGCTCATGGGCGCCGTCCTGCCGCAACTGGAGCGCTGGCGCACCGTGCAGGAAAACGAGGAGCGCTACGGCGCCGAGGCGCGGGCGCGCTATGGCGATGAGGCTATCGATGCCGCAAACGAAACGTTACTGGACATGGATCCTCAGACATGGAACGACATGAAGGAACTTGAACGCGCTGTTCTGGGCCAGCTTTCGATTGCCATGGGCGACGGCGATGCGGATGGAAGCGAGGCTCGCAAGCTCGTCGCGATGCATCGTCGTTGGATTGGTCTCAACTGGGGACGCGAACCCCAGAACGAAGCGTACCTGGGCCTCGCCAATGGCTATCTTGCCGACCAGCGCTTTGTTGACTACTACGACAAGCCCTGCGGCACCGGAGCCACGGCGTTTCTGGTCCAGGCCATCGAGTCGTCGTTGACGCGCGCATAGACCGCGGCGGCTTTGGGTATTTCAATCAAAACCTCAACCGATTGGAGACCTATGGCTACTAATCACGAGCTCGCGCTGTACGTTATGACCGGCTGCCCGTACTGCTTAAAGGTCAAGCACTTTTTGGCCGATAACGGCGTGACCATTCCCGAGCGTAATATCTCGACCGATTCCGATGCCGAGCAGGCACTTATCGCCGTCGGCGGAAAACGCCAGGTTCCCTGCCTGTTCATCGATGGCAAACCACTCTACGAGTCGAGCGACATCATCGCATGGGTACAGAAGAACCTGCTCTAGCACGCGCATCCCGTCCGTCCAAGGCCCCACCCCATACGGCCTAAACTTGTACACCAGCATCCAAAGTCGACATTTTTCGACATCTTTGGATGCTGGTGTACAGTTTTTGCGGGCAGTCATCGGGGACGTTCTTAAATGACTAGTCGTTAAAGAACGTCCCCAATGACTAGCTAGCCGTGGAAGCGGGCTATGGGCGAAAGTGGCTGCTCGCGAAAGACGCGCTCGACGGCGGCGCGGTATTCGTCGACCTTTTTGGTCTTGCGTACGATCTTGTGGACGGTAGTGGGGTCGGCGAAAGCGCACTTGGCGTAGAACCACCACTCCTTCATGCGAAAGACTGCATTGCCGCCAATCTCTTCTGCATAGGCAGCAAACAGCGTGTCATGGAAACGCTGCAGCTCGGCTGTCGTGGCAGCAGGGCCGCCGTTGACCATACGGGCCAGAGCGGGGTTCGCGAGCAGGCCGCGCCCCAGCATCACATGGCGCGTGCCGGGATAGGCCTCCACCAGCGCATCCATGTCCTCGAGATCAAAAATATCGCCGTTGTATGCCACCGGAAACGGCGCACGTTCCAGCGTCTCGCCATAAAACTCTTTGCGCGGCGAGCCCGCATAACGGTCCTTCTGCACGCGCGGATGCACGATCAGCTCTGCCAGCGGCATGCGGCAATATAGATCGAGTACGCGCTCGTATTCGTCGTCGCTCTCCAACCCCAACCTGGTTTTGACCGATACCGGCAGCGGAGAGCGCTCACACACGTCACTCAAGAACACCTCAAGCTCGTCCAAGTTGCGCAAAAAGCCCGATCCTTTGCCCTTGGCAACAACCGTCCCCGAGGGGCAACCCAAGTTGAGATTGACCTCGCGATAGCCCATGTCGGCGAGCACCTGCGCCGCCCACACAAACTCGTCCGCGTTCTTGGACATCAGCTGAGGCACCACGTTGAGCCCCTGGTTATTGGCAGGATCGATCTCCTTAAACGCCTTGCCGCCAAAGCGATTTCCCACCCGCGGCGGCGGCAAAAACGGCGTGTAATAGCAATCGAGCGCACCGAAGCACTCCGCATGCACGTGACGGAACACATGCCCGGTAATCCCCTCCATGGGGGCCAACGAAAGGATCATCTACTCTTCTCTCATATCAACGAACGTGACAAAGGAACCGTCCCTTTGTCACATTATTCGGAGCGCAGGGCTTCCACGGGGTCTTTTTTGGATGCGCTGCGGGCCGGCAGCAGGCCGGCAACAACCGTCAGCAGCACCGAAATCGCGATGAGCACCAGCGCATCCTGCACGGGTAGGCTCATCAGGTTGGGTACTTGTTTGGCAGCAAGCGCCCAGGTATTAACCGGGAAGCTCACGGCCACCACGACGACAATGGCAAAGACGCCGGCAATGAGGCCCTCGATAAAGGTCTCGGCATTGAATACGTTGGCCACGTTACGCTTCGACGCGCCGATCGCACGCAGGATGCCAATCTCCTTTTTGCGTTCCAGCACGCTGATGTAGGTGATGATGCCGATCATGATGGAGCTCACCACCAGGCTGATACTCACGAATGCGATGAGCACCAAGCTGATGGTGTTCACAATGTCGGTCACCGAACCCATGATGATGCCCATGTAGTCGGTGTACGAGATCGCCCGCTCATCGTGGCCAGCGGCTTTGACCTGTTTGTTGTACGCATCGATGTGATCGAGTACGCGCTCCTTGGCCTCAAAGTCACGCGGGAAAATCTTGACCGAGATGGGATCCGCCTCGTCCGCATAACCCAACGTGGTCAGATTGTTGTCGTAGGTGAGCTTCGAAGCCTTGGCATAGCTCATCATGAGCGAACTCAGGTCCTCGGCGTCCATGTTGAAATGGATGGCGCGGGCAAAGGCGCTCGCATCCACGCGCATGGCGCCCGCCAAGTTGGCAAAACTCGACGACATCTGCGTCGCCATCTGACCCATGAGCCCTGCCGCGCCCGCCTTGATCTGGGATGATACCGTCGACGCTATCTGCTCGCTGATTGCCTTCATCACCTGGTCCATAGCCTGCTGCAGATACGGAGCCAGCTGCTTTTGCACATAGTCGGTCATCGCCTGCTGCAGGCGCTCGGCCAGGGCATCGCCGCCGAGCGCTTTGAGCTGGGCCAGGATTTGCTGGGCTGCCGTATCACTCTCAAGATACGCCGAGAATGCGGCAGCAAGCTTTGACGCGTCCTTAAGATCATCGGGTGACAGCGCCCTAAACTGATCAGACTGCAAAAAGCTCTCAAACAGCTGGTTGGCTAGCGTTCCCACCTGCTGCATTTGCTCGGGCGTAAGTTCCAGGCCGTCAAAGATGCCCGAGAAATCTGGAGCCGGCGCTTTGGCCATGATGTCACCAAAGTCGATGTCCTTGCCAACGCCCGAAAGGTCAATGTCCAGCCCCGACAGATCGATGCCAGAAAGGTCCATACCGCCGACAACACCCGAGAGCGCGGAGGTATCGAACGAGAACGCGCTCTTGAGCGCCGCCTCGTCCACACTGAACATGCTGCCCAGATCCACGCCTTGCTTGGCCTCGCCTTGCAGTTCGTCGAAGGTTTTGCCCGTAAAGACATCCGTCTCGGGGTGGTCGAGTTGCTCCTGCACAATCTGCGAATTTGCGGCGCGTTCCATAAGCTGGCGAGTCAGCGCATGCGTGTAGGCAATGCCCGGGGACAACGCGCTCGCGTTGGCGGTCTCGTTGGGTCGCACCACGCCCACAATGTGCACGTCGATACCGTCGGCAACCTTGGCGGCCATAAAGTCGGTGTCGCCAGACATGTCAGTCCACATGCCGGTCTCTTCGTTTTTGCGATACGCATCAGCCGGCGACAGCACCTTAAACGTGGTAGACAGCGCATCGTCGTAGGTAAAGTCGGTGCCGGTCTCGGGCGTTTCGACCCCACCGTCAGCCGTCATAGCGCTGTTTACCAGATCGTTGAGCTCATCGATATCCAGCGCGCCGATGCTGTAGAGCGTGTAGTCACCCACCGTACCGCGGCTCGAAAGCACCATCACGGCTTCGTTGGCAGACGTGGGCCAATGACCGGCGACGACATCGTACTGGCTGTCGAGCAGGCTCTGGTCGTCAATCATCTCGTTAAAGACCGAGGTTCCCATGGATTCCATGCTCACCGTTGCCGCCGAGCTCGCGCCTCCGCTCATGGCCTCGGTCATGGCGTTGGGCACCAGCCGGACAGGCTTCTCATCGCCCTTGCCGGCACGATAGACAACCGGCGATACACCGTAGCCGTACTGAATGGCGTTGACCTCTTTATCGATGCCGTCGCCACCGGCATCGAGCCATGCCTTAAAGCTCGTCATGTCGTTGGACTTAACGCTTGCAAACATATCCTTTACGGCCGTGACCACAGGAATCTTATCGGTTCCCTTAGCCTCGCCGCCGGCACTGTCGTCGGACGAATCCACGTTTTCAGGCGAGTCATCATCCGCAGTTCCCTGTCCGCCCATCATGGACGACAGGTCGTAATCCTGCTTGGAAATGGTGAGCGGGTAGCTCGAGAGCGTATCCTCCTCGACCTTTTTGATGTAGCTGTTTACGCCATTGGACAGCGCCAGAATCGCTGCGATACCGATAATGCCAATCGAGCCCGCAAAGGCAGTCATGGTCGTACGGCCCTTCTTGGTCATGAGGTTTCGGGCAGAAAGCCCCAGCGCCGTCACAAAGCTCATCGAGGTTTTGCGCGTAGGCTTGGCTTGGCGGCGCGTGGCGTCAGCGACATCGAAAGGATCGGAATCGTCGGTGATCTTGCCGTCCGCCAGGTTGACGATGCGCGTGGCGTACTGGTACGCCAGCTCGGGATTGTGCGTGACCATGATGACCAGACGGTCGCGTGCAACATCCTTGAGCAAGTCCATGACCTGCACGGACGTTATGGAATCCAAAGCGCCGGTCGGCTCGTCGGCCAGCACAATCTCGGGATCATTGATCAGGGCGCGGGCGATGGCCACGCGCTGCATCTGTCCACCCGAAAGCTGGCTCGGGCGCTTGTTAACATGCTCGCCCAGGCCGACTTTCTCCAACGCCTCGCGCGCACGCTGGCGGCGTTCGGCATGTCCCACGCCCGTGAGCGTGAGCGCCAGCTCCACGTTTTCCAAAATGGTCTGATGCGGAATGAGGTTATAGCTCTGGAACACAAAGCCGATGCGGTTGTTGCGATAGGCATCCCAATCGCGATTGTGAAAGTCCTTGGTCGAGATGCCGTCGATCAGCAGGTCGCCGGAATCGAAATGATCGAGCCCACCGATAACGTTGAGCATCGTGGTTTTACCCGAGCCCGAGGGACCCAGAATGGCCACGAACTCGTTATCGCGAAAAGACAGGCTTACGCTGTCGAGCGCCACCTGCGTAAACGACTGCGTAACATACCTTTTGCAAATACCTTTGAGCTCCAACATGGACGGCAACCTCTCCCACGCGGGCACGCTCGCCCGCTCTCCCCCGCCGTTCGTATTCGACGCGTTTGTCCTACTCTATCCCCATTTTTTGCCGGAGCCAGTGAGGAATGTAACGAACCGCGCCAAAAAACGAACGGGACGGCACCCAAAAGAAGAGGTCCCGAGCGGGACCTCTATATGGTGGAGTTTATCTTGAAAGGTAGCGGACTACTTCGCACAGCGGCGCACGATCCTCGCTATGCTTACACGTTTTTTACTGCTCGCTATTCGCAATCGCCTGGTCGATAAGCTTGTCGAGTGCCGCGCGCTGCTCGGCGGAGCTGATGGCTCCCACGATTGGATCCCCTACGATGTTGCCATTCTGATCGATGACATACGTTGTCGGGAACGAGAACAAATTTGACGTAAACTTACCGGCCTCGCTATCCGACTTGAACCAGATGTTCTTATATGTCACGCCCTTCTTGCTCAGCACGTCCTTGGCATCTGCAATCTCGCCCTTGTTGCCATCGAGCGTAAAGGAATTGACGCCCACGACCTGGCCGCCCTTCTCGGCAAGCTCCTGATTCAGTTTCTCAAGATCGCCCAGCTCGCCCACGCACGGCTTGCAAGTAGTGAACCAGAAGTTCATGACGGTGACCTTGTTCTTAGAGAACAGCTCGTCGCTGTTCACGTCGTTGCCATCCAGGTCCTTGCCCGTAAAGCTGGGGAACTTCGTCGCCTCGCTCGAAGCATTGGCACCAGCCGTCATGCCAGCGGCCGAAGCGTCGACGCTCTCGCCTGCGCTCGGCGTGCTTCCACAGCCGGGGAACTCCTTCTCCAAGCTCTCGAGCTTGTCCTCGATCTCCTTGATCTGCTGTGCACCGGTCTTGAGCGTCTTAAGCTCATCCGCCGTGAACTCATCCTTGGCACCGTCGATGGTCTTGAGCAGAAAATCGCCGTAATTGCTGCCGTCCTCAATCATTGCCGAGTCTTTATTTGCCGCATTGAATACCTTTTCCCACAGCGCGTTATCACTCGAAAAGATATCGTTCTCCTTCTGCATGAGTTTTGCATACAGCTCGGCGGCCTCGTCGGCATTGGCCGGCTTCTGCGCAGTGAGTTCTGCGATCTTAGGATCGGAGCTCGCAGATTCGCTCACATTGCCACCGGGCGCCGAACATGCCACAAGGCACAAGGCCAATACCGGCACCATAAACAGGGCCGCAATCTTAGAAAGCTTCATAGTCATTCCTCCGTTTTGTCGAAGCTTGTTTACTTTTTATCGGCGATCAAGGGAAGCTTTTCCGCCGACACATCCAGGCCATAGCGATAGCTGATGGCATCGACAGGACAGGCCCCGATGCACTTTCCGCACCGGATACATTCGGCATGATTGGGCGCGCGGACCACATCAACGTCCATCTGACAAACCTTTGAGCACTTGCCGCACGAGACACATTTGCATGCGTCAACCCGAATCCCCAGTAGGGACACCCTATTCATGAGCGCATAGAATGCGCCGAGTGGACAAATCCATTTGCAGAAGGGGCGGTAGAACGAAACGCTCAGCACTACCACGGCAATGAGAACTGCAAGTTTCCAAGTAAAGAGATGTCCCAACGCAGATCGAATGCCGGCATTGGCAATGGCCAGCGGAATGGCACCCTCGAGCACGCCCTGCGGACAGATGTACTTACAAAAGAACGGGTCGCCCATGCCCACGTCGTTAACCACCAAGACGGGCAGCAGCACCACGGCAAACAGCAGCACGACGTACTTGATGTACGTGAGCGGCTTGAGCTTTTTCGTGGAGAACTTTTTGCCGGGAATCTTATGGAGCAGCTCCTGCAGCCAGCCAAACGGGCACAAAAACCCGCATACAAAGCGTCCCAGCAGCACGCCGAGCAAAATGAGCGTACCGGTGACGTAGTAGGAGAAGTTAAACTTAGATGAACCCACCACCGACTGGAACGACCCGATGGGGCACGCACCCGATGCCGCGGGGCACGAATAGCAATTAAGTCCAGGTACGCAGACTGTTTTTCCCGCGCCCTGATAGATGCCGCCTTTGGCAAAGTTTGGCAGGTGAATATTGGTGACCAGCGTCGCCGCCGCCTGAATGAATCCGCGAAATCGGGCCAAAACATGCGACGCAGTGTTTTCTCTTTTATCCAATTCCGATACACTCCAAGCACAGCCTAATCGCTTTGGCCAGCACGGCATCCGCCTCGCCACGCATAACACCAAAGCACACCATGGCAATTCCGACGATCAACAAAGCGACCTGTACCACGGGTTTTACCGCTTTGAACAACTCGACCACTCCTTTCGTTACGCGACCATTGGACCATATCGACTATAAAATCCGTGTTAAGCGCGATTTGGAATGTGCAAGGAGACTGTTATGCGTATTTTGATCGTCGAAGACGAGCGAGCGCTGTGCAACACGATCGCACGCAGCTTGCGAAACTTGGCGTACAGCGTCGACTGCTGTCACGACGGACAGGAGGCGCTCGACCTGCTGGGCGTCGAAGTCTTTGACCTCGTGGTACTCGACCTCAACCTTCCCCGTATCGATGGCATGGCCGTGCTCAGGGAACTTAGGAAAACCGACTGCGAGACCAAGGTACTCTTGCTCTCGGCACGCGGCGAGGTCGCCGACAAGGTCGCCGGACTCGATGCCGGCGCCAACGATTACCTTACCAAGCCGTTTCATCTGGACGAACTTGCGGCAAGGATCCGCAGCCTTACCCTCAGGCGCTTCGCACAAAGCGACATAGTATTAACCTGCGGAAAGCTCCGCTTTGACACCAAGGCGCGCATCGCTTCCGTGGACAGCGAGGCTTTATCTCTTACACGCAAGGAAACGGGAATCTTGGAATACCTGATGCTTAATCAGGGGCGACCGGTAAGCCAAGAGGAGCTTATCGAGCACGTTTGGGATAGCACCGTGAACTGTTTTAGCAACGCAACCCGCGTTCACATCTCGTCGCTCCGCAAAAAGCTACGCAGCGCTTTGGGATACGACCCGATTCGCAATCGGATTGGAGAGGGCTACGTTATGGAGGATGGCGAATGAAAGGGCTTTCGCTGCAATGGCGCATAACGATCATGACGGCACTGCTGACGTGTGCGGCGTGCGTGCTGACGAACTGTCTGGTCGGCTATACGGGCATGCGCTACATGGATGCCATCGGCAGCGACATCTCGGCCTTTAACGCAACCGGCGAAGATTCGCTCCGGGCGTTCGACCCAACGAAAGCGGCCCTCGATGACAAGGTCACGATCGTCGTAAACGACGCGCAAGAGTCTTTTGGCACGACAGCCTGGTACATCACGGCTGGAGTCACACTCCTTGGCGGCGCGCTGGCATACTTTGTGAGCGGCCGTGCACTCAAACCGCTACGGGCTTTTGCAGCCCAGGTTGAGCGTGTGCAGCCTGACAACCTAAGCGAAATCAGACTCAGTGAAGATGTGCCCACCGAGCTACAACGATGCAGCGCCTCTTTCAACGACATGATCGCCCGTCTTGGCGAAGGGTTCTCTGCACAGCGTCAGTTTACCGGCAACGCCGCACACGAGCTGCGCACCCCGCTCGCCCTTATGCAAGCACAGATTGAACTATTCATCTCCGAGCACCCCGGTTTGCAACCCGAAACGGCCGAACTGCTCGGCCTACTACAAGAACAAACTGAGCGCATGTCTCGAATGACCAAGGTATTGCTTGAGATGAGTGAGCTCCGCAGCGTCCCTTGCGGGGACGCTGTTGAACTCGGTCCCCTGTCCGAAGAGGTCCTCACCGACCTTGCGCCACTTGCCGAAAATAAGGACGTAACCCTCGATTGCGCCGGAGACGCTTTGACAATCGGAAGTGATACGCTCCTCTATCGGCTGGTGTTTAATCTGGTCGAAAACGCCATCCGTTACAGCCGCTCCGGCTCGACTGTCAACGTCTCCATCAGCGACAGCGACAGCCATGTGCTCCTGCGAGTCAAAGATGAGGGCCCGGGAATACCCAAGCAGTACCGAGAGAGCATCTTCCAGCCGTTCTTTCGTCTAGACAAATCCCGCAGCAGGGCATACGGCGGCGCAGGACTCGGGCTAGCTCTCGTTTGGGAGATTGCAGCGCTTCACGGTGGCGCCGTAGAGGTCGAAGCAAGTTCCGAGGACGGGACCACCATGCTCGTAAGCCTTCCAAAATGATCTGTAGCGTTAGCCGAACAGTAAAACGAAAGGGGTCCCGAGCAACAGGAGTACAATTGCTGCATTGTTGCCAGCTGTTGGGAGATGGAAGATGGACTGCGATGGCTACCCACGCGTTCCCATGCCGTTGATGTGCACCGCCTTTGTGCCGGGGCAGATTGACGATGCGGTTGCAGGCATTTCCGACCCCGATTCACGCACCATCGCCACGGCAGAAGCGCTGTACTTTCGCGGACAGGCCACTCTCGCCGCCGAGGCAGCACGCCCCTATCTTGACGCCACCGACCCCGCACTGCGCTATTCCGCATGCTTTATCTGCGGATATGCCAGTCTGTCGCTCAACCGTATCGCCGATGCCCGCCGGTGCCTTGCGGGCATCCTTGATGTGCCCACCGACGAAGAATCGCCCGCCGTCCACGCCACGCATATCCTGTTCGCCTCGGCCGCGAGCGTCCTGCTGCACTTGCCTTCCCCGTATTCTGCCGAAGAGTTTTATCCACTTGCGGCGCACCTACCCGAAGGCCTGCGACTGTTCGCCAGCTACGTGATGGCGCACGCCTTGTATCTGCGCGGCGAATACGGCCGCAGCCTGGGCATGGCGGAAAACGCCCTAATTATGAAACAGGGAAGCTATCCCATCTCTGAACTGTTCCTGCACCTGGCAGCTTCCATGGCATGCATGAGCCTCAAGGACATCGACGCCGCAAAAGCGCATTTTGGAGCCGCTTGGGACATTGCGCGCCCCGACGGCCTTATCGAGCTCATTGGCGAGCACCACGGCCTTTTGCAGGGGCTCATCGAGGCATGCCTAAAAACGCAATACCCTGACGACTTCGCACGCATCATCGAGATCACGTACCGCTTCAGCTACGGCTGGCGGCGCATCCACAACCCCGATTCGGGCGAGGACGTTGCCGACGATTTAACGACCACAGAGTTCACCATGGCCATGCTCGCCTGCCGCGGATGGACCAACGCTGAAATCGCACGCCATATGGGAGTATCGCCGGGCACCGTCAAAAACCGCCTATCCGGCGTATACGCAAAGCTTGGCATCGGCACACGCGCCGAGCTGGTCGCGCACATGTTGCGTTAGCGACCGGGCTGCCAAGCGCATCGAACGCGTTCCGGAACCCGGCGCTTCGCTCGATCAATTTGGACATTTTGACCCTTGAACGGCACTACCGCCACGAAGCGTCTTCTCGCAAAATTGGATTATTTCCACCGATATTTGCGGGATGGGAGCCCAAGATGCTTGATCGCCGTTCGTTACTTGTTGCCGGAGCGTCCTCACTAGCGAGCATCATGTTGCCTCGCGTGCCGGGAAGCGAAAATGCCTTCCTGCTGCCGTTCGCGCCCACCGCGGCCTATGCCGACGAAAAAGACCCCTTCAGGGTGCTCGTTCTCTCGCGCACCATGTTTGGTGTGGTCGTGGTCGACGTCGCCAACAAGAATATGCCCATCAAGGGAGCGCAGGTCACGCTCACGTCGCGCTACGCCGCAGGCGAGCAGCTCGCCGCCACGACCGATGACGAAGGCACCGCCATCTTTGAGATTGCCTCGCTTTCGGAAGGCTACGTAGACGAGGCAAAGCTCCTTGACGCGTACGACTTTAACGGCGGCATCTCCATTAGCATGGCGGGCTACCGCGATGTCGAGATTCCCCTTGCGCGTATCCAGGGCGGCACCGCCATAACCGCGCCCACGCGTCCGCTTTCCGACGGCGAGCCGTACTTCCGCCAGCTCACATTCGACGAATGGGACATCCAGTACGCTGAAGCCACGTTCATGGCATTGCCGAAGGACGACACGGCAAACGAGCAGCCCGATACGCACGCATTTACCGTGCAGGCTCATCTGCCGCAGGGCGGGCAGGCAACATTGCATATCAATAAAGTGATGCCCGCTGCGGGCAGCTCAACCGAAACCGTCACGCAGATTGGTCAGATCAAGGCCAGCGCATCGAGCGCGGATAATCTGGCGACGTTCACACTCGAAGACAAGTTCCTCGATGCAGCGTCGAGCCTTCTGGAAGAAGGATGCAAGCTGCGCTTTGTCCTCGACTACCAGGACAAAACCTACACGCTCTCCTCCCCCATGGCCGTTGTTACCGCGCCGGCGGCAAAGGCGGAATCCGGATCGACCACTATCGTCCCCACCACTATGGACCAAGAGATCACTCCGTTTGATTTCCCCGCATCGTTTCCCGGCATCGGTGGTAATAAGTTCACGTGCTGGATGCCCTCGTTCCCCATTCTGTTCGATTTCTCGTTTGCCGGGTACGTACTGTTTGGCGGAGGATACAAACCAGCCAGCTATATGAACGATTCGGGCAATCCGGATCCGGAGTACTGGAAGAAGTCACCGCGCGAGTCGGGCGCCAAGCAGGCAAACCGCTACCTCGACGAAATGGAGGGGAAGTGGAATCAGTACAAAAGTATGAGTGCCGGTTCGGGCACCGATCCAAGAAACACCAAGCTCCTTCGCCACCATTGCACGCCGCTGTTCACGATGGATATCGCCACACAGCTGTACGGCTCGCTCGCCTACGATTGGGTGGGCAAAACCTGGGGTGACAACAACGACCCCGCATACGGCAATATTAAGGCCCTCTTCCAGGTAAGAACCGACCTCAATTGGACCGAGCAGTTTACCCTAGGACCGGTGCCGTTTTTCCTAAACGTCAACCCCTGGGTGCTGGCAAAACTGGCGCTCGCCGTGGGCGCCCACACGCACGGCAGCGGCGCGGCGTTTTTCAAGAACATTTCGCTCGACTATTCCAACACGTCGGGCTCGTTCACCATCCAGATCGGACTTGCCGTCACCTTTGGAGCCGGCATTGCAGGCGTCGCTTCGTCCGCTGTGCGTGGCGCCGCATCCCTCACACTGTTCATTGGGTACGAGAAGGCAGATGGACACCAGCTTCCGCGGCTGCGCGTAGGTGCAGACGTCGATGTCGATGTGATACTCCAGTTCGTAATGTTCAAGTGGACCACCAAGGCTTGGTCGGGGTCGTGGCCCACACTCCTCGATTCGTGGAATATGTCGGTGAACAATGGCAACCAGTATGTGCTCCAGCGCTCTGAGCTCGCATTGGGTGGAGATACGCCTTACACGCTGGATGCCCGCTTCGGCACGCCCGGCAACATCGAGGCGGGCGGCGTGCCGCAATTTATCGCATCGGCCACCATCGTCACCAACGCCGAGCTGCTCGCACGCGCCGAGGTTAAGGCCACTGCCGTAAACGCCGCGCCTGTCGTGCGCGATTGGGATCAAGCGGTCACGTGCATTGAGCTCGAGGCGGATGCAGAAAGCGACGACGCGGGACAGATCGAGCATTTCGTCCATGCACTGATAGGGAACGACGAAAACGCCGCGCCGATGTACGAGTACACCTATATCGAGCAGGCGACGAACGCTGTTGCGGACCCCAACGCCAATTCTGCTGGTGTATCGGAGGACGAGCGTGGCGGCATCAAGCCCTCGAGCGACAACGTGCTGTTTTCCGGCGTGCTCAGCGAAGCTCACATGAAGCTGGCAATGATCGCCGGCGTAGAATGCCTGTTCCGTATCGCCTCGGTGCGCTACGGCGACAATGGCCGCTCGCGCCTGGTGGTGCACACAAAGGCAAACGGCACGTGGTCTGCCCCCATGCCCGTGGACTTCCCCCTTGGCTTTGGCGAGGGCGACGTGGAGCGCGACGGCATATTCGATTACGACTTCGACGTAGTGGAATATACGGACGGAAGAGAAAACCAGGACGCTTACGTGCTGCTGGTCTCGGGCGAGCGCCCCGACGGCGACAACACCCTTTTCGATACGGCAAGCACAGCCGGCATGCTGTCCGTTGTGCGCCTGCGCATAAGCAACGACGGAGTTCGCGTGATGTCGCACACGTCGTGACGCAGCATCTCGCGCGGCCGCCTTCAGGAGGATGGCCACCATTGTCTGCAGTGTCCACGCATCACGGTGGGCAAGACGCTGGTCGACGGGCGCCTGTCGGGCGCTTACCTCCACCGCCGCGGAACCACCGCAGAAAAGGCGCTGGGCAATGAGGCAGAGGTTGCGCTGGAGTGCTTCACCCTGTGGTCGGATGATTTGGGCGACAGCCTCACGTTCCGTCAGGTCCTCCGCTTTCCGCAAGCGCCATCGAGCATCGAGCTGGGCGTACCCGAGAATATCAACGGCAAAATGGTGGTGCCCGTTGCATACGAAACTGCAAACGGTTGTGGCTGCGCATCGTATGCCGTGATCGGCCAGTCCATCGCGGGTTGGGGCGTTATGCCACCAGATGCCACAGTACCCCACGCGGTGCCGTGGCCACAACATTCGGGCTTTTTGGCAACCGTCAACGAGCAACTGCAGCATATTACTTGGACGCGAGGAGCATCGGCATTTGCAACGCAGCCCGTGGGTGCCGCAGGCTGTGGCCCGGCATCGTTTAGCGTAAGCGACAACGGCAGGTGCGCGCTCTATGTAGAGAACACCGATGGCAAGGTGGGACAAACCTACGACGAAGAAGGCAACCCGGTGGCAGTGATGGGCAAGCACTTCCGCATCTTCGCCAGCACCTTGGCAGGCGATCTGTTCACGGAGCCGTTCGTGATGTGCGAGCTGAACCATCCCGTCGATCAGATAACGACATTTTTGACGTCGGGGGGCATGCTCTCCGCGCTCGCCACGCACATTGTGAGCGCGGAGAAGAGCGAGGCAGAGCTGCACGGCATCGAAGTGCCCTTGGTGGCGTGTGCCACTCCGACGGGCGCGGTCGCTACCTCGGGCGCGGTGGTGCCCGGAGCAGCAGGCGAATCCTTCATGGTCACGGTGCGAAACGACGGCAACACCTTGCTGACCGCCGGCACGATCGATCTGTACCGAGAGGGCTCCAGCCAGCCGTTCTCCAGCGCATCCATCGGGTTCGGCGCGAACGCACGCATGGCTTCGATCTTTGATCCAGAGCTTGCCGAGGACGCTTCGGACAACGATATGGCACGCGTGAAATACGCGCTCGAGACGCTGGGCGCGCGTTTTGCAACGCACCCGCTGGTAGCCGACAACGGCAACGCCGTGCTGGCACCGGGTTGCACGGCACAGTTCCGCATGAGCTTCGCCATCCCCGAGAGTTGGGGCGACGAAGTGGGCAAACGCGTCACGCTGTATGCGAAGGCGCGTGACCTGGTAGCGCTCGATCCCGTAACGCTTGAGGAAATTCGACCGGGCGCAAACTCGGCGCTGGGTGCCGTACTGCATGAGCTTCATGTGCCTGACGCGGCATGCGAGCGCTCAGAAGTTCAGGTCGGCATATGCGACAGCGCGGATACGACAGGACTTCACGACGCCCCGATGACGGCGGACGGCGATGGTGGCTCGAGTGGCGGCGGTACTGACAAGGGCGGCGGCTCCGGCGGAAGCAGCTCCGGCAGTGGCAAGGACCACGGCAATAGCAAGCGCTCCGGAAAAGCGGGCGCGCTTGCGGGCACGGGCGATGTCAACGCTCCCCTTACGGCAGCCGCTGCAGCACTCGCCGCGGCAGGCGCCGGCCTCGTCGCCTACAGCGCCCGCCGCACGGCGCTCGAAAAAGACACCGCCAAGGAGGTCAATTCGGATAGGCCTCGCTAGCTCCTAGTTACTTTTGTGAGAGACGCCGACTCGGCTCATCGAACATCAAATGGGCTGGTTCTGGATACCCAGAGCCAGCCCATTTCGCATTAGATATCGTCAGTGGAGTCGAATTCTGCCTCGAGCTTGGCACGGCGTCTTTTCGCCGTGAAGAATGATGCACACAGAACGGCGAATGTGGCTATGAAAATCGTCGCACCACAGAACGCGCCCGTTGCCAAGTTCGCTGCCCAAAAGACATCTTCGAACGGTACGATCTGCGCCTCGGCGATACAGCGCATTGCGGCAATAACAAGCGCGAACGCGGCGCCGCTAAGACCGCTGACAAGCAGGAAATATCCAACAGGAAGATGCTCGGTTTGCCCAAAACGATTGGTATCGACATAGCCCTTCCGCGTTTGCAGTCCTGCGCAAATCAACATCACGAGAACGAGCCACAAATACATGGCTGCCTCGAACGGCGTTGCAAAGCCATGCGGCATTTCACTGGCGTCGCTGTGAACCCACGCAACCTGTCGAGCTATAAACTGGTAGAAAAAGATCATCAACATGCCAAACGAAAGCAGCACGAAACCAATCTTGTAGATCTTCGCGTTCTCGGCCTCCAGACGTTCATCCTTTGGGCCGGCATATTCACGCCACTTTTGCACGATTTTCAGATCTTCAAATTTCATAGTGAACTCCTAAAGAGTATTAGGGTCGGCGTCGGTTTCGTCTTCCCAAAACAAGTCGTTCAACGTAACGCGCAGCGCCTTACAGATTGCCACGCACAAATTGAGCGTGGGGTTGTAGCCGCCCGCCTCGATAAGACCGATAGTCTGGCGCGTAACGCCCACGGCCTGGGCCAAGTCGGCTTGCGAAAGGCCAGCCGCCGCGCGCGCCGCCTTCATGCGAAGGTTTTTCTTACCCGGCATGGAGCCCCTTTCGTAAATGTGGACAGATATCCGTTGCAACATGACAGAAATATATTGCATCCATCAGAAGATGTCAACTATATCTGTCATTATGAAAATCATGTTCGTCATCGCCATGCGGACACAACAACTTCGATTCACTATTCAAACTTACTCGGACAAAACCGACTCGGTTTTGTCCGAGTAAACGAATCTCCATCGAATTCCGAACGATTGTTCGATGGATTTCGTGTTGGGTGGAATCGTCTGTGGGCTGGGCTATGCTACCTTGACTATCTATATGACTAAAACGCAGCAAAGGAGCATCGAGAGAGCGAGTATGGCAAAAAACACCGCAAACTATGGTAACGACAGTATCCGCCAGCTCAAAGACGAGGAGCGTGTACGTCTGCGCCCCGCCGTTATCTTTGGCTCGGACGGGCTCGATGGCTGTGCACACGCTGCCTTTGAGATTCTGTCCAACGCCGTTGACGAGGCGCGCCAGGGCTACGGCAAGCTCATCACCCTTACCGCCTTTCGCGATGGTTCCATTCAGGTAGAGGACAACGGCCGCGGCTGCCCGCTCGACTGGAACCCCTCCGAGAAGCGCTTTAATTGGGAACTCGTTTTTTGCGAGCTCTACGCCGGTGGCAAATACAATAACAACCAGGGCGGCGACTACGACTTCTCGCTCGGTACCAACGGCCTGGGCTCGTGCGCGACCCAGTACGCATCCGAGTACATGGACGTCACGGTTTGGCGCGACGGCAACAAGTACTCCCTGCACTTTAAGAAGGGCAAGGTCGTCGGTGCCAAAAAGAAGGCACTCGAGATTGAGCCCAGCGACGAGGACCGTACCGGCACCACCATCAAATGGCGCCCCGATCTTGAGGTCTTTACCTCCATCAGCATCCCCCACGAGTGGTATCGCGAGACCATGCGCCGCCAGGCCGTGGTCAACGCCAACGTGACCTTCCGTCTGCGTATCGAGGGCGACGACGGCGAGTTCTCCGAAGAGGACTTCTGCTATCCCAAGGGCATCGAGGACTATGTGCTCGAGAAGGTCGGTACCGACTACCTCACCGAGCCTTTCTTTATCGAGGCCGACCGTCGTGGTCGCGACCGTGAAGACCTGCCCGATTACAACGTAAAAATCACTGCTTGCATGTGCTTCTCGCGCACCTTCACGATGCAAGAGTACTACCACAACTCATCGTGGCTCGAGAACGGCGGCTCACCCGAGAAGGCCGCCCGCAGTGCTCTGACCAGCGCCATCGATGCCTACATCAAGCAACAGGGCAAGTACAACAAAAACGAGAGCGGCATTAAGTGGCAAGATGTCCAGGACTGCCTGGTACTGGTGACCAACTGCTTCTCCACCCAGACGTCCTACGAAAACCAGACCAAGAAGGCCATCAATAACCGCTTTATCCAGCAGGCCATGACGGCATTCTTTAAGGAGCGCCTCTCGACCTACTTGATCGAGAACAAAGATGCCGCCAACAAGATCATGGAGCAGGTGCTCATCAACAAGCGCTCGCGCGAGAACGCCGAGAAGACGCGTCAGAGCATCAAGACCAACCTGCAGCAGAAGACCGACATGGCCAACCGCGTGCAGAAGTTCATCGACTGCCGCTCCAAGGACAAGAGCCGCCGCGAGATCTACATCGTAGAGGGCGACTCGGCAGCAGGCGCCATTCGCACGTCGCGCGATGCAGAGTTCCAGGGTGTCATGCCCGTCCGTGGCAAGATCCTCAACTGCCTGAAGGAGGACTACCCGCGCATCTTTAAGTCCGACATCATCATGGACCTCATGCGCGTGCTGGGCTGTGGCGTGGAGATTAAGGACAAGCGCATCAAGAACCTCGGCGCCTTTGACCTGGACAACCTCAACTGGAACAAGGTCATTATCTGTACGGACGCCGACGTCGACGGTTATCACATCCGCACGCTCGTGCTCACCATGCTCTATCGCCTGGTGCCCACGCTTATCGACGAAGGTTACGTGTATATCGCCGAGTCGCCGCTCTACGAGATCAACTGCAAAGAAAAGACCTACTTTGCCTACACCGAGCTCGAGAAGAACGGCATCCTCAAAGAAATCGGCGACCAGAAGTGCTCCATCAACCGCTCCAAGGGTCTTGGTGAGAACGATCCGGACATGATGTGGCTCACCACCATGAACCCCGAGACGCGTCGCCTGATCAAGGTGGAGCCCGAGGACGTCACCAAGATGGAAACCATGTTCAACCTTTTGCTGGGCAACGACGAGGCGGGCCGCAAGCGCCATATCTCCGAGCACGGCAAGGAATACCTGGACCAGCTGGACTTGCAATAGCAGCAAATCGATAACGACGGCCCATAACAAGTTCAAGAGGAAATCGTGGCAAAGAAGAAGACGAAAAACCAGCCCAAGAAAAAGCAGGTCAACGCCGAGAACGTCATCGGCCTGCACTCCGAGGTCACCGACCAGCCGATCACGCAGACGCTCGAGGTCAACTACATGCCCTACGCTATGAGCGTCAATGTCTCGCGTGCGTTCCCCGAGATCGACGGCTTTAAGCCCTCGCACCGCAAGTTGCTCTACACCATGTACAAGATGGGTCTGCTCAAGGGCGAGCGCCAGAAGAGCGCCAACATCGTGGGCCAGACCATGAAGCTCAACCCACACGGCGACGCCGCGATCTACGAGACGATGGTGCGTCTGGCAACCGGCAATGAGGCGCTGCTTGCCCCCTTCGTGGAGTCGAAGGGCAACTTTGGCAAGTACTATTCGGGCGACCTGAGCTACGCCGCCTCGCGTTATACCGAAGCCAAGCTCTCCCCCATTAGCGCCGAGATCTTCAAGGACATCGACAAGGACCCGGTCGACTTCGTCGACAGCTACGACGGCGCCATGAAGGAGCCGCGCCTGCTGCCCACCACGTTCCCCAACATCCTTGTCTCGGCCAACAAGGGCATCGGCGTCGCCATGGCGTCCGATATCTGCGGTTTCAACCTCAACGAGGTCTGCACCGCCACGATGCACTACCTGCAGGATCCCAACTGCGACTTGCTCGAGTACATGCCCATGCCCGACTTCTCGACCGGCGGCGAGATTATCTACCGCCGCGAGGAGATGGAAAAGATCGTCGAGACCGGCCTTGGCAGCTTCCAGATCCGCTCCCGCTGGCGCTGGATTCCCGAAGAGCGCATCATCGAGGTGTACGAGATCCCCTACACCACCAAGACCGATGTCATCATCGAGCGCATCGTCAAGCTTTCCAAAGAGGGCAAGGTCAAGGAGATCGCTGACATCCGCGACGAAACCGACCTATCGGGCTTGCGCATCGCCATCGACCTTAAGCGCGGTGTCGACCCCGACAAGCTCATGGCCAAGCTCTATCGCTCGACCACGCTGCAGGATTCGTTCTCGTGCAACTTTAACGTGCTGGTCGACGGCTATCCCCGCGTTATGGGCGTGCGCCAGATCTTGCACGAGTGGGTCAAGTGGCGTATTGAGTCCACGCGGCGCCGCATTAACTTTGACCTGGGCAAAAAGTCCGAGCGTCTGCACCTGCTGCACGGCCTCGAGGCCATCTTGCTCGACATCGACAAGGCGATCGCCATCATCCGTGGCACCAAGCTCGAGGCCGAGGTCGTGCCCAACCTTATGAAGGGTTTCGACATCGACGAGACCCAGGCCGAGTTTGTTGCCGAACTTAAGCTCCGCAACATCAACGAGGAGTACATCCTCAACCGCACCAAGGACATTGCCAAGCTTGAGGGCGAGATTGCCGAGCTTGAGGAGATCCTCTCCAGCGAGGAGAACATCAAGAAGGTCATCAGCGACGAGCTGGCCGCGGTCAACAAGAAATATGTGATGCCGCGCCGCACGGGCAGGATCGAGCCCCATGAGGTCATCGAGGTAAGCCTGGAGCCCGAGGTCGAGGAATATCCGGTTACCATCATGCTTTCGCGCGATGGCTACCTTAAGAAGATGACGGACCGCGTACTCAAGAAGGCCACCACGCTCAAGTACAAGGACGGCGACAAACCCTTTATCGAGTTCCCGTCCTCCAACACCCACGAGCTGCTGGTCTTTACCAACAAGAGCCAGGTGTACAAATGCAAAGTCGCGGCGTTTGAGGATACCAAGTCGGCCCAGCTGGGCTCGTACCTGCCGACCGATCTTGAGATGGAACCCGACGAGAGCGTCATCTGGGTCATCGACCCCGAGGACTACAAGGCCGACGTGCTGTTTGTCTTTGAGAACGGCCGCGTGGTGCGTGTCGCACTTTCCGGATATGTTACCAAGACCAACCGCAAGCGCCTTAAGAACGCCATCTACGGCGGCAGCAAGCTGCTGTATGCCCAGGTGCTCAAGGAGGATCGCGACATCGCGCTGGTCTCGAGCGACTACCGCCTGATGAACTTCAACACGTCGCTGCTCAAGACCAAGACGACCACCAACACGCAGGGCGTCCAGGCCTTTACCGCCAAGAAGGGTCGCTCGGTCACCACCGTCGGCACGACCGAGGAGATCCTCGGCGCCGGCGTCTCTGCCGAGAAGTTCACCACGCAGAGCCTCCCCTCCGCCGGTGCCCTTATGAAGGAAAACGACATGCCGAGTCTGTTTGACTAAAACAACGGTGGCCAAACCGTCATGGTTTTGCAAAGCAGCGGGGCCCGGAGCGCAGCAACATCGCGCTCCGGGCCCCGCTCGTTGCAACGTAGTCGAAATAATAGAACTCCCCGTTTTTCACTCCTGCAATCCCACGGCACAAGGCATGTTAAGCCGTTAGCAAAACTTGCAAAAGTTAGCAAAAGTTGCAAAAATTAGCAAAACTTGCAAAGGAGCTACCATGGAGTACAGCAAGAACCCCTTTACCCCAACATTTGGAAGTGTCCCTCCCTTTCTAGCGGGTCGCGAGCATATCCTGCGTGACATCAACCGTGGCTTTATCAATGGCCCGGGAGATCCCAACCTGTCGACCATTTTTACGGGCGCAAGGGGAACGGGCAAAACGGCGCTTCTCTCGCTCCTTTCAGAAACGGCACTTGAACACGACTGGATCGCAGCAAATGTCTCCGCCATGCCAGGCATGCTCGAAGATATTATCGAGCGAACCAAAGAAGCCGCAGATAGCTACCTCTCACAGCCTCACGCGCGCATAAACGGTGTTCAAATTGGTCCAGTGGGCCTCGATTGGACATATGCTCAAGAGTCCCAGGGCAACTGGCGCACACGTATGAATGGCATCTTTAAGCAACTCGAAAAACATGACATCGGACTTCTCATCACCATCGATGAAGTCACCGTCGATCTCGAAGAAATGCTTCAATTTGCCTCTGTTTACCAGCACTTTGTACGCGAAGGTAAAAAAGTTGCCCTACTCATGGCAGGACTGCCCTACAAGGTATCGGCGTTGCTGCGTAACGATTCCGTCTCGTTCCTCAGGCGTTCCCAATATCATCAGTTAGGACGAATCACTGACGTTGAAATCGCAAACGCATTCCGCAAAACCGTTGAGGCCGGAGGCCGCTCAATCACGCCAGAAGCGCTCGAGGATGCCGTGAAGGCCGTCGACGGATTTCCCTATATGATGCAGCTCGTCGGATATCGCACATGGGATGTTTCGGAGAACTCGCCCAAAATCAGCGCACCTGATGTCCAGCAGGGTTCTCTGCTTGCCCGTATGGAGCTGCGCGATCGAATTCTCGAAACGACCTATCGGGAGCTTTCCGATAAAGACATTGAGTTTTTGCTCGCAATGCTGCCCGATTCTGGCCCCAGCAGGGTCTCGGAGATAGCCAAACGCATGGGCGTCGCCAGCAACTACGCAAGCCAATACAAACGCCGCCTCCTCGAGGACGGCGTTATCGGGGAACGTGGACGTGGCATCGTCGGCTTCGACATCCCCGCATTCAGGGAGTTCCTGAGCGAAAAGGTCTCCTAGCACGTCGAGATTGTCCACAAGGGCAACAGCGCATGGCAATCAGCATTTCTCTTGGCAAGGACAGCAAGCATTTCCACCAACACCGATTGTCATGCGCTCTTCTTGTCCTTAGACGAGCTTGCGAGCGAGCTCTCGCACCTCTTCCAGCTTGGGCGAGGAGGCCATGCTGTCGCGCTCGGTCATACCGCTGATGGTGACAATGCCCTGGTCCTCCCACTTGCAGTACGCGCAGGTTGACTTGTACATAGCGATCGCCGCATCATAGACGCCCTCGCTGTGACTATCGAGTAAAAGGGCCGTCTTGGTGAACGGGAAGCCCGTAGCACCGAAGGCGTACAGGCGGTCGATGGCGG
Source organism: uncultured bacterium (assembly GCA_905214425.1). Classification (GTDB taxonomy): domain Bacteria; phylum Actinomycetota; class Coriobacteriia; order Coriobacteriales; family Coriobacteriaceae; genus Collinsella. The sequence goes on from CAJMLY010000002.1 coordinate 164,349, forward strand.
CCTTCTCCTGCGCAGTGATATCAAACCAGTAGATAGGCGAAGCGAAGACAACCATATCGGCGCCTTTCAGCGACTCAATCACGTCGGCCATGTCATCCTTCTGCACGCAAGTGCCCTCGTGGGCGAAGCAATACTGACACCCCAGACAACCAGCGATTTTCTTGCTGGCAACGCGGATGACCTCGACCGTATGGCCGGCCTCGCGCGCGGTCTCGGCAAACGCCTCGACCATAATGTCGGTATTGGCGCCCTTGCGCGGGCTACCACTCAATACAACGATATTCATAGAAATCTCCCTCCTTCATGCCGCAGGCGCGCGGCACGCATTTTGTTGTAACCAAAACAGATGGAGCTATTCAGTCGCCTGCAGACCATATCTCTTGTTCGTGTTCTCTAGACACAATCTTATTGGCTGATAACTCCTCGGCCACCTTGATTCTCTCTCCGAGAATTGAACAGCAAATCGTTGCTCGCAAAGTATCGACTGTGGGAAAATTAACTTGAGCTTTCTCCCTGCTCGCGTAAGCGTTCGCGTGAAAGAGCCCAGCCGCATCGGCCAGGCGCAATATAGATCTGCGAAAACCTGCCTACGAACAAGGAGCGCCTTATGTATGGACAGCATGCACCACAAACCCAGAACGATCGAACCAGCTCGTTTATCCGCAGCGTCAAGCGTCATGCGGGCGTTAGAGTAGTCGCCTTCGGAGCGATAATTCTTGTGTCAGGGCAGCTCTTGCTACCCGGTTCGGCACAAGCGGCCGAACCGCCCGAACCCGATGCTGCGACGCCCATCACCCGCAGCGAAGCCAACACAGACGGCAACTTCACAGCTGCCACCGTTGTCGACCATAACTATGACCTGGAGCTCCCACCCGCCTTCATGTTGGTCCAGAATGAGGCGTTTGTATACGATTTTCCCGACAAACCCGAGGACTTCATCTACGGGCTTAACGACACCATCCACCTCTTCAAGGTCGACACCGATACCGAAAGCCTTATAAAAACCGAGAACCCCAAAGAAGCCAGCGTCTCTATTACCCTGACCATGATCGACAATCACGTTAGAGCAACCGTAGTCTTTACAGGCAGTTACGCCGACGACCAAATCCCTTACAGGCTGAACCTCAACAGCTCAACCCACCTTGGCACACACGTTGACCGTGACTTCGACAGCGGGCAGGGGATTATGCACGAGACGCGTCACGATTACTACATCCGCTACGTCTTCGACAGTGACGTGCACTTGATTGCAACCGACGTGACCGATCCCGAGCCCAGCCCTGACGTTAAGCCGAACCCAGAGGTTAAACCCGAACTGGAAACCAAGCCCGAGCCCACACCGCAGCCCAAGGCAGAAAAGCCCGCGGCAAATCCCGTTTCCACCAAGGCAGTAGCGGCGGTTAAACCAGCCGGGACCACCCTACCCGCGACAGGCGACAACGGTGCGATGGCAGTCGCCCTGAGTGTTGCCGGTGGTGTAGTTGTGGCAGTTGGCATTTCCGCAACAAAGCGTCGCAACCGCTAGTCAGCATTTCGTACCTCGCAGACAAAGCTCTATCCCCGCTCCGATGAGCTTTACTCACCGAGAAGATTCTTCCCCACAGAAATGAGCTTCTTTCCAACGGCCGCCTTCACGCCAATCATTACAACCACGTGGGCAGTGCGGGCATCGAGGTCCGCAGCGAGGATGCCCCCCCCCGATGCCCGCACTGCGGCTGGCAGCTTGTGCCGTGGGTGCGCGATGACACATTTCTGCAGGGCGCGGCATGGCGAGAGAGCATCGAACGATATGAGCGTTTCGTGCGCGAGCGCACCGATTGCCGCGTGCTGCTGCTGGAGCTTGGCGTGGGCGAGATGACCCCCGGCATCATCACACTCCCGTTCTGGAGCATGACCGCGAAGCTGCCGGATGCGCATCTGTTGAGCGTAAATATCTCGGGCGACTCGGCCCCGCTGCAGCTCGAGAGCAAGGCGGAGGCTATCCAGGCCGATTTGGGCGCACTGCTCTCGGCGGCGCGGACATGAACCGTGCGCTGGATATGCTGAGGTTCAAATGCTGATACTACGAACAGGCAATTCAGGATGGCAGTGAGAATAGGGTGGAGGCGCTGATTCCCGACGATTTGTCGGAAGAGATCAATGACGCCTACGAGAACGCGCACGTTCGATAACGCTGCCCGATGCTCAAGGAGCTTTGGCGAGGAGTCCTATTCGGGTAGAAATACAAAAGATAGCCTCCGAACCAAAAGGTCCGGAGGCTGTTATTTCCGCTATTCCCACTCGGCAATAGGAGTCACTGGCCAAAAGCTTGTCAACATCAAAACAAGTTCTCTATCTGTCTATTCTACGCGAGACAATGGTCCTCATTTGATGCCCGCGCTGTTTGCGCACTTGGGAGCAAAGGGATCTGGCCACCACTCAAATAAGATCAGCGCCATCTTGCATAAACGACGCCATGTTAAGGTGCCTGACGCCATCCCTCTCCTGCAATAGAGGATCAAGCGTGAACAAGTAGCGCGGATACCCATCCCTGATGTGGTCGAACGGCCTGTACTCGCGCTCCTCGACGCCTCTGTCGGCAATCGACATAGAGACCTGGATGTAGGCGTAAGCATTGCGCCTACGAGCGATGAAGTCGCACTCGAGCTTCCCAATACGGCCCACAGAAAGCTCGTACCCGCGCGATGCAAGATAGAGGTAGAGCACGTTCTCCAACGCCGGCCCGTAGTTAATCCTCGCATCCGTGTTCATGGCGAAATAGAAGCCGGGATCAGCCAGGTAGTACTTCTCTTCGCGGATAAGCGATCGACGAGACTTGAGATCGAACCTCGAGCAGCGATAAAGGATCTTCGCGTCAACAAGAATCTGGATATACCGATTGAGCGTTTCGCGCTTGATGGGAATCTTCTCGACATCATTGAAGTACGCAAGAAGGTTCTTCAGGTTCGTCGGCGCACCAAAGTTGTTGATGAGATACGTCTGTACGGCATCGAAAACCGAGACATTCTTAATCTTGTTCGAATGTTTGACGTCCTTTTCAAAGATCTCGTGAATAACACTTTTGATATAGGTGCGCTTTTCATCCTCGCCCTCATACTCCAGCACTTTGGGAAAGCCTCCAAGGGTCAGGTACTCGGTAAACTCTCCCACGAGAAGGTCATTGACAGGCTTGCCGAGAAAACGCTTCATATCGATATATTCCGCAAAGTCGAGTGGGAATACCTCGAACTCGATATAGCGACCCGTCAGCTTTGTAACAAGCTGCCCAGAAAGCAGATATGAATTCGAACCGGTAATGAAGATGGACCAACCGCCATCTGTCCGGTAGCCGTTGATGAGCAGCTCGAATTCCTCTACGTTCTGGATCTCATCGATGAAAAGATACTTCGTCCCCTCAGTGTCTGCTGGGGTCGACGTGTCAATCAGATTTTCGAGTTCATCGGTCGTCTTGACCTTCCTGTTCTCCCGTGAGTCGAGGTCGATATAGATGATGTGGTCGCTCGCTACACCGGATTCCACAAGCTCGTCTGCGATTGATTGCATGAGACAGGATTTACCGCATCTGCGAACACCGGTGATCACCTTGATCATCCCGTCATCGTGGTAGAAACCACGCATTCGCTTCAGATACTTTTCACGTCGGTATATACGCAAGATGCACCCCTTTTTTTCAGCGTCCATTTTATCAGTTATGGGGGTACTTTTTTACATTTTTTAAAAAAGCGTACCGATAACTTATTCCCACTTAGTTTCGAAAACGGCGGAGCAGCATGCATAAGGGCGTACGGGGATCCGCATCAGTAACCTGCCTCCTTGGTTGTCCCTTCTCTGCATGGTCATCTACATAAAGGAGGAACCAGCCATGCAGATCAGCGTGTCGTCCACCCTGACCGTATATCACGACGGCCAATTCTGGGTCGGGCTGGCGGAGCATGTCGAGGACGGCAGATACGGCGCCGCCCGCATCGTCTTCGGCGCAGAACCGTCCAATGAGGAGATCCTGCGATTCGTTGTCAACAAATGGGCGAAGCTCTCGTTCTTCGGCCACGATCCGACCGAGGCGAGCAAGCCCGCGAAGAACCCCAAGCGACGCGGCCGCGAGGCAGCGAAAGCACTTAAGCAGCCGGCGATGAGCACCAAGGCGCAGCAGACGCTCGCAGCACAGAGAGAAGCGATGAAGCAGGAGTCAGCTCATGCAAGAAGCCGACGCCGCGCGGAAGAGGCTGATGCGCTCTTCGAGCAGCGAAAGTTGAAGCGCAAGCAAAAACATCGCGGGCATTGATCGCTATTTGCAGCAAGGCAAACCATATACAGCAGCGGCGCCAGTTCCACTCGAAGCCGACGCCGCGTAGACGCTGATGGTGACGGCTATGCACGGGCACGAGCGCGCCGCCGCACCTCATGGCCTGCTTCTCGGGTATTTGGGGCGCGCGGCGTTCAAAAATGCGGAGCGACTCCGCATGGCTCGAGACTGAGCCGAGGTGCCCTACTTCTCGCCCTCCAGCAGCCCCACGATGCGGTCGATGTCGACGGCAAAGCGAGGCCTTCCCTCGCGCTCGCAGCGGTCGAGGTATGCCTGGCACTCGGAGACAATGCGCTTGGTGTTGCCATCGATGATGCGCTGGAGCGTCTCGTAGTAGGCCGAGCCCTCGGTCCTGAAGCGGCGCTGGTAGGCCTTGGTAATGGGGAACATCTTGATGTAGTGGATGCCGTGGCGGCAGCCGGGGCGCGTCGTGGGGCGGGGTGGCAACGCAAAGTACTGGTCTTTGGGCACGTTAGGGGCGATGTTGGAACGCAGCGGCACGGCGAAGTCCCTGCGCTTCCCGCGGAAACGCAGCCTCACCACCACGATGCAGGGGCGATTGTGCTTAAGCATGAGCTCGCGGTCGCCCTCGACGAGGTCGAAGAAGTCCTGGGAGATGGATACGATCTTCATCGGTTACGCCCCCCTTCATACGAAGCGGGGCCCGCATCGCTGCAGGCCCCTACAGGTGGGCGATATTCTACGCCTTGCGGCACCCCGTCGCCCACGGAGGTTAAACGTACACGTAAGCCGTACTCTAAAAGCCGCGGCTTCCGGCAAGTAGTTTATACCACGAAAGGTCGCTTTCAATGCGCATAGCTCGCAAAATAACACTCGCTGGGCCGTCACCCCTGGCAGTTACCCTCCAATCTTCATTGGAGTCAGCAGGTCAATTCATATAGTCATGGGGGTTTATCCTAAAGAGAATCTATTTTATACCCCCATAACCAAAGAATTTCCTATTCCCACTCGATGGCGTCGGTTCTGCCGTCCCGTCATTCCAGTTGCATCCAGTTTTCGGCATCGACACGGAACGCGTGCCGCCGAATGACGCGATGTCGCGTTTCGTCGGCTTCGGGGACAAAAGTTGGGACAACCTCAAAAACTTTTTTCAAACTCAGGGCTTTGAGTTTTTGTTTTTGTCCCAAAGTGCGCGGCGGGTCGCCTTTGGAGGCTCAATGGCGCCGAAAACGCCCGTTTTGAAACTCAACCGCCCTTTTGCCTGCAAGCCGCCAGCTGCAATCGCAAGTGAATTAACGCGGGTGGCTTGCGCGCCATTTGCAAAACCCCAGGTCGCAGGTCTTTGCCATTCGTGAACAAAGTGAGTAGTCTCAGGTGGCTTGCTTATGAGTTGGCGAACGGGCCTTCAGGATTCAGGGCAAACATGCTGGTAGAATAGGATTCTCAAATCAATGACAGGAGAACGAGCATGGCCGAACCCCACGATAGGAAGCCGATCCTCACGATCGAGCAGCAGATAGAGCACCTCAAGCAGAAGGGCGTAGCCTTCGAGCTGTGTTCCGAGGAAGAGGCCGCGGACTACCTGCGCGACAAGTGCAACTTCTTCAAGCTCGCATCCTACCGCAAACTCTTCTCGAAATACGAGGGAGGCCCGCGCGACGGCCGCTACGTAGACCTCGACTTCGGCCAGCTGCGCCTGCTCGCGGCGCTCGACCAGGAGCTGCGCCACGCCCTGCTCGGCATGACGCTCGACATCGAGCATTTCCAGAAGGTGACACTGCTTCGCGAGATGGAGGACCGCGGAGAGGACGGCTACGCCATCGTGGCCGACTACATGGCATCGCTTACCACTGCAAACAGGGAGTACCGCCTGCGCGAGCTCAAGATGAGCGGCCGCAGCCCCTACAGCTCGAGCCTCTACGCGAAGTACTCCGGCGACATGCCTGCCTGGGCCTTCCTTGAGCTCACCTCGTTCGGCACCCTCATCGACTTCGTGCGCTTCTGCGCCAGGCGATGGGGCGACAGGCGCCTCGAGGCCTCCCACTACGACCTCAAGCGCGTGAAGTCCGTCCGCAACTGCGCCGCGCACGGCTCGTGCCTGATCAACTGCTTCGCCGAGAGGGGCGCCGCCCGGGGCTCGGCGTCCAGCGGCGTCTCCCGAAGGGTCGCCGCCGTGGGAATTCCCAAGGCGACCAGGAGGAAGTGGATGGGGAATACGGCCATGCAGGAGGTCGCGACCGTGCTCGTGGCGCACTCCGGCTTGGTACCCGAGGGCTCCTCGCGCTCGCGCGCCGCATCCGAGCTCGCCGAGATGTTCGCCAGGGCCGACGGCGAAACCGAGGCGCTGCCCGACAAGGGGCCCGACGCCGCAGCTCGCTCCGCGCTCGAGTTCCTTCGCAGGTTGACAGAATCGCTCGGGTTGGTAAAATAGCGTGCAGATAGCAAAACCTTCACGGTTTTAGGGGCGGACTTGCGCAAGCGACTCTGCCCTATTTTTATATTCACTCGCTATAGGAGACGGGTGATACCTGGGTCAATGACAGAACTGAGAAGCCCGGAATAATGGAGCCAGTTAGAAACCCTCGGGTTTGCGGGGCGGGATCGTGAGAGCGATTCTGCCCTATTTTTTCCTCCGTCTGCCCCAAACCAAGTAGTTCGAAGATAGCCTGTAGGTGTCCTCGTGGGCGCCTTTTATTTTCAGGGAATCGGCCGCTTCATGAATGAGCGACCGGCTTGACCTAGATCGAACCGCCTTCATCTCCGTCTAGGCGCCGGCAATCAACATCGTGAATCCGCACGTGCTACAATCCAACCATCAGAGATGAAAACACAGTCCCCGTCGGGTAGTCGTGGGCGTGCGGGAGTCCGCATCAGTAACCTGCCTCCTTGGTTGTCCCTTCTCTGCATGGTCATCTACATAAAGGAGGAACCAGCCATGCAGATCAGCGTGTCGTCCACCCTGACCGTATATCACGACGGCCAATTCTGGGTCGGGCTGGCGGAGCATGTCGAGGACGGCAGATACGGCGCCGCCCGCATCGTCTTCGGCGCAGAACCGTCCAATGAGGAGATCCTGCGATTCGTTGTCAACAAATGGGCGAAGCTCTCGTTCTTCGGTCACGATTCGACCGAGGCGAGCAAGCCCGCGAAGAACCCCAAGCGACGCGCCCGCGAGGCGGCGAAAGCACTTAAGCAGCCGGCGATGAGCACCAAGGCGCAGCAGGCGCTCGCGAATCAGCGGGAGACGATGAAGCGGGAATCGGCTCAAGCAAGAAGCCAGCGTCGCGCGGATGAGGCGGAGGCGCGCTTCGAGCAGCGAAAACTGAAGCGCAAACAGAAGCATCGCGGTCATTGATACCACCATCAACCCATATATAGCAGCAGGCGTAGCTTCGATTGAAACTACGCCTGCCACCTGGTGCTATAACGTTATACAGAACGTATGTTCTATACCCACTCGATGACTAACCCAGTCCGAGCACTACCGATGCGTGTCGCGTCATACCGCCTAAGAGCTGATTCGTTCAGAAAAGGTTCAGGGGGATCGTCGAGTTTATTGCGCCCTCGCGTTTTACAAAAGAGAGTACAAGGCCCTTTAGCTCGAATTATTGCATTTAGAACCCCGCCGCTCATCCATCCTAGCTTGCCCAAACAGCCCTCCCGCGATGTCCATGTCCCAACGGATGGGTACCATTTATCCGGGTGCACCTGGGGCAACGGGCCAGCAGGCCCGCGCAAGGTCGCTCGCATAACACGCAACATCAAACACGACAGAAGAGGCGAACGACAGATGCCGGACCCCGGACGACAGCACCGCGGAAGACGAGCATTCCGACCACAACCGAACAACTCCAGCTACTAGGCAGGCGCCCGCATGGGCGCCTTTTACTTTTCAGGGACATAGCTGCGAGCTAAGGCACGCGGCTCATAGCCGTTTCGTGAAGGCACGACCAGCTCGACCCAGCTCGACCCGTCTCCGCTCCTGCCGTGCTTACCAATCGACATCAGGCGGTTCAATCGTCGCGCAGACGAAAAGGCACACGGTGTCGTGCGGTGTCCTCGCGCGGTGCCGCACGGGAAGATTGGAGGAACCATGGCACGCACAGCCGAATGCGCCGCGCCCGAGGGAAGCCAAGATCGGGACGAATGGATGACGGTGATCGAGATGCAGGAGTACATGGGGGCGAGCCGGAGCAAGGCATACGACCTCGTCTGGTCGGGAGAGATCGACTCGTACAGGCTCGGAAGGAAGCTCCTGGTGTCGAGGGCGTCAGTGGACGCCTACATCGAGTCGAGGAGCGGCAGGAAATGACGGCGGCGACCGCCCCGGGAGCCGCCCGCGGCCGGGCACGCGAGGGAGCCTCGAGACGAAAGGAGCTCGAGGACGACCATGACCAAGAGCATTAGCAGGAGCCAGGTGAGGCTCATCGCATCGACCAACGCGATATTCGGCGCCGACGAGGCGTGCGCGATGCTGCGCATCAGCCGCGACGCCATGTACCGGCTCGCCAAGGACCCCGACGACCCGTTCCCGATCCGCTACATCGGCGGCAAGACTCGCGACGGCATCGTGCTGCACGACGAGCTCGTCGCATGGGTCGAGCGGAACAGCATCGTCGGCTCGCCCAGAAGGGGCTAGCGCCGATGGCAGCCGCAGGCCCGAAGGGGCGCGACGGCCCCTCCCCGCGCGAGTTCACGACGGTACGGCACTTCATGATGGCGGACCTGGGCCTCTCCGGCCTTCCCCTGCTCGTCTACGCACGCATCTTCGGTTTCTGCGACGCCGGGTGCGGCTACTTCGAGAGCAAGGGCGGCCTGGCCCGCTTCCTCAACGTGCAGGAGCGCAGCGTCCACCGCGCCATCCGCGACCTGCTCGATCGGGGCCTCATCGAGGAGTGCGGCGTGCACGCCCCGGCGCGCGGGCACGCCACCAAGCGGTACCGCATCGTGCGCGAGAGACTGCCGCCCGGAGCGCTGGCAACCCCTGACGGTTCGTCAGGGTTCCCGGCCCGAAAGGGTGACGAAATGACAGGGTTCGCCGAGAGCAAGGGTGACGAACCGTCAGGGTTCGCAGCCCGAACCCCTGACGAGATGACAGGGAAACCCCTGACGATATGCCACCCAATAAGCAAAAGGGACAACAAGGACTTCAGAAGATAAGGAAGGGGCGCCCGATGGACCGAGCGGGACTCATCACCCTGGAGCAGGCCCGTGCGGCCGGGCTCTCCTTCGACGAGCCGGAGCCGAGGGCGTGCCCGCACTGCGGCGCCGCCCTCGATCCGCTCGGCGCGGCGCTGGCGGGCAGGGTCGCCTGGGTCTCCGCCGCCCCCTGCCCGTGCGAGGGCGCAGCCAGCGAGCGGGAGTCCGAGGCGCGAAGGCGCGCGGCCCTCGCCGCCAAGGAGGAGGCCGCCCGCCGGGAGAAGGCGCTCTCGCGCGCGGGCATCCCCAGGCGCTACTGGGCCGCCGAGGCCGACCGCCCCGAGTTCGCCGAGTACATCGCCTCGTTCGCCGGCAACGGGGGCGCCGGGCTCTACATACACGGGGGCGTCGGCGCCGGCAAGACGCACGCCGCCTCCGCCATGGCCAGGCTGTTCGCCGAGGCCGGCTACGACGTCGCCTTCACGACGGCCAAGGGCATGCTCGAGCGCGTGAAGGCCACGTTCGACGAGGGCGGCACCGAGGCCGCCGTCGCGCGGTACGCCAAGTGCGACGTCCTCGTGCTCGACGACCTCGGCAAGGAGGACGCGACGGAATGGTCCGTCGGCACCGTGTTCAGCGTGCTCGATGCGCGCTACGAGGACATGCGCCCGACCATCGTCACGTCGAACTACGCGCCGGGCGCGCTGGCGGACAGGCTCGCAAGGCGCGGCGAGCGCGTCACGGCAGAGGCGATCGCGAGCAGGATCTCCCAGACCTGCAGGACCGTCTACCTGGGCGGAAGGGACAGGCGCCGCCTCGGCTAGCTTGTGCGCTTCCCGTGGAGGCGCGGACGGCTCGACCCAGCTCGACCCATCGCGGGCGGCCCCGATGCCCGCCGCAATCGAAATCGCTATACACGTCTTGGGCGGCGCCGGCGCGCCGGCACGCACGCCTGCTCCGACTCGCACCGTGCCCCCATCGCGAGGACGCCGCCCGCCAAGCAACAAACGAAAGGCGGAGGGCCCATGGACGGCTTCGAGAGGATAACCGGCCGCGAGCACGACGGGCTCGTGGAGAAGTGCCAGGAGAACGGCTGGCTCAAGGTCGGCGGCTTCGACTGGCAGGACGACCCGTTCCTCGAGGAGTACCCCTACGAGTTCTCCCGCACGGACAGCGTCGACAGGCTCCGCGAGGCGCTCGGCTCGGGCAACTGGGCCATACGCCAGGGGTTCTGCTACCGCGACCTCGCGTTCATCCAGCAGGTGGACGGCGGCGACGAGTGGTGGACGCTCAAGCGCGACGGCGACGCGTGGACCGGCTTCGAGAGCTGGAGCTTCGGCGCCATCGCCCAGGAGCCCGAGCGGTTCGAGCGCGCCATGCGCGACATGTGCGAGGCGACGCCGGAGCAGTGCCGCAGCGGCGAGTGGGCCCATCTGCACGAGAAGGCTCCCGAGCCGCTGGCGCAGCGCGCCGCGTCCGCCCGCGAGGCGAGCCGCGCGCACGCCGGGCAGGAAGCCCGCGCCCCAATGGCGCGCGAGAGGGCCGTCGGGGCCGAATAGGGACGACCGGGGCGCGAAGGCGCCCTTTTTCATCTCGACTGGAAGGGAGGCGCGGGATGGCGAGCGACTACGGGGACGAGGCGGGCGGCAAGCTGCTCGACTGGATGCTGAGGATCGGCCAGGAGGCCGGCGCCGAGGCAATGGCGCGCAGCGCGAGGGAGCTCTCCGAGCGCCTCGCGGGAATCCGCGGGACCATCGCCGGCGGGCGCGCCGAGCCCATCGCGGCCGACGGCGTGCCGGCCTACGCGAAGCTCAGCCTCGAGGAGCTCTCTGGGCTTCCCGAGTACGCGACGATCAAGGAGGTCGTCTCCGACAAGCTGCGCGCCGCGTCGGTCGAGCACCACATCATCCCCGGCGAGGGCCGCGACTGGCTGCTCTTCAAGGTGGAGGACGCCCCCGAGGTCGACGAGGCCTTCCGCCAGCTGGAGCAAGAGACGGGAAAGGCCGCCGATCGCGCAAGGGAGCGGCTCTCCGAGATCGCCGAGAGGCGCCGGGCGCCCGAGCGGCTGGCGGAGCGCGCCGAGCGGGCGCGCGAGGCGTCGAGGGCCCACAGCCAGGGCATCGGCCGGGACCGCGGCCCGCGCCAGATCGAGGGGCCCGAGAGATGAGGTGGCAGGCGGCGGCCGCGCTGGCCGCGGCGGCGTTTGCCGCGGGAGACTTCGCGGCCGCGGCAATCGCGGCGTCGGGCGCGAGCCCGATCCTCGACCCGGAGGCCGCCATGGCGGCGATCCCCGCGGCGCTCCGCGCGGGGCGCGTCTTCTCCGCGGAGGCGGTTCCCCTGTGCGCCGGGACCGCCTGCGCGTGCGGCGCGCTCCTCGCCTGGGCCCGCTCACTGGGGACCAAGGGGGCCCGGCGCGACGGCGAGGAGCACGGTAGCTCCAGGTGGGCCACGCGCAAGGACATCGCGCCCTTCGGCGACCCCAAGGACCCCGACAACAACATCATCCTCACCGACAACGCGCGCATCCGCCTCGTGAGCCGCAGGTTCGACCTCTCCACCGACACCAACGACAACGTGCTCGTGGTGGGAGGACCCGGCACCGGCAAGACGCGCTACTACGTCAAGCCGAACCTCCTGCAGGCCAACGCCAGCTTCTTCGTGACCGACCCGAAGGGCACGCTCATCCGCGAGATGGGCGGCGCGCTGGCGGAGCTCGGCTACGAGATCCGCGCGTTCGACACCATCGACTTCACGCGCTCCATGCGCTTCAACCCCATAGCCTACATACGCGACGAGGCGGGCGTCATCCGCTTCGCCCGCGGCATCGTCGCCAACACCGAGGGCGACGCCGACCACAAGGGCGACCCCTACTGGGAGAAGGCCGAGCGCCTGGTCTACACCGCGCTCACGGCCTACCTCGTCATGCACTGCGAGCCCGCCGACCGAAACCTCGACGGGCTGCTCACGCTGCTCTCGCTCGCCGACGCCCGCGACGACCCGGGCTACATGAGCCCGCTCGACATGGTGTTCCGCGAGCTGGAGACCGGCGAGCGCTACGTCAGGCGCGGCGGCGCCTCGGCGGCGGGCGGATCGCTGCGCGGCTTTTCCGAGGAGGACGGCGCGTGGGAGTGGGTCAAGGTCCGCGAGCCCGCGCCGCCCGACGACTTCGCGCTCGCGAGCTACCGCGAGTTCCGCGTGGCCGCCGGCGACACCATGAAGTCGATGCTCTCGAGCTGCAACGTCCGCCTGAAGCCGCTTTCCATCCGCGCCGTGCGCGACCTCACCTCCAAAGACGAGCTCGACCTCGCCCACATGGGCGACGAGGGCGCCAAGGTCGCGCTCTTCGCGTCTATGAGCGACACCGACTCGACCTTCGACTTCCTGTTCGCCCTGCTCATGGATACGGCCGTGAGCGCGCTTTGCGCCGAGGCGCTCGAGGCGCACGGCGGCTCGCTGCCCACGACGGTGCACTTCGTCTTCGACGAGTTCGCCAACATCGGGCGCATACCCGACTTCGAGCGGACCATCGCCGTCACCCGCAGCAGGAACATCGCCGTCTCGATGATCGCCCAGTCGCTCTCGCAGCTGAAGGAGACCTACGGCGACAACAACGCCGAGACCATCGTGAACGCCTGCGACACGCTGCTCTACCTGGGCGGCAAGGCGAACGAGACCAACGAGGAGATCAGCAAGATGGCCGGCAAGCAGACGGTGGCGAGCGAGACGCAGAGCGACTCGCGGGGCGCCGGCTGGACCCGGACCGTGAACCGCGGCATCTCCGAGCGCGACCTCATACAGCCCGCCGAGGTGGCGCGCATGCCGCGCGAGGACGCGCTCGTGCTCGTGAACGGCTGCATGCCGCTCATGGACCGGAAGTACCGGCTCGAGCGCCACCCGCGCTCGCGCCTGCTCGAGGAGGCCACGCGCCGCGGCCCGTTCGACTTCGCGGAGTACCGCAGGCGGAAGGACGGCGCCTCGTGACGGGGCCGCGGAGGGCGCGGGCCTCCCCCGCCGCGGGGGAGGAGCAGCAAGGAACATCGTCAACCGAAAGCAAAGGAGAGCAGCATGCTCGCAAACGTCATCAAGCTCGTGTCGGGCTGCGTGACCTTCCTCGGCGGCTTCCTGGTCGTGTGGGGAGCGGTCTCGCTCGGCCTGGCCATCAGGGAGCAGCAGGGCGGCCCGCAGATCGCGACCGCCATTTCCACCATCGCCGGCGGCGCGATCATCATCGCCGCGTCGGTCTACTTCGGGCAGCTGGACACGTCCTGGCTGCCGGCATAGGGGGCGTCGCGGATGGCGCTCCGGATACCGGTGCAGAAGGACATCGGGGAGTACGAGGAGAAGATCGTCGGGAAGATGAGCCTGCGCACGCTCGCATGCGTGTCGCTCGGCTTCGGCAGCGCGGTCGGGGCGGCGGCCTTCGTCCACCTGGGCCTGCGCGCAGACGTCGCGGACGCGGCCTTCCCGATCATGCTCTGCAGCATGCCGTTCTGGCTCGCCGGGTTCTGGCGGCCCTTCGGCATGCGCGCCGAGGAGCTGCTGCCGCTTTTGGCGGCCCACGAGCTCTCCCCGCAGCTGCTCGCGTACGAGCCCTGCCTCGCCGGGAGCCTCCCCGAGGGCTCGCCGCGCCCGGGCCGCCCGGGACGTCGCGCGAGGCGCAGGGCAAGGAAGAAAGGAGCCGAGCTCTATGAGCCGAGCAAGAAGCAACAAGGAGAATAGGCCGAAGCGCCCGAGCACCCTCGGGCTGCTCCTCGGCGGCACGGGCGGGCGCAAGGACGCCTCGAAGGGCGCGGAGGCCGAGCGGCAGAGGCGCCGCCGGGAGCGCGACCGCTCGCGCGAGATGGCCGCCTACGTCGGCTACGACGCCATGTACAGGGACGGCATCGCCCAGGTGATGCCCGGGGTGTTCAGCCAGACGGTCGAGTTCTCCGACATCAGCTACCAGTCCGCGCGCAAGGAGGCGCGCGAGACGGCCTTCACCGTGATGAGCTCGCTGTTCAACTACTTCCCGGCGGACTCCCACGTGCAGCTCCAGGTAGTGAACGCGCCCATCCCCGCCGACGAGGTCGGCCGCAAGGTCTTCTTCGAGCCCGGGGAGCGCGCCACCGCCGGGCTCGCCGAAGAGTACAACCGGATCCTCAACGACAAGATGCGCGAGGGCGTCTCGAACCTCGTGCGCCACCGCTACCTGACCTACGCCGTGGGCGCCGACGACGTCGACGCCGCGGTGCCCAAGCTCGCGCGCATCCGGGGCGACGTGGAGCAGACGCTCGCGCGCATACGCTGCTCGTCGCGCGCCCTCGACGGCGTCGAGAGGCTCGAGCTTTTGCAGGGGCAGCTGCGCCCGGGGTCGCGCTTCGAGTTCTCCTGGGACAAATTGTCCCCGACGTCGGGCGCGCGCACGAAGGACTTCGTCATGCCCTCCACGCTCGACTTCAAGCCCGAGGGCAGGTCCGACTGCTTCCGCAGCGACGGGCGCTACGGCGCGGTGCTCGCGGTGCGCAGCTTCGGGTCGGTCATCGAGGAGACCTACCTCGCCTCCATCATCGACCTGCCGCTGCCGCTCAACGTGACGCTGCACGTGCAGCCCATCGCGCAGAGCGAGGCGCTCGCGCTCGTGAAGCGCCAGATCGACTGGATGGACAAGGAGATCATCGACGAGCAGATGAGCGCCGTGAAGAAGGGCTACGACTACCAGATCCTGCCGCCCGAGCTGCGCTTCTCGAAGGAGGAGGCCGAGGAGCTGCTCGACTTCCTGCGCAACAAGTCCGAGCGCCTGTTCGTCTACACGGGCCTCGTCTACACCTGGGCCGACAGCCTCGAGGAGCTCGACCGCCGCGTCCAGCAGGTGACGAGCGTCGCGCAGGGCTGCACGATCGGCCTCGAGCCGCTCCACTTCCGGCAGCGCCAGGCTCTCAACTCGGTGCTCCCGCTCGGGGACAACCACGTCACCGTGAGCCGCTACCTCACCACGGGGCAGGTGGCCATGCAGATGCCCTTCGCGAGCCAGAGCCTCGACGAGGCGGGCGGAGGCTACTACGGGCAGTCCAGGGAGAGCGGGAACCTGGTGCTGTGCGACCGCAAGCGCCTGGCGAGCCCCATGGGCTTCGTGTGCGGCAAGCCCGGATCGGGCAAGAGCTTCTCGGTGAAGCGCGAGATAACCAACACCGTGCTCGCGCACCCCGAGGACGAGGTCGTGATCTTCGACCCGGCCGGCGAGTACGGCAACCTCGTCGGCGCGCTCGGCGGTGCGAACGTCGAGCTCGCCCCGGGATGCTCGGCGGTGCTCAACCCCCTCGACACCGCCGACGTCGCGGACCGCGCCGACGCCGCCAAGCTCGCGTACAAGACCGACGCGGTGCTCGCGCTCTCGAGCGCGCTCATGGCCGAGGGCCGCGAGGGCCTGCCGGAGCGCGACCGCTCGATCATCGCCCGCTGCGTCGGCGAGGCGTACCGGGAGTGCGCGAGGGACGGCCGCCTGCCCACGCTCGGCGACTTCCACGCGGCGCTGCTCGCTCAGCCCGAGCCCGAGGCCGCCGACATCGCGCTGCGCTACGAGCGCTACGTGAAGGGCGCGTTCTCCTTCTTCAACGGCCAGAGCAACGTGGCGCTCGACAACCGCATCACCAACATCGACATGCACGGCCTCGGCCAGAACATGCGCGTGTTCGGCATGATCACGGCGCTCGAGATGGTGCGCAACCGCGTGATGGTAACGCCGCCGCGCCCCAACTACACCTGGCTCTACATCGACGAGGTGCAGAGCCTCTTCGCGCACCCGACGGTGGTCGAGTACTTCGCCCGCCTGTGGCGCGAGGGGCGCAAGTTCGGCCTCATCTGCACCGGCATCAGCCAGAACACGAGCCACATGCTGGCCAACGCCGAGGCCCGCGACATGGTGCTCAACTCCGAGTTCTTCCTGCTGCACAAGCAGTCCACCGCCGACCTCGACGCATGGGCGGAGATGCTCCAGCTCTCCGCCACGGAGCGCGGCTACATCGGCGACGCCGTCAAGCCCGGCGAGGGCCTGCTCATCAGCGCCGGGATCCGCGTGCCCATCACCGACGACTTCCCGAAAGGCCCGCTCTACGACCTGTGGAACACCAAGCCCGCAGAGGTCGCCGAGCGCGAGATGCGCCGGGCGGCGCGAGAGGCGGAGGAATAGGAATGGCCGGCCCGAGCGAGGGCGGCGGGATGCTCGAGGTGGTCGGGGCGCAGCGCCGCGACGTGCTCACCGCGGGCGACGTCGCGGAGACCGAGCGCGACGCCCTGGGAAACGTCTCGGAGGGTGCCGGCCCGCTCGACGAGGCGGGAGGCCCCGCCGCAACGGCGAAGGGGCGCCCTTCCAGGCCCGACGCGCGAGAAGGCGGGCTCGGGGACAAATTGTCCCAACCAGCCGGCGACCGGCGCGCGGCGGCCGCGATGCGCTCGCGCGTCGATGCGGCGAAGCTGGCGATCGCCCGGGAGGCCGTCTCCCAGCTCGACGACTCGGAGGAGCTCGAGGGCGCCTCGGGCATGTACGACGCGGGGCGTGCGGCCAAGAAGGCCGCGGGAAGGCTGCGGCAGAGGAAGGCGAAGAAAGCAGCCCAAGGCAGCCGCAAGGCGGCGACCGCGCTCGGCGCCCCAAAGGGAGGCGCGCGCGGCCCCGAGGCAGCCGGCGCGACCGCCCCGGCCAAGCACCAGGCGGCCCAGGCGGCCGCGCAGGCGTCGGGCGAGGCGGCCCGAGCCGCGGGGTCGAAGGGCGCCGCCTCCGCGATCGCGGGCGCGGTCTCGGGCGCGGCGCCCGCCCTGCTCGGGGCGGTGGCCGGCATCGTGGCCTTCGTCGCCTGCGCGCTCGCCGTCGCGCAGCTGCTGAGCGCGCTGTTCGGCTTCTGGGACGACGCGGCCTCCAAGCAGGGCCTCGAGGGGCTGCCGCCCTACATCACCTACGAGATGGTCGAGGCGGCGCTCGAGTGCCAGGAGGAGTACGGGCACCCGGCGGGCTGCACCATCGCGCAGATCATCCAGGAGTCCGGCCAGGGCGACCGCATGAGCCAGCTCGCAGAGCGCGACCACAACCTCTTCGGCATGAAGTGGTGGTCGGGCTACGCGGGCTGCCCCGAGGTGGCCGGCAAGGCGAACTGGGCCACCAGCGAGGAGTACGTGCCCGGCGAGCACACCCAGATCACGGCGAGCTTCATCCGCTTCACCGGCGACGCCGAGTGCATCCGCTTCCGCAGCAGGGTCTTCCTGCAGGCGGAGCGCTACTCGGGCAACGCCCTCATCCGGGAGGCGATCGAGAGGCACGACTCGGACAGGATGGCCGAGGGGCTCAAGGACGCCGGCTGGGCGACCGACTCGTCCTACGTCGAGTCCCTGAAGTCGATCATGGCGCAATGGGGCCTCTACCGGCTCGACTCCATGACGGTCGAGGACCTGAAGGACCCGGCCGCGAACGGGAACGCGATCGTCGAGGCGGCGTACAGCCAGCTCGGCGTGCCCTACGTGTGGGGAGGCTCGACCCCCGGCAAGGCGCTCGACTGCAGCGGGCTCACGCAGTACTGCTACGCGCAGGCGGGCATCCGCATAAGCCACTACACGGGTTCCCAGTACGAGGAGCTCAGGCGCATACCGCTCTCGGAGGCGAAGCCCGGCGACATCCTCTACCGCTCGGGCCACGTGGCCATCTACATCGGCGACGACAGGTACATACACGAGCCGCGAACGGGCGACGTGTGCCGCATAGCGAGCGGCATCGGCAGCTTCAGCTGCGCGCTCACCGCGAGATAGGAGAAACCAATGCAGGGAAAGTCAAGGGTCATGGCCGCCGTCGCGGCAGGCGCGCTCACCGTGGCGCTCGGCGCGGGCGCGGCGCGCTGCGCCATCGCCCCGCAGGAAGGCGCGCAGGATAGTCCCCAGGAGCAAGAGCAGCCCGCGGCTGCAGGCGCCGACGCGGCAACCGGGAAGGCCGCCTCGGGCGCCGAGGCGCTCTGGAACACCGCGTGGACGGGCGCCGACGACCCGACAGCCACGCTGCGGATCGTCGAGGGCGCCATGGTGGAGAGCGCGGGCGGCACCGAGCGCGCCTGGTTCTTCTCGGCCGAGGAGCCCTCCGAGGCCGGCGGCGTGCTCAGCGTGCCCATCGAGGTCAAGGGAACCGGCGACAAGGCGGGAGGCCTGTCGCTCATCCAGGTCTCGGGCGGCGGGGACGCCCGCACCCTGGCATGCGACCTCCTGACGCAGGCCTACGTGCCCCAGAGGGCGCAAGGCGGAGCGTTCTCCGTGACCGGCACCGACGACCGCCTCTCCGAGGCGCTGGGCGCGGATGCCGCCGCCATCGAGGAGGCCGTCGCCGGGAAGGCGGCGGAGGTGTCCCCGCAGGCGGCGGGAGCCACCTGGGACAAGGAGGTGTGGCTCGACTACGCCGGGAACGTCGCGTCGACGACCTTCACGCTCGACGACCCCGCCTCGACGGTGGTCACCGTGGTCTCGCGCGGCGGCTCGCTGGAGGCGATGTAGCCGTGCGGGCGCTCAAGGCGCAGCGCCGCAGGGCGTTCGCCATCTCCGCCGCGGCGGCGTTCGCCCTCTGCGCGCTCCTGCTCGTCCCCGCGCAGCCGGCATACGCCGACATAGCCGGGGACGTCAACGATTGGCTGTGCGGCCTTCTGCGCGACTGCTGCAACTGGATGTTCAAGGCTCAGACGGGCGTGCTCGGGTCGATCGGCGCGAACGGGATCCTCTCGGCCGACTTCGCGCACATGCTCACGAGCTCGAGCGACCTGACCATGCACGACGTCGCCCGCGGCGTGTGGCAGGTTGCCATCCTGCCGATCGGGTGCGGGGTGCTCGGCCTGGTCTTCACCCTGAAGCTCATCGAGATCTCCCAGCGCATGGACGGCAGCCAGAGCCTTCCCGGCGTCAAGGAGGTCGTTTTCCTCCTCGTGTTCTTCGCCGTGTTCCTGTTCCTCATACAGAACAGCTTCGACCTGATGGCGTCGATCTACGAGGTCTGCGGGCTCGCCATCGACCGAGTCGAGGCGCTCTTCGGCGCCGGAGGCGCGCTCGACCTGCCCGAGGTGTCCGTCGTCACCACCGACGACGACATCCCGTCGCTCATCGCCATGCTCGTCGTGAGCCTCATCAGCTGGGTCGTGGTGCTGGCGGCCTACGTCGTCGCCCTCGTGGTCTGCTGGGCCCGCGCGCTCCAGCTCTACATCATGGCCGCGTTCGCCCCGATCCCGCTGGCGTTCCTCGGCATGGACGCCACGCGCCAGATAGGCCTTGGCTACCTGAAGAGCTTCGGGGCGGTCTGCATCGCCGGCGTCATCATCCTCGTGCTGCTCATATCGTTCCCGCTCGTGCTCGGCGGGCTCACCGGGGCGAACCCCGGGACGGGCACCCCGGCCGACGCGGTCGCGAACGGGCTCACCTACGCGCTGCAGTACCTGGCCATGTGCGTGCTGCTCATCCTGGCCCTCGTGAAGAGCGGCTCCTGGGCGCGCGACATCGTGAGCGGCTTCTAGCGGAAAAGCGAGGAAGGGGGCGGTCGCCATGAGATAGGGGCGCCGCGCCGGGGCACGCGTCCCGGCGGATGAAGACAAGGACCGATTGAAAACGAAAAGGAGGAAAGACATGGAAGAGAGGAAGAACGTGTACCTCTCGCTGCACAAGAGCTTCGTGCGCGAGGGCATCGAGTACACCGACCGCGCGACCGGCGAGGCCAGGACCTTCAACTCGGCGACCCTTCCCAAGGGCACCGTCGTCGACGGCGTGGACGTGGGAGGCTACGAGTTCAGCCCCATGTTCGTTAACGAGAGCCGCTTCAAGGGGGCCGACTTCCGGGACATACCGCTGCTCGCGAACCGCGAGGTGTGGCTGAGGAAGACGGTGATGGGCCCGGACGGCCAGCCCGAGCTCGACGAGGGCGGCCGCGCGGTCAAGGACACCGTGAAGGTCATGCCGGCGCAGCTCAAGGAGGCCGTTGACGCAGGGCGCTCGCGCTACCTCGCGGAGCGCGCCGAGCACGCCCGCCAGGCGAGCCGCGCCGCCGAGCACGAGGCGCCCCGCGCACAGCGAAGCGTCGAGAGATAGGGAGGCGGAAAGATGAACGCAGCGAAAGACTGCACCCTGCAGGAAAAGCTCCTCCGATGCGCCATGGCGCTCATCCTGGCGGCGGGGGCGCTGCTCGCCTCCGTGGCGGCCTCGCCCGCCTACGCCGCGCCGAGCACGGTAGACGTGTCCATCGGCGGCAAGATCCCCTACGGCGGCTTCGCCACCACGTGGATGAGCGCCGACGGGAACATCGCCTACTGCGCCGAGCCCTCGTCCCCGACGCCCGCGCCGGGCTCCTACTCGACGAGCCCCGTGTCGAGCGGCGACGTGACAGCGGCGATCTGGTACTCGTTCGGCTCTCCCGGCTTCGACGCGTCGATGTTCCCGGGCAGCTGGTACGACGGCGGCGGCTGGGACGACGCGAAGTACGCCGCGGCGAGCCATGTGCTCATCGCCTACGCCTACTCTGGGTCCGAGTCGGCTGCCACGCACGGCACGAGCGCCGAGTTCGCCTCCTGGGCGAAGTCCGAGCTGATCGGCGGGACCTTCGCCAAGATGAAGGCGGGCGCCGGCAAGGTATCCGCCGGGTTCGAGGCGTTCTGCGTCAGGACCGGCGGCGGCTCCCAGACGCTCGTGAGCTTCAGCTGGTCCACGGGCGGAGTCAAGGTCGTCAAAACGGACTCCGAGGCGGGCGCGGAGCCCCAGGGCGACGCCTCGCTCGACGGCGCGAGCTTCTCCGTCGTTAACGAGACCGGCCGCTACGTGCTGGTCGGCGGCAAGTACTACGCCGACGGCGAGGTATGCGCCACGATCAAGACCGCGCCCGAGGACGGGTCGCACGTCGCCGCGACCGGCGCCGACGCACTTCCCGCGGGCAATTACCGCATCGTCGAGTCCGGCGCGCCCGAGGGCTACGACGCCAGCGACGCCTCCGTCACGTTCACCGTGAAGGCCAGCGAGGTGGCCGACCTCACGGGCGACCCCGTGACCGACGAGGTCTTCCGCGGCGGCGTGCAGGTGACCAAGTCCGACAAGGAGCTGCAGGCGTCCGAGGCGCTCGCGGGCAGCGGCCACAAGGAGGCGCCTGGCGAGCACCCCGGCCTCGACGGGATCGAGTTCACCGTCACGAACCGCTCGGCGCACAAGGTCCTCGTTGACGGCGAATGGCGCGAGCCGGGCGAAGCCGTGGCCACGCTGACCACCGCATGGAACGACGAGGCCGGCGCCTACACCGCGCAGACCGCGGCCGACGCACTGCCGTACGGGACCTACGACGTGCGGGAGACGGCGACGAACGGGAGCTACCTGCTGACCGACGGCGAGCCCCGCACCTTCGAGGTCCGCACCGGCGGCGAGATCGTGAGCGCCTCCGCGGACGGCGCCGCGCTCGAGTTCCGCGACCAGGTGGTGCGCAACGACCTCGAGCTCTCCAAGAAGAGCGAGTCCGACAACGCCGGCCTCATGGTCCCGTTCGCCATCGAGAACGCGGCCACCGGCGAGACTCACGTGCTGGTCACGGACCGCAACGGCGACGCGTCGACCGCGAGCAGCTGGAACAGGCACTCGAGGGACACCAACGCCAACGACGCCCTGCTCGGCCATGAGGGCCCGATTGCTGTCGCCGACATGGACCCGAAGGCCGGCATCTGGTTCTCGCTCGGCGAGGACGGCTCCTCGGCGCCGGTCGACGACTCGCTGGCGGCCCTGCCGTACGGCGCCTACACCATGACCGAGCTGCGCTGCGATGCCAACGAGGGCCTCGAGCTCATCACGAGGAGCTTCTGGGTCGATCGCGACTCGACGGTCGCGAAGGCCGTGTGGATGGGCCTCGACGACCAGGAGGGCCCGCGCATCTCCACCACGGCAAAGGACGGGGCGGACGGCGACAAGGACGTCTCGGCCGACGCCGAGGCCAAGGTCGTCGACACCGTCGCCTACGAGGGCCTGAAGGCCGGCGAGGAGTACGAGCTCTCGGCCACCCTCGTCGACAAGGCGACCGGCGAGCCCGTGGCCGACGCCTCGGGCGTGCCCGTGGAGGCCAAGGCCGAGTTCGCCCCCGCGCTCTCGACGGGCAGCCAGGACGTCGAGATCTCCTTCGACGCGAGCCTGCTCGGCGGCCGCGACCTGGTCGTGTTCGAGAGCCTTCGCAAGGACGGCGCCGAGGTGGCGTCGCACGCGGACCTCTCCGACGAGGGCCAGACCGTCCACGTCGCCGTCGAGGTGGGCACCCAGGCGGCTGACGCCGCCGACGGCGACCAGGTGATCGAGGCCGGCAAGGCCAAGGTCGTCGACACTGTAGCCTACAAGGGACTCGTCCCCGGCGAGACCTACATCGCCGTGGGCACGCTCATGAACAAGGGCACCGGAGGGCCGTTCCTCGACAAGGACGGCAACGAGGTGACCGCACGCACGCCCTTCGAGCCCGAGGCGCCCTCCGGCACCGTCGAGGTGACCTTCGAGTTCGACACCGAGGGCCTGGCCGAGGGAGACGAGCTCGTCATCTTCGAGAAGGTCCTGGACTCCGCCGGCAACGTCGTGGCGGCCCACGAGGACATCGACTCCGCCGAGCAGAGCGTCGTCGTGGACAACCCCGACACGCCCGAGGTGCCCGAGGAACCCTACGCCAAGACCGGCGCCGATGCTCCCGACGGCACCGGTTACGCCGTGGCAGCCGGCATCGCGCTGGCGGCGGCTGCGGGCGCGGGCGGAGCGCTCGCGTACCGCAAGCGCAAGACGGCCGGTGAAAGCAAGGACGAGGCGGCCGAAGAGCCTGCTGAAAAGCCGGAAGAATAGCGGCGCCGCATTGGCACCGAACCGGAGGCTCTGGGCGTTCGCCCAGAGCCTCCCCTGCGAACGGGGGAGGAAATGAACAAAGGGAAAGCCGCCACGACGCTCGCCGTCGCCGTGGCGTTGCTGGCGCTGGCGGTGCTCGCCGTCCTGCCGCAGCCCGAGAGGAACCCGTACGTGGTGCGCGAGGTGCCCGCCGCGGAAGAGGACACGACAATGGAGATAAAAGAGACGGGAGGCGGCATCGACTGGGACGCCCTTCCCGCCTCCGTCGTCGCATGGGTGCGCGTGCCGGGCACGACCGTCGACTACCCGATCGTCCAGGGCCGGCCTGAATCGCCCGACTTCTACCTCACGCACGACTCCGACGGCGGGAGGTCGGTATGGGGTGCTCCCTACATCGACGCCGGGTGCGCGCAGGGCGTCGGGAGCCCGCTCGTCATCGTCTACGGGCACCACATGTCCGACGGCACCATGTTCGCGCCGCTCGCGCATTACTCGTCGCGCGACTTCGCCGAGGGGCACCGCACCATCCGGGTCTATACCCGCGAGAAGGAGATCAATCTCGAGGTCTACGCCGCGGACGTGGTGGACGCGAGCTCGGAGGGCAAGCGGACCGATTTCGCCGACGCGGCAGAGCTCGACGCCTATCTTGGGGACAAATTGTCCCGGTGCGAGGTCGTCCTGGAAGAGCCGGCGGACGTCGCGCAGGCCTGGGCCCTCGTGACGTGCAGCTACCAGACGAGCAACTCGCGCACCGTGGTCTACGCGAAGGAGGTGGAAGGATGGGATTCGCGCCCTTCGGAATAGGGCTCCTCATGGGGCTCCTCACGCTCACGGCCTACGCCTGTTGCGCAGCCGGCGACGACGACCGAGACTAGTTTTCGAAAATCGAAGTCGCAACTAAACAGCTCGATCAAGCCCCTCGCTCCGATGGTCGGACGAGGGGCTTGAACATGGTGGGATAATGAAGAGCACGTGAGACGCGTCGTGCGTGTGCTGTATCGCATCGGTTGTGCATGGGCGCCTTACACAAGGTTCGTTTACGTCAGGAGATGCAGAATGGCGCTCAAATTCGATCTCGGGGAAGCTCTGTCCCAAGCTGCCCATGCCGCAGGAGAGATGGCAAAAGGCGCATCGGCGACCGTCGAGTCCGCCGCCAAAGGCGTCGCGAATGCGGCCGAGGGCGCGGGGAACGCCATCGTCGATACGGCCGCCTCGGCATCCGAAGCTGTCGGAAGCGCCATGTGCTCGGCTGCGGAAGGCGTGTCGAGCGTCGGCGAGCAGATCGCGTCGTCCGATGCGGGCAAAGCGATCGCAGGGGCTGCGAACGCGGTGGGCGGAATCGCCGTCGGCGCCGCAATGGGCTTGGCCCAGGGAGCGTCGTCCCTTGCATCTGGCGCGGCGTCGACCGTCGAAGGCGGCATCAACGCCATCAAGGAGAACTCGTTCTCCGCGCGCCTCCGCAAGGCGCGCATCAAGGGGTTCCGTGACGGCATCAAGCAGGGCGCCTACCTTGCGGGCCAGAAGCGGTACAACTTCATCTACGCCTACGTGGCGACGCTCTGCTTCCTGATGCGCTGCGACGGCGATTTCTCCCAAGAGGAGCAGGAGTGGCTCGAGGACGGCCTCGACTACCTCAAGCTGGACGGCGGCCTTCCGGACGACGTGAAGACGAAGGTGCAGGCAATCGCGGACGACGAGGTCTTATCCTTCGACCGGGTCAAGGAGTGCCTGGACAACGTGAGCATCGTGTCGCTGGGTTCCATCGCTGAGCAACTGCAAGTCGCCGCATCGGCGGACGGTCAGGTGACAGAGGAAGAGGAGCACGCTTGCAGGCTCTTCGCTGACTACATGGCCGCGAGGGCGGCATGCGTGGCGGTTGACGAGAACTGGGCCGAGCAGGCAGTCGAGAAATCCGTTCGCGAGTACGGCGAGAACCTCGAGCGCATCGACCGTGAGTTCAAGGAGCGGACGAGGCTGCAGGATGCCGACGCGGCCTTCGTCGTCGCCGCGACCATGCTTCAGGTCGCCCGCGTGCTCGTCATCAACTCCCTGACGGAGGTCGAGCGGGCGGGAGCGGGCAACGCCAAGGAAGACGCCCTGCACAGCTTCCAGGACCGCGTTTTCTCCGGCTTCGACGATGGGGCTCCGGCGGAATCGGGCCGCCTGTTCGCCTCCAAGAGCCACATCCTCTCCTCGCGAGGCGTGCCGTACGACGCGACACGCTACGAGGCCGAAAACCTCAAGATATTCAAGGGGGCGAACCACCGGTTCGCGACCCTCGGCCACGACCCGGTGCTCGGCCTCGTGTTCGGAACCTCGAACATCATGACCAACAGCATCACCTGCGTTAAGGACGCCAACGTCTTCGGAATCGGCGCGCGGATCCCCGCGACCTACTCGGTCTCCTACGACGCTTTCGGGAAGAACCCGCTGATCGGGGCGCCCGCCGGGACCGTGGAGATGCTGGTCGCGGCGGGAAGGCGCGTCGTGAGCGAGCCGGATGCCGCTGCAGCAGCCCTGATCAAGCAGCTGATCCACATCGGCACGGACCTCTATACGCCGTGCGGGATACAGGTCCCGTTCGCCAACCTCGTTCTCGACAAGGCTCACACCGAGGCCCTTACCAAATACGTCAGCACCGGCGACGTATTGAAAGTCGGCATGCAGGCAGGCATGACGGTGCTCATCAACTGGCTGATAGCGGCACTTCACGGCTGCTCGCTGATATTCAAGAACGACGGGTTGGACTACAGCACCGAGACGTACCAGGCGCGCACTAAGAAAATCATCCTCATCTCCGACACCATCGCGACCTCGAGCAGCGTCGTGCAGGCATCGATCACGAAGAACCCCAAGTGCCTCGACCTCGGAGGCGCGGCGGTGCTCGTCTACCGACTGTTCTCGGATGCTCGCTTCGTCGCCAAGCTCAAAGAGGAGTATGTGCAGTCGGAGCTCAATAAAATCTACGACGAGCGAGCCAAGGGACTACTCTAGGCACCAGGCGTCTTCATTCTCACATCACCCACTTGAACACGGCGCGGAACAGCCAGACGAAAAAGCCCAGCGTGACCTTAAGCGCCGCCATGAGGAACC
>CAJMLY010000003.1 GCA_905214425.1 uncultured bacterium
AGGCCCGATTTTGCCTCTTGACAATGTCCTGCTCATATTAAAAGGAACGTCCCTATGTGTCGGGCTTGGGATACCATGGCGCCAGCCTAGCGAAAGGATGATTCATGGCAGATGTCGATGACCAGCGTGTGGCGCGCGTGCTCGATGCGCTCGAGGCTCAGCACCCCGGCGCACAGCTGCTCGTAAACGACCCATGGTCGATCTATTACCTGACTGGCTTTTATGCCGATATGTTCGAGCGTTTTTGCGGCGTGCTGCTCGCACGCGATGCCGAGCCCGTGATCCTAGTCAACGCCCTGCATCAGCTGCCCGAGTATGACAATGCCCACGTCGCCTATCACACCGATACCGACGTCGTGGCCGACGCCATCGCTCGCGAGGTCGATCCTGCCAAGCCCCTCGCCATCGATTCCGTTATGCGCTCCGGCTTTTTGCTGCCCCTTATGGATCGTCACGCCGCGAGCGAGTTCTTCCTGGGCGACTTTGCCGTCACCGCTACGCGCACCCACAAGGACGAAGCCGAGCAGGAGCTCATGCGCGCGTCCTCGGCCGCCAACGACGCCGTGATGGCCGATGCCATCAAGCTCGTTCACGAGGGCGTGACGGAGCGCGAAATTGCCGACCAGATGCTCGGTCTGTACCGCAATCACGGCTGCGAGGGCTTTAGCTTTCCGCCCATCGTGAGCTTTGGCGCCAACGCCGGCGACCCGCACCACGAGCCCGACGATACGGTACTCAAGCGCGGCGACGTGGTGCTGTTCGACATTGGTGGGCGACGCCGCAACTACTGCTCGGACATGACACGCACGTTCTTTTGGGGCGAGCCGGACGAGGAGACGGCACGCATCTACGACATCGTGCGCCGCGCCAACGAGGCCGCCGAGGCGCTCATAGCACCAGGCGTGCGCATGTGCGACCTGGACCGCGCCGCGCGCGACGTAATTGAGGGCGCTGGCTATGGGCAGTACTTCACGCATCGACTGGGACACTCGATTGGCCTGCAGGACCACGAACCGGGCGACGTCTCGCTCGCCAACGAACAGGTCGCAGAGCCGGGCATGACGCTCTCCATCGAACCGGGCATCTACCTCCCCGGCCGCACCGGCGTCCGCATCGAGGACCTAGCCCTGGTGACCGAGAACGGCGTCGAGATTCTCAACGCCTACCCCCACGATCCGGTCCGCCTAGACTAGCCAATGTGCCAAAGGGACAGCCCCTTTGGCACATTCCGCTAACGCCGCGCCACGAAAACGGGCTATCTACTACGTTTAACCCGCATGGGTCGACCATGCGGGTCTTTTTTAAAAACCAGCAAGCCATCTACCTGCGGTTTTGATTTCACGATTTTCCGTGTGGTCGAGGGTAGTCGCCAAAACGTAGTAGATAGCCCCATTTCGTGGCAAGCGAGTCAACTCGGGGCACAGGGCAGCTAAAAAAGCCCCGTCCCAAATTGACTGCTTTTAAGTTGCGGTGATATACGGACTGTTTGAGGCTTCTGGCTTGTAAAACAGTCCGCATTTCACCGCAACTGATGAGGGGATGGGTTAGCGCAGCAGGCCGGCTACTTCGCCGGCTAAGGTGATAGTGCCGGCTGCTACGAAGGACTCGCCCGCGGCATCAAAGGCAGCGAGGGCCTCGGACACGCTCGGGTATACGCCCACGAGCTTATCGGCATCAACGAGGGCAGCGAGCTCCTCAGCCGGCAGGGCGCGGTCGGAATCGGTCTGGGTCACGACTACGCGCGGAAAGGCCGGAATCAGGACGTCGACGATGCCCGCCACGTCCTTGTCTGCCAGCGCGGCGCATAGCAGCGTGGGGCGATTCTCCACGCACGGATCGATCTCATCCAGCGCGCCTACAAAGTTCTCGCAGCTCTGGGGGTTGTGGCAGGCGTCGATCAGCTTGAGCGGATCGGTTCCCAGCACATCAAAGCGACCCGGCGTGGGGCAGCCCGTAAGAGAAGCGTCGAGCGACTCGTGGTCGAGCTCGCGGCCCAGATAGCCCTCGCACAGCATAATCGAACACGCGGCATTCTGCGGCTGATATGCCGGCTTGACCATACTCGACGTATAGATCGCACGCGGCGTGGTGCAGCTGAACTCAACCGTGTCGCCCACATGCGCCGGCACCTTAGTCGTAGCGTGACTTACCACGAGCGGCACGATGCCGCACTCGCGGCAGCGGGCATCCATCACGCGCTGAACGCTCGCCTCATGCGTGCCCTCGCCCAAAACAACCAGACGCCCAGGCTTAATAACCGCAGCCTTCTCCCCCGCAATGGCCTCGAGCGTATCGCCCAAAATACGAGTGTGATCGAGC
This sequence comes from uncultured bacterium, assembly GCA_905214425.1. Taxonomy (GTDB): domain Bacteria; phylum Actinomycetota; class Coriobacteriia; order Coriobacteriales; family Coriobacteriaceae; genus Collinsella. The sequence continues at coordinate 2,320 of CAJMLY010000003.1, forward strand.
CCAATACCCGTAATGGCAACGGCGACGGGATCAGTCGCACTCGTGGCGTCCCAACGACCGCCCATGCCAACCTCGAGCACGGCAACATCCACCGCGGCCTCGGCAAACACCACAAGTGCGGCGGCCGTCAGCAGGTCAAACGGAGTAATGGTATAGGCGCGCTCCCCCGCCGCCACACGACGGGCATTCACGCGATGTCCCGCCTCGACAGCTGCCGAAACGCCACGGGCAAACGCCTCGTCGCTCACAACGCGCCCGTCAACCTCCATGCGCTCGGGATAGCGCACCAGCTGCGGCGACGTATACAGCGCGGTCTTGAGTCCCTCACCACGAAGAATGGCAGCCGAAAAACGCGTCGTCGAAGTCTTGCCATTGGTACCGGCAACCTGAATGCAATCGAAATACTCGTCCGGACGCCCCAGCTCATCGAGCATATCGACAACCGTCTCAAGCAGAGGACCAGCATCCCCAGAAATCCGCCCCGTATCAGCAGCAAGCCCCACAGCCTCATCAAACGAAAGCAACTCAAACGAGAAAGGAACGACATACGACCCAGAACGCTTAGCCATAACCCAAAGTCCCCCATAACAGAAAAAGAGGCTCATCAAAAAGAATGAGCCCCTCGCGTTGACAATTTCATCCTTTACCCGATTGCAGCAAGATCAAGGCCACAACCCAGTGGCCCTAACACGCCAGTTGCAAACAACCACGTAAACGAACTAGGAGCGGCCCGATGCTTTGCTCGCCGCAAGTTCCGCACGCAAAGGACAGCACTTAATGTGCTGTCCGTCTTGCGCAGGACTGTCCGCAGCGGAGAGCAAAGTATCGGGACGCGTCCCCAAGTTAGACCTACGAGAAGTCAGCAACCTGCGAGTTCAGCGCCGCCAGGATCTCCTTGAGCTCAGCTGCACGGTCCCTCTTCTTCTGCACCACCGCGGGCGCGGCCTTGGCCACAAAGCCCTCGTTGGCGAGCGTCTTCTCGCAGCCGGCAAGCTCCTTCTGGGCCGCGGCAATCTCCTTCTCCAAGCGTGCCTTCTCGGCCGAAAGATCAACCTTGCCCTCGAGCACCACAAAGACCTCGACGCCACTGTCGACCACGGCGATGCTCGCGGCCGGCTTCTCAACGTCGGTACCCATGACCAGCGAAGCCGTGTTGGCCAGCGGCTCAATGGTCGAGCGCAGGCTCTCGAGCTTCTCGATGTCCTCGGCACCGGCGCGTACGACCACGTCGAGCTCGGCCTTGGGGCTCAAGCGATAACGCGAACGCGTGGCGCGGGCGGCGGAAACGACGGTGCGGCACAGCTCAAACGCGCGCTCGGCGTCCTCGTCAACATACTTGGCGTAGTCGGCGGGCTCGGGCCACTTGGCGATCATGAGCGCCTCGGCGCGGTTCACGTTGCCCTCGGCGTCCAGATCGAGCACACTCGCCGGCATGTTGTCCCAGATCTCCTCGGTAACAAACGGCATGAGCGGGTGCATCAGGCGAATGGAGGTGTCGAGCACAAAGATCAGGTTGCGCTGCGCCTGCAGACGGCCCTCGCCCTTCAGGCGGGCCTTGGTGACCTCGACGTACCAGTCGCAGACCTCGTTCCAGAAGAACTGCTGCACGCCGCGGGCCATGTCGCCAAAGGTGTAGTTCTCGATGCCCTCGGTGACCATCTTCACGGCCTTGGCCAGGCGGCTGAACATCCAAGCGTCGGCCGGCGTCTCCACGACGGGCTCGCCGGGCGTGTAGCCCTCCATGTTCATGAGCAGGAAGCGGCTTGCGTTCCAGATCTTGGTCACAAACGACTTGGCCTGCTCGGTACGCGGGCTGTCGATAAGCTTCTTGGTCTTCTTGTCGATGTTCGCGTCGAACTTAACATCCTGGTTGTTGGTGCACAGCGTAAGCAGGTTGTAGCGCATGGCGTCGGCACCGTACATGCCAATGAGGTCCATGGGGTCAACGCCGTTGCCCTTGGACTTGGACATGCGGCTGCCGTCCTTGGCCAGGATCGTCGGATAGATGACGACGTCTTTAAACGGCACCTCGTCCAGGAAGTACAGCGAGCTCATGACCATGCGGGCGACCCACAGCGCGATGATGTCGCGCGCGGTGACGAGCGCCGTCGTGGGGTGATGTCCCTCGAGCAGCTCCGGCTTTTGCGGCCAGCCCTGCGTGGCGAAAGTCCACAGCTGAGAGCTGAACCAGGTGTCCAACACGTTCTCGTCCTGGTGTACGTGATGGCCGCCGCACTTGGGGCAGACGTCGGTGTCCTCGGTAAGGGCGTCCTCCCAGCCGCAGTCCTCGCAGTAGAACACGGGGATGCGGTGGCCCCACCACAGCTGGCGCGAGATGCACCAGTCCTTGAGGTTCTCCATCCAGGTGGTGTAGGTCTGCGTCCAGCGCGCGGGGTGGAACGTGACCTTGCCGGAGTTGACCGCATCGAGCGCCGGCCCCTTGAGCTTGTCAACGGCCACAAACCACTGCTCAGAAAGCCACGGCTCCAGTGCGGCGTCGCAACGGTAGCAGTGCATGACGGAGTGATCGAGGTCCTCGACGTGATCGAGCAGGTCGTGCTCCTCGAACCACTTGATGACGGCCTCGCGGCACTCGTCGCGGTTCATGCCGGTGAACTCGCCGTAGCCTTCGACGACCACCGCGTGCTCGTCGAAGATGTTGATCTGCGGCAGGTCGTGAGCCTGACCCATGGCGTAGTCGTTGGGGTCGTGGGCCGGAGTAACCTTAACGAAGCCGGAACCGAAGTTGGCGTCGACATGCCAATCCTCAAAGATGGGGATCTCACGGTCGACGATGGGAAGCTTGACGGTCTTGCCCACGAAGGCGGCCTTCTCGGGGTCCTTCGGGGAAACGGCGACGCCCGTGTCGCCGAGCATGGTCTCGGGGCGCGTAGTGGCGACGACGATGTAGTCCTGGCCGTTGACCGGCTCGGTCAGCGGGTAACGCAGGTGCCAAAGGTGGCCCTTCTCGTCCTTGTACTCGGCCTCGTCGTCCGAGATGGCGGTGGTGCAGTTGGGGCACCAGTTGACGATGCGCTTGCCGCGGTAGATCAGGCCGTCGTGGTACCAGTCGCAGAAGACCTTGCGCACGGCTTGCGCGTAGTCCTCGTCCATAGTGAAGCGCTCGTTGTCGAAGTCGACAGAGCAGCCCATACGCTTGATCTGCTCGACGATGATGCCGCCGTACTCGTGGGTCCAATCCCAGCAAGCGTCGACAAACTTGTCGCGGCCGATCTCCAGGCGGCTGATGCCCTCACTCTTGAGCTTCTTGTCGACCTTAGTCTGCGTGGCGATACCTGCGTGGTCGGTACCCAGCACCCAGCGCGTGGACTTGCCGCGCATGCGGGCCATGCGGATGATGGCGTCCTGGATGGAGTCGTCGGTGGCGTGGCCCATGTGGAGCTTGCCGGTCACGTTGGGAGGCGGAATGGTGACGGTACAGTCGCCCACGCCCTCACGGCGCTTGTAGTAGCCGCCGTCGAGCCACTTCTGCAGGATCGCCGGCTCGTTGGTCGACGGATCGTAGTTCTTGGGCATCTCTTCCATATATCTCTCCCTGTCCCGCCGGGGAGGAATGTAGGCCCGATTTTCGCTCGGTCAGGTCCTGGGCTCGCCCGAAGACCACATTAAGTGGTCTTCGGCTCGTGCGGAATCTACGAAAATCGGGCCTACATTCCTCCCCTTAGGTATCGATTACTTCAGTCTGATATGACTTCGCTGAGGCTTAAACAAACACACAGAATAACACAGGTAGTTGGGGTTATTGCGTATATATAAAATAGCCTCCGACCGCGGGTGGTCGGAGGCTATTTGCAAACACGCTTTAGGCTGGTTTAGCCGTAGATGCGCTGGGGTTGTTCTTCGCCCTTTACGGAGGCTTCGGTCACGACGACCTTGGAAACGCCCTCCTCGCTGGGCAGGTCGAACATCGTCTGCTGCAGCACGTCCTCGCAGATGGAGCGCAGGCCGCGGGCGCCGGTCTTGCGGGCAAGCGCCATGCGGGCGATCTCGTGCAGGGCCGCGTCCTCAAACTCAAGCTCAACGTCCTCGAGCTGGAACATCTTGCGGTACTGGCGCACCACGGCGTTCTTGGGCTCGGTCAGGATCGACACCAGGTCGTCCTCGTCGAGCGCCTGCGTCTGGGTGACGACAGGCGTACGTCCCACAAACTCGGGGATCATGCCAAAGGCGTTGAGGTCCTGCGGGAGCACCTGACGCAGCAGATCGTTCTCGTCGACCGAAGTGGGGCCGGCGATCTCGGAGTTAAAGCCCACGCCCTTGTTGCCCACGCGATCGGCGATGATCTTGTCCAGACCCACAAAGGCACCGCCGCAGATGAACAGGATGTTGGTCGTATCGATCTGCAGCAGCTCCTGCTGGGGATGTTTGCGGCCGCCGGTGGGCGGAACGCTTGCCACCGTGCCCTCAAGAATCTTAAGCAGTGCCTGCTGAACGCCCTCGCCCGAGACATCGCGGGTGATGGAGAGGTTTTCGGCCTTGCGGGCGATCTTGTCGATCTCGTCCACGTAGATAATGCCCACCTGAGCGCGCTCAATGTCACCATCGGCAGCGTTGATGAGCTTGAGCAGGATGTTCTCCACGTCCTCGCCCACGTAACCAGCCTCAGTAAGCGCGGTGGCATCGGCGATGGCAAACGGCACCTCGAGGATGCGCGCGAGCGTCTGGGCCAGCAGGGTCTTGCCGGTACCGGTGGGACCGAGCAGCAAAATATTGGACTTGGCGAGCTCCACCTCGTCCATATCGTCGTCGAGCTGCGAGTCCAAACCGTCGTCAAAGGCCGAAAGCGCTGCGCCACCCTCGATCACGCGACGGTAATGGTTGTACACGGCAACCGACATGGCACGCTTGGCGTCCTCCTGGCCCATAACATAGGCCGAAAGCTCGTCATAGATCTCGTGCGGCGTCGGCACGTGCGTGATGACCTGACGGTCGTCCTCGAGTTCAAAGCCCTCGGTCTCGGGGTCCACGGCGGGCTGGGATGCAGCCTGACCGTGGTCGTTGAGGAAGCCCGGCAGCTTGCCGTTGCGGGCGGCGTCCATAAAGTCCGAAGCCAGCGACTCCTCCAAAATCTCAGAGCAGGCGGCAACGCACTCGTCGCAGATAAAGATGTTGGTCGGACCCTTTACAAGGCGACGAACCTGTCCCTGCTCTTTTCCGCAAAAGGAGCAGCGGATGGGGTTGCCGTTCTCGTCAAAGTTGTCCTGCATGTTACCTGCCATCCTAGGCGTCCTTCGCGGCGAGATCGCGCGAGGTGACGATGCGGTCGATTAGACCGTAGTCGAGGGCCTCGGCAGCGGTCAGGTAGTTGTCGCGCTCGGTATCGGCCTGGACCTTCTCGATGGGCTGGCCCGAGGCGTCGGACAGGATCTGGTTGAGCTCGCGGCGGGTCTTCTTAATCTCCTCGGCCACGATCTCAATCTCGGTCTGCTGGCCCTGCGCACCGCCGCTGGGCTGGTGAATCATGACCTTGGAATGCGGCAGGCAGAAGCGCTTGCCCTTGGCGCCGGCCGAAAGCAGCACGGCGGCCATAGACGCGGCCATGCCGACGCAAATGGTCGAGACCTGCGGCTTGATAAAGTTCATAGTGTCAAGAATTGCCAGGCCGGAGTAGACCTCGCCGCCGGGCGAATTGATGTAGAGCGAGATATCCTTCTCGGCATCCTGGCTCTCAAGATGCAGCAGCTGGGCAACGACCAGGTTGGCGCTGACGGAGTTGATCTCCTCGCCCAAAAAGATGATGCGGTCGTTGAGCAGGCGCGAATAGATATCGTAGCTGCGCTCGCCGCGCGGCGTCTGCTCGATAACGTATGGCACGAGGGCGGAATCGAACTTGGCGATCATACGCATCTCCATTTCTCTCTTGCGGACCAAATTGGTTCTAGATAAACGTACGGTGCCCGCATGCTATGCATTGGCTGGCACCGTACGAAGCAACCGGATAACCGGTGTATAACTTTACCCCATCACGGGCGCACGCATGCGCTCGCGGGCAAGGTGGCGAGAATTACTCGGCGTCCTTGGCGGTCTCGTCGACCTCGGTCACCTTGGCGTTCTCGACCAGGTGATCGACGGCCTTGGAGCGACGGATGGACTCGCGGACGGCAGGCATGCGGCCATCGGCGATGAACTCGGCCTTGGAAGCCTCGACGTCCTTGACGCCAGCCTTCTCGAACTCAGCGTTGATGTCGTCCTCGGTGACCTCGATCTTGAGCTCACGGGCGAGGGCGTCGAGAGCCAGGGACTCACGGGCAACGTCGTTGGCCTGCTTGTGCAGGTCGCCGATGAACTGCTCCATGGTCAGGCCGGAAGCGGGCAGCCAGGTGTCGAGGGTCATGCCGCGGGCAGCGAGGTTGGACAGGAAGTTCTGGCCGAGCTCCTCAAAGACGGACTGCTCGTAGTCGGCATCCATCTCGTCGAGCTGCAGACGTTCGGCGAGAGCGGAGACGCAACGGTTCTCCTTCTCGGCCGGCAGGCGGGAAGCCTTGTCCTGCTCGATCTCGATCTTGATGGCGTCGCGCATGGCGTCGATGCTGTCAAAGCCAAAGTCGGACTTGACGAGCTCGTCGGTGAGCTCGGGGGTGTTGCGGACCTTGATGCCCTTGACGGTGACCTCGACGGTGTGGGTCTCGGCCTCCTCGCCCTCCTCGACCTCATCGGTCCAGGTGACGGTCTTGACGTCGTCAACGTTGGCACCGATCAGGGCCTCGTTGAACTCAGCGGGGTTGCTGTCGCTACCGGCGATGAGCATACGGCCCTCGGCGGCAAAGTTGTCGGCGTTCTCGACGGCCTTGAGGTCGACGGTGACGTAGTCCTCGGCCTCGACGGCGCGACCCTCGACGTCCTCGAAGGTGGCACGGTAGTTGAGGAGCATCTCGACCTGGTTGTTGATCTCGGACTCGGTGACCTCCGCAGGGGGCATCTCGATCTCGACAGCGTCGAAGGAGGAGAGCTCAGCAGCAGGACGCAGGGAGAACTCGACGGTGTAGGTGTAGTCCTCGTGATCCTTGGCGAGGTCGAGCTCCTTGTAGTCACCGTTCTTGGTAGGGACGATGTCCAGCTCGTTGAGGACGGCGGGCTCGTTGGCGGCGATCAGGTCGTTGGTGGCCTGAGCGAGGGTAGCCTCGGCGCCAAGAGCGGAGTCGATAACCGGACGGGGAGCCTTACCGGCGCGGAAGCCCGGGAAGCGGTACTTCTTGGCGGTGTCCTTGTAGGCCTTCTTGATCGCGGCGTCGACGTCGGCGGCCGGGATGGTGACCGTAGCGGTGAGCTTGGCGTCCTTGACGTCAGAAGCGGTGATGTTCAACACGTTCCTCCTCATACTGCCCAGCTTATCTGAGGTGCTGGTACCTTTATGCAACAAAGAGTCGCGACGACCGAAGCCGACGCAGATGCGTTGGTGCGGGCGAAAGGACTCGAACCTTCACGGGAATCCCACCAGAACCTAAATCTGGCGCGTCTACCAATTCCGCCACGCCCGCATGAGCGCACAGACTAGGAATGATAGCAGATACGAACGGCAAGCGCACGCACACCTTTTACAAGCTCACGACCTCACCACGAGTGCAAAAGGCGGGACGAGTTACCCCGCCCCGCCAATTACGACTTGTTCGCTAACCCGCTACTCCCCCAGCAGGGCCTTCTCGGGCGTGATGGGCAGCGAGCGTACCTGGTGGCCGGTGGCGTGTGCCACGGCCGAGGCCACGGCGGCGAGCGGCGTGTTGATGACGACCTCGCCGATCGACTTGGCGCCAAACGGGCCCGTCGGCTCGTAGCTCGGCTCAAAGGCCACGCGAATGCTGCCGATATCCAGGCGCGTGGGCAGCTTGTAGCTCATAAAGTTGCCGGTGCGCAGGCGGCCGCGGTCATCATGCTCAACAATCTCGTAGAGCGCGTGACCGATACCCTGGGCAATGCCGCCCTCGGCCTGAACGCGCGCGAGCGCCTCGTTGATCACGGTGCCGCAGTCGACGGCCGCCGCATAGTCCACCACAGTCACCTTGCCGGTGGCCTTGTCGACCTCGACCTCGGCAATGCCGGCCATAAACGGCGGAGGCGAAACGGGCAGGCAGGCAGAGGCATGCGAGGTGAGCGCGTCGCCGCCCGCGATGTTCTTGACGCACAGGTTGGCAAAGTCGCGCAGCGTGAGATAGCGGTTCTGCTCGCGCGCGGCACGCTCGTCGGACAGGCGCACGTACTGGCCATCGAAGACCACGTCGGCGGCGTCCACGTCCCAAATCTGGGCAGCCTTGGCGCAAATCTTCTCACGCAGCTCGGTTGCGGCGTTCTTGGCGGCAAGGCCCGTCACGTACGTGCCCGAGCTCGCGTACGAGCCGGCATCAAACGGCGACACGTCGGTGTCCACGCCGCGCACCACAATCATCGAACTCTCAACGCCCAGCTCCTCGGCGGCAATCTGCGCCAGGATCGTGTCGACGCCCATGCCGTTATCGGTGGCGCCGGTGCCGATGGTAATGAATCCATCCTCTTCCAGGCGCATGTCGATGCCGGCGATGTCCACGTTGGAAATGCCCGATCCCTGCATGGTGAGCGCGCAGCCCAGAGCACGCACGCGATCGCCCAGGTCAACGGCCAGCGGCTTGTCGCGCCAGCCGATCATGTCCATTGCGCGTAGCAGGCAGCGGTCGAGCGCGCAGGCGTTGAGTTTCTCGTTGTAGTACTGCGGCATGATCTCGCCCTCGCGCACGATGTTCTTAAGGCGCAGGTCGGCGGGGTCCATGTGCAGCATGTCGGCGAGCTCGTTGACGGCACTCTCCACGGCAAACTGGCCCTGGGTGGCACCGTAGCCGCGATACGCGCCGCCGCGGTTGGTGTTGGTGTAGACGGCATCCCAGCTAAAGCGGCTCGCCTTCACATGGTTGTAGATGGGCAGGCTCTTGTGACCCGAGAGGCCGATCGTCGTGGTGGCATGCTCGCCATAGGCCCCGGCGTTGGACAGCGTATGCAGATCGATGGCCGTGATGGTGCCGTCGTTCATGGCGCCCAGCTTAACGGTCATCTGCATCTGGTGGCGCGAGTTGCCCGCGGTGATGGTCTCCTCGCGGGTATAGCAGCAGTAGCTCGGACGGCCGGTCTGCTGGGTAACGAATGCCACGAAGATCTCGCAGCAGCCCGTCTGCTTGGAGCCAAAGCCGCCGCCGATGCGCGGCTTAATGACCTGCACCTGCGACTGCGGAATGTCGAGCGACTGCGCGACCATGCGGCGCACGTGGAAGGGCACCTGCGTAGAGGTGGTCACCGAAATACGCCCGAACGCGTCGGTCGTCGCGAAGGCGCGAAAGGTCTCCATGGGTGCGGTCTGCGTGGCCTGGCTGGTGTAAGTGCGGGTAAAGACAATGTCGCTCTGGGCGAAGGCCTCGTCCAGGTTGCCAAAATCGCTGGTACCGCTGCACACCAGGTTGCGAGCAACGTCGCCGCCCTGCGGGAACATAAAGGTCACGTCGCCCTCGGGGTGGACCACGATGTCGTTATCGAGCGCCTTGGTAAAGTCGAGCAGCGGCTCGAGCACCTCATAGTCAACCTTGATGAGCTTGAGCGCCTTGTCGGCAGCCTCCTCGGTCTCGGCGGCGACGATCGCCACCTCCTCGTTTTGGTAACGGACGAGGTTCTCGAGAATTAGGCGGTCGTAGGGACTCGGCTGCGGATAGCTCTGGCCAGCGATGGTAAAGCGGCGCTGGGGCACGTCCTCATAGGTGTAGACGCCCACGACGCCGGGCACCTTCAGGGCGCGCGACGTATCGATGGAGCGGATCTTGGCGCGGGCATACGGGCTGCGCTTGAGTTTGACAATGAGCGCACCGGCGGGCACCATATCGCCGGTGTAGACGGGACGACCCTCGAGCAGGGCCTTCGAGTCCTTCTTGGGCTGCTTCTTGGTGATCTGCTTGTACGCGACACCGTCGGAGCTCGTCTCGTTGACGGGCAGCTCGGGCATCTCAAAGCCAACCTGCACGCCAGACTCATTGAGGAAGCGCACGATGGCGCGCAGCTGGCTCTCGTAACCGCTGCAACGGCAGAGGTTGCCGGCGAGCTGGCGCGAGAGTTCCTCGCGCGTGGCGACGAGGCTCGGGTCCTCCTTGGCGGCGCGGGCAAGCGCCAGCACGTTCATGATGAGGCCGGGGGCGCAAAAACCGCACTGTTCGGCGCCTTCGGCAGCCATCGCACGGGCCAGCGCCTCGGATTCGGCCTTGAGGCCCTCGAGCGTGGTGACGGAGCGGCCCTCAACGCGCGCGGCGGGAACCGAGCAGCTCAGCACCGGGTCGCCGTCGAGCCACACCGTGCACAGGCCGCAGTTGGTGGTCTCACAGGCGCAGCGCACCGACGCGCAGCCCTGCTCGCGCAGCAGCGCAAAGAGCATGGTGTCGGGGGCAATCTGAACCTTGAACTTGCGGCCGTTGAGCGTAAAGGAAAGATCGATGAGTTTGGCAGCCATTAGCGCACCTCACTAGAATCGACGCCGGGCACGCGGCGGCAGGAATACTCGTCCGTGGCGAACTTAGGCACTTGCACGGTCTCGAGCTCGCGGGCAAGCGCGGCCGAAAGCTCGATGCCGGCGGCGCGACGCAAAGCCTGGATGGCGAGCGGGGCCGAGATGCGACGGCGGTAGTCTGCCGAGCCCCACAGGTTGGTGCCGTAGCTCAGCGCGCGTACGGACGCGGCCAGGGTGCGCAGCTCGTCCTCGGAAGGCTGCTCGGCGGCAAGGCCGCATGCCTCGCCCTGCAGCAGAGTCGCGCGCAGCGGGCGGGCACCCACGGTGACATGCCAGCTGTTGTCCCACCAGGCGGCGGTGACGTTTAAGGAGGGGAAGTCGGTCGCGGCCTTGCGCACGGCCTCGTAGCTCGCACGGTAGTCGTGCTTGACGACCACGATGTGCTCGATCACGTCGCGCACGTAACCCATGTCCACGAACTCGGCGAGCGGCACGCGGCCGGCGCCCGTCAACTCAACATAGGAATCGAGCGCGAGAAAGGCGGAGAGAACGTCCGAGAAGCCAAAGCGGCCGTAGATGCTGCCACCCACCGTGGCGGTATTGCGCAGCTGCACGCCCACGATATCGTGGACGGCGAACTCAAAGACGTTGTTGACAAGCGCGTTGAGCTCGACATGGCGCTCGAGCTGGCGCAGGGTGCACATGGCGCCGATGCGAAACTCGGTCTCGGTCTCCTCGATCTGATCGAGTCCGCAGGCAGAAAGGTCAATCGCCGTCGCCACGCGACGCGAACCCAGGCGCATCCAGATGCCGCCGCCCACAATCTTGTTGTTGCGGTTCTTCTGTAAGAGCTCATAGGCTTCGGCCGCGTTTCCAACACGGACGTAGGTACCGAACTTGAGCACGTTCTCCCCCATCTCTTCACTTGTCCAGTACTTTTAAGTGTACCAAACGAGGGGCCGCACACCGTTTTAGGACAAAATCCACCAACCCATCCATAACTTGCGGTGATATACGGACTGATTAGCCGTTCTGGAACGCAAAACAGTCCGTATATCACCGCAAGTTATGAGGAGTCCTCCGGGATAGAAAAGGCTCCCAGCCAGATAGCTGGGAGCCTCATCACATGCTATGTCGAGCGAAGATTTAGCAGACGCCCTGGGCGAGCATGGCGTCGGCGACCTTCAGGAAGCCGGCGATGTTGGCGCCCATGACGAAGTTGCCCTCCTGGCCGTACTCCTTGGCGGTGTCGTCCACGTTGTGGAACATGCCGCGCATGAGCTGCTCGAGCTTGCCGTCGACCTCCTCGAAGGTCCAGGACAGATGCTCGGCGTTCTGGCTCATCTCCAGGCCGGACACGAGCACGCCGCCGGCGTTGGCAGCCTTACCGGGCATAAAGGCGACGCCGTTCTCCTGGAAGTAAGTCGTGGCCTCGATGGTCGTGGGCATGTTCGCGCCCTCGCCGACCACCTTGCAGCCGTTGGCGACGAGCGCCTGGGCGTCCTCGAGCAGCAGCGTGTTCTCGCGAGCGCAGGGCAGCGCGATGTCGCAGGGCAGCTGCCAAACGCCACGGCCGTCGCCCTCGTGCCACACGGCGTTGGGCTTCTCGTCAACGTACATAGCGAGCGTAACGCCCTTGTCGTGGCCGGAGCGCTTCTTGTTGTAGACGTGCTCGAGCACAGTGTAGTCGATGCCGTCGGGATCCTCGACCCAGCCGTGAGTATCGGAGCAGGCCAGCACCTTGCCGCCGAGCTGGGAGACCTTCTGGACGGCGTAGATAGCGACGTTGCCGGAGCCGTGCACGACGACGTTCTTGCCCTCGAAGGAGTCGCCGCGGCTCTTGAGGTACTCGTCCACAAAGTAGGCCAGACCGTAGCCGGTGGCCTCGGTACGGGCGAGCGAGCCGCCAAAGGAGAGGCCCTTGCCGGTGAGGACGCCGGTCCACTCGTTGGTCAGGCGCTTGTACTGACCGAACAGGTAGGCAACCTCGCGGCCGCCAACGCCCAGGTCGCCGGCAGGAACGTCGGTGTTGGGGCCGATGTGGCGATAGAGCTCGGTCATGAAGGACTGGCAGAAGTGCATGATCTCGTTGTTGGACTTGCCCTTGGGGTCAAAGTCGGAGCCGCCCTTGCCGCCGCCCATGGGAAGGGTGGTCAGGCTGTTCTTGAGGATCTGCTCCAGGCCCAGGAACTTGAGCATACCCAGGGTGACCGTCGGGTTAAAGCGCAGACCGCCCTTGTAGGGTCCAATGGCAGAATTGAACTCGACGCGATAGCCGCGGTTGACCTGAACCTTGCCCTGGTCGTCGACCCAGGGAACACGGAACATGACGATGCGCTCGGGCTCGACGAGGCGCTCCAGCAGGGCGGCCTCCTCGTACTCGGGGTGGGCGTCGAGCGCCGGCTGGATGGTGCCGAGGATCTCGGTCGCGGCCTGGATGAACTCAGGCTGCTCGGGATAGCGGGCCTTGAGCTCTTCGAGAACTTTCTGCGTGTAGCTCATGCTTCCTCCAATGATGGGAAACGAAAAATGTTGATCGCGGCACCCTATGCGCCGCGAACTTTATCGAGTATGGATAATATCGCACTGTTGCGGGAAAGTTTCGCATAAGCAGACGGGCAGATGTTTCGTTTTGATTACGATGCAGGTAGAAGCGTTTTTGAGTGCCTGACATGCAAAACCCGTGTTTCAAACCTGTTTCGTCCACATGTTCCAAACCACCACATTGGGGACAGGCACCTTTGTGGTGATGTTGGTGGTTAGAGGACGAGCTGATGGTAGTCGGCGGGGGTTATGCGGCCTTCGGTGGCAGCGCGGAAGGCGGCGAGCGCATCGCCCGAGAACGGCATGGCCCAGCACAGCCCGCAGCCGGCGGTGATGGAGCCGGGCAGCGGCATGATGCGCCCGGGCACACCGGCGGCAAGGCACACCTGCTCGCATTCCATCACATCAAAGGTGCTATCGAACGAAACGATAATCTTGCGCTCATGTTCGAGGGCATCACCGGACGGGCCTTCGCGGTGCGCCTCACGATACGCCGCGGCGGCTGCTTCCTCTTCCGCAGTATGCCCACAGCCACCGCAGCCGCAGGTACAGGGCTCGGAACCATCGCAAATGCAAGGCTCTCCCGTGTCGGGACAAATATCGTGAGACATGGCAACTCCAATCGTCTAGGCGAGCAACTCGGCCGCCGCAAACTCCTCGGGCGTATTGACGTTCTCGAAGCAGAGCGTCGAGCCCGCGGCCTTAACGATCTGCGGCTCATCCATATAACCGGCCTGAACGCGATTGATCAGACAGCGAATGCGCTGTCGGTCGCAGGAGAGCAGCTCTTGGGCAACCGGCGCACACGCGTCACGGCGCCAGACGGCGCAAAGCGGCTCAATCCCCCGCTCCTCGCGCGGCACGCACACATCGAGCGCCTCGGCCTCAACACGATCGGCAAGCGCGCCGATGAGTTCCGGCGAGACAAACGGCATATCGCAGGCGACGATCGCCACGAGAGGCAGCCGAGCCGCAGCCAGCGAGCTCGCGATGCCGCGCATGGCGCCCGCCGGTCCCTCAAGGTCCGACACTATTCGCGGCACCAGGCCGCCAAACGCGCGCTCCTCAAGGTAGGCAAGCTCGCAGGGGCGCGACGTTGTCACGACCAACTCGCCGGCAAGTGGCGCCAGCCGACCCAATACGCGCTCGATGAGCGGCTCGCCGCAAAACGCCATGCGTGCCTTGTCGCAACCCATGCGCGAGGACAGCCCGCCCGCCTGAACGACGCAAGAAAGATCGGCTCGTCTTACGGTAGTCATACGGCAAACCACCCCCATCGGTATGCTCGAAACCCGGTGCACGAAGCTAAATACCGCCGCCGAAATAGCGGCGCTACGAAAAGCTCATGCAAAAACAAAACAGCGCCTTTGCGGCACGCAGCAAGACCGCGAGCACAAAAGCGCTGGTAGCGTATGGCGGGAACGTATGTGAATCGAACACATCCAAGACGTTTTGCACGCCTCGCAACGGTTTTGAGGACCGCGGAGCCCACCGGAGCCCATCCGTTCCCAAGTGCGGCGGTATTTTACCAAACCGAAACGGCTCCATCCCAAAAAAGACGAGCAAGAAGTTGCGGTGGAATAGTTCTTGCTTAGGCTGCAAGACCCCAAAAACAGGAACTATTTCACCGCAACTGAGGAGGCGGGAGCGGGTAACCGGCCTAGCGTAGGGACCTCAGGCCACCGGCATCCTTGTCGAGCACCGTAAAGCGCACGGCATCCAGGTGCTCCAAAATGCTGATGGCACGTTTGCGCGACACACCCAGGGCCTCGCGCAGCACGCTCGTGGTGGCAGCGCCGCCGGCTGCCTCAATGGCGGCGGCAACAAGCTCGCGCGCATGGGCCTCGGCGGCAGCAGACAGGGCAACGTCGCGCTCGACCTTAACGATCGAGCGGTTGAGCGAAAGCTCGCGCAGGGCACGCGTCATGGTGTCGCGATCGAGCTGCAACTGCTCGCCAACCTCGGGCAGTGTCGGCGCATCGAGGCCAGCTTCATCCAGCAAGGCAACGATACGTTCGCAGGCCTCGCGCACCACACGCGCCGCGGCGGCAGCGGAGTGCGGGTCGAACACCTCGGCACCCTCGGTGGCGCACACGCCGCGCGAGCAGCCCTCGGCAATCAGAGCTGCGGCAACGCCTTCATCAGCGGCAGGCCACGCAGCATGGGCAACGGCGCCGGGCGTAAAGCCCGTCTCCTTGGGAGCCGCCGCGTGCATGGCCGACAGGGTCGCCGCCAGTGCATCCATCGCGGCGTCGAGCACGGAAGCATCTGCATACAGTGAGCCATCCGAGCCAGCAAGCGCGCAAGCAGCGCCCTGCGCCACCAACCCGCGCAGTGCGGTATCGACCTCGCCGACGCCAAGATCCAAAGCCGCGGTAACATCGGCAGCCGTAACCGGCAGCGTCTGCAACGCCAGCCAAGCGCCCACACCGCCCGCGATATCGCCGGACTCGAGCGCCACATACAGCGCACGCTCCCCTTCGGCAAGCTCGCGCGAGCGACGGCAGCGTGAAAGCAGCACGCGCCCGCCGCCAACAAGCATCACGGGCGAATAGGACAGCACCACGGCATGGTCCCCGGCACGTAGCGGCAGCGAGTTATCCAAGCGCACCTGAACGATACGGGTCTCGCCCACCGCCATGGGGGCCTCACCCTCCATGAACATAATTCGACCGACGACCTCGGCCGTACCCGCCATCACATGCACACGCGCACCCGACTCGAGCACACGCGGCTTGGCGCCCTCGCGGCCCAGATACGTAAACGTCATCATAAAGCGCAACGTCTGACCAAAGCGGTCCGCCACGCCCAGCATCTCGCCACGGTCAAGCGCCGAGACACCGTCGCCAACTAGGTTGAGCGCCACACGCTGACCAGGCAGCGCGCGCGGCGTATCGCCATGCACCTGAATCCCGCGCACGCGACAGACCGTACGCGACGGCAAAGCCATTAGCTCGTCGCCCACCGCAACCGGCGCATCGTGCAGCGTTCCCGTTACGACAGTGCCGACGCCCTTAATCGTAAAGCAGCGGTCAATCGGCAGGCGCGGCGCGGCATCGGTGCGCTCGGCACGGTCGCGGCAGGCATCCCAGCAGGCACTTACCTGCTCGTCGAGCACCGCAAGCAGCCCGTCGACCCCCTCGCCCGTCTTAGACGACACGGGCACAATCGGCGCGCCCGCAAACACGGTACCCAACAAAAAGTCATCGACATCGAGCTCGGCAAGCTCGGTCATCTCGGCATCGGCCAGGTCACACATCGTCAGCGCCACCACCATATGCGTGACGCCCAGCAGCTCCAGCACATGCACGTGCTCGCGGGTCTGTGGCATTACGCCCTCGACGGCCGAAACCACCAGCACGGCAACGTCGATGCCCGTGGCGCCCTGCACCATGGCGCGCAGGTAATGCGCGTGGCCCGGCACGTCGACCAGGCCGACGATCTTGCCGCTCGGCAGCGCCAGCTCGCCAAAGCCCAGCTCCACGGTCATACCGCGACGGCGCTCAACCTCCAGACGGTCGGGATTCTTGCCGGTCAGTGCCTCGATCAGTGCCGACTTACCGTGGTCGACGTGGCCCGCCGTGCCAACGATAACGGGACACTCCACCAGCGTTTGAACCTCACTCATCGAGCAATCGCCTTCTCAACGCACGCGACGAGCGTCGATGCCGCCGTCTCGATATCGCGGTCACCCACGAGTGTGCGCACGTCAAACAGGACGCGATCGTGCGAGGCGCGCGTGACGACCGGCGTGTCGAGATCTTGGACGAGCGAGCGCTTGAGTGCGTCAACGGAAAGACGCTCATCGACGAGGCGCACGGCAACGCACATGGTGGGCAGCTCGACGGTAGGCAGCGAGCCGCCGCCGGGAGTCGACGACTCCTCGACGATCTCCACCTGAACGGCGCACGGGCAACCGGCCTTATCGAGCCCGGCGACCATACGATCGCGCAGCTTGCGGGCACGACGCTCCAGATGAGCCTGCGGAAGCGTGAGCATGTTGAGCACCGGCACCTCGCGATGGGCCACATCCGCCCCGTCCATGTAAATGCGCAGTGTGGCCTCGAGCGCCGCCAGCGCGAGCTTGCCCGGGCGCAGGGCACGCATGAGCGGATGTGCGCCGCAGGCCTGGACCAAATCGCGACGGCCCATGATAATGCCCGCCTGCGCGGCACCGAGCAGCTTATCGCCCGAGCACGACACGATATCGAGCCCCGACGCCACCGAAGTGGGTGTAGTCTCCTCGCCGCCGCGCACCAGGATGTCATCGGGCAACAGCGCGCCCGAACCCTGGTCCTCGTAGAACAGCAGACCATGCTTGTGGGCCAGGGCGGCGAGCTCCCTTGAGCTCACTTCCTCGTGAAAACCCTCGATGCGATAGTTGGAAGGATGAACCTTGAGGATCATGGCCGTTTCGGGCGTGATGGCGCGCTCGTAGTCGCCCAGGTGCGTGCGGTTGGTGGCGCCGACCTCGACGAGTTTGGCGCCCGAAGCCGCCATGACATCGGGGATGCGGAAGCTGCCGCCGATCTCGACAAGCTCGCCGCGGCTGACGATGACCTCTTTGCCTGCGGCATGGGTCGCCAGCACCAGCAGCACAGCGGCGGCGTTGTTGTTAACGACCAGCGCGTCCTCGGCACCGGTAAGCGAGCGGATCAGTTGCGCCGCATGTTCCTTGCGCGACCCGCGCGAGCAGGTGTCCACGCTGTACTCGAGCGTGCTGTACCCGCGCGCGACCTCGGCCACGGCCTTTGCCGCCGACTCCGCGAGCGGGGCGCGGCCCAAGTTGGTATGGATGACCACGCCCGTAGCGTTGACGGCAGGGCGCAGGCTCGGCAACGCGGAGCGGTGCGCACGCCACTCGATGGCCGAGGCTAGGTCGCGCTTAGAGCGCGGGGCGGCACCGGCGCGAATGGCTGCGCGCTCCTCGTCGAGCTCGGCCGTCACGGCAGCATGGACCACCGCGTCGCAGGTCTCCCCCGCCGCCTTCACCACCGGCCACTCGGCAAGCAGCTCGTTGACGGAAGGAATAGCGCGAAGGCGGGCGCGTACCTCATCGGACATGTTCTGGCTATCGCTCATGTGCGGCCTTTCAAAACCAAAGGTGAATCAATCGTTCGAACGTCAAACTATCAGCCAATTCGATCGGCTGAGTCAATCAATCGCTATTATCCTCGCGCGCCGCGATCTTTTCCACGCGAACGGCGTTTTCCTGAGTGAGCGCGGCGCCCGTCAACGGGTCCCAACGCAACGGTGTATGGTCGAGCGGGCCGACGCCCAAGGCTTGAGCGCCGCCGGCATCGGCGCCAAACGAACGTCCGCCGGGGGCGGCCGACGTAAAGATACACGCCGGATGCAGATACGGCGTCGTCTCCACGCGCACGCGGTCGCGGCCCATATCGCTCACGAGCTCGACGATCTCGCCGTCGGCGATGCCCATGTGCGCAGCAGCATCGGCATTCATCTGCACGGCGTCCAAGTCCGACCCCGCCTCGGCGGCACCTTGAGCCGCAAGCCTGCGCGAGGTGTGCGACTCAAAGGGACGGTTGCCACTAATGAGGCGAAACATCCCCGGGCCGGGCTCCACCATGGGCGCAATCCAGTTGGGCACACGACCCATGCCGACTCGTTCCCATACGTCGCTTGCCAGCGCAATTTTGCCGCCGGCAAGCGGAATCACCGGCTCACCCGTGCGCGACGGCAGCGCCACGCCCGTATCGGCCCAGCCGCGCTCCTTGAGCTCGTCCAGATCGATCCCAAAAGGCGCCACCTGGGCAGCCGCCAGATCGTCAGACGTAAACTGGAAATACTCGCCCACGCCACACGCCTGCGCCAGACCGGCAAAAATCTCCCGACCGGGACGTGTGCCGTCATGCTGCACGGGCAGCACGGCGTTGCGGTAGAACACGCGCGAATCGTTGGCGCCCACGACTGTGCCCACACCGCGGTCGGCCTCCAGATACGTCACGTCGGGCAGCACGAAGTCAGAAGCACGCGCCGTCTCGGACCAGCGAATATCAATTGTCACGAGCAAGTCGAGTTGCTGCAAGATGCCAAGCCACGCATCGGCGTTGCCATAGCCCGCACCGGGGTTACTGGCATAGACGATAAGCCCGCACAGCTCACCGGCAAGGATGGACTGACCGATGGTCGTGCACAGGCCGCGCACCGGATCGACCAGCGGATAGCGCTCGGACCCCAGCTTGGGCTCGCGCGGCACCGGCGGCGTCGCAAAGCGAGTGGGATCGAGGTCGCCCAGTGAAAGCGGTGTGGGCGGATTGAGCGCGCCACCCGCATGTCCAATACAGCCCAGCAGCACATCGACCAAGCAGATAGCGCGTGCGGTCTGGGTGCTATTGGCATACGCGATGCCGATGCCACCATGAAAACCCGCATCCACCACAGCGGCAGGCGCGGCGGCAGCGAGATCGCGCGCCGTGGCGACAATCTCTGCGGCCGACACGTCGCACATCGATTCGGCCCACTCGGGTGTCCAAGCACTGGCCGCCTGCGCCAGCTCGTCAAAGCCTGTGGCGTAGCGGTCCACGAACTCGTGATCGTACAGGTCCTCGGCTACCAGCACATGTGCGATACCCAGCAGCAACGCCAGATCGCATCCAGGACGTACGCGCAGCCAGCGGTCGGCAAGCGCAGCCGAACCACTGCGCCGAGGGTCAACCACGATGATCTTCGCCCCGCGCCGGCGCGCATCGTTGAGCGCATCAACGGCCCCCATCGTCGACGAATCGACAATGGAGCGCCCCAGATACATGATGCAATCGGTATGCGCCAGGTCGGAGGCGGGACTATAGCCCAAGCTGTGCTCCCAGCCGGTAAGTCTGCTTACCTCGCAGGCACCGTCGGCACCGTATACGTTGGGCGAGCCCAGCGCATGCATAAAACGATACGCCCAGTAACGGTCGAACGAGGGCACGCCGAGCGTCATGCCCAGCGCGCGCGGACCATGCCCGTCAACAATCCCCAAAAGGCACTCGGCAATCTGAGCAAACGCCTCGTCCCACGAAATCACATCGAACCCCGAGCCATCAGCTCGTCGGCGCATGGGGTGCACGATGCGGTCACGCTCGTCAAACGGCATTGCCAGGCGATGCCGTCCGCGGGCACACAGGGCACGCGCCGCGCACGGATGCCCTGGCACCGGCAACTCGGCCGCCACGCGACCGTCCTCAACTCGTGCCGCAAAGGCGCAATCGGCATAGCATCCCCCGCATGTGGTCACCACGGCGCGACCGTCACGCTTCACAGCAGATGCCATCTCGATTACCCCTTTCACAAGCCAAACACAACAGGCCAACAGCCCGGGAACGAGCCCCAGGCCAAAAAAAGCCTCCCGCACGGCAACGCCCCGCGGGAGGCCCAACGTCAAACAGACGGTATCTTACGCCTCGGACTTCTTGGCGTAGATAAACCAGTAGCCGAGCGCGACCAGAACCGCGCCGCCCACGATGTTGCCCAGCGTGGCGGCGGACAGGTTAAACGCAATGCCCGCAGCGTTGAGTGCATCGGCGCCGGCGACGTCGGCACCGTAGCCGCATGCATGCATCACGGCACCCATGGGCAAAAAGTACATGTTGGCGACGCAGTGCTCAAAACCGCAGGCCACAAAGGCGGCGATGGGCAGCAAAATGCCCACGACCTTATCGACCACGGTCTTGCCGGCGGTACCGATCCACACGGCCAGGCACACAAAGATGTTGCACAGGATGCCGCGGAAGAAGATCGTCACCCAGTCGATCGTCACCTTGCCGGCGGCGACGCTCACCATGGAATTGGCGACCGCCTCGCCGTTGAGCTTGTAAATGCCGGCCATGTACACCAAAAAGACGATGAACAGGGCACCGACAAAGTTACCGACCCATACGACGACCCAAGCCTTGAGCATCTGGACCAGGGTGATCTTTTTGCTCTTGAGTGCGCAGACCATAAGCGAATTGCCGGTAAACAGCTCGGCGCCGCACACCAGCACCAGCACCAGGCCCAGGCAAAAGCACAGGCCGCCCACGACGCGCTGGGCGCCCCAGCCCAGCGTGCTATCGCTCAAGAACACGGTAAAGAACAGGCCGCCGAAGGCAATGAACGCACCAGCGAACATCGCCAAAACAAAGGCCTTTGCGACCGGCAGGTTGGCCTTGGTCACGCCGGCGGCCTCGGTCTTGGCCTCGATCGCGGCGGGCGCCAGGCAATCGGGAGCGGGATATTCTGCCTTGGAATCTGCCATGTCAATCACTTCTTTCCTAATCAGCAGGGACAAGCGCTCCTATTGCTCTTGTCCCAAGCGGACAAAGTGGGAAAAGTCGTTGGCGGCCACGGCGTCGTACACGGCGTCGACGGCGTCAAAGACCTCCGGGGACATAGGGTTGTAAAACTCCGTATCGCCCGGCTGAATCCCTATGAAGACGATATCTTCGCACGATTGCTCGATTTCCTCGATCAGAATCGACAAAGGGAGCGAATGCGTGGTGAACATCGACTTGCGGGCCACATCGCGCTTATCGAGCAGGCGGATAGACCCGACGGGCAGCGCCATGTCGGCGGCATCGACCAAGACCAGGCGAGGCGGACGCTCGCGCTTGACCTCGATGATGTCGTCCTCGGGCGTTTGGCCACCGTCGATGGTGTACCAACCGGCAATGGGCGCGTCCTCCATCTTTTTGGAGAGTACGGGGCCGGCGGCATCGTCGGCACGCAGCACGCTTCCCGCCGTGAGCACGATACCCGCAAACGGGGCGCCGTTCACACGACCATCCACAACGCGACCCATTACTGCAACCTCCCCGTCAGATACACGCCCGACACATCGCGCACGCGCTCCACCAGATCGCGAAACTTCATTAAGAACGCGACCTGCTGGGCATGCAGGCCAAAGTCGTCATCGAACACCGAGATGCCAGCCTTGGCCGACCCGCGAAAACCGCGCTCGTCGAGCAGCATATCGCAGGCCTCGAGCAGCGACGGCACCGCCGCCTTGTCGAGCTGGCACTCGCCAAAGGAACGGATGGCCTCAAACTTGGTCTTGGCCTCACCCTCCGGCAGCACGTCGACGAGCGAATAGAACACGTTCACCGGCACCGACAGGCGCGGCTCAAAGCAGTCGAGCACGCCGGTGTGGTGGCCCACGGCGAGCGTGTAGTACAGCACGTCGCAGGCCTCCTGGGGAACGTCTTCCTCGGTCTCCACAAACTTACGCGTGAGCTCGTAGAAGACCACCTGGTCGGGCGCGTGGTCCAGGCAGGGGTCGGCGACGCCCTCGGCGGCCTCGTCGCTTGCGCGCGAGGCATCGCCAAAAGAGCCGCCGAGCATACCGGGGCCCGCAAAGTAACCAGAGCGGTCCGTGAGCTCCATCTAGCGACCTCCGGCCAGCACCAGATCCTGCAGCGCCGAGTACACCTCGACGCGGCGCGGATCGTCCTGCTTGTCGATGAGCAGCGCCATGGCACCGCGGATATCGCCCTTGGGCGCGCCCTCGAGCGTGTCCATAAACTCGTTGGCCAGGTCGCGGCCGTAACGGTAGCCGCTCATGGCTCGAGCCTCGCGCTCGATGGCAACGCGCAGCTTGTACGGCACGCCGGGGTGCAGGATATCGGCCTGCTCGCCGGCGGCCTCCACCGTGGTCTCGGCATGGAGTTTTTGGTCCAGCAGACCAAGTGCCATGGCAAAGCCGTAGACGGTCTGCGCGGGGCTGGGCGGGCAGCCGGGGATGTAGACATCGACCGGCAGAATCTTATCCGTACCGCCCCAGACGCAGTAGTTGTCGTAGAAGATGCCGCCGGTGCAGCCGCACGCGCCATAGGACACCACGATCTTTGGATCGGGTGCGGCCTCAAAGGCGCGCAGGGCCGGCATGCGCATGGCACGCGTCACGGCACCGGTGTACAGCAGCACGTCGGCGTGACGGGGCGAGGGAACGACCTTGATGCCAAAACGCTCGACGTCGAAGACGGGCGTGATGGAACCGAAGATCTCGATCTCGCAGCCGTTGCAGCCGCCGCAGTCGACACGGTAGACGTACACCGAGCGCTTGATCTTCTTAAGAAGGGTCGCCTTGGCCTTCTCGATGCTCTCGTCGAGCTCGATCTTGGTCGGGCGGTACTGAAGCCGCTCGGGCAAAAGCGTGGGTTCGGCCATGGTTACTCCTCCTTCGTTTCAAAATCCATGATGATGCCCTCGACCGGCGCCGGACCGGCGGGAATCTCGGGCGCATCGGGGTTAAGCTCGCGGTCGATATACTCCGGGTTCACGCCGTGGCCGCCCAGATACTCCATGCCGGGGCCCTGGGGCTCACCGGACGCAAGCGTCTCGTTGGCAGCCATGCCGCGCGCGTTGCCGGTCTTTACGGCCGAGGCGGCGCGCAGGGCGTCGAGCTCGCGCTTGCACTCCTGGCACATACCGACGGTACGGGCGGCCTGGATGGCCTCCATGCCGCCGGTCTTTTGCAGCAGGCGCTTGGCGTAGTCGATCTCCTTGTGCGGGGCAAACGGCTTGCCGCAACGCGAGCAGTGCTCGAGCGTATAGACGCTCTTGCTGGTGAGGTCGTCCTTGCTCATGACGGCCAGCTCAAACTCCTCGGTGAGCTTGATGGCCTCCATGGGGCAGGCTTCCTCGCAGCGGCCGCAAAAGATGCAGCGACCGTAGTCGATCGACCAGGTAATGGTATCGGCCGCCAGGTCGGTGTCCATGCGAATGGCATCGGCCGGGCACGCCACGCCGCAGGCACCGCAGGCGATGCAGAGCTCGGCATTATGCTCGGGCTTGCCGCGCATGTCCTTGTTGGTGGGAAACGGCGCAAACGGGTACTTGACCGTCGCGTCGCCGGCCTTGGCGTTAACCTTCCAAAGCTTCAGCATATTAGAGCGCCTCCTCATCGAGCGGGGCGGCCATGGTGCCCTCGCCCGCAAGCGGCGACTTGTCACGCCAGACATTCTCGAACTGCTCCTTGTCGAGCACGTGGTCGCGCTTGGCGGCGACATCGGTCACCGTCACGCGGTCGGTGCAGGAGTAGCACGGGTCGAGCGAGCCGACGATCAGCGCCGCGTCGCCCACGGTGTTGCCGCGGAACATGTAGCGCAGGACCGGCCAGTTGCTATACGTAGCGGCCTTGGCGCGCCAGCGGTAGCACTTCTGGTTGTTGCCGAGCATGGCCCAGTGCACGTCCTCGCCGCGCGGCGCCTCGGTGGCGCCGATGGCGTACTTGTGCGGGGTGTACTCCCAATCCGTGGTGAGGATGGGGCCCGACGGGCAGTTCTCGAGCATGGTCTCGATCATGTCGATCGAATCGTAGACCTCCTGGATGCGGACGGCGGTACGGCCGAAGGCATCGCAGGTGTCGGCCGTAGCGGCGTGCATCTTTTGGACATCCGGATCGGCGTAGCCGTCGAAGGGATGGTCAAAGCGCACGTCGCGGGCATAGCCCGAGCCACGCATGAGCGGGCCGACCGGCGAGAAGTCGCGTGCGATCTTTCGATCCAGAATGCCGATGCCACTCGTACGCTCAATAAAGTTGGGCGTGGAGAGCAGCATGTCGACGAGTTCCTGAACCTCGGAGCGCAGCTGGTGGATGGTCGTGAGCGTGGAGAGCTTCTGCTCGGCCAAAATGTCGCGACGCACGCCGCCGATCACGTTGAGGCCGTAGGTCTTGCGGTGACCGGAGAGCTTCTCGGCCAGGTCCATGGACTTCTCGCGGACGCGGAAGAACTGCTGGAAGCCGGAGTCGAAGCCCGTGTAGTGCGATGCCAGGCCAATGTTGAGCAGATGCGAGTGCAGGCGCTCGACCTCGAGCATGATGGCGCGGATGTACTGGGCGCGCGGCGGGACATGAATGCCCTGGGCGCGCTCGACGGCCTCGGCATAGGCCACCGAGTGGGCGCAGCCGCAGATGCCGCAGATGCGGTCGGCGAGAAACGTCACGGCGTCATAGTTCAGGCGCGTCTCGGCGACCTTCTCCATGCCGCGGTGCACGTAGAACAGACGGTAGTCGGCGTCGACGATCGTCTCGCCCTCGACGAACAGGCGGAAGTGGCCGGGCTCGTCGGAGGTGATGTGCAGCGGTCCCATGGGAACGAGCGTGGTCTCCTTGCCCTTGGTGTCGGCCAAGAACTCGTAGTTTTCCATGTCGCTCGCGGGGGCGGGGCGGAAACGGTAATCCATCGAATCCTTGCGCAACGGGTACAGCCCGCTGGGCCAATCGTCGGGCAGCACCAGGCGACGGCGGTCGGGCAGACCCTCGGGAATCAGGCCAAACATATCGCGCAGCTCGCGCTCGCCCCACACACAGGCGGGGACGAACGGCGTCACGGACGGGAACGTCATCTTGGCGGGGTCGACCTCGGCACGCACGGTAACCCAGCCGGGGTCCTCCCCCTCCATGGAGATGACGTAGTACACGGCGTAACGGCCGCACAGGCTGCGCTCGTCGTTGCCGACAATCACAGGAATCCAGCCGTAGCGCTCGTAATACAGGTAGTGGACGGCCTCGGGCAGACGGTCCAGCTTGACGGTGATCGTCAGCTGGTCCTCGCACTGCCATTCGACCTTCTCGATAGCGCCCGGCACTGCAGCACGCAGGGCCTCGACGTGGCTTTCGCAGCGACGAGCGTAGTCCTTCTTTTCAGGTTCTGCCATGGTGCTAATTCACCTCACTTGTCTTGGTCTGGGAACCGAACACCATGCGGTAGAGAGGGGCCTCGTGGAGCTCTTCGACGCTCTGGTTCAAAACGACGGACGTTGCATCCTCGACGCCGCTCGTGATGGCGACCGGGGTGGCGATACCGAACCACATGACCACGATCGCGAGGGCGATCTCGGGGATGATCATGAGGGCGGGCACCTCGTGGCGCTTCATGCCCTCGGGCGCCTTGCCGAAGATGGACTTGAGCGCGATGCCGGTAAGGGCGAAGTACACGCCGGTGAGGCCGATGGCCACGAGCACGACCACCCAGATGGGACCGGACTGAACGCCGGCCACGAAGGTGAGGAACTCGGAGATGAACAGGGCGAACGGCGGGAAGGCGGCGAGCGCGAGCAGGGCGATGATGGTGAGCGCTGCCGTGACGGGAGCGATCTCGACGACGCCCTTGATCTTGTTCAGGTCGCGGGTGTGGTAGATGTGCTGGATGTTACCGGCCATGCAGAAGGCGAGCGCCTTCGTGAAGCCGTGGAAGATGCAGTGCAGCAGGCAGGCGGCGATACCGAGCGGGCCACCGATACCCAGGCACAGCGCGACCACGCCGACGTTGTCGACGGAGGAGTACGCGAAGCGGCGCTTGATATCGTCCTGCTTGAAGATGCACAGGGCAGCCACCAGGATGGACAGCGTGCCCAGGATGAGCAGGAGCGTTCGCGGATAGGTGTCGCCCACCGTGATGATGGACAGGGAGTAGAAGCGGATGATCACCAGCATGGCGCACTTGAGCAGCACGCCCGAGAGCAGCGCGGAGACCGGGCTCGGAGCCTGGGAGTGCGCGTCGGGCAGCCAGGTGTGCATGGGGAACAGGCCCGCCTTGGTGCCGAAGCCGATGACGATGAACGCGAACGCGAGGCGCACGAGCATCGGGTCGAACTGGTCGGCGTAGGGCATGATGGAGGTGAGGAAGGCGGCCTCATGCGCGTTGGGCATGATATCGGCGGCGTTCGCGTAGATGAGCAGCGTGCCGAACAGGCCGAAGGCCACACCGGCGGTGCAGACCATCGCGTACTTCCAAGACGCCTCGAGCGCCTGCTTGTTCTTGTAGATGCCCACGAGGAACACGGTCGACAGCGTAGTGGCCTCGACCGCCGCCCAGGTGAGGATGATGTTGTTGGACAGGCAGGCGAGCAGCATCGTGAAGACGAACAGGCTGAACAGCGCGTAGTACTGCTTGGTGCGCTCGGCCGGCATGGTCTTCTCCTCGATATCGATCTTGATATAGGAGATGGAGTACACGCCGGTGATGAACCCGATGATGCCTACCAGAAGGACGAAGATCGACGAGAGCGAATCGAGATGGAGCCACAGGCCCAAAGCGTCGATATTCTGCCCGCTCGAGAGCATGGTTCCCGCGGTGACGACCGAAAGGACAAGGGTCGCCGCGACGGAGATGGTGTTGAGCCCCGCGAAGACGTTGTAGGACGTCGTCTTGGGGAGCGCAGCCATAATCAGGGAGAACACGAGAGGACAAGCGAGCAGGGCGACCGTCAGCATTGAAACATCCATGGCCTACCCCTTCAATTCGGTCAGGTCGTGGGAGTCGAGCGACTTGGTGTCGTTCCAAATCCTCACGACGACGGCGGACATGATGATGACGGCGAAGATGGCGTCGGTGGCGATGCCGATCTCGATGATCTCGGGGGCCGTGGGCGCGAGCAGAGCGAGCGTCACGTGGCTACCGTTCTCCATAAGGCAGTACCCGAAGATCTGCTTGAGGATGTTGCGCTGGGAGATGATGCACGTGAGGCCGACGAAGAAGTGCGCGAAGCTGATGGCGAGGGCCGGAGTGGCCACCTCGGCGGTGGGCAGGCTCAGGCGCGTGACCACCGCGAAGCAGACGGCCACCTCCAGACCGGTGAGGATGATGGTCCAGGCCGGCTTGATGGAGGAGGTCAGCGTGCTATCGGCAGGCGAACCCATCTTCTTGTAGGCACGGTTGAGAATGAACGGAACGAGGATCACCTTGGTGACGAAGGCCGACGCGGCCCACATGAGAAGCTCGGTGGCACCGGTGGTGAGGCCCAGGGTGAGCAGCACGCCCACCAGGACAACCGACTGGATCGCGTACCACTTGATGGCGGACGGGATGGTCTTCGAGACGACCACCATGGTGGAGGTCACGATCAGAAGACCGCCCAGGATATTGACTAACGAATAACCCATGTCCTACCTCCTAACCCATCCAACTAGAGGACAGAGGACCGGCGACGACGACCATGATCATGAGGACGACGAACACGAACGCCATGGCGCGCGGAAGGGGCTGGCCGGCGGCCACGGTCTCGCTCGGCTCACCGGGCAGGACCTTACCCATCCAACGCAGGAACCATGCGAAGGTGGCGACGGTCTCGACGACCATGACGCACACGAGGACAAAGATGACCGTGTTGGTAGCACCAACCGCGAAGCCACCGGAAATAATCTGGAACTTGGAAAAGAACGTGCTCATGGGGGGCACGCCGGCGATAGCGGTCGCGGCGACCGCAAAGCCCACGCCCGTGACCGGGTACTTCTTCATGAGGCCCTGGATCTTGGGCAGCATACGGGTTCCCAGCGTGAAGCTGAGAGAGCCAGCGATGAGGAAGAACAGGGTCTTGGTGAACGCGTGGTTGAAGATGTGCTCGACGGCGCCGTTAAACGCCATCTGGCTTCCGAACACGGAGAGGCCCAGGCCAAAGAACACGTAGGCGAGCTGCGCGATCGTCGAGAAGGCGAGCAGGCGCTTCATATCCTTCTGGGGCAGGTACATGAGGAAGCCGAAGAGCATGGTCACGACGGCGTCGATGATGGCGACCCAACCGACGATCTCGGGGATATCGCCGGCGCTCGCAAGAGCGCGGGCGAACACGCACACGCCGACCTTAACCATGGACGCGCCATGAAGGTAGGCGGAAACGGGCGTGGGGGCCTCCATTGCGGAGGGCAGCCACATGTAGAGCGGGAACTGGGCGGACTTGGCCCAAGCAGCGAACAGGATGAGCAGCAGCACGACGGTCTTCATACCGGAATCGAGCTGGGAGATCGCGCTCAGCGCGAACGTGCCGGTTCCGGCGAACAGGAAGGCCGCGCCGATGTAGAGTCCCAGAGCGCCGATATGGGTGATGATGAGCGCCTTCATACCGGCTTTCTTGGCCGTGGGCGTCATGTAGTAGCTGATGAGGCCCCAGGAGCACACACCGGTGATCTCGAAGAAAACGAGCTGGCCGACGATGGTGGAGCTGTAGGCGAGACCGGCCATGGCGCCGATGAACGTGGAGAAGTACACGTAGAAGCGACGACGGGGCGCGTCGGGATGCTCCTTATTCTTATCGCTCATGTACGGGAACGAATAGATGACGACGAGCAGGCCGATAGCGACGAACGCGGGTGCGAGCAGCGTGCTCATCCGGTCGAATATGAAGCCCATGACCAAGGTCTGGCCCATACTCGCCCAGGTTACATCGACCGCGTTCATGCCGTTTCCGGCAAACGTCGCGGCCAAGCCAACGGAAGCGACCGTGGCGATGCCGCCGGCAAAGGCGCAGATCCATTTAGCGTAGGGACGCGGCAGCATGACGATGAGCAGGGAGCCCAGCATGGGGACGGCGATCGCCACCATGGCAAAGAGGGACAAGCTCGATTCGATTGACATAGTTTCTCCCTTCTCCCTACACGCCTACGACGACGAAGACGAACGCGAGGACCGCGATGCCGACGACGGCCCAGGTCTGGTTACCGAGCACCTTGAAGCGCGAACGGGAAACGGAGTTCTCGAGCACGCCGCAGACGACGAAATCGACCAGGCACTTGACGAGGAAGACGACGGCGCCCACGAGAGCGGTGACGCCGATGGTCGCGGGCTCTCCCCAGGGGATGAAGATGGAGGTGAACCAAGCGACGACCACGACCTGCTTCATGCCCATGGCGAGCTTCATCATGGCCAGGGACGGGCCGGAGAGCTCGGCGAGCGGGCCCTCCTGGAGCTCCTGCTCGGCTTCGGCCTGATCGAACGGAAGCTTGCCGAGCTCCATATAGCAGGCGGCCGCGAAGGCGACGCCGGCGAGGATGACGGCGACGACGCTCGAGACGTTGCCCGTAACGATGTGCTGACCCATGGTCGCAATGTCCGTGGAGCCGCACACGATGGCGACGGTAAACAGCGCGATGAGCATGGACGGCTCGATGAGCACGCTCATGAGGAGCTCGCGGATACCGCCGAAGCCCGCGTAGGCGTTGGAGGAATCCACGCCGGACAGCGCGAAGAAGAAGCGGGACAGCGCGAGCGCGTACATGATGGTGATGGCGTCACCAAAGACGGGCATGGGGCTCTCGAGCGTGAACATGGGCAGGCCCATGGCGAGCATGAACGACACCGCGAGGAACAGCGGCGGCATGATGCGCAGCACGAAGCTCGAGTCGGAACTCACGGACTCGGGACGCGCCATGAGCTTCGCGAGGTCCCGGTAATCCTGAAGGATGGACGGACCGCGGCGATTGTGCATCTTCGCGCGAATCACACGGGCGAGGCCGGAGAAGAAGGGCGCGACCAGCATGACCACGAGGCCCTGCGCTATCGCAAGAACGATGTTCATAATATCCTCTCCCCTCTCTAGACCATGACCACGGCGAGCACGAGGAAGACCACGAGCGCCGCGACGATGTAGCAGATGTATACGGAGTAGTTGCCGCCCTCGATCTTGGAGGCGAGGCCGGCCAGCTTGTCGGCACCCTCGCTCGGTGCATCGACCAGGAAGCGGTCGGGCAGGGGCTCAACGCCCTGGGCGACACCGGTGAGCTTCTGGAACACGTGCGCGATGGACCAGCAGATCTTGGTGCATACCTCGCGCAGGGTGTAGAGCGGGCCCATGAAGAGCTCTACGTCTGACGCGAAGCTCGTGGCGACGACGGGCATGTGCTCGTTGGGCTCGTAGCCGCACGCCCAAGGGTCGGTCTTCTTAGCGGGGGCCTTGGTGCCGAGGCAGGACCTCAACACGAACGCGAGGCCGGTGAGGACCACGAGCGCGATGGCGATCGCGGGGGTGGAGGTGGCGGCACCGGAAATCTCGTTCACCAGAGACACGCCCGAGGTGGCTGTGATGGCAGAGCCGGCAAGCACGCTCTGGGCGACGTCGCCCAGAACCGGGGCGATGACGGGAGAGCCGATTCCCAGCACCACGCAGATGGCCGCGAGGAGCATCTGCGAGAACAACATCGGAGCCGGGGACTCCTTGGCGTTCGCGGCCTCCTGGGAACGAGGGCTGCTCGCGAACGAGACGCCGTAGGCCTTCACGAAGCACGTGACGGCCAGGGCACCGGTGATGGCGAGGGCGGCCGCGGAGGCGACGGCGAACACCATGACGACCGGGTCGGAGAGCGTCGAGATGTTGAACAGGGACTGGTAGGTGAACCACTCGGAAACGAAGCCGTTGAGCGGCGGGATAGCCGAGATGGCAAGGGCACCGATGAGGAAGCAGACGGCCGTGACCGGCATACGGCGGAACAGGCCGCCCATCTTCTCCATGTTGCGCGTACCCGTGGCATAGAGCAGGGAGCCCGCGCCGAGGAACAGCTCGCCCTTGAACATGGCGTGGTTGAGCGTGTGGTAGAGGGCGGCCATGAGCGCGATCGTCGCGATGACGTCGTTGCCCAGGGCGTGCGCCGTCATGGACGCGCCGACACCGAGCAAGATGATGCCGATGTTCTCGACGGAGTGGTAGGCCAGCAGGCGCTTGATGTCGTGCTCGTGGAGGGCGTAGACGACACCCAGGACCGACGAGATGGATCCGAAGACCAGGACCATGAGGCCCCACCAGAGCTGGACGCCCGAACCCGCGAGCAGGTCGAGACCGACCTTGAGGATTCCCAGGATGCCGATCTTGATCATGCCGCCGGACATGAGGGCGGACACGTTGGACGGCGCCTCGGGGTGCGCCTGGGGCAGCCAGGAGTGCAGCGGAATGATACCGGCCTTCGCGCCAAATCCGAAGAACGCGAGGACGAAGCACGCGGAGGAGACGGCGGGTCCAAAGTCATGCGTACGGAAATCACTGAAGCTGAAGGAACCGCCCACGCCGTTGGTCATGAGCAGGAAGCTCGCCATGATGAGAACGAAGCCCACGTGCGCGATGACGAAGTAGAGCCAACCGCCCCTAATGGAGTTCTTGTTCTCCTCGATAACGACAAGGAAGTAGCTCGTAAGGGACATGAGCTCAAAGGCGACCAGGAACCAGAACACGTTGTCGGCGGTGATGACGAGCATCATCGAGGCGACGAAGGTGTTCATGAAGAAGCCGGCGCGCCCGACCTTGCCCGGGTACTCGTCGAAGTAGGACAGACCGTAGATGAAGCCCGCAAAGGCGAGGATTGAGATGAGGACCACGATCAGGCCCGCAAGGCCGTTGAGCAAGAGCTCGAGACGGGCGAACGGGAAGAAGAAGACCGTGTTGAGGGACGAAACGTCGCCAAGCACGGCCTCGAGGCCCGCGATGAACGACAGCACGGCCGCGACGGCGCCGATCAGGCAGCCGACGGTCTTGGCGGCGTTGTCGGCCTTAATCAGCAGAACCGAGGCGAGCGCACCGATGCACGAGACGGCAAGCGATGCGATAAACAGCGTCATGCTATCCATTGTTTACGCTCCCTTCTGCTTTCTCGGACAGACCCTGGGCCACAGCGGTAACGTCGACGACCGGACCGTTTTCGATCGAGCGCAGGCGCTTGGCCTCGTCGAGCTCGCGATCGGCCGCGCCGCCCATGACGGTCAGCGCCTTGGTAGGGCACGCCGCCACACAATGCGGACCGTCCGGATCGAAGGCGCACAGGTCGCACTTGACAGCGCAGGTGTACTGGCCGGGAGCCCACGTAAGCAGGCTGCTCAGGGACTTAGGATACGAAGGCGTCGGGTCGCACATGCCTGCGACACCGGCGATAGACGTGCCATCGGGATGGATGGCTCCGAAGGGGCACGCGATGGCGCACAGCCTGCACCCGATGCACTCCTGCTCCTTGACGTGGATGCGATCGCCATCGTGCTCGATGGCATTCACCGGGCAGACCTCGGCGCAGGGGGCACCCTCGCAATGGTGGCAGGCAAGGGCGGCCGAAATACCGCCGGTCTTCACGAGCGCCAGGCGCGGCGTATCCTGAAGACCCTGCATCCGGTGGGCGTCGGCACAGGCAGACTGGCATGTTCCGCAGCCGATGCACCTCTCCGGGTTGATGTCGATGAAGCGGTTCATCCCCACTTCCTTTCAAAATAACGGGCCGGGCTCCCGAACGTACGGGACGCCCGGCCCAAAAAGCCAACGAGAACGGAACTACACGATTTGATTCACGTGCGTCTCGTCGTCGAACTTGGCGGCGCCGGGCTCAACGTCCTGGGGAGCGGCGGCGTCCACCAGAGCCTGCTTGAGCTCGGTGTACTGACGCTCGACCTCGCCCTCGGCCCAGACCTGGTCGGCGATAGCGTCGACCTGGCAGGCGGAGAACTTGTCCTCGGGCGTATGCGAGACCGGGTCGACCTTGTGAATGGTCAGCTCGTTGCACTTGCCGATCCACCACTGGTAGGTCATGTAGACCGTGCCCTTGTTGATGCGATCGCTCACGTCGGCGCGGCTGTATACCTGGCCGCGGCGGCTGTGAATCGAGACGATGTCGCCGTTCTTGATGCCGCGCGCCTGGGCGTCCGCGGGATTCATGCGGACAAAGCCGGGCTCGTCGGCGAGCAGCGCCAGCGTCTTGCAGTTGCCAGTCATCGAGCGGCAGCTGTAGTGACCGACCTCGCGGACGGTGCACAGAATGAGCGGGTACTCATCGTCGGGAAGCTCGGAGGGCGCCTCCCAGTCGTGCGCCATCAGGTTGGCGCGGCCGTCCTTGGTGGTGAACTTACCACCAGCGAACATGTCGGGCGTACCGTGGTCGTTCACATCGGTGCTCTTGACGGGCCACTGGGCGTAGCCGCCCTCGGGAGCCATCTTCTCGTAGGTCGCGCCCACAAAGTTGGGGCACAGGCTGATGCACTCGTTCCAGATCTGCTCGGTGTTGTCGTAGTGCATGGGATAGCCCATACGCGTGGACAGGTCCGCGAAGATCTCCCAGTCGTGACGGCACTCGCCCTTGGGCGGAACGGCCGCGTCAAAGTGCTGGAAGCTACGGTCGGATGCGGTAAAGACACCCTCGTGCTCGCCCCAAGAGGTAGCGGGCAGGATGACGTCGGCGAGCATGGTCGTCTGCGTCATAAAGATGTCCTGGCAAATGAACAGATCCAGCTCGGAGAGCGTCTTGCGCATACCGGCCGAATCGGGCTCGGTCTGCACCGGGTCCTCGCCGTAGTTGTAGAAGCAGTGCACCTTGCCCTCGTCGACCAGGTGGCCCAGGTCGGTGAGCTTGTAGCCCTCCTCGAGCGGGAGCTTTTCCTCGGGCACGCCCCAAGCCTTGGCAAACTTGGCGCGCACTGCCGGGTCGGTGACCTTCTGGTAGCCAGGGTACAGGTTGGGCAGCATGCCCATATCGCAGGAGCCCTGGACGTTGTTCTGACCACGCACGGGCGCGAGGCCGGAATTGGGTTTGCCGATCTGGCCGGCAACGCAGGCGATGGAGGCGATGGTGTGCACCGTCTTCAGGTTCTGCTTCTGCTGGCATACGCCCATACCCCAGCCAATGATGGCAGAGGGCTTCGCCGTGGCGTACATCTCGGCAGCTTGGTGGATCAACGCGGGCTCGACACCCGTGATGTCCTGTACGGATTCGGGAGTGTAGTTCTTGATGGTCACCCACCACTCGTCAAAGCCGTTCGTATGCTCGGCGACGAATTCCTTGTCGTAGAGGCCATCGTTGACCAAGCAGTTAGCAAAGGCGTTGAGGAACGCGACGTTGCAACCGTTCTTGATCGGAAGGTAGAGATCGGCGATACGCGCGGTTTCGATATGGCGCGGGTCGGCGACGATGATCTTGCAACCCTTTTCTTTGGCTCGCACGATACGCCTTGCGACGATGGGGTGCGAATCGGCAGGGTTATAGCCGAAGAGGAAAATGCAGCCCGCATCCTCCATACCGGGGATGGAGCATGACATGCAACCTGAACCAACCGTGTCCATCAGACCGAGGACAGTAGGGCCGTGTCAAGTACGGGCGCAGTTGTCCACGCTGTGGGTGCCGATGCACGCACGCGTAAACTTCTGCATGACGTAGTTCGCCTCATTGCCGCCGCCTCGCGAAGAGCCGGTGGTCATGACAGCGTTAGGACCATATTCGTCAATTATGGCCTGCATCTTAGATGCGGTGAAATCCAGTGCCTCGTCCCAGCTTACGCGCTCAAGATCCGCGCCCTTGGTGCGGCGGATCATCGGGTGCAGTACGCGAGGAGTCAAGATCTTGGTGTCGTTGATGAAGTCGTAGCCGCTCATGCCCTTAAGGCACAGCTCGCTCTGGTTGGTGATGCCGTTGAGCGGTTCGGTACCCACAACCTGGCCGTTTTGGACCAAAAGGTTAAACTGGCAACCGGCGCCGCAGTACGGGCAAATCACTTTATGCTTCTCCATGACACCCTCCTTCCTTTCTCTGCTACCGAATACTCGGTACTTATTTGACAATCATTGGGCCTGTCGCCCGACGCTTACGCCTCGTTTTCGATGGTGGCGCGGGCACGCTCGGCAGTCAGTTCTGCCAGACGTTCCTCGTCTACCAGGGTGAGGCCCTTGGTCGGACACGCCTCGGCACACGCCGGACCGCCGGGACGGTCCACGCACAGGTCGCACTTGAGCACGAAGCTCTTAGTCTGCGAACCCACGCGCACGTCGCCCATCAAGACGGGGACCTGCGTGGTCGCCACGCTCACGGCGCCAAAGGGGCATGCCATGACGCAGCTCTTGCAACCGATGCAGTTGTCCTCGTTGACGCCGATGCGATGGTTCTTTGGATCAAAGAACAAGGCGCCCGTAGGGCAGGCCTTGGCGCACGGAGCGTCCTCGCAGTGGTGACATGCCACCGGCGCGGAAATCTCGTAGGTGCGCGTTACGCGCAAGCGAGGTGCGGCGATGTTGCCGGGAATATCGTGCGCCTCGATGCACGCCGCCATACAGGTTTGGCACCCAATGCAGCGTGAAGAATCAGCCACGACTCGTTTATTGCCCATGTTGTTCACTCCCTCCTGAATCCCATGCCGGAGAGACCCTGTCGACGTTACCCCAAGCCGCCCGTGGCCTGGCATCGGCGTATCGAGCGCATGCGGCGAAACAGGCGCTTCGATAGAGTTCCTCCAACGATATACAGGCTAAATATACGCAGTTGCAGGTGGCAAACTTGAGCATAGGCCCTGCAATACGGGTGTATTGCAGGGGTTTGGGCAGGTTGGAATTATTCTCTAGAAGCTATAAAGGTGAGTGTATTACATGCGTACACCTCTGAAATTTTTACGCGCTCTCATTTTGGATGTACTACGCTTGTATTCGTGTTAATGGTTATTTACTTGAGTAAAATAAAGTAATGGTTATAAGATTCTAAAAAGTCGGCACATGCCGCATTTGACCGACTATATTGCACGTTAGCTAAGGGAGGGCAGTGATGTCATCGACGCAAAAACGAGCCATCCTGCAGGTGCGCATTCGCGAAGAGGACAAACAGCATGCCGAGCGCCTCTACGACGCCATGGGCACATCGCTTGCCGAGGCCGTTCGCCTTTTTGTCGCGCAGAGTATTTTGATGCGCAAGCTTCCCTTTCAGCCGGTCGCCGTGCGCTCAAAGGACGGCACCGCCGCCTATGGATCGCTCAAAGCATATGGAGATCCCAATCGCCGCTCCGAGGAGCGCAATGCCTGGATTGAGTACCTTGCTACAAAAAGCGACGATTCGATTTTGGGTCCCGAGGAAGTAGATATCCATGAGTAGCACCATCATCGACGAGACCGTCATCCTGCGCTACCTGCTTAACGACGACGAAGTTCTGTCACCGCGCGCCGCCAAGGTCATCGCCACACGCACCGCTCGCGTCTACCCCGAGATTATCACGCGCGTCGTGGTCACGCTGCGCGACGTCTATAAGGTTCCCCGCGCTGAGATTGCTACGGCCATGAGAAGGCTGCTCGATGACGTCATGGTCGACGAGCCCACCGTTGTCGCCCTTGCCGTCAAACTCTTTGGCAAGACCCATATGGACTTTACCGACTGCCTCCTCGCAGCCCGAACCGCCATCTACAACGATGATGTCGTGAGCTTTGGCAAGCCCATCATCCAAGGCATGATCGACTACCGCCGCCAGCGCCAAACCGCTGCCGACGCTCGCGACCGCGCCGCCGAAGCCCGCAGCCGAAGCACCGACTCCACCATCGACAAGCTCCGCCACCAATCCCGCCACTAGCCCCATCCCCTCCTAAGTTGCGGTGAAATACGGACTGTTTTTGCTGGTCAAACCGCAAAACAGTCCGTATTTTACCGCAACTTATTGAAGGTGGACCGCGAACGATTTCGCTATCGGGATTCGGCGTAGGGTTTTGTTGTCGGAATGCCGTAGCCGCGCATCATGGCACCGAACGATTCTACGTCATAGGTGTCCGAGAGTTTGAAATGAATGACGTTGTGGCCCATGGCGCGAAGGTTCGCGTCGCGCATGAGGGCCGCTCGATACGTTTTTGCCGCCGCCTGCTCTGGATCATTTTGAGCTTCGTCTTCAAACTTGCCTAGCCCATGCAGCTCTGCCAGCGTCCATGAGCCGCCTGGCATCTGCCAGCCATAATCTGCTAGATAATAGCCAGCGTTTCCCGGTCGCGTTATCTCAACTTGAAGCTCGGGCGCGGCAACCCCAGCGAGAATCATCGCTGCTCTCGCCTCAGACTCGCCGCCATTGTCTGACCTGCCGTCCATATACTCAAAAACGTCAAAAGCACGCGCGATGCCATGCAACCCTCGGCAATTTGCCTGCGCGTATGCTCGCAGTTCTTCGCGTTCGACATCGTACTCACGGGCCAAGCCATCGACATAGCCCAGCGCATAGCGAAAGGCGCTCGTTCGAGCGATATCAACAAACGTTCGACACGGATCCGTCAGTGTAAACAGACCTAGCCGCCACACTTCGCCCGCCCGCCAGCGCTTGTATTCAACGAACTCATACGTATCACGCCTTGTAGACCGTGGCAGCAGTACTTGCACTTTATCCAGAAGCGTATACGCCGAGCCGATGCCGTAGAGCAGCGCTGCCGTCGATCCGCAAAACACAGCATCCGGTTCAACGACCGCAATAGCGGATGCCAGCTGAAAGATGCGATCTTCAACCCCAAGATTATTCCAATAGACCGGATCCGCATACACATGGTTGTAAAGACGAAGCATGAGCTCTTCCTGCATAAGCTCGCGCGCACGGCGTTCATCCCAAGGATCAATTGTTATAAGCAGCTGTCCATCTTGATGAATTCCAACGGCCGAGAATAGCATTCTTGCATATGACTGCGGAAAATGTTTGCCTTTATCGAGCATGGCCAACCCCATAACCATCACGGCGGAGAGAATACCATTACGCTATCGCATGCTTCCGTCCGCAGGCCTTGCCAAAAGCTGACCAAAAGCTTGACGCCGCAGGTCAGAGCTTCAAAAAATAATTCCACTCTCGGTAGACGGTCGCTACGACCCTCCCAACGGCATCAAAATCCAACCTTACAAATAGTTGCGGTGAAATACGGACTACATGGGCCATAAAAGCCGGAAAACAGTCCGTATTTCACCGCAACTTAGGAGGGGATGTGGGGTCCCCGGCATGTATATGAAAACAGCTCTGGTCCCAAAAAGAATCAGAGCCATTCATCTATCTTATGGAGCGGGCGACGGGAATCGAACCCGCGTCATCAGCTTGGAAGGCTGGGGTTCTACCATTGAACTACGCCCGCAAGATATGGTCGGGACGACAGGATTTGAACCTGCGACATCCTGCTCCCAAAGCAGGCGCGCTACCAAACTGCGCCACGTCCCGAAGGTGTTGAGCAGCTAAGGTCTAAACCTTGCGTGTCCCAAAGCGAAGGAAATTATAGGGGAGACTCCCCGCCTATGCAAGCGACGATACCCTAGCTCCTCGAATGTGCGACAAACTGGCTATGGGCCAGGCCTATCACAAAGGCCACCACGGCGACCGGCGCCCACGCGGCTCCAATGTCCGCCAACGGCAGCGCATCGAACGGCAGCCACACGCCCGCAAAGAACGCGTCGCGGACCGAGGTGATCACACTCTGCACCA
Organism: uncultured bacterium; assembly: GCA_905214425.1. Taxonomy (GTDB): domain Bacteria; phylum Actinomycetota; class Coriobacteriia; order Coriobacteriales; family Coriobacteriaceae; genus Collinsella. The sequence goes on from CAJMLY010000003.1 coordinate 41,230, forward strand.
CGACCACGCCGCCGACCCAAACCCACACCTGCGGATGGGCGTCGCAAAAACCGTGCACCAGGCCCATCAGCACCAGCACAATGGCGACGGGGTACAAGGCGTTGAGCATGGGCACCGAGAACATGAGGATCATGTCGAGGCCCACGTTGGAGAGCACGCACGAAAACGCCGCGAACACAAAGGCGAGAACCGCAAAGGGACGGCGCATGGCCTCCTCGGAGGCCTCCGCTCCCCCTTCGACCACATACGTCTCACAGAAGTAACGCGAGCAGCAGCTGATGAGGCCGATGCACACGTTCATGCAGGCAAGGAAAAAGATCGCGAAGACCACGACCGTGCCGGCAAGGCCAAAGTGCATGGAGGCAGAGCGGGCAAGGATGGCAGCGCCGTTGGTGGCATCGGGCATAACCGTACTGAGCTGCATGCCGGCAAGCGCCAGGCCGCAGTAGATGACGGCCATGAGCGCACCGGCGATCACACCGGAGCGCGAAATCTCAAAGGCCACGCGCTTGTCGTCGGTAACGCCCAGCTCGTGGATAGTCTCGGCGATGATAATGCCGAAGGCGAGCGACGCGAGCAGGTCCATGGTCTGGTAGCCGGTCAAAAAGCCCTGCACGGCAGCACCCGCATCGTAGGGAGCCTGAGGCGCGGCAACCGGTCCCAGCGGCGAGATCACGGCAGCACCCACAACCAGCACGATGAGCGCGATAAGCGCGGGGCCCGTAATGCGGCCGAGCACGCGTGTGATGACACCCGGGCGCAGCGTGAGCACAAACGCGACTGCGAAGAACCCGATGGCAAACACCAGGCGAGCCGTGCCAAGCGAGACACCCTCGGGCAGCAGCGGCACCAACATCTCGAAGGCCGTGGAGCTCGTGCGCGGAATGGCCAGGCACGGGCCGATGGCAAGATACACCGCCGCGACAAAGAACTCGCCAAACTTGGGGTGCACGCGGCCGGCAAGCTCGCGCGCCGTTCCGGCAAGCGCCACGGCGATAAAGCCCATGACGGGCAGGCCGATGGCGGCAACCAGAAAGCCGAGCATGGCGACCGGCGTGGCAGAACCTGCCTGCAGCGCCAGCAGCGGCGGGATAATGAGATTGCCGGCGCCAAAGAGCATCGAGAATAGGGCGATGCCGACAGTGACGACATGGTCGGAGCGCAGACCACGCGGGGTGGATGAAGCCATGGGACCACCTTTCGGGTCGAAACAAAAACGGGACGGGCAAAAACACCCGTCCCGCAAGTATAAACGGTCTAGCAGCTTTAGCAGGCTAAATCGCACAGAGCATCGATAGCCGTGTCGACTTCTTCGGTCGTGTTGAAATACCCAAACGAGAAGCGAACAACACCCTGGCGCTCGGTCCCGAGCGCGCGGTGCATGAGCGGAGCGCAATGGGCACCGGGGCGCGTCGCAATCCCCCACCCTTGCATGAGCGCGTCCGAGATCTCGGCAGAGTCGATATCGCCCACGTTGAGCGACACGATCGCCGAGCGCGCGGGTTGGTCAAACGCACCGTAGAGCTTAATCCCCGGAATCTCGCGCACACCGGCAAGGAAGCGATCAGCGAGCGCACGCTCGTGGGCAGCAATCGTCTCCACCCCACCCTGGGCCTCGATAAAGTCGAGACCAGCGGAAAGGCCGGCGATACCGTGGCCGTTGAGCGTGCCCGCCTCAAGGCGCGTGGGCCACTCCATGGGCTGCAACGTATCGAAGCTGTGCACGCCCGTGCCGCCCATGGCCCACGGCGCCACGTCAATGCCCTCCGCCACGGCCAGCCCGCCGGTCCCCTGCGGACCCATGAGCCCCTTGTGGCCAGTAAAGCACACAACATCGAGCCCCATGGCATTCATGTCAATCTTCGCCGTACCAGCAGACTGCGAGGCATCGATGATCACCAGCGCGCCGGCCGCATGGGCCATGGCAGCCACGCGTGCAACGTCGACCGCGTTGCCGGTCACATTGGAGGCGTGCGTCACCACCACGGCACGCGTACCGGGCGTGACCAGCCGCTCGAGCTCGTCGTAGTCGAGCACGCCGCTCGCATCGCAACCCGCATGCTCAACCGTCACACCCTGCTCCGTCGCCAAGCGGTTGAGCGGACGTAGCACCGAGTTGTGCTCAAGCACCGTCGTGACCACGCGATCGCCGGGGCGCACCACGCCATTGATGACGGTGTTGAGCGCCGCCGTGGAGTTGGGCGTAAAGCACACATGGTCCGCCCTCGGGCAACCCAAAAGGCGCGCGAGCTTGGCACGGCAGCCATGAATCGTACGAGCGGCATCGAGGGCACCCGACGTGGCGCCGCGCCCGGCATTGCCGAGCGAGCACATCGCCTGCGTCACGGCATCGATGACCGTCTGCGGCTTGTGCATGGTCGTCGCCGCGTTATCCAGATAGATCATCGCACGACCTCCCACATATCAATCACGGTATAGCCCTCGGTGGGAACGCCCGCCGCAGCAAGCTCGCTGCGCAGCAGCTCCTCATCGGCAGGCAACGCCTTCCACGCCAGACCGCAGCCGGCAGCGACCTCCCCGGGCACGGGAATCGTTCGCCCGGGAAGACCGCGCTCAATGCACAGGGACTCGCAGCCCATGGCGGCCGCCGTGGTGGGAAACGTGATGACAAGCGCCGGGCGCTTCTCCCTCATGGCAACTCCAACCAATACGCTACGGGCGCACGACGCGCACGGCCTGCTCCATCTTCTCCACGATCACGTACATGTTGGTGACCTCGCCCACTGCAAGCTGGTCCTTAATGCCATAGTGGTCGAGGCAGGTGCCACAGGTAAGGATCTCGACGCCCTGCTCGGCCAGACCCTTCAGGTCGTCGAGTACCGGTGAGCCCTCGACGGTGAGCTTGGCGCCGCCGTTGTAGAACAGCATGGTCGCGGGCAGCTCCTCCTGCTGCGTCACGGCAAAGATGAAGGCCTTCATGAGCTTGTGGCCCAGCTCGTCGTCGCCACGGCCCATGCAGTCGGTGTAGACGGAAATGACGAGCTTGCCCTTGCCGGCGCTGGCATCACAGAAGGCAGCGCCATCTTGCTCGGGATCGGCCACGGCAACGGCGCCAGAGGTCGCCACGGTCACGTGCCACTCGGCGTCAGAAGCCTTCTCGACCGAGGCCGTGCAGCCCTTCTCCTGCGCCATCTTGGAAATGTTCTTGACGGCGGTCTCGTTGTCGACCGAGGTCACCACGGCACCCTCGCCATCAAGCTGTTTGAGTGCCTTAAGCGTCTTGACGACGGGCAGCGGGCAGGCATCGCCCATGGCATTGACTTCAATTTTGGTAGACATAGTTTTTCCTTTCGAATAAATCGTTTTAGAACGGTACAGAGTTCAATGAACGTGTCGTTAAAGGACAACGTGGACGGCAGGACCGCCTGGCACCGGCTCGCACACGCGACCGACGACGGCGGCGATACGTCCCTCGGCATCCAGGCGGCGCGCAAGCTCATCCACATCGGCAGCAGGCGCCGCGATGAGTAGGCCACCCGAGGTCTGCGGATCGTACAGCGCGTCGAGCATGCCCGGCTCCAGGTCCTCGTCGGCAGCCACGCGCGGGCCAAAGAAGTCCTGGTTACGGTAGGAGCCCGCGGGGATAATGCCCAGACGCGCCATGTCGAGCACCTGGTCAAAGAGCGGCACCGCCCCCGACGCAAGCTCAATCTGCACGCCCGAGCCCTCGGCCATCTCGCACGCGTGCCCGATCAGACCAAAGCCCGTAATGTCGGTGCAGCCGTGAAGCTCGAGTCCCTCGGCTAGGCGAATCGGCGCCTCGTTGAGGGTGCGCATCGAGTCAAACATCGGGCTAGCCTCGTCCTGCTCGATAAGCTCGCCCTTAATGGCCGTGGTGATGATGCCCGAGCCGATGGCCTTGGTCAGCAGCAGAACATCGCCCACGCGCGCGCCGCTGTTGGCGAGCATGCGGTCGAGCGCGACAAAGCCGCTCACGGACAGGCCGTACTTGGGCTCGTCGTCGTTGATGGTGTGACCGCCCGCGATGGAGCAACCCGCCTCGACGCACTTGTCGGCGCCGCCCGCCAGAATCTGACCTGCGACCTCGACGCCCAGGCAACTGGGAATGCACAGCAGGTTCATGGCATGGCTCGGCCGCCCGCCCATGGCGTAGATATCCGACAGCGAGTTTGCCGCGGCAATCTGGCCAAACAGAAACGGGTCGTCGACCATCGGCGGGAAGAAGTCAATGGACTGCACGAGCCCCAGGTTCTCCCCTACGCGGAAGACGCTCGCATCGTCGGAGGTATCGAACCCCACGAGCAAGTTGTCGTTATGCACATTGGGTAAATCGCCCAGGACCTGGGCGAGGGCTCCGGGAGCCAACTTAGCGGCTCAACCGCTCGCGGCCGTCATGGACGTGAGCCTCACGGTGTCCTTAGCCATACGAACCCCCTTCCAACAAATCAACGACTCTAAGTATACGCGCCAGGCACGCTTCCCAAGAGACCGCCGACGGCTCGAACGTCGAAGGCGGCGCCGCAAGCGCCCGCGCGATAGCATCTGCCAGTGCGCGCTCAAACAACGGAAGATCGGCCGCCACGGGCGTGTCGACATCCGTCATACGCGGCGACGCCACCCACGTCACGGGAGCACCGGGAAGCATCGCCTCCATCCAGGGACGAACGCCGGGCAAATCGGTCGCCACAACTTTGCAGCCGCACGCGAGGGCCTCGATCGTCACGAGCGGCAGACCCTCGTAAAACGAAGGCAGCACAAAGACGTCGGAACTGCGGTAGGCACGCACGAGCCCATCGCTATCCAGGCGCCCCGCCAGCGTCACCGGCACATCCGAGGCCGCGGTCAAGCGCTCGATACGCGCGTACTCGGCATCGTCCCCGCGGCCGCCCACAAGCACCAAGCCAGATGGGCGGACGTCATCGTCAATCGGCAATGACACGGCTCGAACCAGCGACTCGACGCCCTTTTTAAAGCAAATCTTGCCCACGTACATAAGCGATCCCGGCTGCCTCGCCACGCTTGCGTCGCGGCAGAAGACGCGATGGTCGTAGCCCGTCCCAATCACGTGGATGCGATCGGCATCGACGCCGCACACCAGGCCAATCTGCTCAGCCTGCTCAGCATGGAGCGCAAAGACGGCATCGAGACGACGAACCGCACTTACGATGCGATCGCGCTCGAGCACATGCGAACGCAGCTGGCGCAGGTCGGTCGAATGGCACACGGCAACAACCGGCACGCCCCGGACGCACTCGCGCGCCAATGCGGTCACCAGATACAGGTGATGGCAGAGCACCAGATCGGGCCGAAACTCAGCCACCGCCCGATCGATTGCAGCAGCAAATGCCCGCTCAAATGCCTTGAGCATCGAAGGCGTCAGGTCACGATAGCGTGTGGAGGGATAGGGCATTACATCGGACATACCGCAGATGGGAAACGGCAGCTCGGGCGACTCGAACGGTACGGCAAACACGGCAGCACGCCGGTCCAGCTCGCCTTGGGTATCACCCGGCGCCGCGCCGCAAAGCACCGCGGCGCGATGCCCCGTCTCGATCTGTTCGCGCACGAGCGCGGCAAGGTAGGTGCCGCTGCCGGTGCTATCTGGTTTTTGTGCCGAGATATTGAGGATGCGCATGTCGCGGTACACCCCTAGGCCAAGGCGGCGGCGCGGACAGCCGCGCCGATGGCACCGGCAAAGCGAGCCTGGGGCGAGGTGGTCACCGGCGACCCCAGCAGCTCGCCCAACCGCTCCACCACGAAGGCGTTCTCGCACAGGCCACCGGTCAGGTAGTACGGGGCGCCCGCGGCCTGCCCGGCCATGGTCGCCACGCGCGAGACCACGCTGTCGATCACGCCGCGCGCAATGTTCTCGCGCGGCTCACCGCGACCGATCAGGCTGATGACCTCGCTTTCGGCAAACACCGTGCACATGCTGGAAATCTTGGTAGGCTCGCCGGTGCGGGCGAGGTCTGCCATCTGCTGCTGGGAAATGCCTAGGCGGTCGGCCATGATCTCCAAAAAGCGCCCCGTGCCGGCGGCGCACTTGTCGTTCATGGCAAACTTGGCCACGCGACCGCCTTTAAGCTGGATGACCTTGGTGTCCTGACCACCAACATCGATTACGGTGCCGTGATCGCCAAACAGGCACACGGCACCGGTGCCGTGGCAGGTGATCTCGGTCACGACCTTGTGTGCATAGGGCACGGCGACACGGCCGTAGCCGGTCGCGATCACACGCACGTCGTCGGCAGCCACGTCATAGCCGGCGGCCGCGAGTTCCACGCGCAGGCGCTCGGCCGCATCAACCGACGAATATCCCGTCGGTATGACACAGGTCCACGCAATGGCGCCATCCGTGTCCACCACCGCAGCCTTCGCGGCCGTCGAACCGATGTCGATACCAATGCCAACCACGGCATCCTCCTTCTATGCGGCAAAGCAACTATCCCTTTGCCGCATTTGTCCTACAGGGTCTCGATGAAGGCGGCGATGCGCGTCTCGATCTGGCCCATGTCGCCGTTGCTGTAGTCGGTCTCGATCTTCATATACGGAATACCCGCACCCTCGACAGCCTCCTGCATGCGCGCACTCTCCACGTTAAAGGTGTGGCAGGCCTGTAGAACGCTCTCTACCACGCCATCGACATGATACTTCTCGCACATGGCCAGCGTGTTCTCCATACGACCATCGTTGGGCGTCATGACCGAGCAGTTAATGTCTAGGTAGCGGTCGGCGATAGCGCGCAGAATGTCGGGTGCGTCGGGGTCGATCATCATGGCCGCCGTACGCTCGCCCGAGCAGTCATCCATACACACGACCACGCCGCCGTTGGACTCGATGGTGCGGCCGATCTTGTTAATCACACCGCCCACCGGGCAGCCGGTAATCAGAATGCGCTTGGCATCCGCCGCGACCGGGCGCTCGCCCGCGTCGTAGGCCTCGCGCAGCTTGGCAACCTTTTGCTCCAGCTGCTGCGTATAGGCCTCGATATCAAAGCTGAACGTACCGGCAAACATGGTGCTCATCAGGTCGACGCCGCTCATAGCCGCCGGCTGGTTGGCCTGCAGCGCAAACATCTCGAGCTGGGCCGCACGCAAACGGTTGCGACGACGGACGGCAGCACGCAGGTCATCGTCGGTAATCGTGATGCCGTAGAAGCCCTCGAGCTCCTCCTTGAGCAGACGGCACTCCTCGTACCAGCCCTCGCGCTCGTAGGCGCGATCGCGACCCTGCGGAAGATGCAGAATGTGCGTGCGCTTGAGCTCGTTGAGCAGTTCGTACATCTTCTTCTTGCCGTCGCAGGTGGTCTCGCCGATGATCATGTCGCTAAAGTACGTAAACGGGCACTTTTGCGAGTAGGCAAAGCCGTACGTCGACTTGATGAGCGGGCAGAGGTTTGCCGGCAGCACCTTCTCGGCCTCGGGAATCACCTCATCGGACGTACCGCACAGAGCGACACTTGCGGCGCCCGCGGCATCGATGATCTCGAGCGGCGTATAGCTGCACAAAAAGCCGACCAGGCGATTACCCGCCTGCTTATAATCCTTAACGCGAATAAACGCCGCCTTGCGTTGCTCGTTGAACTCCTCAAACGTGCGCGGCAACGGCTGCGCTTCGATGGTTGGCATGACGTTATCTCCCCTCTGATAGGCCACGATCCCGGAAAACGGAAAATCACTCCGTGTCCAGCGACGAACCTCATGAATGCCTTGGGGGCAAAGACAGCCCCCAAGGTTTGCAATCTATTTCACTTCTGCCTTTATGCCGTGCTCAAAGGCATATTTGCTGATCTCGTTTCCGATACCCGGTGCATCTGGGATCTCGAATCGGCCGTTCACGGGCTGATAGTCATTAACCACCAGACGTTTAACGTAATCGAATCGATTGTAAACGTGATGCTCGTGAATCGTGAAATTGGGAATCACACACTCAAGCTGCAGCGAGGCCGCCGTGAGCAACGGACTCGAGCATACATGGACTTGAACGCCCACATCGTAGGTGTGAGCCATATCGCAGATCTTCTTACCCTCGGTGATACCTCCGCAATTTCCCAGATCGGGCTGAATGAGCTGGACGGATCCATTCTCGAAATAGGGAGCATACTGCCAGCGACTGTAGAGGCGCTCCCCCTGCGAGACGGGCATGTTGATATGGTCGTGCACGTATTTGTTCATCTTGGGATTGGGCGTGCAGGGCTCCTCGAAATAAAATACATCATAGGGTTCCATCAGATGGGCAAGCTGCACGGCACTTTGCGCATCGGTGTTGGAATGATTCTCCACGATGATATCGACATCGGGACCAACGGCCTCGCGCACGGCGGCAAGACGGCCGACAACAAGGTTGCGCACCCGGGGCGAGAGCAGTCGAGTCGTGTCCTCATGGGTGAACTTCACGCCAGGTTTCTCGTCAAAGGTGAAAAAGTCGTACTTGATGCAGTCGTAGCCCTCGGCGAGCGCCAGCTCGGCAGCGTGAACATACTCATCGATCGTACGGAGCGATTCCTTATGGTCGCCCCAGCCAAACTGAAGCTGGCTCGCATAGCAGCGCAGCGACTCGCGCTGCTTGCCACCCAAAAGGCGCCACACCGGCACACCGAAGGCCTTGCCCTTGATGTCCCACAGGGCCACATCGATTGCAGATATGGCCGAGAACTCCGTAGGGCCGCCGTTCTGAGCCCAAAACGTCGACTTATAGAGCTTTTCCCAGATCACTTCGTGATCCAGCGGATCCATCCCGATGATTTTCTGGGCATATTCTTGGATCGCACTCCATGTGCCCTTAGCGCCGGTATTGTAGGCCATCGCCCCCTCGCCGTCGCCATAAATTCCCTCATCGGTATAGACGCGGCACAAGACCGGGCTCCAATTGGGATTATCCTGCGGATGCTCTTCCAACAGAAGAACATCGACTTTTGTGATTTTCATACCATGTTCCTCACAAACAAATTGCCATTAATCGATTGTCCAGTTGAGCAAGCGCTCTTTCACGCGTTCAAACAGCTGCATCACAACGACCAGCACGATCACCATAAAGATGAAACCTGCCCACGCCTCTGCATACAGGCCGTATTCCGTGTACTTCTTGACGAAGAACCCCATGCCGTATTGGGCACCGTACATCTCGGCATAGACCAGGATCACAAATGAGCCACGCAAGGAGTTGACAAAACCGGCCAGAATCGAGGGGCTCGCGGCCGGCAGAACCACCTTGAAGAGTCGCTTGAATCCCGTGAGCCCCAGGACCGCGGCGTTGTCCAGATAGCGCTTATCAATCGTCTGAATGCCCGTGATGGTAGCGAACAGCGTCGACCAGATGGTTCCGAACACGACCAAGAACAACGAGGCAGAACGAAAATCAGGCGCTATCAACAGGGCAAACGGCGACAACAAGATCGACGGGACCACGCTGACGGTGTAGACGACCGGATGCAACACAGTACGGGCCCGCCTATTTGAGCCCAAGGCGATGCCTATGATGAGAGCGATAATGGTGGCAATGATGACGGCGGGAACAAGCAGCTGAAACGACGACACCAGGTTAAGCAGCATGACGTCGACATTGGACAGAAAAGCCTCGACGATTTTGGGAATCGGCGGAAACAGCAGTGCATTGAGCAGCTTGAACTCGCTGATAACGGCGTAGACCCCGACCATCGCGGCAAAAACCAACGCTGTGATCCAATAGCTTTTTATAAACCCGATCAGTTTCTTTGGCATATGAAGACCTTTATGCGTTGTACTGGTCGAAGAACTCCTGGCGGTTCTTCCACCAGTCGGGGTACTCGTCACCGTGCTCGTCGATAACCTCGTCCAGCGCCTTCTTGTAGAACGAGATATCGATGTGCTTCTCAATATCGATATTCTTGGCGTCGCCGGACACAAAGTCGATCTGTTTCATAACATCCCACGTCTTGAGAACCTGGTTGTGAACCGGATCAATCGAAATCTTATAGTGATCGTTCTTAAGATAGGCGGCTACGTAGTCCTCAGAGGTGTTGAGCTGCTTGGCCAGAATCGAAACGGATTCGTCCTTGTTAGCCTGGAAATACGCCTCGGCACGCAGAAGAGCCTTGAGAAGCAGCTTGACCGTAATGGGATTGTCCTTGACAAAGTCCGTGCGCATGTTCATGCGGCAGCAACCATAGGCGGGCATAAGTTCATCGGCGTATACGACGATGTCGACGTCGTCATTCTGGCTGATGGCGTACAGCATGTCGCCGGACATGTATCCATAGTCGGCCTCGCCGGCCACGACTGCCGCCAGACGGTCCGCAGACGTGTCCGTGGTAACCCAAGTGATGTCCTTCATGGGATCGTGCCCGGCCTCGAGCATCGCATAGCAGATGGGAATCTGGGGCACCTTATGGGCGATGCGCTTTCCGACCAGATCGTCGATTCCATTCCACTTGGTCCCCTTCTTGGCGATCAGGTACATGCCCTGCAGCATGTAGCCGCCGACGATGGTGAGGTCTTCGCCAGCTGCGATATGTTGGAGCGGACCCACCGTACCCTGGTTGGAGGTAACGTCGACCTTCCCCGACGTAAGGGCCGCCATGGCATCCGTATCGTTAGCGACGGGGTTCTCGGTCACCTCGAGACCATACTCCTCAAAATAGCCCTTGTCCTGCGCGAGTGTGACAAAGATATTGCCGCTGTTGGCGCGGCCCCAGCTGATCTGGGAGACCTCGGGCTTTTCGGCAGACGATGATTTTTCCTTGGAAGAGCCCGTGTCGCCCGAGGCGCCACAGCCCGACAGAGTCGCAGACGAGACGATAAGGCCCAATCCTGCGAACAGGCTACGGCGGCTCAACGGCTGGTTAATGGATGTCATGGAACGTTTTCCTTTCTCTTGCATGACGTATTCGTTCCTATATGCAGCGGGCTAATCAATACGCCCGTTGATATCCAAATTCATATGACGGATCAAATCGTTGCGAAGACCCATGAGCACGGAACTCTCGAACAGCCCTTCGCGGGATCTGTGCTGATCCGGGTCGATACGGCACTCATAGATGGCGTGGGCGGGCGACTGACCGAACACGATGATTCTCGAAGCAAGCAACAATGCCTCATCCACGTCATGAGTCACAAAGAACACCGTCTTCCTTTGCTCCTGCCTGTTCCACAGTTCCAAAAGAAGGTCCTGCAGACGAGCGCGGGTGACGGCATCGAGTGCGCCGAACGGCTCGTCCATGAGCATGACGGGCGAATCCATTCCAAACGCGCGGGCGATGGCGCAACGCTGCTTCATACCGCCCGACAGCTCCTTGGGCAGCTTATCGAACACGTCGGGCGACAATCCCACGGCCTCCAGCATCTCGAGTGCCTTGGCCTTCAGCTCCGCCTTGTCCGTATCGGGAAACTTCTGCTTCAGGGCGAGCACGATATTCTTGCCTGCTGTCATCCAGGGAAAAAGCCCGTAATCTTGAAACACCACCGCGCGATCTGGACCGGCTCCCTTAATGGTCTCTCCGAACATAGAGATCGATCCTCCCGTTGGAGTCTCGAGTCCGGCCAAAAGCCTCAGAAACGTCGACTTGCCGCAACCGGATTGCCCGAGGATGCAGACGAATTCGCCTTCATCGACCCGCATGGAAACATCCTCAAGAATCGTTTTTTCAGAACCGGGATACGTGAATTTGAGCTGGTCAACTTGAACCGCAGGGTGCATAGACTCGATATTCCTTTCGCTGTAGCTGCCTTGCCCGCGATGTGCTTCCGCGGGACTATAGACCTATCTATTCAGTAGGCCTATTTAACGTAATAAAGCGCCCACCTTCGTGAAATCGTAGGCAAGGAGCGCGCAGGTCGCGCGGCCCCCTCAGCGAATGGTGCCGCGCGATCCGATTGCCCTAAATCGTCTCTAAGAACGCCTCAATGCGCGTCTGCAGCTGGCCTGCATCCTCGCCGGCGTAGTCGGTCGTGATGTGCATAAACGGAATGCCTGCCTCCTCGGCGGCCTTCTCCACGGCAAACGACTCCATCTCGTAGAGCGTGCAGAACTGCAGAGCCACGTCGACGATGCCGTCGGCATGCAGGTCCTTGGCCATCTGGACAATGTCCTTCATACGCTGGTCGTTGGGCGTAAAGACGGCGCAGTTGATCTTGAAGTAGCGCTCGGCGATGGCGTCGAGCATCTCGTCGACCGTCTCGCCGGACTCGTCGACCAGGTCCTTGTAGTAGCGCGAGCCCGTGCAGGACTCCTCGCCGACCACAACGCCGCCGGCCTTCTCGATGAGGTTGAACAGCTTCCAGTTGGGCACGGCCATGGGCGTGCCGGTGTACAGGATGCGCTTGGTCCCCTTGGGCGCCACGCCCTCGCCGGCCTCGACACGCTGCTCGCACTCAGCCGCCATATCGTTAATGGCTCCGGTCAGACGCGGCGTGTCGTCCATAAAGGCGGCCTGGACGGTCAGCAGGCTGTCGAGACCGCTGATGGGCGCAGGGTCGGCAGCGCGCGTGGCAGCGAGGCGCTGCAGGGCGCGACGCTTTTCGTTGACGGCGTGAATGGCGGCCTTCAGGCGCTCAGGCGTAATCGTGACGCCGCATTCTTCCTCAATCTTGGCGGCGAGTTTCTTGACCTCGGCCTTCCAGGTCACGAGCGTCGACTCGTCGTGCACGTTGGGAATATCCATGACGTACATGTTCTTTTGCGTTGCAAAGAACTCGTAGGCCTTCTTCTTGCCATCGCAGGTGTTCTCGCCTACCACCAGGTCACTCGACTCAATGTAGGGGCAGACCTCGCCCAGCTTAAAGCCGGCAAAGCTCTTGATAAGCGGACAGGTGTTGCGCGGCAGATGCTCCTCGACCTTATCGGTTGCCCAATCGGCACCCGAGCACAGACCCACGGGGATACCGTCGCAGGCGAGAACAATCTCCTCGGGCACGTAGACGCAGAAGCTGCCAACAATCTTGGTGGCCTCGCCGGCCTCCTTCTTGTCGAGCATCTCCTTAATGCGGCCGCTGTGGATGTTGGTGGCGACAAAATCCAGGTAGGACGTGGACTTGGGGCGATTGTTCTGCGTCAGGAACATATCGCCGTACATCTGGCCCACGGCACCCAGCAGCATGTCGTGGTCGGCAAGATTCATGCCGAGGCTCTCCCACATCGGATGAAAATCAAATTCTTCAGCCATAACGGTTCCCCTCTCGAACCAAAAATGAATAGCTACGGTATTGCTGCACGGTGGGTGGCGAAAACCCAGCCGCGCCTAAACCCGGAATTTTGGGGAACCTGCCTTGCGTTCGGTTATTTAGTTGTGCGTCGTCTCTCCCGGAGCCGTGAACATACCTGCTCATATGCGACTCCGAGCCATATACAGGGCGCGCGCGGCAACGCGGCGAATGTATGTCGTCTGCGGCATGTGCACACCCTCCTTTACAAGTCAAGATTAACTATATCAACGGTCATCGACCATGCGAACACCGTTGACATTCGTACGACAGCGTCGTGTGCCGTCGTTTAATAAATTATTATCTTGCTTGATAAGAGTTTGTCATTCCCCATTCGGCGAACGGCAAAAACAAAGCCGCCGAGGCTTATATCCCCGACGGCATTACCCGGCGCTATCGACAAACCAAATGGATCCTGCTGGCATCAAAATGCATGCGCAGCGTCTCGCCTGCTTGCGGTAACCCATCCGCTGGTACGCTCACCTTGTTGACCTTCCACTGCAGACGCGTTGGCGCATCGCCGCGCGGCGCATCCAACAGCACCAGGCGCTCAAAACGCGAATCGCTCACGCGCGCTACGTGCAGGTCGTAGCTGTTGCGACCCCGCTCGGCACGGTTGTCCATATGGAAGTAGCTCGCGCGAATGCCCAGGTACGCCACATTATCGGGAACCTCGCGACCCACGTTAAAGGTCATGCCCCAATCGAGCGCCTCAACTTCCTCGGGCCCGATCTTTCGCGCGCGGCTCGTGTTCTTGCACCCCGTCAGGCGCAGCGCCGCCAGCGTCTGCGGACGGCGGACCACGTCCTCAATGGAGCCAATCTCCTCAACATGCCCGTTGTGCATCACGCAGATGCGCTCGCACAGGCGGCACGCCTCGTCGATATCGTGACTCACGTAGAGCACGGTGCGGTTGCATACATCGAACAGGTCGAGCATGTTCTGTTCGAGCGCGCTCTTAAGATAGGAATCGAGTGCGCTCATGGGCTCGTCGAACATAAAGATGCCCGGGTGCGCCGCCACCATGCGCGCGAGCGCCACGCGCTGCTGCTGGCCGCCCGAGAGGCGCGCGGGATAGCGGTCGGCGAAATCAGCCAGACCGAAAATGCCCAGATAACGCTCGGCGAGCTTTTTGCGCGCAGCGGCGTCGCCCACGTCCTTTACACCGGCACATACGTTATCGGCCACCGTCATGTTGGGAAACAGCTGATAGTTTTGGAACAACAGGGCGCATTTGCGCGCCTGGGGCGACAGGTTGATGCCCGCCGCCGAGTCAAAAAAGGTCACGCCGTTGACGACGATCTTGCCCTCGTCAGGCGTCTCCACGCCGGCAATGCAGCGCAAGGTGCAGCTCTTACCACATCCGGAGGCACCGAGCAGGGCCACGCGCTCCTCGCCGGCCTCAAGCTGCATGTCGAGCATAAACCCGGGATAGCGCTTTTTGATATCCAGAACAAGCGACATGGCTTATCGACCTCCCTTCGAGACGGCATCATCGCGCATGAGCTCGGCCAGCGCTTCGCGATCGATACGCAGTGCATCGCCGCCGACCGGGTCGAGCGAATCGGTCTGGCCGCCCAGCTGCTTGGCCTGCTTGCGCTCCGCACGGGAGAGACCACGCTCGCGATACTTTTGCGAATGCGCCGTGTACATGTTGATGAATAGGATGACCAGGAAGCTGAACGCGATTACGACCACGACCCAAAAGAGGGCCACCGACGTATTGCCGCCCATCCACTCAAAGTAAATCGCAATGGGAATGGTCTGCGTAATACCGGCGTAGTTGCCCGCAAAGAACAGCGTGCAGCCAAACTCGCCCATCGCGCGGGCAAAGGCGAGCACCGTGCCGGCGGCGATGGAGGGCCAGCCGAGCGGCATCATGAGCTTGGCAAAGATGCGACGTTCGGACCATCCCAAGGTTCGCGCGGCGTCGAGCATCTGCGTATCGAGGCTCTCGAAGGCACCGAGCGCCGTACGGTAGACCAGGGGAAACGACACCACCACGGCAGATATCACCGCCGCGGGCCACGTAAAGACGATCGAGACGCCGTGCGCGATCAGCCACTGGCCCACCCCGGTCGATCGACCAAACAACATGAGGAGCAGAAAGCCGCAGACCGTGGGCGGCAGCACCATAGGGATGGTAAAGGCCGAGTCGAGCAGGCCCTTGATGCGACTCGAGGTACCCATAGTCTTCCACGCGGCGAACAGGCCCAGCGCCAAAGAGATCAACAGGGCAAGGCCGCTCGTTTTTACGGACACCCAAAACGGTCGATAGTCGATGTCGCCTAAAAAGGAGGCCAGTGAGGTCAAGGGGCCCTGCTCATCCCGCAACACGACAGACGATGCTTCTACCATTTGAGCGCTATCAAGCCAACGCGCGCCGCCCTTGGCATCACCCGAGGCTGATGCAATCACCACATAGCGGTCCCCATCCGCACCGCGCTCGTCAAAGCCATAGGTATACCCACCGGCATCAAACGTTGTTTCCGCCGTGACATACCAAGGAAGATCCACGTCCCCTAACTGCGCACCCCCCATGCAGTTTGCGCTGTCGAGCTTACAGACGAGGGCCTTGAGACCCGATACGCACTCGTTGTCCTGCGGATCCAATCCATACTTCTCGACCGCCTTGGGCGATATCCACACCACAACGCGATCGGCAGCAGGCGCCACTACAAGGTCCACGTCCTCGTCAACGGGAAACCGGTAGCCCTCAGGCTGGCCCTCCATGGCACGAGCGGTCCCCTTGGCCAACCGCTCAAAACCCTCGATCCCATAGGAAAGCCCATGAGCGGTTGCAGCAACCTGGGCCCCGTCCTCAGCGTCCCTAGCAAACGCAAATCCCGGCACCCAGCAAAGCGCGAAGGTCAAAGCACAGGCGACAAGCATGCGGAATCTATTAAGCACGAAAAGCTCCAAGCGAATACAAGGACGGAGTGAAACACAAAACGATGGAATTATCGCGCCAAGCCGCACTACGCGGAAAGCTCAAAGCCGTACTTAGCCCAAATCTTCTGGGCTTTCTTGTTGGTCAGGCAGAAGTCGATGAACGCCATGGCCTCGTCGGCATGCTCGGAGCTATCGGCGACAGCGCCGGGATACACGATGGGCTTGTGCGAGTCCTCGGGGCACACGAAGGCCTCCTCGATGCCGTCGTAGCGGAAGATATCGGAGCTGTAGACAAAACCTGCCACGCAGTCGCCTGTAGAGACGTAAGAAGCAGCGGTGCCGACCTTGTCGGCCAGTGCTACCTTGTCGGCGAGCTCGGGCGCGTACTCGCCGTCGTCGCCCTCGGTGCCGGTATAGAGGCCCACGGAAGCCAGCGCCTGGTTGGCGTACTTGCCGGCAGGAACGGTCTTAGCGTCGCCGATGGCGATCTTGCCGTCCAGGTTCGCGACGTCAGCGATGGTCTCAACCTTGGTGTCGGAGCCCTCGGCACGAATGATCACAAGGTCGTTGACGAACATGTCCTCACGCGCGTCAGCGGCGACGAGCTCGGCGGCCTCGGCGTCGTCCATGGTGCCCTTGGAGGCAGTGATGAGCACGTCGACGGCGGCACCGGCACGCATCTGCTCGACGAGGTCGCCAGAGCCCTTAAACTGCGTATCGGCAAAGGTAGTGCCGGTCTGGTCGGTGTAGAGCTCCTGAACCTCGGGCAGAGCCTTCTCGAGCGAGTTGGCGGCAAAGACCTGCAGCTCGACAGCCTTCTTGGACGAAATCTTGGCGGAGCCGGCATCGGAGCCAGTCGGCTCAGACGTCTTGTGGCCGGAGCAGCCGGCAAGTCCAAGGCCAGCAGCGGCGACAGCAGAAAGCGAGACGAATCCGCGGCGAGAAACCATATCGAACATGTTCAACCCTTTCGGACCTTGTGCCCGGGTACCCCACCGCGGACTTTAATCTGTAATCAGATTATACTTCTGCGCGAATAATGATAGTGAGAATTTATTCTCGCCAGAGAATATAGTTTCAAGTTACCATGCACCTCGGCGTCGATTCGGCGGAAAACAATAGCGGAGCGACCGATGAGGTCGCCCCGCCGCAGGTAAACCGCCTAGTTGGTATGTCCGCCGCCCGCTGTCATCTGAGCCGCATGCTCCAGCTGGTCCGCTATGGCCTCCCAGCTTTCGCGGGCGGCCTTCGTAGAACCGGGAAAGTTTACGACAAGTGTATGACCTCGTTGCATGCACACGGCGCGCGAGAGCATGGCGCGGCGCGTCTTGGCCATGGAGTACGCACGGATTGCCTCGGCAATACCCGGCACATCGCGGTCGCAGACGGCGCGCGTCGCCTCGGGCGTCACATCGCGCATCGAAAGACCCGTGCCGCCGCAGGTGAGCACGACATTGGCGTGGCACTCATCGGCGGCTTCCACAATGGCATCACCGATCTCGCTGGCGTCGTCGCGCACGACCACATGTGAGGCGACCGTCCAGCCCTGCGTCTCGATAAGTTCCTCGAGTGCGGCTCCAGCCTCGTCCTGGGCAAGATCGCGCGTATCCGAGCACGTCACGATCGAAATCTTCAACTCCATAGTCTTCCTCCTATAGCACCGTGCCCTCGGGCAGGTCGACACGCACGACATCCACGACGTCGCCCGCCTTGAGCTCGCACGGTCCTTCGTCAATACGCAGCAGGCAGTTGGCCCGCTGCATCGTGCCGAGCAGCGCCGAGTTCTGCGTCTTAGCCTCGGTCACCAACAACTCACCGGTCTCGGGGTCGCGCAAAACCGTGGCGCGATCGAAGAAGCGTCGGTCCTGGCGCTTCTTCACGCCGTGTGTGAGCGTCGCCTGCTGCACGGGACGCACGCCCTCGGCAAAGCCGCGCATCTTGCGAATCGCCGGGCGGGCGAGCATCTCAAAGCCCACATACGCCGCCGCGGGATTGCCCGAAAGCCCCAAATATGACTTGTCCCCAAGCAAACCAAACGTGATGGCCTTGCCCGGACGCATCGAGATGCGATCGAACAGCACCTCGCCCTCGCGCCTGACCAGCGCCGTCACATAGTCGTAATCGCCCGAAGAGGCGCCGCCGCTCGTAATGACAAAGTCGCACTCCTGCACGGCACGATGAACCAGCTCGGCAATCGCCTGCTCATCATCGGGCGCAATGCCAAAGAACACAGGGTCGGCGCCGGCATCGAGTGCCTCGGCCATTAACGCCGAGGAGTTGGAATCGCGAATCTGCCCGCGCGCCGGCAGCTCACCCGGCGCGACCAGCTCCGTGCCCAGCGAGATAATGCCCACGCGCGGAGCGGCATGGACCTTCACGCTCGCGTAACCGGCGCTTGCCAGCAGGCCGGCGCCGGCCGGAGCCACAACCTCACCGGCGTGCATCACGACGTCGCCGGCATGGGCCTCCTCGGCGGCAGAGCGAATGTTCTCCCCCACCTTGGCCGGCGCCGAGAACCTCACACGCGAGCCCTCGTTGCCGTCACCGTCGAGCACATCGACGATCTCGTATTTCACCACGGCATCGGCACCTTCGGGTACCGGCGCACCCGTCATGATGCGGACCGTCTCGCCCGCGCCGATTACGCCCTCAAACACATGTCCCGCAGCCTCGTGTCCGATAACGTCGAGCGTCACCGGCGCCTCGCCAGACGCCTGCGCCAAGTCCGCCGAGCGCACGGCATATCCGTCCATAGCACTGTTAGCAAACGGCGAGATGTCGATGTCGGCCACCGCGTCCTCGGCCAAGGGAAGACCGGTGGCCTGCCACACGGGAATCTCGACGAGATCGGTCGGAGCAACGTGCGACAGAACAATCGACTGCGCGTCCTCCAGCGGAATGAGTTTCTCTGCCATATGCACCTCTTAATGCCACGGCGCACAACAGGGGCGCCGATTCTTTATGCTTGTCTCAGTATAATCCCCCGACGCACGACCGCGACTTGGCCTGTACCCGCAAATACACCTGTCGGCCGCAAGCCACGAAACAGAATCGAAACCAACCCACCGGCTCGTCGCGTTTACCGCGTTTTATAATGCTTGCGTTGCAACCTAAAAGAGGAACGTATGACTCATAACGACAAACCCGAAAGCGCAAACGAGACGCAAGACCATCCCCAGCCGCTCGACGACGGCGGCTTTTTCTCCCTGAACGACGTCATCACGGCAGGCAGGCATCAACTTACCCGCTCCGAGCATCTCTTGGCTGCCGACACGCGCCGCAACGCCCGCAACCTACTCGCGAGCGCCAAGTTGCTCATACTCGTCGTCATCGTCTCGCTTGCCATGGGCGTTGCCGCTTGGGCGTTTTTGGCCTCGTTGAATATCGCGACCGACTATCGCGAGCACCATGCGTGGATTTACGCGCTTCTTCCCGTTGTGGGCGTTGCCACCGCATGGGTGTACAAAAACCACGGTCTTGCCGCCAAACGCGGTAACAACTTGGTCATCGACTCCGCTCTGGGCACCCGCCTCATCCATATGCGCATGGCCGTCCTCACCTTCGTCTGCTCCACGCTCACGCACCTAACGGGCGGATCGGCCGGTCGCGAGGGAGCTGCGGTGCAGATTGGCGGCACCATCGCCAGCAACATCTCGAGCCTCGCCCACCTCAAAAAGCATGACCACCACGACCTCATGCTCGCCGGCATCTCGTCGGCCTTTGGCGCCGTATTTGGCTCGCCCCTTGCCGGAGCTTTCTTTGGCATGGAGATGTGCTTTATCGGCAAGATCGACTACACGGCGGGCATCTACTGCCTGGTCGCCTCGTTTACCGGCTACTTTACATCACTCGCCCTGGGTACCGAGTACGAGGCGAATGTTATCGCCAGCGTTCCCGCCATGACGCCCAAAACGGTCATCATCGTTGTTACCAGCGCCATTATCTTCGGTCTGACGGCACGCCTCTTTGCCTGGTCGGTTCGAACCGTCAAGAGCCTGTACGGTCGCTTTATCACCAATTACCTTGTTCGCGCACTTATAGGCGCACTCGTGGTTTTGGCCGCCTATGCCCTCCTCGACGCCTGGGGCTACGCCGGCCTTTCCACGTGGCTTTCGGGCGCCGGATTTGCAGGCAACACCACCCTGGCGGACGCAGCCATCAAGTTGGTCGTCACAGCGCTTACCCTGGGCGCGGGCTTCCAAGGCGGCGAGGTCACGCCCCTGTTTGGCATCGGTGCGGCACTCGGTGGCTGGATCGGTTGCCTTACCGGGCTCGACCCCAGTTTTCTGGCGGCTCTCGGCATGCTCGGTGTGTTCTGCGCCGGCCTCAACGTGCCCATCACCACCTGCATGATGGCCATCGACCTGTTCCACGGCACGGCCGCCGGGTTCTTTGTCATCGTGGCCTTTATCAGCTATCTCGCCGGCGGACACCGCGGCGTGTACCCCGCCCAGCGCATCATCTCACCCAAGCGCCGTTCGCTTATTGTGGATGAGGGCGGTACGGTAGCGGATGCTATCGAGCGCCACAACGACCTGATAGAGTAGATGTAATAATCGCCGTGCAGCCACAATCAGGGGCAATTCGACCTGAGTGCGACCGCACCGTCATGCCACACGCCGGGAGTCGCCCCATGCACGCAACTGATTTTGGTCGCACGCTCATCATCGCCAATCCTGCCGCCCAGTCGGGCGCCGCGCATGAGGTTGCCGAACGCCTGCAACGCTTTTTGGATATGACCGCGCGCGCATCCCAGTTTGACTTGGTGCTGACCGAGCGCATGGGGCATGCCAAGGAGCTGGCCGCCCAGGCAACGGGCTACCGCACTGTTATCGCCCTTGGCGGCGACGGCGTGATTCACGAGGTCGTCAACGGGCTTATGACGCAAAAGGAAGACGCCCGCCCTGCTCTTGCCATCCTACCCGTGGGTTCCGGCAACGATTTTGCCCAAACGCTCGGTATCGAAGATTTCTCCGGCAAGGATTTTGGCGCGCTGCTCACCTGCGAGCTGCAGCGTCAGGACATCGGGCGCATTCGCTCGTGGAGCCCTGCGAGCGGCAGCGGCGAGGCTACCGTTGAGTACTACGACCAGACGCTTTCGATCGGCATCGATGCCGCCATCGGCCTTGGCACCACCGAGCTGCGCAAAAAGACCGGCTTGACGGGCGCTCCGCTCTACACCCTCTCGGGACTTGAGCAGTTTGGCCTACGCTATCGCAACTACCCCATGACAGTCAGCTTTGACGGCGCGCCCGCCGAGCGCGTGAGGGCGATCATCATGGCGATTCAGCTGGGCCCCACGTATGGCTCGGGCTATCGCATCTGCCCCGATGCCGACCCCTGTGACGGTATATTCGACGTCTGCTACGCCTGCGGCCCCGTTCCGCGCGCGGTCGCGCTTCCCATGTTCCTTTCGGCCAAAGATGGCCACCACACCAAGCTGCCACCGGTTCGCATGCGCCGCTGTCGCCATGCCGAGCTTACCTTTGAGGAGCCCGACTACCCCATCCAGGCCGACGGCGAGCCCATCGTCGCCTCGCGCATCGAGGTCGACGTCCTCGCCGGCGCCCTCCACGTCTGGCACCCCACCCGCTAGCCCCACCTAAGTTGCGGTGAAATAGGGACTGTTTATGCAGCTAAAGCCGCAAAACAGTCCCTATTTCACCGCAACTTATTGATAAGATCATTCCTCCCCGCCCAGCTTGCGACGGTTGGCCTTTTTAATGGCGTTGAAGCGTTTGTCGTTGAGCCTGCGCTGGCGAGAGCGTTGAGGCACCTTGGTCTTTACGCGTCGGCGCGGCGGACGGCCACGACGCTCAAGCTCTGCCCTCAGCTTACGCAGGCAGCTCGCACGATTCTGAAACTGACTACGGCTCTCGCGCGCCGTCACGACAATCCCCGTGGGCCCATGTTTCATGCGCACAGCAGAGTCCGTCGTGTTGACGCCTTGTCCGCCCGGACCCGTCGCGCGAAACACCTGCACCTCGCAATCGCGCGCCAACTCCTCGGCCGACATCTCGGCATAGCGCGCATACTCGCGCCACCCCATCTTGTTCTCATCCATATCAACACCTCCCCTCATACAAAAAATGTGACAAAGGGACGGTCCCTTTGTCACATCGCATACCAATCGCTTGTGTTGCGCGCTTAGGCGAAGGTAATCTCGCCGGTCTCGCAGTCCATATCGGCGATACGGGCCAGGCTCTCAACGCGGAAGCCGCGCTCGCGGAGCTTATCGCCACCGCCCTGGAAGCCCTTCTCCACTGCAATGCCAATACCGGACACCTCGGCACCCGCAGCCTCGCAGATCTTGATAAGACCCTCGAGCGCGCAGCCGTTGGCCAAGAAGTCGTCGATGATCAGGACCTTGTCGCCCTCGGACAGGAAACGCTTACCAACGATGACCGGGTACTCCTTCTGTTTGGTAAAGGAGTAGATAGTCGTGGCATACTGCTCGCCGTCGAGGTTAATGGACTGCGCCTTCTTGGCAAAGACCACCGGCACGCCGCCAAAATGCTGGGCTGCAATGCAAGCCATGCCAATGCCCGAAGCCTCGATCGTCAGGATCTTGTTGATCTCGACGCCCTCGAACAGACGGGCCCACTCGGCGCCCATGTGGTCGAACAGCTCAACATCGCATTGGTGGTTGAGGAAGGCATCAACCTTAAGGACGTTACCGGCCTTTACGATGCCGTCATGGCGAATACGATCCTCAAGCTCCTGCATGGCGCAACCCCTTCTCGCGGCAACGATACCGCGCGATTAATAAACGTTGTTCGATAGTCTACCACGGACCGACCCCCGACCGCCCCACAAGCCGTATCGCACCATAAAGCTGCAAGACCAGTAGACAGGCCCGATTCGTGGCAGACAGCCTCCCAACACGCTAATGCCGGGTGCGCGTCCTCACCAAACGTACCAATGTGAGCGCAAAGCCCACGGTAGCAACGGCCATCAGCACGTAGAATACCAAACGGAAGCCAAAGAGGAACACGTCCGGACGACCCGCCACATAGCTCGTGACCGTCTTGCCCATCGCCGCGCTCGTCTGTCCATACAGGATGCGCGACGCCGCCGTAATACCCAGCGCTATGCCCGCATAGCGCGCCAAGCTGCTCAAGCTGCCCGCAAAGCCAAGCGCCTCACGCGGAGCCGAACCCATATACAGCGAATTATTGGGACTCTGGAAGATCGACGTGCCGCACGACATAAACGCAACGCAGCACACGATCATCAAGATGGAAGAGTGCTCGTCAAGCGTGCTCACCGCAAAGAGACCGCACACGTACACGCCCAGGCCAACGGCCGTGGGCGCTTCACAACCAACACGGTCGGACACCGAGCCCGAAAGCGGGCCCACAAAGGCATTCACGACCGGCATCGCCAAAAACAACAGGCCGGAGATATCGGAGCTAAAGCCGTGGGCGTCCTGAAAGTAGAACGGCAGCACAAACTCGGAGGCACCGATACCCACGAACACAATAAGCATGCAAGCCAGGTTAATCGTGAAAGCCGAGCTCGCAAAGCAGCGACGCGCCGCCTCTGTCAACGGCATAGGGCGTTCGCCAGCCTCCGGCTTCACATGCGGCAGCGTATAGAGTCCCACGATAAACGAGATTACGCCAATGGGCAGATTGATAAGGAAGATGCTCTCCCAGGGAAAGCTCGCCACCAGCACGCCGCCGAGCACGGGGCCGCACATCATGCCAAGAGCCACAAAGGTCGCCAGAATGCCCATGGCACGGCCGCGCTCACGCGCCGGAAACGACTCGGTGATGATGCCCATATTGTTGGCCATCGCGGCGGCACAGCCAATGCCCTGCACGAAACGCGCCAAGATAAGCACCTCAAGCGAAGCCGAAAGCCCGCAAAGCAACGAGCCACCCGTAAAGACGATTACACCAAGCTGGAACACATTCACCTTGCCGCGCACATCGCCCAAGCGGCCAAACGGCAGCATGGCGACGCACGTCGCGAGCAGATACACCGAGCTCACGAGCTGAATGCGGTCGAGACCCACCCCCAGCTCCTTTTGCATCACTGGGAGCGCCACCGTCACGATGCTCGCATCCAGACACGCCATAAAGGTCATGACGAGCACGGTGAACAGAATCGCCCATTTATTCTTACCGTGGGTGTCGCCCTCTAGGGCAATGTGTTCGCGGCGCAGCTGCTCGGCAGTTTTCTCCATGTATATCCTTTCTATCGTGCAACGCAAAAACGGGACCCCAATCGCCTACAAACGGACACGATCGGGGTCCCGCCTACGGAATCGGAACTATGAGGACGTCGTCAGCCGAAAAGCCGTCCCACGCCTCGCACGCACGCTAGCCTAGCACTGCTCGAGCGCCTGCTCAAGGTCGGCAATCAGATCGGCCGTGTCCTCAAGGCCGCACGACAGGCGCACCATGTCGGCGGAGATGCCGCAGGCGATGAGCTCCTCGTCGTTCATCTGGCGATGGGTGGCGTTTGCCGGGTGCAGGCAGCAGGTGCGAGCATCGGCCACGTGCGTGGCAATCTGGGCGAGCTTAAGACTCTTCATAAAGGTCTCGGCCGCCGCACGACCACCGGTAAAGCCAAAGCTCACGACGCCGCAGGTACCGTTGGGCATGTACTTCTGAGCCATGTCGTAGTACTTATCGCCCTCCAGGCCCGGATAGCTCACGAAGCGCACCTTGGGATGGCCCTGCAGGAACTTGGCGACCGCCAGACCGTTCTCGCAATGGCGCGGCATACGCACGTGCAGGCTCTCGAGCGAGCTGTTCAGGAAGAACGCCGCCTGCGGGTTCTGCATGGGGCCGAGGTCGCGCATGAGCTGAGCGGTTGCCTTGGTAATGAAGGCACCCTCGCGACCGAACTTCTCGGCATACGTCACGCCGTGGTAGCTCTCGTCGGGCGTGGTGAGACCCGGGAACTTATCCGCATGGGCCATCCAGTCAAACTGGCCGTGGTCGACGATCACGCCGCCCAGGTAGGCAGCATGTCCATCCATGTACTTGGTGGTGGAGTGCGTGACGATATCGGCGCCCCACTCAAAGGGACGGCACATCACGGGTGTCGGGAAGGTGTTGTCGACCATCAGCGGCACGCCGTGGTCATGTGCGGCCTTGGCAAAGCGCTCAATATCGAGCACGGCAAGGGCGGGGTTGGCGATCGTCTCGCCAAAGACGAGCTTTGTGTTGGGCCGGAAGGCTGCCTCAAGCTCCTCGTCGGTGCAGTCGGGGGCGACGAACGTGCAGGTCACGCCCATACGGCCCATGGTGTGGGCGAGCAGGTTATACGTACCGCCGTAGATGGCAGAGCTCGCGACCACATGATCGCCGGCACCGACCACGTTAAAGATCGCGAGGAAATTCGCCGCCATGCCCGAGCTCGTGAGCATCGCAGCGGTGCCGCCCTCCATCTCGCAGATCTTGGCGGCAACCAAATCGCACGTGGGGTTCTGCAGACGGCTGTAGAAATAGCCCGACTCCTCTAGGTCAAACAGCTTGCCCATGTGCTCCGACGTGTCGTACTTCCACGTGGTGGACTGGTAGATGGGCACCTGGCGCGGCTCGGCATCTCCCGGGTGATAGCCGCCCTGAACACATGTGGTACCGATGGTCTGCTCGCTCATATCTAGCTCCCTTGCCTGGGTTACGTTTTATTCGGTTCACGATACCGCTACCCCGCACCCCTCTCAACCCATTCCCAAGGTAGGTTATGGGACAAATTGATCAGGGGTATTTATCTCAAGCCTTGGGCATTTGCTCGATAGATAAAAACGAGGCATACATGAAGCTCTCGATGATTACATGCCCCGTCACGGGTACCATAGGCGGGTACACCGTGACCAAGGAGACAACGATGAAACAAATCGATACGGCCCAGCTCGACATCACCGCCTGTCAGGCTCAAGCTGCCGAATATCACGCCCGCGGCTTTAACTGCGCCCAGGCCGTCGCTTGCACGCTCACGCCCGCCGTCGGGCTCGACCCCCAGGTCGCCTTTACCCTCACCGAGGGCTTTGGCGCCGGCATGGGCGGCATGACCGAAACCTGCGGCGCCATCTCGGGCGCCGTGGCCATCATGGGCTTTGTAATGAGCGACGGCATGGAAAACCCCAAGACCAAAGGCCAGACATACAAGCTGTCGCGCGAAATCGCCAAGCGCTTTGGCGAGAAGAACACGACGACCGTCTGCGGCACGCTCAAGGGTATCGGATCGGACAAGGGTCCGCTTCGCAGCTGCCCCGGCTGCATCGACGATGCCGTCGAGATCGCCTGCGATGTGCTAAAGCAGCTCGCCGAGTAATCGACAGCAACAGCAAAACGACGGCCGGCGCGCTTTGGATCCATCCAAAAGCACGCCGGCCGTCGCCGTTAGAACTCGGCAAATTCGGGAGCTCCGACCTCAATCTCCTCACGCCCCGCCATAAGCTCGCGCATCTTAGCGCAAAACGGCTCCTGCTCCCCCGCCTTAAACACCAAATGAAGTGTCACGGCATCCGCGTAATCGGTATCCAAAACCTTGGCACCCGAATCCTGCGCCAATCGAAGCACCTGCTCGTACTGCGGATAGGCCACATGCACGTCAACCGGCACGACGCTTGTCATCTCAACGATCTGCCCGGCCTCCTGAGCCGCGGCCACCGCCGCCTGCGTCGCCGCGGTATAGGCGCGTACCAAGCCACCAGGCCCCAACAGCGTGCCACCAAAATAGCGCGTCACTACGCAGCAAACATTTTTGAGCTCCGCGCCGCGCAAAACCTCGAGCGTCGGCATACCGCTCGTGCGGCTCGGCTCACCATCATCGCTCTGGCGCTCGCGTCCATCGACCAAAATCCACGCGGGAACATTGTGTCGAGCGTCGTAATGACGTTTGCGAACCATCTC
Organism: uncultured bacterium; assembly: GCA_905214425.1. GTDB lineage: Bacteria > Actinomycetota > Coriobacteriia > Coriobacteriales > Coriobacteriaceae > Collinsella. Next base: position 68,153 of record CAJMLY010000003.1, read on the forward strand.
GATAAAGGCATTCGCCTCATCCTCGGACTCAATATGGACCAGCTGGGCAATAAACCGGCTCTTGCGGTCCACAAACTCGCCCGAAGCCTCAATATTCGATTGCAGAGTAAAATAGCTGTCCAACAAAGCCCCTCAACAACAAGCAAAGCAACAAACAGCCTCAATAATACGGCAAAGGCAGTACCATTGCCCTCGCCAACAAGAACGGAAACGCCAATGATGCCGTCGCCAACAGCGAGAACCCGTCAGCGCGAGCAAGGTGCCTTGAAAGACGAGATTGCAACAGAAATAAGGCTGCCGATGACCAGATAAAAACAGCGAGACGGCGTCAGCTGAGTCGATTTGGTCCGAAAGAGGAGGGAGCACGCCTTATGGCGGCGACCGACGAATGAGCGCCAAATCGGCCAGCTGACGCCGTCGCAGCGTCAACATAGTTGCTGAGTGGGCCTGTAAGCCGGGTTCTGTCGTGAACGGTCATTTATCTTGTCTGCACGTTACCATGCAGCTCCACGCACGCTACCCGAACGCGGACCGGGCCGGCCCATAGCGTTCCTATTCGCGCTTGCTCCGGATGGGGCTTGCCAAGCCGCCGTGTTGCCACGACGCTGGTGGTCTCTTACACCACCGTTTCAGCTTTTCCCTTTACGCCTTGCGGCGCAGGTGGGAGTCTTCTTTTCTGCGGCGCTTTCCGTCGGATCACTCCGCCCGGCCGTTAGCCGGCATCCCGCCCTCTGGAGCCCGGACTTTCCTCACGCGTACTGCAAGCAGCACATCGCGCGACCGTCTGGCCCACTCAGCAGTGCAAGAGTGTAACACACCGTTGCCGCAGGCAATGGCACAACGCAAGCGTTCGACACGATAAACCAAGAACCACACCATGCAGTACAATAGGGTTGTCGATGGGCAACGTCGTCAGTCGAGACGCGACCGCGCTCCACACCCCTCCGTCTACTCGGTGTGTTCCCGCCTCCTCCCCGAGGCGGGATGTCGGCATTTTTTCATGCACCGACAACCAAATAGCTTGTGGATAGCATGGGCAGCATCATGCATCTCGGCACCAAATGCAAAAAGGGACCCGTCCATTGCGGACGGGTCCCTTAAAACAAGTGATCGTCAAACCGATTTACTCGGCGTCGGTCTCCTCGTCCTTCTTCTCGGAAGGCAGCGGGGTAACCTCGATCTCGACGCCCAGAGTCTCAGCAGCGGACTTCATGGACAGGGAGATACGACGACGGTCGAGGTCGATCTCCATGACCTTGACCTGAACCTTGTCGCCCACGTGGGTGACCTGAGAAGGCTGATCGACGTGCTTGTTGGCCATCTCGGAGATGTGCACCAGGCCCTCGATGCCCTCGCCCAGATCGACGAAAGCGCCGAACGGGACAAGCTTGGTCACAGTGCCCTCGACGATAGCGCCGACGGGGTACTTCTTGACCAGTGCGCGCCACGGATCCTCGGTGGTCTGCTTGAGACCCAGGGAGATGCGCTCGCGGTTGAGATCGACGTCGAGAACCTCGACCTCGACCTCCTGGCCGACCTTGACAACCTCGGAAGGATGGTTGACGTGGTTCCAGGAGAGCTCGGAGATGTGGATGAGGCCGTCGATACCGCCGAGGTCGACGAAGGCGCCGAAGTCGACGATGGAGGAAACGGTGCCCTGGAGACGCATACCAGACTTGAGCTTGGACAGGATCTCGGAGCGCTCGGCCTTACGGGACTCCTCGAGCACGACGCGACGGGAGAGGACGACGTTGTTGCGGTTGCGGTCCATCTCGATGACGCGGGCCTCGATGCGGGTGCCCATGTAGGAGGTGAGGTCCTTGACGCGACGGAGGTCGACGAGGGAAGCGGGCAGGAAGCCACGCAGGCCGATGTCGAGGATCAGGCCGCCCTTGACAACCTCGATAACCTCGCCCTCGACGTTCTCGCCGGAGTTGAACTTCTCCTCGATGCGGTTCCAAGCACGCTCGTACTCGGCACGCTTCTTGGACAGGACCAGACGACCGTCCTTGTCCTCCTTCTGGAGAACCAGAGCCTCGATGGGATCACCGAGTGCAACGATGTCTGCAGGGTTAGCGTCCTTGCGGATGGACAGCTCGCGGACCGGGATAACGCCCTCGGACTTGAATCCGATGTCAACGAGCACCTCGTCATGCTCGATCTTAACGACAGTGCCGTTAACGAGATCGCCCTCATCAAAGTCGGTAATCGTACCGTCGATGAGGTTGTTCATCTCCTCCTCATTGACATCGTCAAGAGAGAAAATGGACGAGTTCTGAATCTCACTCAAAGGTGGACCCCTTTCGAACTACGGGGCCCCGATTGCTAGGACCTACAGAAGGGTGCGACAAGCACACAACGTTTAGGAACACTCGGGAGCCGACAGATACTAATGTGACGCTTATGCAATCACGTTCGTATAGGTTACGGGGAAATGAGTTCGATTTCAAGCGTGAACTGCGATTTTTTACTCGTGTGGAGACTTTTTCGTAATCTTATGAACACACGTCTCCGCAACTTGACGATAACCAGCTAGGCATTTGGCTTTGGGGTAAAGTATCCGGAGCCAACGATTCTAGATCGATTTTTCGAGAAAGGTGCCCGCGTGCTCAAAGCAGTCGTTTTCGATATGGACGAAACGCTTCTCAGCATCAACCTCAACGCGTTCATCCTTCGCTATTTTAAGGATGTCTCTTCGATGCTCGCGGATATCGGCCGCCGCAGCCGTGGTGGCACGATGGCACGCCTCGGCACCATCCTGGTCGACCTCAACGCCAATCGCCGCAGCGGCACGGACAACCGCACCAATCTTGAGTTTTACCAAGAAGAGGTCGAGCGCCGATGCGGTATCCGCCTCTCCGATCCCATCATCTACGAGGCGTTTACCTACTATGACCGCGAAGTTCTTCCGTACAAGAACGACGATGTCATTAACGCCCACGCCATGCCGGGCGCGCACGCCGCGCTCCAGGCCGTACAGGACGCTGGACTGCGTTGCGCGCTCTTTACCAACCCCAGCTTTCCCCAGGGGGCCATCGAGTGCCGCATGGGCTGGGGCGACCTGGCCGATGCTCCCTTTGAGCTCGTCACGCACATGGGAAACACCACCCGCTGCAAGCCCGATGCCACCTACTATCTAGAGCAGCTTCAGGTGATGGGGCTCGAGCCGCACGAGGTCCTTATGGTGGGCAACGATCCCAAGCGCGACTTCCCGTCCCCCGATTGCGGCATCCAAACCGCCTTTGTGGGCCAAGGCAAGCCCAGCCGAGCCACCTGGCGCGGAACCATGGAAGACTTCGCCCGCGACTTTAACGCCGTAATCGAAGCCTTCTACGAACACCAAGTAGCCGACGAACTGTCCTAGCACACTTGGGTTTTGCCGATCATGATGTTGAGGATCTCGACGTCGGTATCTTTCATACCCACACGGCCCACGTAGCCCATGCTGGCGATTGTCTGCTCAACGGTAGCCTGGATCAGGCCCTCGCCGGCGCGGAAGCCGCGACCCTGCATAGCCATATCGTGGCCCAGAATCGCCGCATCAACGGCAGCCGAGATCTTGGCGGCACAGCTCGCCTTGGCGCCGTCGCACACGATGCCGCCCACGTTGCCAAGCGTATTCGAGACCGTCGCGCCAATCTGCTCGCGCGTGCCACCGCACAGCCAGGTAATCGCAGCGCCGGCGCCGCACGCAGCGCAAATAGCACCGCAAAACGCCGAGAGCGCACCAATATAGCTCTTGATATGCACGGCAATAAGATCGGACAGCATCACGGCGCGCACCAGGCGCTCGTGGTCGCAACGCAGGTACTCGGCATACTCCATGACGGGCAATGCGCAGGTAATTCCCTGATTGCCCGAGCCGCACACTATGGCGACCGGCAGCGCGCAGCCGTTCATGCGGGCGTCGGATCCGGCGGCCGCACGGGCACGGGCACGGCAGGCGACGTCATCGGCACGAGCACCCAGCAGCGTACGACCCACCTCGGCGCCCCAAGCGTGCGCAAGGCCCTCGGCACTGATTGCGCCATTCAGCTCAATCTGACGCTCAACGGCAGCGCGGGCGTCCTCAATGTCACCGTCCTCGATAAAGTCGATGATGGTCTCAATCGACATGGGCGTATCGGCGTTATCTGCCGCCCGCTCGGCCACGACGCGCTCGGCGCAGGCGGCACACTCCCCCGCCGACTTGCCGCATACCGGAATACCGTCGAGCGTATGGCACGTGACATTGGTGTGGTGGTCGGTAATCTCGACGACCGCGGTATGGCCCCCGGCCGTGGCGGTCACCTTGATGTAGAGGTTGGGCACACCCTCGACAAGCGACACATCGCAGTAGTCGGCGTCGGCGAGGAGCTCGGCCACGCGAGCACGGTCTTCATCGTTAACGCTCTCGAGCACCTCGAGCGCGCTCTTGGCGTCGCCGCCCACGGCACCCAGCACGGCCGCGGCCTCAATACCGTGCATACCGCCCGAGTTGGGCACGGTCACGCTCTTAACGTTCTTAATGATGTTGCCCGAGCATGCAACATCCATATGATCTGGTTCGCAACCGAGCGTCTGGCTCGCCAGCGCCGCTGCATAGGCAACGGCAATGGGCTCGGTACAGCCGAGCGCGCAGACAAGCTCGCGGTTCAAAACATCGCAAAACGCGGCATCACGGACGGGATCGGTAGGCATAGGTATCTCCTGCTTGCATAACGGGCTGGGCTCTCAAGAATGGTTAGTTCCTTTATTTGATAACAATGCATCAAAAACCGCAACCATGGTTCCGGCGGACGGCGCTCGGGCACAAACTGGTGGCATTCATTCATGAAAAGCTAGTCTTGTTGCATGCTAAAGCGTTTGACCAAAAAACGCCCGAGCGTTTACACAAAAGTCGCGCTATCATGCAGTCGAACGCGGTAAACACCTTTAGCATTTGCGCCGCACAGACCAGAGAGGAACCATCCATGAAGATCGGTATCGGTAACGACCACGCCGCCGTCGAGCTCAAGAACATCATCTCCGAGCACCTGAAGGAACGCGGCTGCGAGGTCGTGAACTTTGGCACCGACACCTCCGAGAGCTTTGACTACCCCATCGCCGGCTACAAGGTGGGTAAGGCCGTTGCCAACGGCGACGTCGACCTGGGCATCCTCATCTGTGGCACCGGCGTCGGGATTAGCCTGGCTGCCAACAAGGTCGAGGGCGTACGCGCCGTCGTGTGCTCCGAGCCCTTCAGCGCCAAGCTCTCCCGCATGCACAACAATACCAACGTGCTCGCCTTTGGCGCCCGCGTCGTGGGCTCCGAGCTCGCCAAGATGATTGTCGACGAGTGGCTCGACGCCGAGTTTGAGGGCGGTCGTCACGAGCGTCGCGTTAACCTCCTCAACGAGATCGACCACACGCGCGGCCTCAAGGTCGTCGACGAGGCCTAAACATCTCAGTGCCACAAGCTAACAGCAGGGGCCCGCTCGGAACACATGTCCGAGCGGGCCCCTTCATAGATTTTGGAATAAAAGGGCGCCGCGGATGGAGTTCCGCGGCGCCCAAGCCACACGCTAACAGCTTTAAGGAGTCAAAGCTGGTTTAGCCAAAGAAACGCTTGATCTCGATCTCGGCGTTCTCCAGGCAGTCGGATCCGTGGATCACGTTGGCGTTGACATCGACAGCGAAGTCGCCGCGAATGGTGCCGGGGGCAGCATCAAGCGGGTTGGTAGCGCCCATAAGGGTGCGCATCTTAGCAACAGCGGAGAGACCGGAAACGACCATCTTGACGACCGGACCGCTCGTCATAAAGTCGCAGAGACCGCCAAAGAAGGGCTTGTCGGCCAGATGGGCGTAGTGCTCCTCGACGGTAGCGCGCTCGAGCGTGGTCATCTCCATGCGCTCGATGACAAGGCCGCTGCGCTCGATGCGAGCAACAATCTCGCCGATCTTGCGGTCGCGCACGGCGTCGGGCTTAATCATGATGAAGGTCTTCTCGATAGCCATAAGGTAGCCTTTCAAGTAGGTTCGCGCGTGCCCAAGTCCCATTCCGGCACCCGCCTGGACTGCATCGTAACAGAGTTTTAGCTGCAGTTAAACAAAAAGCTGTTTATTGAAACGTTGCAATTTATTGAAGCGTTCCATATGTGTCACTTCTGTTTCGAAGCTCGATTAGAGTACCATCCGACTGCCCATCAACCGCATCGAGCAGAGCAGACGGTCGGTTGCCGCCCGCGAACGTACCCCCTTCACAACCTGCCCAAAGGTCCTACAGAACTTCTCGACAAACCCCTCCCCCATAGAAACAAAATACGGACGCCCACATCAGCAGGCGCCCGTAAAACAAAAACGATTTATCAATAAATGGACGATACGGCTTCAGCCAAACCTCTACTTTGCTCCGTGACCCATCTCGACGACCTTGGTCAGCGATCCAAACACGCCCTCGTCGGCCACGAGCTGTGCCTCGGCACGCTGCAGCTGCACGGCAACGGCGGCAGGGGCGGTACCGCCCTCGGTCGTGCGTGCAGCGACAATCGACGGGATGTCGAGCGCCTCGGTAATGTCGTGCTCAAAGAGCGAGCTTGCCTCCTGGAACACCTCAAACGGCAGGTCCTCAAGATTGCAGCCACGCTTCTCACACATCAGGACCAAATGGCCCACCACGGCGTGTGCCTCGCGGAACGGCAGGCCACGCTTGGCCAGGTAATCGGCAACATCGGTAGCGGCAAGGTGCCCCACGCCGCACTCGCGCGCCATGGCATCCTCGTTGACAGTCCAGGTCGAAATCATACCGGCCATAACGGACAGGCACTGCATAAGCGTATGGGCGGTATCGAGCGCGCCCTCCTTGTCCTCCTGCAAGTCCTTGTTATAAGCGAGCGGCAAGCCCTTCATGGTCACGAGCAGCTGCACCAGGTTGCCATAGACTCGGCCGCTCTTGCCGCGGATAAGCTCGGCAAAGTCGGGGTTCTTCTTCTGCGGCATGATGGACGAGCCGGTGGAGTACGAGTCGGAAAGCGTGATAAAGCCAAATTCGGAGCTCGACCACAGCACGATCTCCTCGGAAAGACGCGACAGGTGCATGGCCATGACAGAGCCGGCGTAATGCAGATCGAGCAGGAAATCGCGGTCGGAAACCGCATCGAGCGAGTTGGGAATCACGCCCGCAAAGCCAAGTTCGGCAGCCGTCATCTGACGATCGAGCGGATAGCTCGTGCCGGCAAGCGCGGCAGCGCCCAGCGGACAGTTGTCGGCGGCATCAAAGGCTGCCTTCAGGCGTGTAAAGTCGCGCGCGAACATCCAGGAATACGCCAGCAGATGATGCGACAGCAGCACGGGCTGAGCGTGCTGCATGTGCGTGTAGCCCGGCAGAATCACCTTGTCGTACTTCTTAGCCGCATCCACCAGCACATGGCGCAGCTCAAGATTGGCCCCCATGAGCTCCTTGGCCAGCGCCTTGACGCCCAGACGTGTGTCGGTCGCCACCTGGTCGTTGCGCGAACGTCCGGTATGCAAGCGCTTGCCAGCCTCGCCGATGCGAAGCGTCAGCTCGCTCTCGATGGACATATGAATGTCCTCGTCGTTGATGTCGAAGGTGAAGTTGCCGGCATCGATATCCTGTTCGATTCCGGTCAGACCCTCGGCAATCGCTTGCTCGTCCTCGGCGCTGATAATGCCCTGGGCCGCCAGCATCTTGGCATGTGCCTTAGATCCGGCGATGTCCTGCTTATAGAGATGTTTGTCGACCGGCAGCGACGCACCAAACTCCTGCGTGACCTCGGCCACGCCTGCCTCAAAACGACCGCCCCAAAGAGCCATGGAACCGTCCCCTTTCTCCAAATACCAAAACAAGCGCCCAAAGCAATGCGCCATATCGCTAAAGCGATTTTTCAACCGCTAGTTTTACACATTCCCCACCGTGTGCGGAGCCATGTAACTAATTTGCAAAGAAGTGACGCGCCATGCACTTGGCGCCCAACGTCTCCCTCCGGATGTTGCCCTGCGAACCATCGATCCAGGCCTTCAGGCTCATAGGGACGTCCTCGACCCTTGCAGCATCGAACTCGGGCGCGAGGGCAAGTAAAGCATGCGCGATAGCATTGAACATAATGGATACTCCTCATATATATAGGCGCAGAGCCGCCAAATTGATAGAAGGAGCCCCGCCGGACAACCCCGGCGGGGCTCGGACTCAGCCGCAGACGCGGCATCATATATGCGGGCGGAACGTAGGGGCCACCGATGTTAAGAAGTGTCAGCAAGCATAACGAAAGGTAGGGACCCCGTGCGCCCGTTATGTATCACGCGGATGGGCCGCGCGGATACCAAGGGAAGGAGGCGCTAGGCCTGGGCGGCAGCAGAGCTGGGGCCCTGGACCTTTGCCCACGTCTTGAGCGACAGCGTATCGATCTCGATAAAGCCGGCGCTGGCCTTCTCGTCAAACGTGGTGTCGCGGTCGTAGGTAGCCAGACCGTAGTCGTAGAGGCTGAAGGGGCTCTTGCGGCCGACGACATGGCAGTTGCCCTTAAAGAACTTCAGACGGACAGTGCCGGTCACGAACTTCTGGGTATCGGCCATAAAGGCATCGAGCGCGTTTTTGAGCGGGCTGTACCACTGGCCGTTGTACACGGCGGTGGCCCAATCCTGCTCGAGCTTAATCTTGGTCTTGAGCAAATCGCCCTCGACGCAGATGTCCTCGAGCGCCTTGTGGGCGGTGATGAGCGTCAGGGCTCCGGGAACCTCATAGCACTCACGGCTCTTGAGGCCCACCAGACGATCCTCGACCAGATCGAGGCGGCCAAAGCCATTGTCGCCGGAGATCTTGTTGAGGGCGATGACGATCTCGGAGAGCTTCATCTTCTTGCCGTCGACGGCGACGGGCTTGCCGGCCTCAAACTCAATCTCGGTGTAGGTCGGGGTGTCCGGCGTGTCCTCGGGGTTCTTGGTCATAACCCAAGCGTCGTCGAGCGGCTCGTTCCAGGGATCCTCCAGGTGACCGCACTCAATGGCACGACCCCACAGGTTGTCGTCGATGGAGTAGGGGTTGTCGTTGGCACCCTCGGGAACCGGCACGTTGTGGGCGTGGGCATAGGCGACCTCGTCGGGACGGCACTTCAGATCCCACTCACGAACCGGAGCGATAACCTTAAGCTCGGGATCGAGGGCCTTGACGGCGGCCTCAAAACGAACCTGGTCGTTACCCTTGCCGGTGCAGCCGTGGGCGACGTAGGTCGCGCCAAACTCGTGGGCGACCTCAACAAGCTTCTTGGCAAGCAGCGGGCGGGAAAGAGCGGAGAGCAGCGGGTACTTGTTCTCGTACATGGAGTTTGCTGCGATGGCTTTGGTCAGGAACTCATCGGAGAACTCGTCGCGCAGATCGAGCACCTGGCAATCCAGAACGCCCAGGTCGAGCGCCTTCTGCTTCTTGGCATCCAGGCCGGTCTCCTCCTGGCCCACGTTGCCGCAGACACAAACGACATCGAGATTCTTCTCGTCCTGGAGCCACTTGACACATACGGATGTATCAAGACCACCGGAATATGCGAGAACGACTTTTTCCTTGCTCATGGCTGTTTCCTTTCGCCCTTGGTAGCTAGTTAGAACATCGGTCAGTTGCAAGTCACCTTGAGGTCAAAAACCGTGCAATATCAGGTTATTCAGCAGAATGCATCACAGGCATGCCCTAGAAACATGCGGCTATGTCGTGCTTAAACCCAACGACCTCAAAATGACTCTGTTGAGGCATTGCGCCCCATGCGGACAGAGACGATTGTTATCGTCGTCGGGAAATTGCGCGCTGGCGTCGGATGGCATTGTCTGCAGTGGTGATGATCTTTACGAACTGCATCTGCCTCTCCTTTCACGCATCGCCGGGCGCAATTCAAATATCGCAAACGGTACCTTTTCCTCGGTAAGCGGCTCTTTTGCCGTCTCCGTTTTCGATGTTCGCTATATTACGATAAAGTGCACGCTGCGCAAGCGACAAATTCAAATTTCTGAAAAGTTTTTTCATTAGTTTGTGAATTGCAGTGCAAATACGCACCATTCCTGCGAAAATACGCTCGACTACTAGTTGATGGTTATAACGTCTGAAACAATCTCGAAACGAAAGGCGCATTTTTATGCAAACTTACGAATCGGACGCCAACATCGGCAACATTAAGATTCTCGCCGTCGATATGGACAAGACGCTGCTGACCGACGAGCGTGTGCTGCCCCAGGGTCTTGATGAGCGCCTGGACAAGCTCGCCGACGCCGGCATCGTATTCTGCCCCGCCAGCGGACGTCCCGCCCCCAAGCTCGAGGAGATGTTCGAGGGCATCAAGAACCGCCTCGCCTTTTGTCCCGACAACGGAGCGTGCGTGATCTATCGCGGCAGCTATATCTATAAGAGCAATATTGACGTGGAGCTGTATCAGCAGGTCTTGAGCCGTGCCTCGGAGGATCCTCGCGCTGTCCCCGTCCTGTGCTGCTTCGACGAGTTCTACGTGCTTGCCCGCGACCATCAATACCACGACGAGATCAGCGTCTACTACAACACAATCAACTACGTCGACAGCTTTGAGGGCATTGATTTCGAGTCCAACAAGATTTCGGTCTTCTTCCCCGGCTACGACGCCGAGCCCGCTTTCCGCGAGACCTATAGCCCCGAGTTCTCGAACAAGCTCTACGTCACCAACGCCGGGCGCGAGTGGATCGACTTTATGAACCTGGGCGTCGACAAGGGCGCCGGCGTCGCTCACCTGTGCGAGCACCTGGGCATCGATATTGCCAATGCTGCCGCCGTGGGCGACACCTACAACGACATCCCCATGCTCGAGCGCGTCGGTCACAGCTTTATCGTGGACAATGCCGAGGAGCACATGAACGCGCACGCCAAGTGGCGCATTCCGAGCAACAACGACGGGGGCGTACTGACGCTCATCGACGCCATCTTGGCGGCTCGTTAACGTGGCTCGTCGGACCTGGCCGGGAGGCGCGGATTAGTTTTTCGTTCGGTCAGGTCCTGGGCTCGCACGAAGAGCACATTAAGTGCTCTTCGGCTCGTGCGGAATCTACGAAAAACTAATCCGCGTCTCCCGGCCAGGTCCTTGGGTTACTTGCTTGCCGCCTGGATGGCGTCTTGGCGCCTAGATACTTAGCTGAATATATTTAGATGAAGGGGGCTCCTTGTTGGCAAGGAGCCCCCTTCTGCTTTTGGTTACTTTGGGGTTGTTGGTGCGTCTTTATTTGGCGTCGGCCCAGGTTATGCCGGTGCTGGCTTCGGCGATGAGGGGTACGCGTAGGTCTACGACGTGTTCCATGACGTCTTGGACCATGGCGGTCAGGCGTTCGACTTCGTTGACCGGGCACTCAAAGTCCAGTTCGTCGTGCACCTGCAGAATCATATGGGCGGCAAAGCCTTCTTCTTCCAGGCGGCGGCTTACGCGGGCCATGGCGATCTTGATGATGTCGGCGGCGGTGCCCTGCATGGGGTGGTTCATGGCCGTGCGCTCGCCAAAACCGCGGAGTTGCGGGTTTTTGGCCTTGAGCTCCGGAATATGACGACGGCGGCCGTACATGGTCTCGGCGTAGCCCGTCTGCTTGGCGCGCGCCACCACGTTGTCGAGGAATGTACGCACGCCCGGGTAGGCCTCGTAGTAGCGGTCGATCATGTCACGCGCCTCGGCCATCGAGATATGCAGCGACTGTGACAGACCATAGGCCTGCTGGCCGTACACGATGCCAAAGTTCACGGCCTTGGCGCGACTGCGCAGGTCGGTCGTTACCTCGGACACCGGCACACCAAATACGCGCGCCGCCGTCTCGGCATGGAAGTCCTCGCCCTCGTTAAAGGCGCGCACCAAGTGCTCGTCACCCGAGAGATGTGCCAGCAGACGCAGCTCTATCTGCGAGTAGTCCACCGCCAAAAAGACGCTTCCCTCGCCTGCCGAAAACGCCGTCTTGACGGTACGACCCAGCTCCGAGCGCGTCGGGATGTTCTGCAGGTTCGGGTCGCTCGAGGACAGACGCCCCGTTGCCGTGATGGTCTGGTTGTACGTGGTGTGCACGCGACCGTCACCACGGCGCAGCGGGCCCAGCGTATCCAGATAGGTGGACTTGATTTTGGACTTTTCACGCCAATCCAAGATCAGACGCACGATTTCGTGGTCGCGGGCAAGGTCGCTCAACACCTTGGCGTTGGTCGAATAGTAGCCGCGCTTAGTCTTCTTGAGGCCCTTGGTCGGAAGCCCCATCACATCAAAGAGCACATGCGACAGCTGCATGGGACTGCCAATATTAAAGGTCTCGTCACCCGCCAGGTCGCGAATGCTGCGCTCGACCTCGGTGATCTGGGTCGCCAGGCCCTCGGACAGATTACGCAGGCGGTCGGGATCCACGAGCATGCCCGCGCGCTCCATCTTGGCAAGCACCGGCACGAGCGGCATCTCGATGCCATCGAACACGTTGGCGGCGTTCTCGCGGGCCATGCGGTCGCGCAGCGGTGCGACCAGCGCCAGCGTCAAGGCCGCCGTGCGAGCGGCGGGCGCCGGAGCGTCCTCACCGGCACCCTCTGCACCGCGCGCCGCAGGCAGCGCCATCTGCAGATAGGTATCGGCAAGATATGCCTCATCGAACTCGGAGCGATCGGAATCCAGCAGATAGGCAGCGACCACGGTATCGAAGATACGCGTGGAATCGGCAGCGAGCGGATCCATGAGCTCGGGCTCAGAAGAATCGATGGGCGAAAGCTCGTGCAACAGCACCTTCATATCCGGGCTCGCCACGCGACCCTCCATAAACAGACGCGCGAGCACGCCAGCAATCACGCCGTGGACGAAGTTGAAGCCCTCAACCTCAGCCGCCGTGCAGCTGTCGCCCTCCTCGAGCGCGAAGAGGCCCGTGGACGTCGCCAACCACAGCGTACGCATCAGTCCAAAGAGCGCGCCCTCTTCCTTGTCATCGTCCACCACGGCGGCGACCCACTCGCCGGCATCAATCGCGCGGGAGACCTCAGCCGCAACGGCACCAAGCGCGTCAGCATCGCCGGCGGCTGCGCGGACCATCGCAGGTATCTCAAACACACTGGAGGCAGCAGCGCCACCCTCGCCGCCGATCAGCGCCAAGAAACGGTTCTGCATGGCGGTGATACCAAGCGTGCCCAGCGCCGCGGACACTTCGTCGGCAGAAAACGCCGGGAATGACGTCGCCTCAAAATCGAGATCGACGGGCGCATCGGTGCGAATGGTTGCGACCTTGCGGCTCAGCAGCGCATCGTCGATGTGCGCACGCAGGTTCTCGCCCATCTTGCCCTTGACCTCGTCGGCATGCGCGATGACCTCGTCCAAGCTACCGTACTGTGCGATGAGTGCGCTCGCCTTTTTGGGGCCGATGCCCGGTACGCCGGGAATGTTGTCCGACGTATCGCCCTTCAGACCGTAAAAATCGGGCACGAGCGCCGGCGTAATGCCGTGATACAGGTCATCCACGCTCTCGGGCGTCATGATCGCCACGTCGGACAGGCCCTTGCGGGTCGAGACCACGTTGACATGCTCGGTCACAAGTTGATACATGTCGCGGTCGCCGGTCACCAGCAGCATGTCGCAGCCGGCCTCCTCACCCAGGCGTGCCATGGTTCCCAGGATATCGTCGCCTTCCCAGCCCTCGGACTGCAGAATCGGCACGTTGAGCGCGGTGAGCAGCTCCTTAATCATAGGGAACTGCGCATGCAGATCGGGGTCCATGGGCGGGCGCTGCGCCTTATACTGCGGCAGCATCTCCATGCGCACGCGCGGCTTGCCCTTGTCAAACGCCACGACCACACCGTCGGGATTAAAGGCGTCAATCATCTTGAGAAACATGTTCAAAAAGCCAAAAATCGCGTTGGTGGGACGACCGTCCGGCGCGTTCATGGTGGGCGGCACGGCGTGGAAGGCGCGGTGCATGAGCGAGTTGCCGTCGATGACGGCAAAGGTACGGCGCTTGTCAGACATATTGAATACCTCGCTTTGGGCTGGGCACGGTTTGCTCGCTCCAGTTTACACGCTCCCCGCCCCGCGGCCACCGCACATCAAGCTCCCCCGCCACCGTGAGCCCGCGCGTGATACGATGGCTCACGACACATCAACCAGCACGATCGATCCGAAAGGAGCCTGCGTCATGGAGCGTCCCTGCGCATGGAAAAAGTACACGCCACAGCAAGTCGAGGAGCTCGAGGAGCTTTGCCGCGGCTATAAGCAGTTTTTGAGTGAGAACAAGACCGAGCGCCTGTGCGTCAAGGCCGGCATCAAGATGGCCGAGGAGGCGGGATACGTCGACCTGGAGACCGTAATCGACGAAGGCCGCGAGCTCAAGGCAGGCGACAAGGTGTACGCCGCTAACCACGGCAAGGACCTTATGCTCGTCAACCTGGGCACCGCCCCGCTCGAGCAGGGCTTTAACATCCTGGGCGCCCACGTGGACTCGCCGCGCCTGGACCTTAAGCAGAACCCCGCCTTCGAGGCCGGCGACATGGCCTACCTCGACACGCACTACTATGGCGGCGTCAAGAGCTATCACTGGGTCGCTTCCCCGCTCGCGCTCGTAGGCGTCATCTGCAAAAAGGACGGCACCACCGTCGACATCAATATCGGCGACAAGGCCGAAGACCCGGTCTTTACCATCTCCGACCTGCTGATTCACCTCTCGAGCGAGCAGATGTCCAAGCCCGCCAAGGACGCCGTCGACGCCGAGATCCTCGACGTGATCGTGGGCGGCCGCCCCGTCAAGTTCGATGAGGACGACAAGGACGCCCCCAAGGAGCCCGTCAAGCAAATGTTCCTGGACATCCTCAAGGAGCAGTACGACGTCGAGGAGGAGGACTTCCTCTCCGCCGAAATCGAGGTCGTGCCCGCCGGCCCCGCCCGCGACATGGGCCTCGACCGCTCCATGATTCTGGGCTATGGCCACGACGACCGCGTCTGCGCCTATCCCTCCATGCTCGCCCAGATCAATGTGGCCAATGTCGAGCGTACGAGCATCACGCTCATCGTCGACAAGGAGGAGATCGGCTCCGTGGGTGCCACCGGCATGACGAGCCGCTTCTTCGAGAACACCGTCGCCGAGATCATGACGCTCGCCGGCGAAGACAGCCCGCTGGCCCTGCGCCGCGCGCTCGCCCGCAGCCGCATGCTCTCCTCTGACGTGTCCGCCGGCTTC
Source organism: uncultured bacterium (assembly GCA_905214425.1). Classification (GTDB taxonomy): domain Bacteria; phylum Actinomycetota; class Coriobacteriia; order Coriobacteriales; family Coriobacteriaceae; genus Collinsella. Next base: position 83,303 of record CAJMLY010000003.1, read on the forward strand.
GACCCGGGCTATGCCGGCAAGTTCGAGACCAAGAACGCCGCCTTTATGGGTCGCGGCCTGTGCTTTAACAAGTACACGGGCAGCCGCGGCAAGGGCGGCTCTAACGACGCCGACGCCGAGTACGTGGCCCTCGTCCGCGACATCATGGACGAGGCCGGCGTGGACTTCCAGACCTGCGAGCTCGGCCGCGTCAACGCTGGTGGCGGCGGCACCATCGCCTACATCATGGCCAAGTACGGTATGAACGTCATCGACTCCGGCGTTGCCGTCCTGTCCATGCACGCCCTGTGGGAGGTCGCCAACAAGGCCGATATCTACGAGGCCTATCGCGGCTACAAGGCCTTCCTCGAGCGAGCCTAACCAACCCTTCATCAGTTGCGGTGAAATACGGACTAAACTGGCCCATAAACGGCCAAAACAGACCGTATTCCACCGCAACTTCCTTTTTGGCAGAGGAGAGTCCATGCTGCAGGTCATCATTTCGCCCGCCAAGCAGATGCGCGCGGCCCAAGATGCTTTTGAAGTCCTGGGCATCCCACCCTTTGTGCGCGAGACGACTCGCCTCCACCGCGCACTGCTAGATATCGAGCGGAATGAAGGCAGCGGCGGCCTGCAGGCGCTGTGGAACGTGAGCGACAGGCTGCTTACAGCGTGCCTGGATACGCTTCACGAATTTATGCCCGTCCTGAGCGATGCCGACCTCGCCGATCCCGATATCGCGCGTCGAATCTCCCCCGCCGTCATGTCCTATCACGGCATCCAATACCAAAGCATGGCGCCCGAGGTCATGGATGCCGCACAGCTCGACTGGCTGCAAAACCATCTCTGGATCCTCTCGGGACTCTACGGATGCGTACGCCCCTTCCATGCCGTTGAACCGTATCGGCTGGAGATGGGCGCGAAGCTTGTCGTCGACGGTGCCCGAGACCTCTACGCATTTTGGGGCGACAAGCTCGCACGGACTATCGCTCCGGCAGGCTCCAACGCTACGATCGTCAACCTCGCCAGCGCGGAATACGCCAAAGCTGTTCTCACCCGCCTCATCACCGATGCCACGGTCGTCACATGTCTCTTTGGCGAAGGCATCCGCAACGGCAAACCCATCCAGCGCTCGACCGCCAGCAAAAAGGCGCGCGGCTCCATGGTGCGCTGGATGGCAGAAAACAAGCTCGAGGATGTAAGTGGGCTCACCGCGTTCGACGTTGGTTATCGTCACTTTCCCGAGCTTTCAAATAAAAGCACTTTGGTCTTCCTGAACGAACAGGCCTTGTAGGACCATCGCTACTTTTGAATGTGCTGCCTAGGCACGGCGTCTATTCCGCCAGACCGTCGGCTTTGGCAATTTCATTTATCGAGCCGTCCTGATAGGTAATCTTGACATGCTCCACCTCGGACACCTTGACGCCCGACGGAGGCTCCAGGCGCCATTCGGTCAGGGCAATATCCATCGTCGTGGGCTCATCCCCTTGTTCTTTGAGCTCGACCGACAGCGTCTTAAGCGACGCATCAAACGTCACGCGTTCGATTTCTTCGCCCGGAATAGACCCGCCGCTCAGCTGCAGCTGCACAAACTCGTCGCACGGATACCAATAGTCGCCGGGTGCGGCAACCGTGTTGCCACCAGAAACTTTCATGGTCATAATCGGCAGGCCCTCGTCGGCTTCAAACTCCCAGGCGGCGCCGCCACGACCGCCGAACGTCCAAATACAAAAGGCAATCACCAGCACGGCAAGCACCGCAAAACCAATCGCGACCAACCCATGGTGCGCACGGCTTTCCTCGGCCGATACATCCCATTGCGTCTCTCGATATAGATGCTTGTCTTCCATGTACGCCTCCCCACAGGCACGCTCGTTAGGCCAATCGTACCCATTCGAGCTATACTTGAGCCCATTACATAAACGGGGAGCTTGCAGGAAAAGACGGCAGGCTGAGACTGGGCGCGCCCGCCCTGACCCGCAAACCTGATATGGGTAATGCCAACGAAGGGAGCCGTGCCAATGAGCACACAGACCGAGCCCAAGCTCGTCACGCAAATCGACTTCGCCCGCGCCGGGCAGATCACACCGCAGATGAAGGAGGTCGCCGAGCGCGAGCATCGCGACCCCGAGTACATCCGCGAGCGCGTGGCCGACGGCCGCATCGCCATTCCCGCCAACATCGTACACATCAAAAAGGGCATGCGCGCCTTTGGTGTCGGCGAGGGCCTGTCCACCAAGGTCAACGTCAACCTGGGCATCTCGGGCGACAAGGCCGATGCCGCCGAGGAATGGAAGAAGGTCAAGATTGCCGAGGATTTTGGCGCCGACGCCATCATGGACCTCTCCAACTCGGGCAAGACGCGCCAGTTCCGCCAGCAGCTCATCGACGAGACGCCGCTTATGGTGGGCACCGTCCCCATGTACGACGCCATCGGCTACATGGAAAAGCCGCTGGTCAAGCTCACCAAGGACGACCTGCTCGAGGTCGTTCGCGCGCACGCCGAGGACGGCGTGGACTTCATGACCATCCACTGCGGCATCAACAAGTCGGTCATCAAGACCTTTAAGGAGACCGGCCGTCTCATGAACATCGTCAGCCGCGGCGGCTCGCTGCTGTTTGGCTGGATGGAGGTCACCGGCAACGAAAACCCGTTCTACGAGTACTTTGACGAGGTGCTCGAGATTTGCCACGAGTACGACGTGACGATTTCGCTCGGCGACTCCTGCCGCCCGGGCTGCCTCTACGACTCCAACGACGCCACCGAGACCGCCGAGATGATCGAGCTGGGCAAGCTGTGCAAGCGCGCCTGGGCCGCCGGCGTCCAGGTCATGGTCGAGGGCCCGGGCCACATGGCGCTCGACGAGATCGCCGCCAACATGAAACTGCAGAAGCGCCTGTGCCACAACGCCCCGTTCTATGTGCTCGGGCCACTGGTGACCGATATCGGCGTGGGCTACGACCACATCACCGCCGCCATCGGTGGCGCTATCTCCGCGAGCTCCGGCGCCGACTTCCTGTGCTACGTGACGCCGGCCGAGCACCTATGCCTGCCTAACGCCCAGGATGTGCTCGACGGCCTCATGGCCACCAAGATTGCCGCACACGCCGCCGACATCGCCAAGAAGGTGCCGCACGCCCGCGACATGGACGACAAGATGGGCCAGGCACGCCGCAAGCTCGACTGGGACGCCATGTGGAAGTGCGCGCTCGACCCGGTCACCGGCAAGAAGCGCTACGAGGAGTCCCCCGCCGCCACCGAAGGCACTTGCACCATGTGTGGCAAGATGTGCGCCGTCCGCACCGTCAACAAGGTGTTCGAAGGCACGACGATCGACCTCGGCATGGAAGACTAGCCTTATCGCCGCGATCGCCTATAGGCTCGCCGCAGCACCTGCCAATTGTTAACTTGTGAACATTTGCCTGCATTTGCGTAAAAATTGCATCTCGCGCCCGGGTTCGGCATATCGCCGGCCTGGGCATCTTTATAATGCGGGGTAAAAGACCCATTTGATTCCGACCGAACAAGGGAGCGAACATGGATCGTAGTAAGGTACCTGCCGTCCTGTCCATCGCGGGATCCGATTCCAGCGGTGGCGCCGGCATTCAGGCCGACATCAAGACCATCACGGCGCACCGCCTGTATGCCGAGACGGCCATCACCGCCATCACAGCGCAAAACACACTGGGCGTTACCGCCGTACAGGATATCTCGCCAGATATCGTAGCCGCGCAAATTGACGCCGTTTTTGACGATATCCGCCCGAGCGCCGTCAAGATCGGCATGGTTTCGTCCACCGAGATTATCGAAGTTATCGCCGACCGCCTGAGCGCCTGGGACGCACAAAATATCGTCGTCGACCCCGTCATGGTCGCCACCTCGGGCGCTCGTCTGATCGCAAAGGACGCCGCCGAAGCGCTTACACGCCGCCTGTTCCCGCTAGCGACGGTTATCACGCCCAATATTCCCGAGGCCATGGCCCTGCTCGACTACGAGGTCGATTCCGAGCGCACACAGCAAAATGCCGCCATGCTCCTCACCCGCCGCTTTGGATGCGCGTCCCTCGTTAAGGGCGGGCATTTTGTCAACGAGGCCAACGATGTACTGGCCGAACCCGCGCCACTCGATGACGAGGGCAACCATCTGGGAGATCCACTCACCACGTGGTTCCGCCACAAGCGCATCGAGACCGACAACACACACGGCACCGGCTGCACGCTCTCGTCCGCCATCGCCTGCGCGCTGGCTCAGGGCATGGATCTTGCCGACGCCGTCAACGCCGGCAAGGCCTACCTAACCGGCGCTCTCGCCGCCGGCCTGAACATGGGCAAAGGCTCCGGCCCCGTCAACCACATGTGGCAGTATTAAGATTCGCAGTCCAAAACCACCGCAAAGGGGACAGGCACCCTTGCGGTGGTTCCCACAAACATCTCGATCTGTAACAGTTAGAGTCCATTTTTCGGCCCACCTGTTACAAATCGAGACATTCAAATTCCGCTGAAACGAAAATCTCAATCTGTAACAGCAACTCGGCGAAATCGACCCTAGATGTTACAGATCGAGACAAACGACCGATATCGACCTAAATAATCTTAATCTGTAACATCTAGCCCGTTTTCGGCCTTACAACTGTTACAGATCAAAGCAAACCAACGAAACAAGCCGTCGCAAGGGGAACTTCTGTACTGCTTTGGGTCGCGCTACTCACCAAGCATCTCTTGGAGCTTGGCTGCCACGGCGTGGCCCAGGCTCTCGTGGCTTTCGGGCATCATGTGCAGATAATCGATATCGCCCGGCTCGGCAAAATCAGCGGCATTCAAAAAGTCGCAGCCAAACTGTTTAGCAGCATACGCATAGTATTCGGCAAAATGCTCCGAGGCCTCGACGGAGCGCTCGTCAAAGTCGGTCATGTACACATCGGCGATCTGCGGTTTAATCTTGATAGGCGCCATCAGCAGAATACGCGGGCAGGGCGCGGCTTCGGTCCAGGGAAACGCGCGGACGGTGCGAATCAGCGCCATGGCACCGTCAGCGATATCGGCAGCCCCCACGCTAAAGACCGTCTTGCAGTCGTTGGTGCCCAGCATAATCACGATCGCATCCAGCGGCTTATGAGCCTCGAGCAGCATCGGCAACGCGCGGATGCCGTTGAGATTAGTGTCCAGATGGCACATGTCGTCGCGTACCGTCGTGCGGCCGTTGAGGCCTTCCTCAATCACGTGCCAGCCCTCGCCCAGGTCGCGCTGGGCCACACCGCACCAGCGCACATCGTGCGCATAGCGTACCGCGGTGCCGTCGCGCATGCCCGCCGGATCATAGCCGTAGGTATTACTGTCGCCAAAGCACAGAACGTTTTTCATCGTAAGCCCTTCCTCTAGTAAAAAGAAAAAGTCGGCGGGAGCAGTCTCTCCCGCCGGATCGACCTATCTGTCAGCACACACCGATTACAGGTACTTGCGCCAATCGTCATCGTCTTCATCGTCCTCGGCGGCAGCCTGGGCCTGCTCGGCGGCGCGGGCAGCCGCAGCGCGAGCGGCAACCTGGGCATAGGACTCCTCGTTGCGCTCGGGGAAGTTTGCCAGCACGTGCTCGAACTTGGCAAAATCTTCGTCCCAGCGCGTAGAGGGCACGGCAAAAAAGACCTGCTTGACCTTAAAGTCGCCCGATGCGAGCTCCTTGCGGAAGAGCTCGGCCACGGCCTCGGCGTCAAAGCCGTTGTTGTCGCAGCCCCAAGCGCCCAGCACGAGCTTCTCGCGACCCAGCTCGTCGCAGATGGCAAGCACAAAGCGGATGCGATCGCGCAGGGCGTCCAGCAAGGCATCGTCACCCACGCGATACTCCTGGCGAGCGCGCTTGGCGTTGGGCGCGGCGGCGACGATTACGTCGGCATAGGCGTGCACATGGTTGCGGTCGAAACGCACCGCGGGCACCACCAGCGCACGGTTGCGGTACAGCTCACAGTTGATGTTGCGGCGACGGTTCTCGCCGTACCATTTGCGCTGCTTATCGAGAACGTTGTACAGATACGAATCGGCGCACAGCGTGGCCTCCTGACCCAGATAGCCCTGGATGTAGCCGCCGCCCGGGTTGGTGAACGAGGCAAAGGCGAGTACGGCCATGTCGCAGAATTGCGCGTAGCCTCGGCCGTTATCCAGAATGGCCTGCGTGGCAGAGGCGTCAAGCACGGTGACCTCGGGCAGGACCGGAGCGGGTTCCTCGGCGGCAGGCGCGGACTCGGTCTCCGTGGCCTCCTCTGCGGGTGCAGGCTCGGCCGTAACCTCGGTCTCGGCGGACGCAACCTCAGCGGTCTCGGCCTCGGCGGCCTCAGACTCCTCGGCAACCTGTTCCTCGACAGCGTCGGCCGCTTGGGCCTTGGCCTTCATCGCCGCGACAAAACCGGCAGGCATACCATCGAACTCGCACACGCCGGCAAGCGAGCGCTCGATATCCGTGGCGCACGCTTCGGACACAGTTGCCACGTGACGCTCGGCGGCCTTGGCACGGGCCTCGCGCTTGGGATTGGGCTGACCCGCTCGGTTGGACCTGCGGTTACGGTTCCTGTTGTCGACGTCTGCCATAAGTGGTCACCTTTCCTGTCGCTGCCGCTATCGGCTTTTGCCATCCATGATACCCCGCCGCGTACAAAAAAGACGGCCCCGAAGGACCGCCTTTCGCATCGATTTACACGCACGGCAAGCACCGCCGCAATTCGCCACTAGTCGCGACGGCCAAGGATGTTCAGGATGCGCAGGAACACGTTGATAATGTCCACGAACAGATTGGACGCCATGAGCACGGCGTTGGGCAGCGTAGGCGGCACCGTCGTGGCAACATAGGTGTCGTAGCCAATAAAGCCGGCGAACACCACGATCACGATCAGATCGGTGATGGTCTGCGAGACGCCCATGAACATCAGCACGATCTCAACCAGAATAGTGGCGAGCAGAATGCCAAAACCGATGCCATATACGCGCTGGAAAAACTTGGGGAACGTCACGCCCAAGGCGCCAAAGACAAAGGTGATGGCGGCCGTGGCGATAAAGGCAGTGTTGATGGTGGGCAGGTCGTAGTTGGCAAGGCCAAACGACGCGGTCAGGCCAAAGGTACTCGCAAAGATTACGTAGCCCACAAGGGACAGGCCCACGGACTGCTTGCTGGCGGCGGCCGACATCATGACCATGCCGACGATGGTCAAAATAAACGAGCCAAAGACCAGCGGCAAGGCGGCGCCGCTCATCATCATGCGCGCAAACGACATGGTGCTCGTAAAGTAGGCGCCGGCGCCCATGGCGCAAAAGCCCAAGAAGATCAGGGCAGACATGGCGAGATTGTACGCGCGCGGCGACATCTCCTTGGCGCGGCTTGCGCCGCTCTCGACGGGGCCGTTCTGATAGCCCTGAATATCGTTCATAGGTTCGTCCTTTCAAAAAGCGCCACAAATAACGGCGCAGTAGCTGACAAGATTCCTGTCATTGTACCCGAATGCCGTACGTCCTTACCCACGGCGCTCGCCCTCGAGCGTGCGGTCGAATGCCCACACCCACCAACGCATCAGATGGGCCTGCGAGCCATCTGGTCGTTCGCGCGTCTGGTCCTCCAGATACAACTCGGTCGCGTGCCCGCCAAAACGCACCTTATAGGTTGCCGTACGAATGCCGTGGACCGTCAGGCCAAACCCAGTGGTCGAGACAATCTCGTCAATCGTAAAGCAGCGACCGTCGACCCAGCAGACGGTGACCGGCACGACTTGCCCGCCCGCAAGGATGCGAGCCACGACGTCCACATACTGCTTGTGTACGCGCCGAGTTTTGCCGTCTGTCTGTCGATATTCCATGCCCCCTATTATCGAACGCATGTTTGCATGTTGTAAAGCGAACAGACTGTGGTTTTGGAGTGTCGTAGTAATCGCACGTGTCCGCATGGCGTGTTAGCAAAAAGAACACCCGCGGTCAACAGGGCTAATATTCAATTTTAGTGCCAAAAAGTTCACTTCTCCCATCAGAACTCGGTAAAGAGACCCGCAGGAGGTGATACGATTTATCATGTTTTTGTAACGTGTCTGCAAACTTCGAGAAAGCCCATATATGGACGTAACGTTCTCAACCTTCCTCGGCCAAATTGTGTCGAACCCAGTCCTTGCCGTCACCGTGATCCTCGCGTTGGGCGCCATCTTCGTCAATGGATGGACCGACGCGCCCAACGCCATCGCGACCTGCGTCACTACGCGTTGCATGCCCGCCCGCGCCGCCATTCTCATGAGCGCCGCATTCAACTTCCTCGGCGTGCTCATCATGACGCACTTTAACGCGAGCGTCGCCAACACCATCTCACATATCGTCGACTTTGGCGGAAACAGCACCATGGCGCTCGCCTGCCTATGCGCGGCGCTGTTCTCCATCGTCGTCTACGGCGCCACAGCGTCGCGTTTTGGCATCCCCACCTCGCAAAGCCACAGCCTTATCGCCGGCCTGACCGGTGCCGCCATCGCCCTCGGCGGTGCGAGCAGCGTCAACGTCCACGAGTGGATGAAGGTCATCTACGGCCTGGCACTCTCCATCGGCCTGGGCTTTGTCATGGGCTGGGTCCTGTGCAAGCTCGTCTCGATTCTTTTCGCCGCCGCCAACAGGCGACGTGCCAATGTCTTCTTTAAATACGCTCAGATCGCGAGCGCTGCGGCCATGAGCTTTATGCACGGCGCGCAGGATGGACAGAAGTTCATCGGCGTGCTCTTTTTAGGCGTGGCCTTTGCCAGCGGCCAGACGAGCGTCGGCGATGCCGGCATCCCCATCTGGATTATGCTGCTATGCTCGGCCACCATGGGCATCGGCACCAGCGTGGGCGGCGAGCGCATCATCAAGTCCGTTGGCCAGAGCATGGTCAAGCTCGAAAAGTACCAGGGCTTCTCCGCCGACCTGGCGGGCGCCGCGAACCTGCTGCTTGCCACCCTTACCGGCATCCCCGTGTCCTCCACACACATCAAGACCTGCGCCATCATGGGCGTCGGTGCCGTCAAGCGCCTCTCGGCCATCAACTTCGGCGTCGTCAAGGACATGATGTTCACCTGGTTCTTCACCTTCCCCGCCTGCGGACTCATCAGCTTTGTCATGGCCAAGCTGTTCATGATGTTCCTCTAGTCAAACCGAACGTCCATCTGGACCGCAACACTTCGCCCACCCGTCTTCACCTCGAAAGGACCCACCCATGGCAAAGAAACCCGATTCGTTCTACTTTGACAACTACGTCGCCTGCGCCGACCTTGCTGTCCAGGCCGCAGAGTTGCTCATCAAGATTTTTGAGAACTTTGATCCCGCGCAGATCCACGACATGCTCGAGGAGATGCATGCGATTGAGCATGCGGCAGACAAGAAGCACCACGAGCTCGAAGACGCCCTGCTCACCGCCTTTATCACCCCGCTCGAGCGCGAGGATCTGGATCTGATGAGCTGCGCGCTCGACACCGTGCTCGACCGTATTGAGGGCGTCGTGCAGCGCGTCTACTTCACCAACATTCAGAGCATCCATCCCGACGCCATCGTCATCGCCCACAAGGTGACTGACGCCTGCCGCGCCATGAAAGACCTGATGGTCGAGCTTCCCAACTACCGCAAGTCCAAAACGCTGCGCGAGCTGGTCATCCAGATCAACACCATCGAGTCCGAGGCCGACGAGCTCTACATCAACGCCATGCGCAACCTGCACGTTAACGGCAAGGATCCGCTCGAGGTCATCGCTTGGCGTGACGTGTACGCCTTCCTGGAGTACTGCGCCGACTGCTGCGAGAATGTGGCCGATGTCGTGGATTCGATTGTCATGAAGAACAGTTAATTGGGGGGTACATGTCCCACCGGTCGCGGGCCCGGCCACTAATAACCTTTTTCACTCCGGCTGCAAGCAGAGTCGTTCAAAAGGTTATTAGTGGCCGGGCCCGCTCCCTTATGCACCACCATTGGGAACTTTGGCTGATAGATTTAGCGCGACGGGGGTTTGGCTGAAGGGACCTTTGGTATCCGTTCGGACACTTTGGCCCTTGATGAGCGTTTGGCTGATTGCTGCTTTGGGTACTCTTTGGGTTACTTTTGGTTTGTTTGATTTTTAATTTTAGGAGGGCTTGTATGTCTTATTTGGATCTGGCTCGTGGTCGGTATTCTTGTCGTTCTTTTGAGGACCGTTCTGTTGAGCAGGCTGTGGTGGATGCCATTGTTGAGGCTGGGCGTATTGCTCCTTCTGCTTGTAATAATCATCCAGCCCGTGTGATGGTGCTGGATACGCCTGAGCTGTTGGAGAAGGCTGCTGCTTGTCAGCCTCGGTTTGCTCGTGATGGGTCTATCTTTGGCGCTCCGCTCATCTTCCTTATTTGCTGCGTTACCGATGATGCTTGGGTACGCCCGTATGACCAGATGAATTCCAGTGAAATCGATACGTCCATCGTGTGTGATCAGATGATGATGGAGGCCACCGAGCAGGGCCTAGGAACGTGCTGGGTATGCCATTTTAAGCCTGAGGTGGCACAGGAGCAGTTCAATCTGCCCAAGGGCGTCTATCCCTATCACATGCTCGTCTGTGGCTATCCCGCCGACCACATCGCCGATCCCGAGCATCGCGAGGCCCGCACTATTCCCCTCTCCAACTTCCTCCTCAAGTAGTTTTTGGACATACCTTAAAATCTACCCTTGACCGCTCACCCGTTCGCCGAGTTCTGCGCCACTATGTGCAGGGCTCGGTTTTTTTATGTTACGCACCCCGGCACAGTCATAAAAAAGGACCCGCAAGCTGCGGGTCCTTTCTAGGCACTAAATTGTAGGCCGAATGTTAGTCCAGGTCGTCGGCAGCAAAGTTGTCGATCGGGGCAAAGGGATCGGCCACAGGGACAACCGGGTCAGCGACGGGCAGCGGCTCGGCGGGAACAGTCACTGCAGGAGAAGCGGCAGAACCGACCGGCGTGGAGGCCATGAGGTCGGCCGGGAAGGAGTTCTGGGCATCGTCCATGAAGTGCTGGATGAGCTTGAGATACTCTGCCTTGAACTCCTCACGGGAAGCCTTGAGACGATCGATTTCCTCGAGCTCGGCCTGCTTTTCGGTCAGAGCCTGGCGGATAACCTCGCGGGCCTTAGCGTCAGCCTCGTTGCGGATACGCTCAGCGTTCTCGTTGGCATCGTTGACGATGGTCTCAGCGGTCTGCTGGGCAGCGATCAGGGCAGCGGAAATCTGGCGCTCCTGAGCGGAGAAGTCAGGGGCGGGAGCAGCCACAGGGGCGGCAGGAACGGCCTGGGCGGTGGCATCCTGAGCCTGGGCAAGCTGAGCCTGTGCATCGGCAAGCTGCTGCTCGGTAGCAGTCAGACGACCCTTAAGGTCGACGATCTTAGCGAGCATAGCGTCAACCTCGGAGGACAGCGTCTCCAAGAAGACGTCGACCTCAGCAGGATCGTAGCCACGCTTGGCCTCAGAGAAAGTCTGAGCCTGGATGTCTGCAGGGGTAATAGCCATAACAAGTCTCCTTTTTCATCGCCTCGGCGCTACACGCCCGACGTAAGTTACAAAGTCAGTTCTATACGAGTATACCTATAAGAAGCTGCAGAACCAGCCTCTGCACCAACTGCAACGCAATAATCGCAACGACCGGCGAAAAATCGATACCGCCCATCGGCGGAATGAAACGACGGAACAGGTTGAGCCACGGACCGCACACGCTATCGAGCACCGCAGCAATATCCTGAAGTAAGCCACCCTGCTTCATGGGAATCCACGTCATAAAGCAGTAGACGACAATGAGCGTGGAATAGAAGTTGAACAGCGTGTTGACCAGCTGGACGATAGTGTAGATGTTGATGGGAATCTCCTCGTCTTGTCTTTACTTAAGGTAGCCGTCGGCACGAAGCTTCTTGAGATCGGAATCTTTGACCTCGCAACCGGCGGGCAGCACCATGAACACGCGGTCGCCTACCTCCTTGACCGTGGCGCCCAGACCGCAGGCAAAGCCATAAGAGAAGTCCAAGACGCGCTTGGCAACTTCGGTACGTACGCCCACAAAAATCAGTGCGACAGGCTGCTTGGTGCGAACGCGGCGCACCACGGTCTCCACGTCGTCATAGCTCTCGGGGCGCAGGACATAGGCCGGCAGCTGCGGCGTGGCGTTGATGATATTGCTCGCATAGGCCGAGGCATCGCTCGGTGCAGGCGCGGGTGCAGCGGCGGCACGGGCGCGGGTGTTCTCGGCGTAGCTCGACGGCGTGTCATAGGCACCAGGACGATAACCGCTCGCAACGCTGTCCTGCGAGCGCGAAGGCGGGTTATACGTCGTGGCATGGCGGGAGTCATCGCCGACCAGCTGACCGGAGCGCGTATACACGGCAACCGACTCAGCTTCACCGCGGCGCGTCTGACCAAGCAAGCCGTTGCTCGGCTCGTCTTGGGTGTAGAAGCCCTCGCCCGAAGCACCGCTGTAGCCGTTGCCCTGATAACTATCGTCATAGCCGTCATCGTAGCCGTAGTCGTCGTCCTGGCCATAACCCTGGTCGTAACCCTGCTGGCCGCCCAGGTGCATCTTATTTTTAATCTCGTCAAGGAAGCCCATGGTTGTGTCCTCTCGCGGTTTAGTGCAGGCGCCCCGATAATCAGTGCGCACTTCAGAGCCTTATTTTACTGCAAACTCCGGGCTAAATACTACCCTGCCCAGGCGAACGAGCGTAGAGCCCTCCTCAAGGGCAGGCTCAAAGTCCTCGCTCATGCCGCAGGAAAGCTCAGGCAGGTTCAAATCGGGATGCGCCGCCTCCAGCTCATCCCTCAGCTCACGAAGCCCCGCAAAGGTGCGGCGTGCCACATCCTTATTCCCCCGGGGCGCCATAGTCATAAGCCCCTGTACGCAAATTCCCTCAAGCTCCGCAAGCTCACCCGCGGCGGCGCGAATCTCATCGGGCGAAAAGCCTCCCTTCGACTCCTCACCACTCACATTGACCTCAATGAGCACACGCTGGGGGCCGGCGAGCTCGCCTGCCTCAATCTTGCGGACAGCACGGCTCGAGATCGCCTGCGCCAGATGCAGCGAACCCACCGAGTGAATCAGCTCGGCTGAGCCCAGCACCGCATTGATCTTATTGGTCTGCAGGTTGCCGATCATATCGAAGCGCACCTCGGGCAGCTCCGGATGCTCCGCCAGACCCGTGAGCTTGCGAACCAGCTCCTGCGGGCGGTTCTCGGCAAAATGGCGATACCCCGCCTGGATGGCGGCAACAGTCTCATCGACACCAACGGTCTTGGACACGGCAATGAGGCGCGCGGCGTCGTGGGGGCGGCCCGCGCGATCGAGCGCCGCATAAAAACGTTCCAGAATCTGCTCGCGGCGAGCGCGCATCAAATCCAAATAGTTATCCATTGCCAATCGCCTCCGCTGACAGCCAAACAAGTAGTCCCATGCTAACGCAAGAGCGCGGCCCCGCATGTGCAAGGCCGCGCTCACTTAGGTATTTACAATCTTTCGACGAACGGGGCTACTTACTCCTCGTCGTCCTCGCCATCGTCCTCGTCCTCAAGATGATCGAGCAGGTAGCGAAGACCCTCGCTGACCTCGTTGGCGGGCACCTTGGCAACGTAGCGCGCGTCGACGGCGGGCCTCATGATAACACCCTCGCCCGAAGGCACGCGCATGCTCTCGAGCTCGTCCTCATCAGTGCGGGCGATATCGCCGGCGTTCATACGCTGACCAGTCAACAGGAAGGTCAGACGGCAAGCGGCATCGATGGAAATGGAAGCGATGCGATCGAGGTAGCGCGAAACCATGATGGCGCGGCGCAGGTCGTCATAGTTGCTGTCGTCGTCCATAAAGTCGCCCGTATCCATACGGTTAAAGGTGCGGAAGAACTTCTCGTAGGCAGCGTGCACTGGCTCGTCCTCGACGGCCAGGTTGCAGATGATGGACATATCATTGGTGACGAGCGCAGAAAGCGAAGAGCCCAGCACCTGGTAGACGGCCTCAGCCTCGGCCTCAACCGTACCGACAAGCTCCTTGGGCAGCGAGATGTCGGCCTTGATCATATGACGCGTGGCACGGCAGATCTGACGGACCTTATCGGTCATGCGCTGCAGGTTAAAGTCGACGTAGATGATCGTCTGAAGCAGGCGGAAGTCGGAGGCGACCGGTGACTGCGTGGCGATCAGGTTGTAGCAGACGGCCTCCAGGTTGGCGCAGCGCGCGTCAATCGAAAGCGTGCGCTTCCTGGTCTTGGTGGCGAGCTTGCGGTCGTCGGTCACATAGGCCTTCACGGCATCGTGGAGGGCCAGATCGACGGCCTCGTAGATGCTCAGCATCTCGTGACGGGCCTCGATGAGCTGACGGGAAAACAGTTTGCGCATGGTTCACTCCAATCAGTTGGGTGCGGTCATGCCGCCCGCACAGTGAATACGCACCGGACCAGGTCCGATCGGCTTGGGACTAGTCGCACCGATTAGCCAAAGCGGCCGGTGATATAGTCTTCCGTCCGCGAGTCCACCGGGCTGGTGAAGATTGCGTCGGTTTGACCATACTCGATGAGCGTGGCGGGCTCGCCGGCAACTTCCTGCAAGAAGAATGCGGTGTAGTCGCTGATACGAGCTGCCTGCTGCATTGAATGCGTGACGATGATGATCGTCATCTCGGGCGCCAGCTCGGCCATCAGATCCTCGACCTTAGAGACGGACGTGGGGTCGATGGCAGAGCAGGGCTCGTCCATCAGGAGGACATCGGGTTGCACCGCAAGCACGCGGGCGATGCACAGACGCTGCTGCTGACCGCCCGAGAGCGCCAAACCATCCTTGTTGAGCTGATTGGATACCTCTTTCCAGAGGTTGGCGCGCCTGAGCGATTCTTCCACGATGTCATCGAGGTCGCCTTTGCTAGTCACGCCCTGCAGACGAGGGCCAAAGGCGACATTCTCGTAGATGGATTTGGGAAACGGGTTGGGCTGCTGAAAGATCATGCCCACGCGACGACGAAGATCGACCGGGTCGACGCCCTCGGCATAGATATCATTGCCGTCGAGCGTCATGGTGCCCTCGACGCGCGTACCCTCGATCAGGTCATTCATACGGTTGATGCAGCGCAAAAACGTCGATTTACCGCAGCCCGAAGGGCCGATAAACGAGGTGATGGCGTTTTTGGCGATGTTGAGGTCGAGCCCCGTCAGCGCATGAAAGTCACCGTACCAAAAGTTGAAATCCTTGGCCGTGATGGCCGCTTGCTCCAGCGTAGGAGCGGACTGATAGACGGACATGGGACTCCTTAACTAGCGACGCTTGCGCGACAGGAAGCGCGCAAACAGGTTGAAGGCCAGAATGATCACCATCAGCAAAAGCGCGGTGCCGTAGGCCGCGTTCATGTTGATGCCGTCGTTGGCAAGCAAATAGAGGTGAACGGTCATGGGACGACCGGAATCGAGCGGCGAGATAGGCAGGTTGATGGCCTGACCCATGGTGTAGAGCACCACCGCGGTCTCGCCAATGGCGCGGCCGATGGCGAGGACGATGCCCGTGGCAATACGGCCAAAGGCAGAAGGAAGCACGATCTTGGAGACGACCTGCCACTTGGTGGCGCCCAAGCCGTACGCGCCCCAACGGATATAGCGCGGAACGGCGCGAATGGCCTCTTCGGTGGTGCGCATGACGATAGGCAGCATCAGAAGCGCCAGCGCCAGAGCGGCAGAGACCATCGAAAGACCCAGGCCCATGGCCTCGACAAACAAGGCGTAGCCAAACAGGCCCATAACGATGGAGGGCACCGAGGCCAGGGCATCGGCAGCATAACGAATGATGTCGACGACCTTGCCCTGCTTGGCGTACTCGGCCAGATAGACGGCTGCCAGCACAGCGATCGGCGTGCAGATAAGCATGGCGAGCGCCGTCACATAGACGGTCGAGACGATCGTCGGCCAAATGCCGCCCTCGGCGTTGACGCCCTGGGGCCAACCGAAGATAAAGTCGAGCGAGATATGCGGCAGGCCGTTAATGACCACGTAGGCGATGATAGCGACCAGCACCAGCGTGGTGATGTATGCCGCGGCACGGAACACGCCAAGCATGATCTTGTTGGACAGGTCCTTGTTGATGCGACCCTTCTTGCCGTGGGAAAGGGCACGCTTGATGCGCTCGCGCGACGAGGTCGTATCGACCGTCGTGTCAACGGAATCGGACATAGCCTACCCCCTCTTCTTCTTGGAAATCAGACGGACGATGCCCACCAGCGCAGCGGAGATGATAAACAGGACCACGCCCATGCCAAACAGCGCCGAGCGGTGCAGACCCGAGGAATAGCTCATGTCGAGCGCAATCTGGCTCGTGAGCGTCGAGATGGGGCTCGCAATGCTGTCGGGAATAACCGGAGCGTTACCCACGACCATAAGCACGGCCATGGTCTCGCCGATAGCGCGACCCATGCCCAGCACGATGGCGTCCACGATACCCAGCTTGGCCGCGGGCAGCACGACCTTATAGATGGTCTGCCATTTGGTGGCACCCATGGCATAGGATGCCTCGCGGATGCCCATGGGGATGGAGTTAAGGGCATCGATGGTGAGTGTCGTGATCGTGGGGACAATCATGATGGCAAGCACGAACCACGCCGTCAGCGCGCCAAAGCCAAGACCACCGGTCAGCTGCGCGATAAACGGACGGATGATGATCATGCCAAAGAAACCGTAGATGATGGAGGGAATGCCCGCCAGCAGGTCGACGGCGGGGCTGATAAGTTTGCGCACGCGCTTGCTGGCAATCTCGACCAGATACACAGCCGTGCCCACGCCCAGGGGCACACCCATGGCGAGCGCACCGACGGTCACAAGACCCGAGCCGGCCAGCAGCGACACGATGCCGTAGTGGCCCTCGGAGGGCGCCCACGTAAAGCTAAAGAAGTCCGCCAGACCGATGTCGGTAAAGACGGGCAGTGCCGAATACGTGGTAAAGACAAAAATCAGGATGACGGTAACGACCGCCAAGAACGCGCAGGCAAAGAAGATCCACTGCAGCGCCTTCTCCTTGATATAGGTACTGCGCGATACAAGCGCCAGCTCGCGCTTCTTGGGCGTCTGAACATTCTGCTCAGTCTGGGAGTTTTCCCGTGTTTCCATGCTACTCACTCCCCTTCTCGTCGTTGGTGACGGGAATAAAGCCCGCCTCGCGAATCTGCTTGTCCATCTTTTCGGACGTCACGTAGTCGATGTAATCCTGTGCCTGCTGCGAAGGCGCACCCTTCACAAAGAAGTAAAGGTCGCGCGAGATGGGATAGCCGCCGCTCGCGACCGTCTTCTCGGACGCCTCAACATGATTGACCGAGACGGCCTTGACCGAGGTCTTGGCGTTGAGGCTATCGACGAAGCCCAGCGAAATGTAGCCGATGGCACCGCGCGAACGAGATACCACGTCTCGCACCTGGCCCGTACCCGAAAGAACGGCCGAGCGGCGATCGAACGGCGTGCCGTCCATCACGATGGTGCGGAAGGCCTCACGCGTGCCAGACGCCTCGTCTCGGTTGATGACCTGGATCTTCAGGTCCTCTCCGCCGACTTCCTTCCAGTTGGTGATCTTGCCGGCGTAAATATCGCGGAGCTGCTCGGTCGAGAGGTTATCGACCGGGTTATCGTCGTTCACGATGACCGCGATACCGTCGTGGGCAATGACGATGGGAGTCAGGCCCAGATCTTGTTCGTCGGCATTGAGTCCACGGGAGGAGCTGGCGATATCAGCCGTGCCGGCGCTGACGGCCTCGATGCCGGCGGAAGAACCCAAACCGGAAACGAGCACGTCGATGCCGGTCTCTTCCTTAAAGCCCTCGGCCGCAATCTCGGCGATAGGAAGACAGGTCGTGGAGCCAGCCACGGTAATGGAAGAGGTAGAAGATCCCGAAGAACAGGCACACAGCGTAAACGTAAGCACAGCGGCGCTCAGGACCGATACGATCTTTCTCATAGCATCACGCCGATCGCAGCATGGCGCCCACAGGTGCCGTCCTCGTTACGGTAGGAATAAAAGCGGTCGTTCTGACGCACAGTCGAAAGCTGGGTATCCACGATATTATCCGCGTCGACACCGACATCTACCAGCGCCTCGCAAATGGCAGCGGAAAGATCGAGCATGCGAGAGGTGCTCGCATCGACGCACGAGAACTCGGCGGCAAAGCGATCCATGAGTTCCTGGGATACCTCATATTCGTCACCCAAGATATGGGGGCCGATATAGGCGGAAACGTCGATCGCATCGCAGCCGGCAGCATCGCAAAGCGCCTGGCACGCCTTGGCAGAAATACGTGCAATCGTGCCCTTCCAACCGGAGTGCACCACGGCAAATCCGCCAGGGGCCACCAGCACCACGGGAACGCAGTCGGCAAAGCAGAGCAGCACGGGCACGTTATGCGCCGTACAGACGATAGCATCGCAGCCCTCGGCAATCTGCTCACGGACGTCCTCAAGGTCATCGGCGCCGTTCGAGGTAACCGCAACGATATGGTCACCATGGACCTGATTGGGAACGAGCAGGTTGTGCTCGCACTCGGCGGCACCCATAGCCTCGAGTGCGCGGCGACGATTTTCTTGAACAGCAAAGGGATCATCGCCAACATGCGAGCCCAAGTTGAGTGAGGAGTACGCATCTTCGGAAACACCACCGGCGCGCTCGGTGAAGGCAAAGCGAACATCGGATGTCGCGCCCTCCACCAACGTAACTCCATCATGGTCGACACGCGAAACTTTGTCCGCACGTGCTGCCATACTAAAGCCTCCTAATAACACAAGTACCGCGGCGTCGCCGCGCAGTCCGCGTTTATACGGCTGTCATACTTCCTTAAAAGGATACCCGCAGCGGTAGGGACCAAACGTAAAGGGAACGTAAGGAGATTGGAGGCTTTCGTTTACAAACGAGAAACAAAACGGGGTGCATCCAAATGGACACACCCCGTGCAGGTCGTTGAGAAAAACGAACTAGAAGCTACCGCGCTTCAGGAAGTCGGGAAGCTCGAACTGGTCGTTGCCAAAGTTGGGCAGCTCGGTACCACCGACGTTGCGGGTCGGAGCGGCCTGAGCCGGGCTGGCGGCAGGAGCGGTGCGCTGCGGCTCGGCGGAGGCAGCGGCCTTGCTCTGAGACTGCTGAGCAGCAAAGAGCTCGTCCTGACGGTTGACGTTGGAGTCGGAGAAGCCCGTAGCGATGACGGTGATACGCACCTGATCGCCCAGGGACTCGTCGACAACGGTACCGAAGATGATGTTGGCCTCGGGGTCGACAGCGTTGGCGACAACGTCGGCGGCGTCGCTGATCTCCTGGATGCCCAGGTCCTTGGAACCGGCGATGGAGAGCAGCACGCGCGTGGCGCCATCGATGGAGCTCTCGAGCAGCGGGCTGGAGATGGCCTGCTGGGCAGCATCGACGGCACGGGTGTCCCCAGAAGAGGTACCGATACCCATCATGGCGGTACCGGCCTGCTTCATGATGGTCTTAACATCGGCGAAGTCCAGGTTGATGATACCGGGGACGGTGATGAGGTCGGTGATGCCCTGGGTGCCCTGGGAAAGGACGCCATCGGCAATCGCGAAGGCCTCGAGCATGGTGGTCTTCTTCTCGGCGATGTCGAGCAGCTTATCGTTAGGGATGACGATCATGGTGTCGACGCAATCGGAGAGGGTCTTGATGCCCTCCTCGGCGCTCTTCTTACGCTTGCGGCCCTCGAAGGTGAAGGGCTTGGTCACGACGGCGACGGTCAGTGCGCCGACCTCGTTCATCGCGATATCGGCAACGATGGGAGCAGCGCCGGTACCGGTGCCACCGCCCTCACCGCAGGTGATAAACACCATGTCGGCGCCAGCGAGCGCCTCGGCAATGTCGTCGCGGGACTCATCGGCAGCCTTGCGGCCAACCTCGGGGTTGGCGCCGGCGCCCAGGCCGCGGGTAAGGTCGGTGCCGATGTGCACCTTGATATCGGCATCAGAGATCGCGAGTGCCTGAGCATCGGTGTTGATGGCAACAAACTCGACGCCGCGGATGCCCTCTTCGATCATTCGATTGACCGCGTTGGTACCGCCGCCGCCGACGCCGACCACCTTAATGACGGCAAGGTAGTTGTTGATCTCTGTCTCGTGCATGTCGGTCCTCCGAACAAAGGTTATAGCCATAGCATGGGTCGACCCCTGCGCACATTAACCTTCAGGTTGAAAGTAAATGCAAAGGTAAACCGTATTATGTTTGCACATTATGAACGTATCAGTCAAATAATTGACCGTGAAAACCAAACAAACCAGATAAACGGCGTGGTATGGCCCCTCAACAAAGCATCAACCAGCGCTACGAGGTCGGAGCATTCCTAAATGTGTAGTTGCCCGGAGAGCGCACATTGATATACGTTACGCCCTCTACCTGCGAAAGCAACTTGGTGACTACGCGTTCCTTCTTGGCGATATCGTCCGAATCGCCCAGCGACACCTCAATGCCGTTATTGAGGTTTGCCGAGATGGCTTCGACCGAAGGCGTGGAAATATCCTTGACTTGTCCCAAGAACTCGCTCGAAAAACCACGCACATAATCCAGGCCGGCCTTAACGGCTTTGGAGTTCACCGCCTGGCCGGAAACCGGAGCGACATCCGCCGAGACATCAGTCAACAACACCGCGCCATAGTGCTTAGCGAGCGCCAGCGCGGCATCGATTCCGGTCAAGGTATTTGAGCCCTGCCCTGTCGTGATGACGTTGCCCTGGTCGTCCACTTCGACCGACGTCGACAGCGGGGCGATCCAGGTGTCATCGTCTCCGATAGCCCAGGCAAGGTCGTCGGAGCTGATATACGCAATGGCGATAACTTTACGCTCCGTCGGCGTGATGATAAGCGTATGGGGAAACTGGCGCTGGACATCCACGCCCGAAACCCACGGGTTCTGTTTGAGATCCTCGGTAATCTGGTCGGGATCGACGTTAAAAAGCGACGTTCCCTCGGGCAAGTCGATCAGCTGGATAGCATCGTGCTTCGTCACATGCTCGCTGCCTTGAATCTGAATATCAGTGGCAGTAAACAATCCAGAGTTGATCACCACGATGGCAACGACGACGAGCACGGCCAAGACGGCCAGAACGCCGCCCACGATTTTGCCTTTGCCTGTAACGACAGAAGCGGCGTCTGATGTTTTATTTGCCATCGCTCCAAGTGAAGATAACGGGTTGAAACCTTTTTTACTCGAAGGCTTCTTGGCGGTAGCCGGCACCGATGTCAGCGAGCGCGGTTTCGATGCGCCCAGCGTGCGACCTGGACGCGCCGCTTTAGTTCCCGTCGAGGGCTTGGGAGCTGCCATGGGACGGGCAGGCTTGGCGCCCATAACAGGCTTTGACGTCACCGAGGGACGCGAGGACTTTTTTGCGGCCGGACGATTACCGAGCTGCGAGCCGACGACCGGACGACTGGTCTGTCGAGCATGCCCGACAGACTTAGAGTGCGCGACGGTATTGCGTTGAGGTTTGGCAGGCGCGCCGGAACGCCCTCCGGCGCGGCGGAAGGTGGGTTTCGATGCTCTAGAAGCCGAGGAATTTAACTTCCGGTCTGAGCTCGATGCCATACGCCTCCCTCACCTTTCCGTGCACATGTCTGATAACCGCGGCAACGTCATCGGCCGAGGCAGTTCCGTTATTAACGATAAAATTAGCGTGAACGGGCGAAACTTCCGCACCGCCAATCGAAAAACCCTTTAATCCACAATCCTCGATAAGCTTGCCCACACTCGCATCGGGCGGGTTGCGAAAGACAGACCCGCAGGATGCGCGACCCATGGGCTGCGTGCGCTTGCGGCGCGTCAGGTACCGCTCCATGCGCTCGCGAATGTCTGCCTTGGGCGCCGGTTTAAGCTTGAACACGCACTCGAGGATGATCTCATTGCGGGGAAGGCTACATTCGCGGTAGTCCCAAGTGATCTCGGACCCCGCATAATGCTTGATACCGGATGCCGGGTCAAACGTTACGACATCCTCAACCAGCGAGCCAATCCACTCGGTCCGTGTGCCGGCATTCATGGATATCGCACCGCCGACCGAACCAGGAATGCCAACGGCAAACTCAAGGCCCGAGAGGCTACGCGACAGGGCATCGTTGACCAGGCGCGCAAACATCACGCCCGCACCGACCGTCAGCGTACAACCGTCATCGGCAACAACCGTGCGCTGAAACTCACGTCCGAGCGAAATGACGGCACCGCGATAACCGCCATCGGCAACCAGCAGATTGGAGCCCTTGCCGATGATGACCCACGGCACCTGCTCGCGATCGAGCACCGCCACGGCGCGGCGGAGGGCATGATAGCTATGGCACGTCACAAAGAGGTCGGCCTTGCCGCCGATACGATAGCTCGTATGACGCGCAAGGCGCTCGTCCTCGATCACATCCGTGTCGATCATGCCCGAGAGCGCCATGACGGCGTTAAACAGACCCATTAGACTTAAGCGTCTTTCTTGGCAGTCAGATACTCAATGAACTCGGGACCGACGGTCGTAACGTCGCCGGCACCCATGGTGAGCAGCAGGTCGCCCTCGCCCACCATCTGCTCGAGCTCCTGATTGAGCTCAAGACGGCTGGAGCAGTACACGACCTCCTTGCCAGGATGCTTGGCGCGCACGGTATCGGCGAGCATCTTAGAGGTGACACCCGGAATGGGCATCTCGCCAGCCGAGAACACATCAATCAGCAGCAGTTTATCGGCATTGGCAAATGCATCGGCAAAGTCGTCGCACAGGGCCTGCAGGCGCGAATAGCGGTGCGGCTGGAACACGACATCGACGTGCTTGTAGCCCAGCGAGGAAGCGGCAGCAAGCGTCGCCTTGATCTCGGTGGGGTGATGGCCGTAATCATCGACCACGGTGATGCCATCGATATCGCCCACGTGGGTAAAGCGACGGCGGACGCCCTCAAAGCTCGAGAGCGCCTTGGCGGCGGCGTCGATGTCAAGGCCCAGGACATGGGCGACGGTGAGCACCGCCGTGGCGTTGAGCATGTTGTGGCGACCGGGGTTGCTCTTGATCTCCACAGCGTGCTCAGTGCCGTCCTCAAAGCGAACGATAAAGTCACTCTGGATGCCCTTGACATCCGGGTGCACGCAGACGATGTCGTTGCTCTCGGCAAAGCCGTAGGAAAGCACGTGACGGCCCGTCGACTTGGCGAGCTCGACCAGATGCGGGTCCTCGCCGCAGACGATGACGGTGCCGTCCTCGCCCACCAGGCTCATGAATTTGGCGAAAGTTGCCTCGATCTCCTCGATACCCGAGTAGTGATCGAGGTGGTCGGCCTCGACGTTGGTCACAATGACCACGTTGGGGTTCAGGAACAGGAAGGAGCTGTCGGACTCGTCGGCCTCGGCGACAAAGTAGTCGCCCGAGCCGTTCTTGCCGTTCGTGTCATAGCCCTCGACGATGCCGCCGATCAAGAAGCTCGGATCCAGACCCATGCGGTCGAGCATGGTGGCGCACATCGAAGACGTGGTGGTCTTGCCATGCGTGCCGGCAACAGCGACGGTGGTGTAGCCGTGGCCCAAAGCAGAGAGCATCTTGGCACGGGGCCACACGGGAATACCCAGCTCGCGAGCGCGCACGAGTTCAGGGTTGGACTCCGGAATAGCGGTGGACACAACAACCACGTCGGGCTTGACCTCGTCGATCGTGGCGGCCTCATGGCCCACATGCACCTTCACACCAGCGCGGGTAAGCTGGCGGATATAACGTGACGTCTTAAGGTCGGAGCCGGTAACGGCATAACCGCGCTCGTGCAGAACGAGGGCGATGCCGCTCATGCCGGCGCCGCCGATACCGATAAAGTGGGCGCTCTTAAACTCGGGCGCGGAGGTTGCAGTCTGGGAATCAGCCATGTGCTCGTGTACTCCTTGCGTAAACACTGCCTGTAACCCGTTAACTGTACCGCACCTACCGCATCAGCGCGAGGGCGACCGACGATATCCCGTCTAACTAACGCAAACCCTCTACCGCATCCGCCAGAAGAGCGGCGGCCCTATCCTGAGCCAGACCACGCGCCGCCTGACGCATGGCGTCGCGTGCCGCCGCGTCATCGACCAGGTGCAGCAGCTCATCGGCAAAGGCAGAACCGTCGATATCGGCATCGGCACAGAGCACGCCGGCCCCGGCGTCGACCAGATAACGGGCATTGGTGGTTTGGTGGTCGGCCGTCGCATGCGGGTACGGCACGAGCACCGAGGGCACGGCGAGCGCAGCGATCTCGGCCACGCTCGATGCGCCCGAACGCGATAGCACCAAATCGGCAGCAGCTAGCATGTCGCCCATGTTGTCGATGTAAGGCTGGACGCGGTAACGCTTCGCCTCCTCGGGCGTCAGCGCCAAAGCGCGCTCGGTCTCCTCAAAGCCGTCGGCACCCGTCGAATGCAACACATAGAGGTTCTTGCGCGAAAGCAGCTCGTTTTTGAGCGAAGCCACGCGCTCGTTGAGGTGCTGGGCGCCAAGTGAACCGCCAAAGACGAGCAGCAGCGTAGCGTCCTCGGGAACGCCAAGTGCCTTGCGGCCGCGAGCGCGATCGCCCTCGATCACTGAGCGACGTACGGGGTTGCCGGTCATGAGCACGTGGTCAGGGTCAC
Source organism: uncultured bacterium (assembly GCA_905214425.1). Taxonomy (GTDB): domain Bacteria; phylum Actinomycetota; class Coriobacteriia; order Coriobacteriales; family Coriobacteriaceae; genus Collinsella. The sequence continues at coordinate 107,859 of CAJMLY010000003.1, forward strand.
CTTCGCGCTCAAAGACCGAACGCGCTGCCGGCACCGAGATGCACACGCGAGCGGCGTGGGAGTTCATCATCTTGTTGGCCAGGCCCGGAACAGAGTTCTGCTCATGCAGCAGATACGGAACGCCTGCGCCCTTGCACCACCCCAGCAACGGAACCTCGACATAGGCACCAAAACCGATGGCGGCATCGGGCTTGCCGACCTTTGAGAAATGACTGGCGAGCGCACGCTTGGCCTTGTTGACACGCCACAGCGAGGTCAGCGCCGTCCAAGGACGGGAGCGGTCGAAGCCCGTAACCGTAATGGGCACAAAATCAAACCCAGCCTCGGGGACCAGACGACCCTCGAGCTTGCGCGACTGGCCCACGAACACAACGTGGTGGCCACGGTCACGCAGCTCTTCGGCCAAGGCGAGCGCGGGGTTGATATGCCCTGCCGTGCCGCCGGCTGCAATAGCAACGGTCATCTTATCGGTCATGGTAGTCCCTTCGTACACGCGGTCCCTGGTCGTCGGTGCGCAAACGCGCCGACGGGTCCGAGTTCAAATCGATTCGATTATATCCGCCGCCCGCATTGCGAGGAGTTGGGCGCTGCGGACGACCTTGCGGCGCCGTTCGCTGACGCGGACGGGCTGCCGGCTCGGTCGCAGAGCCATCCAGAACGGTAAAGCCGTTACGCGAAGACCGCTCGCCGCGCACGTGGGGCACGCCGGCGGTACTCTCATCCATAACGGCAAAGCTCTCGCGGCGACGGTCGTACTCATCGCGACGGGCGCTCTCGTACGAAACGCGTAGGATCAGACCGGCAAGCATAAGCGACACAATAATCGACGAACCGCCATAGCTAATAAACGGCAACGGTTTGCCCGTCATGGGAAACACGTTGAGGATGCCCAGCGCATTGATCAAAAACTGCACCGCGAGAATGACCGCAGAGCCAGACGCCATGAGCGCGCCCCGACGATCGGTCGCCTGCTCGGCAATGCGAAACGCCGAGTAGATCAGCATCGCAAACACCAAGAAGAACAGCACGGTTCCGACAAAGCCGACTTCCTCGCCAATGATGGCCAGGATGTAGTCATTGTGCGCCTCGGGCAGATACGAGTACTTCATGGTTGAGTTGCCGATGCCACGGCCGAACAGACCGCCCGAGGCAAAGGCCATGATGGCAAGCGTGGCCTGATAGCCGTCACCATACTCGTCAGCCCAAGGGTTCAAGGCAACCTGAATACGCACCATACGGTACGGCTCTGCGACAAGTGCAATCACGATCACGAGAATGCCGAAGATTAGCACGCCGATGATAAATCTCGGGTCGAGACCCGCAAACAACGCCATGCACATGAGGGTCAACAGGATGATCAGGACAGTACCGAAATCGGGCTGGATAAAGATCAGAAAGAGCGAAATACCCAGGTAGATGCCCATCTTGCGAAGGAATTCGTTGATGTTGCCACCGGGCGAAAAGAAGCGATCAAGCATGATGGCCGAATACGCAATGGCAAATGGCTTTAAAAACTCGGAAGGCTGGAACTGAATACCGGCGATGTTGAGCCAGCGCGTGGCGCCACGGCTGCCGCTGCCCACCAAGAACACCAGAAACAGTAGCCCTATCATGCCGATAAGGAAGATCCTAAGCACATCCTCCCCAAACCAGCTGTCCGGCAAAACGCGCACGATGGCAATCAGCGCCAGAACACCAACCACGGCAAACGCGGCCTGTCGACCCAGGAAAAACGTCGCCGAGCCATTCTCGTGCAGCGCCTCGACCGAAGACGCCGAGTACACCATCAGCAGACCAAAGCACACCAAAGTAAACAGGCAGGCCATAAATATCAGACGGGGGCGCATGATGCGGGCGGGAACGCCGGCAATATAGCGTTCGCTAAACGACTGCCCGCCGCGACCGGAACGCGGTGTGCTACGCCGCGAGGAAGCACGGTCCGAGTCGGGCCTCCTCATACCTTGTCGGGGGCTCTCCTCTCTCACCGGCAACCCCTATTCCATTTGCGATTTCGCTGCAGCGGCAAGCTGAGCCACGTAGTCCTTAAACACGCGGCCGCGCTCCTCATAGCCCGAGAACTCATCGAACGAAGAGCAGGCAGGAGAAAGTAAGATCACGTCGCCACGGCTCGACAGCGAACGGGCAACGTCCACGGCATCGCGTAGGTCATCCGCTTGGGCGATATCCACATCGCCATCGACATCGGCCTCGTCCATAGCGGCGGTAAAGCGCTCGCGCGCATCGCCAAAGCAGACGACCGAGCGCACGTTATCCATAACGACGCGCGCGAAGTCCGTGAGCGGCGTGCCCTTATCGTGGCCGCCGAGCAGCAAGATCACGTTGTCATCGGGAAATGCCGTCAGTGCCTTCTCGACCGCGTCGGTGTTGGTCGCCTTGGAATCGTTGACGTAGCGCACGCCGTCAATCTCGCCGCACGGCTCCACGCGGTGCTCGAGCGGCTGGAACGAGGCCAGACCGCGGCAGACACCATCGACATCGGCACCGACTGCCAGGGCAGCCGTGGCAGCGCAAAGGGCATTGATAACATTGTGATGGCCCGAGATCTTGAGTTCGGACGTGGCGACAAGCTGAGTCTCGACGCCCTTCAGGCGCACGACCATTTTGCCGTCGCGCACAAAGGCGGCGTCTGCACCCTCGGGCTCGTCAAAAGCGACCTTGCAGATGCGGCGACCCGGCGTATAGATGTACTCATCGAACTCGTGAATGCCGGCGTCTTCGACGTCGACAACCACCAGATCGTCATCGACCATATTGTCAAACAGCTTGATCTTGGCAAGCGCATAGTTCTTATGGCTCTTATGCCAGCCCAAGTGGTCGGGAGTGATGTTGAGCAGCACTGCCACGCGAGGGTGGAGCTCGGTGGTCGTAGCAATCTGATAGCTCGAGAGCTCAGCCACAAACCACTCGTTGTGGGCTCGGCCGTCAATCTCGTTGACCGGTGGCTCGCCTATGTTGCCGACAGCTACGCTGGCCTCGCCGGCAGCCTTGAGCAGATAATCAGTCAGCGACGTGGTGGTCGTCTTGCCGTTGGTGCCCGTGATGGCAATCCAGTTATCGGGCGACAGGCGATAGGCAAACTCGGGCTCACCCATAATCTGGGCGGCATGCTCGCGCCCGGCCTTAAAGAAGCCCGAGAACTCCGAGATGCCCGGGCACGTCACGCATACGTCATAGGCGCCCTCGACCTGTTCGGTCCCATAGACAAACGACGCACCAGCAGCCTCGAGCGCACGCGTGTCGTCATTGGGCTCAGAGGTGCCGCCGCCATACACGGTAACGGCGCTTACGCGCTCGGGATGCGCCAGCGCCCAGCGGGCGACATCGAGACCGGATTTACCCTGACCCAAAACGAGCAGGCTAAAGACATCAGCAAGAGGCATGAAAGACCACTATCCCAACTGGAAGAACAGAGCAAGGCCAACGGCACCAAAGGCCGCAGCGATAATCCAAAAACGGATGACGACCTTGGTCTCGGCCCAGCCCTTCTTTTCGAAATGATGATGGATGGGCGCCATAAGGAAGACGCGCTTGTGCGTAAAGTGGAAGTAGACAACCTGAATCATGACCGAAAGGGTCTCAACGATAAACAGGCCGCCGATGATGAGGGAGACGACCTCGGTGTTGGTCATGATGGACGTGCAGGCAAACGCGGCGCCCAAGGCAAGCGAGCCGGTATCGCCCATAAAGATGCTCGCCGGATAGCAGTTGAACCACAGAAAGCCCAAGCAGGCACCGGCACACGCGGTGCAGAAGATGGACAGGTTCACGTCTCCGTGCAAAAACGCCATGGCAGCCATGGCGAGCATGGCGATCATGGAGGTGCCGCCAGCAAGACCGTCAAGGCCATCGGTCAGGTTCACGGCATTAGAAAGACCGGCAATCATCAGCCAGCAAAAGACAATATAGAGCCACGGGAACGAATAGCCGCAGATGGTAGTCGAAAGCACGCCAAGGTCGATCGTCAACCCACCGGGAAAACGAATCTCGGGGGCGACGCCGCACCAGTTGACGGCAAGTACCGTAAAGGTGACACAGATAATGGTGAGGCCGATCATTTTGGCATGAGGCGTCAGACCGAGCGAGCGCCCATGCGTAACGGAGGTCAGGTCGTCGATCAGACCCAGCACGCCGGTCGCCAGCGTGGCGAGCAGCACGAGCACGAGCTCGGTGGTGAGCTTGCCCATCAGCAGGCAGGTCAGCGAGATCGCGACGAGGATGACAACGCCACCCATGGTGGGCGTTCCCTGCTTAACCAAATGACGCTTGGGGCCGTCGGCACGAACCTGCTGGCCGATACCCTCGACCTTGAGCAGCTTGATCCACCACGGCATAAGCAGCAGCGCAATGGCAGCGGCGATGCCAAGCCCCAAAAAAGCCTGATACGTTGGATACGAGGGATTGCCGAACATGGGCTAGCACACACCTTCCACAAAGCGGTCGAGCTCAACAAAGCGGGAACCCTTGACCAGTACAACATCATGTTTTTCAAGCGCGCCGCCCATGCGGTCGAGCACCTGCTGATAATCGGAGAACACCTGGATGCGGTCCTCGTCCATACCCATCATGCGCGCGGCATCGGCCATAAGCTGGGCCAGCTCACCACCAACGCACGCCAGCATGTCGAGCTTCTTGGCGGCGGCATAGGCGCCCACGAGCTCATGCATGCGAGGAGCCTCATCGCCCATCTCGCCCATCTCGCCCAGGATCGCCATGCGAGACCCCGTGCACGAAAGCGAGCACAGTAGATCGAGGCCAGCAGCCATGGATTCGGCACTGGCGTTATAGGAATCGTCGATGACGCGGGCACCGCTCTCGGCGCGCTTGATCTCCTGGCGGTGACCGGTGATTGTGAGGCTCCGAAAGGCAGCATCGATCTGCTCGGGCGTCACGCCCAGGCGATAGGCAACCGCGGCGGCCTTAACGGCATTGGGAACGGACTGCACGCCGGGGATGGCAAGCATGGTATCGATTGTCTCGCCCTGGCCAAAATCGAGCGTAAAGACCGGATGGCCCTCGTCGTCGACGCGAATGTCGCGTGCGCGGACCTCGTCGTCATCCGAGACACCGGCCAGCATCACGTCGATGCCAGCAGGCTGGGCGAACGTATCGCGAATGAACGGCGTAAAGTCGTCCTCGCCGCCCAAAACCAGCAGCGGCAAATAGTCGCCGGCGGCGCACATGCCCTGGACAATCTCGGACTTGGCGCGGGCGATGTTCTCGCGGCTGCCCAAAATACCGATATGAGAGGTGCCGATCTTGCTCACGATGGCAAAGTTGGGATTGGCGGACTGGGAAAGGCGCTCGATCTCGTGGAAATGGTTCATGCCCATCTCGAGCACCAAGACCTCGGTATCGGCCGGAGCGGAAAGCACCGTGAGCGGCATGCCGATCAGGTTATTGAAATTGCCCTTGGTGGCCCAGACACGATAGCGCTTGGCGAGCACAGCGGCGAGCACGTCCTTGGTCGTCGTCTTGCCGATGGAACCGGTAATGCCAACGACCAGGCAGCCAAGCTCCAGGCGATACGCGTGCGCCAAACGCAGCAGAAACTCCTCGGGATCATCGGTCAGCAGGATGGCGCAGCCCTTGTCCTGCGCCAGCGAGACCAGCTCGGCCTCGGGCTCACGCGTCATCACGACGGCGCCGGCACCCGACTGGACGGCACGGGAAGCAAAATCATTGCCGTCGACGTTTTCACCGGGAAAGGCGACGAAAATCGTCCCTTCCTCGACCTGGCGCGAGTCGATAACGCACCCGCGGCATACCCGATCGACTTCTCCCGTCACGGTTCGGGCCCCTGTTGCGGCCACGAGGTTGTTGACGGCGATCTCTATCATTGCAGCTCCCCTGTAAACCTAATAATGCTATCGGCGTATTGTATCCCAGCGCCGCGCATGCGTGGTGCAGGGCATGTGAACACCCCTCATATGGGACAACAAACCACGCCCCAAAGATTGTAACCCCCTACCTCGTGTGTGGGATACCCAACACGTCGAGCGCGTTGGCCATAATAGACTGGAACGGCACCGCAGCGGCATCTGAGCCGCTCGGCGTTCCGTCGAGCGTGATATAGCACAGCACCTTGGGCGATTGTGCCGGTGCAAAGCCCATAAAGGACGACATGTAGTTCTCCTTGAGGTAGCCGCCGTTCTCGTCGGCACGTTCGGCCGTACCGGTCTTACCCGCCACGTCATAGCCGTCAACCGCGCCGCCAACGCCCGTTCCCTCCGACACGACCGTCTGCATGCACGATGTCACCTGGGATGCGGCGTCCTCCGAAATCGCGCGCTCACCTTCGCCCCAGTCCTTCTCGTCGCCTTTGCTGGACTTATAGAAGTGCGGGGTCATCATCACGCCGCCGTTGGCGATGCCGCCCACGGCACGTGCGATCTCAATCGGCGAGACAGACAGCGCCTGTCCAAAGCTCATCGAGCCCAGCGTGGCGCCGTCATACTGGTCACGCTCCTTGACGATGCCCAGGCTCTCGCCCGGAAAATCGACACCCGAGCTGTGACCGATGCCCCACTTGTCCACATAGGCGGCAAAGTCGTCGGCACCGATCTTGCGCCCCACCAGGACAAAGCCCACGTTGGACGAACGGCGCATCATCTCGCGCACATCCATGGTCATGGCATAGTCGCGCTTGTCGGCATCGGTGACGGTATCGTCGCCCACCTTGATGCTCGCCGGCACCTCAAACGACGTACTCGATCGCACGACGCCCAAGTCGAAGCCGCCGCCCGCCACGAGTGTCTTAAAGACCGAGCCGGGCTCGTAGGCGTCGGTAACCAGGCGCAAGTTCATATCCTCGGTCTTGGCGTTTTCCAGATCGGTCTGGTCATATGTCGGATACGAGCATGCCGCCAGAATCTCGCCCGTCGTGGGATCGGTGACCAGGGCCGAGCCATTCTTGGCCTTGGTCTTTTCGACCGCCTCGGCCAGGGCGTCCTCGGCGGCACGCTGGATATTGACATCGAGTGTCGTCACGATGTCCACGCCGTCCACCGCGGCAACCTTTTTATAGGCGCCGCCCGCGATATAGCTACCGTCCCTCGCCCGCTCGCGCACCAGCGAACCGTTCGTTCCGGTCAAAAGCTTGTTGTACTGCTTCTCAAGGCCCGTCAGACCGTCGTTGTCCACGTTTACCACGCCAAGCACCTGCGATGCCAGGTTGCCATAAGGATATACGCGCTTCATGGCCTGCTCAAAGAGCACGCCGGGCAGATTCTTCTTCTCCAGCGCCGCAGCATCGTCCTCGTCCACCTGGCGTTTGATATACACCCAGGTGCCATCGGACATAACGAGATCACGACAGGTTTTCTTATCGATGCCCGTAGCTTTGACCAGTGCCGAGACCGTCTTGTCAACGTCCTCGATAAGCTGAGGATTCACGGCGATGTTGCGGCATTCGACCGACGACGTCAGCACGTTGCCGTTACGGTCGTAGATGGTACCGCGCTTGGCATACAGCGTCTGCGCAAGCAAGCGACGTGCATCGGCACGGTCGCGTAACTTATCGGCTTCCACGATTTGATAGTCGGCAAGGCGAAGGACGCCCAAACCCAAGCCAAATCCGATGAAGCCCATGACGGCTTTGCGACGGGGCAGCGGCGTGCCCGTGAGCCATTCGGTCGACGAGCTCTTGCGCGGTCTGGTGTTATGCATTTGAAGACCACTCGAGCCACGGAGACGCGACGCGGGGTCGTTGCCATAGGACGGCCTCGCGTTGTAAGATGGCCGACCCGTTCCTTGATAACCAGAACGTCCCCGCGATGAGGGACGTCCAGAACCGCGACCCCCGTCGGAACCGCGGCGATAGTCATTTGTCATACTCAGCTACCGTCTTGTTACTGAGCGGTCGCGGTCGAGCTAGCGCCCGCGGCTGCATCCTGCGAAAAATCAAGTGTAACGCTCTCGCTGGGCTCCACCATGCCATAAGCGCCCGCAAGGTCGCGAATGCGCGTGTCGGCGCCATAGACCGAATGCATGACCTCCAGGTCGGAGCTCTCATCGGTCGCCTTCTCGAGCGTGTTGGTAAGCGCGGCGTTGCTGTTGAGCACCTGAGCCGTAACGCCGGCGAGCGCCACACGGGCGACACCGATCGTCATGAAGATGGCCGCAATGATGCAAAACGTTTTAAGAACGCTCATGAAAACCGGGCTTACCGCCTGGTTTGCCTGACGGCCCGCGCCCGTGTAGACATCAAAGCGCGGCGTGCGCTGCTCGCGGGGAGCAGCGGGAGCCTGCGGTGCCTCACGATAGGCGGGCATGGCGTTCATATCATAGGCGAGTGCTGCGTTTGAGGTGTTGTAGCCCATGATATGCCGCCTCCCATCCCGAGTACGTTGGTAGTGTGTTTAAGCTTCGTTTGTGGTACGAGCGGGAGGTCCAATATCGCGCGGTCGCGTCTACAGACGCTGCGCCACGCGGATCTTGGCTGATCTCGCCCGAGGGTTGCGCGCAACCTCATCGGGTTGGGCAACCAGGGGTTTGCGGGTGATGACCTTGAGTATCGGCACGTTGCCGCACACGCACACCGGAATCTCCGGCGGACACGTGCACCCCTGGCTCATCTCCTTAAAGTGGTTCTTTACGATACGGTCCTCGAGCGAGTGATACGAGATGACGCAGATGCGTCCGCCCGGGTTGAGCCACCTTGTGGCGGCGTCAAGCCCTCGCTCGAGCACATCGAGTTCGTGATTGACCTCGATGCGAATGGCCTGGAAACTTTTCTTGGCTGGGTGTCCGCCATGCCGACGGGCGGCAGCGGGGATACCAGCCTTGATGATCTCGACAAACTGACCGGTGGTTTCGATCGGTTCATGCTCGCGGCGGCGCACGATCTCACGTGCGATCTGCGAGGCGAACTTCTCTTCGCCGTAGACGCGTAGAATCCGGGCGAGGTCGTGTTCGTTATAGGTGTTGATGACCTCAGCTGCGTTTAAGGTGTTGTTACCCGGATCCATCCGCATGTCCAATGGGGCGTCCTCGTTGTACGAAAAGCCCCTGCCAGGGATATCGAGTTGCGGCGACGAAACGCCCAAGTCGAACAGGAAGCCATCGACCCCGGGCACCTCGGCCGAGCACAGCAGCTCGTCCAAGTCGCCGAAGTTGCCCTTCAGCAGCTGGTGCGGTACGACGGGAACCTCGCGGTCCAGACGGGCGCCAGCGGCCTCGAGGGCCATGTCATCCTGATCGACGCCGAGCAAAAGGCCGGTCTCCCCCACCTGCGCGGCCATCTTTACCGAATGGCCGGCACCGCCAAGGGTGCAGTCGCAGACGACGGAGCCGCTCTTTAGCTGCAGCGACTCAAGCACTTCGCCGAGCATGACAGGTTCATGCCGATATTCTTGTGTCAAGATCCCACGCTCCATCCGTTACTCGTGCCTTGCCCTTACGAGAAGAAGAGGTCCAGCAGGGCCTCGTCATCATCGTCCTCATCGGCCGCGGCGCGATCCCAAACCTCAAGGTGGTCGTAGTTGCCCACAACCGTGACCTCGCGGTCGAGGTTCGCCTGCTTGCGGAGAGACTCAGAAAGACCGATACGACCGGCGCTGTCCACATCCATCGACGTGGTGCGCTTGTTGATTGCCCTCATGAGCTTCTGGTCGTTGATGTCGCGCGGGTTAAAACCCTCGTGGCCCTCACGACCCGCGAAGAGTCCTTCGACCCACTTATCGAAGGCCTCGGCAGAGAACACGTACAGAGCATCGACATCCAGGGCTTTGAACACGCGAACGTGCTCTCCAAGCTCCTCGCGAAGGGGTGCAGGCAGGGACAGACGACCTTTTGCATCGAGATTGCGCTCGTATGCACCAGTCATTCCCATGTGCGCCCTCCCCTCGGTTACTCAGATGGCACGTACGCGGGGAACCACCCCGCCTGTCGACGTCATCAATAATATGGGGAACCGCCCCATTTTTCAACACCTTTCCCCACCCCTTCCCCCACCCCTCCCCACCATTCCACCCCCAATATGTTGTAAAACACCCCCGAGCATATGTTCGAAAACACAATATGTTGTGTTTGCAGCAAAGGCGGGATGCCACCTGTAGAACCACGTCCGTGAACCTCAACCTTCAAGTTGACCTTGAGGTGATTTTTACGTCCCTTTACACGCCGTTCACATCGCCCCCAAACTCCCCCACCCACGGCACACACGGCCCACCACCGCGTCGATGTCTGGCGAAAAATGGGACGGGCCCCAGATTGCCCATGCGCGCAAAAGTGCGTCTCGGCAATCTGGGGCCCGTCCCCTTTAATTTTTATAAATATGCAGGTCAGCGAGGTGCTAGCGATGTGCCAGCGGATGCGCCGCCAGATAGACCTCGGTCAGTTGCGTGCGGTCGACATGCGTGTAGACCTGCGTGGTCGAAATATCGGCATGGCCCAAAATCTCCTGTAGCACACGCAGGTCGGCACCGCCCGCGAGCATATGGGTGGCAAAGGAGTGGCGCAAGGTATGGGGATGGAGCCCCACCAGCCCCACCTGGCGCCCATACCGCTCGCATATCGCATGCACGGCCTGACGCGACAGGCGACGTCCGTTCTTATTTAAAAAGACCGCCGAGGTCTCCGTCCCGTGAGCATGGGCGGCCAGGAGAGTGCGCCCGTCACCTAGATAGTGTGTCAGGGCACGCGCCGCGCTTCCCACCAACGGGGCCAGACGCTCCTTGGAGCCCTTACCGCGCACCAGGATAAACCCGTCATCGATATGGATATCGCCCACATCGAGCCCAACCAGCTCACTCACGCGCAAGCCGCAACCGTAAAGCACTTCCAAGATGGCGTGATCGCGCAGTCCCATCTCGCCCTCGGGAAAGTCTTGATCCAGCAGTGCCGAGACGTCCTCCACCGAAAGGTATTCCGGCAGGCGATCTGCCTTTTTGGGCAGGCGCAACGCCGCCGTCGGGTTTTGGGCCACGGCCCCATCGCGCACCAAAAAGGCATGCAGGCCCTTCACGGCAGCAAGCGCGCGCTCCACCGAGGCGTCGGAATAGCCTCCGTCGCGGCGATCGGCAACAAAGTCCTCCACGACCTGACGGGTCACCTCTTCAAAAGACACAATGCCCGCCCGCCCCAGATAGGCGCAGTACGTCGTCAGGTCACGACGGTAGGCAGCAATCGTATTGCGCGCCAAACCCCGCTCGACCGCAAGGTAATCGAGATACTCCCCCGCCACCACAGCGAGCGACGAGGGAGTAGCTTCGGTATGTTCTTGGTTCTCCGGCACCCTTAGTCCGTAGCGAGGTTCTTGGGCGTCACCTGCAGACGGTCGACACCCTCGTGCTGGCCGATCGAGGCGCGCACGAACTCGCGGAACAGCGGCTGCGGGTTGGTCGGACGGCTCTTGAACTCGGGATGAGCCTGGGTGGCCACATACCACGGATGTACGTCGCGCGGCAGCTCGACCATCTCGACCAGACGCTCGTCGGGCGAAAGACCCGAGATAACCAGACCGGCGTCCTCGAGCTGGTCACGGAAAGCGTTGTTGAACTCAAAGCGGTGACGGTGACGCTCGTAGACGAGTTCCTCGCCATATGCCTCGCGAGCAAGGGTATCGGCGGCGAGCTTGCACGGATAGGCGCCCAGGCGCATGGTGCCGCCCTTCTCGGTCACGTCCTCCTGCGAGCTCATCAGATCGATGACGCTATACGGACCGTCCGGATCAAACTCGGAGGAGCTGGCACCGGCAAGGCCAACGACATTGCGGGCGAACTCGCACACGGCGACCTGCATACCCAGGCAAATGCCCAGATACGGTATCTTGTGCTCGCGGGCGAACTCGGCCGCGAGAATCTTGCCCTCCAGGGCGCGCTTGCCAAAGCCGCCAGGGACCAAGATGCCCGAGGCGTCACCCAGGACCTCGGAGACGTTCTGCTCATCGAGACTCTCGCCGTCGACCAGTTGGACGTCCACATGGCGATCGTAGAAGACGCCCGCATGGTGCAGGGCCTCGATAACCGACAGGTACGCATCGGGCAGCTGCGTGTACTTGCCCACGACGGCGATCTTCACCTTGTCGGCGTGATGGTTGGCGTGATTCTGCTTGCGCAGGAACTCGTTCCACTCGCTCATGTCGCGCTCACGCGGGTCCAGACCCAGGCGCTCGCAAATGCGCAGGTCAAAGTCCTGCTCGGCGAGCAGCTGCGGAACATCGTAGATGCTCGCGCAGTCCTCGTTGGTAAAGACACAGTCGGTGTCGACGTCGCAGAAGCTTGCGATCTTGCCGCGGATGGCATCGTCGATATGGTGGTCGGAGCGCAGAACGATAATATCGGGCTGGATACCAAAGCTGCGGAGCTCCTTGACGGAGTGCTGTGTCGGCTTGGTCTTGACTTCGTGGGCGGCGGCGATATAGGGAACGAGCGACACGTGGATGTAGCAGACGTTCTCGGGGCCGGCCTCCTTGCGATACTGGCGAATGGCCTCGACAAACGGCTGCGACTCGATGTCGCCGATGGTGCCGCCCAACTCAGTGATGACCACGTCGGAGCCGGTCTGCTCCTCAATACGACGGAACTTATCCTTAATGGCATTCGTGACGTGCGGAATCACCTGCACGGTGCCGCCCAAAAAGTCACCGCGACGTTCACGGGCGATCAGGCTCTTATAGATGGCACCAGTCGTAAAGTTGGAATCGCGGGTCAGGTTCTCGTCAATAAAGCGCTCGTAATGGCCCAGGTCTAGATCGGACTCGTAGCCGTCCTCGGTCACAAAGACCTCGCCATGCTGGAACGGGCTCATGGTGCCGGGGTCAACGTTCAGATACGGGTCGGCCTTTTGCATCGTTACCTTGTAGCCGCGCGACTTGAGTAGACGGCCCAGCGAGGCCGCGGTAATACCCTTACCCAGAGACGAAACCACGCCGCCGGTCACGAACACATGCTTGGTCATATTGAGTTACCTGCGCTTCCCGTAGAAGTTGTCCATACACATCTTACGGGTCTTCATTGTAATACTCGCGACGCGCGCCGCACGCAATTTTTCTTACGCGCAATAGCATTTCTCCATCTCGAAACAAAACGCCGTCCGGTTGCCCAGGCGGCGTCGCTTCGACTATGAATGCGCGCCGTTATCGATCGGCGACTTCGTCCTTGATCAAGTCCTGCACGAGCATACCGGCACGGACGCCCTCTAGATACCACTCGCCACGCTCCGTGAGACAAATACCATTTGCGAGCTGGCCGCCGTCTTCGCTGTAGCGCGAGACGACCTCGATGATGTCTTCGGATTCCAAGCGATCGATTGCGGCGCGGGCACGATACGGAGACACCCCCACACGCTCGGCAAGCGTCTTGCGCGAAAAGCCATAAAATCCGCCGTTGTCTTCGGACAGCTGTGCGATCTCCATCAGCACCTGCACCTCGACACGCTTCATATCGTTGACACTCGCACGACCCTTGCCAGCCATGGCAGCCTCCTCAAACCGAGCACGGCCATCACCTGCACCGTGCGCGACCGGCACACCCCATGATGGCCGGCAACATCCATCATGCGGCATCCCCGCAAAAGGATGAAACAATTAGGGTTATTGTATACCGCCCAAATCGCTTATAGGCAGGTAAACGGGCTATTTTTAGGTTAAACGGTAGCTTTGTTGATAAAAGGGGCACACCGAATGCATACCCGATGCGCCCCTTTCAGACCAATTTATCCAGACTTAGCGGTGGAAGAAACCACGGCGCTCGAACTTGGGCTCGCAGCACACGTTGATGCCCAGCTTGCGCAACACCGTCTCGTCCGTCGGCGAGATGATCACGCTAAAGAAGGCATCGCAGCCGCGCAGCTGTTCCAGGCCCGAAAGGACGCGGGCCGCCGTCTCGCTCGTTGCCGAGGTAATCGAGAGCGCCATAAGCGTCTCGTCGGTGTGCAGGCGCGGATTCTTGCTACCCAGGAAATGTGTCTTGAGCTTGCTGATAGGCTCGATCGCCTCATCGCTAATGACCTCGAGCTCGAGGTCAACGCCCGAGACATGCTTAAGTGCATTCATGATGAGCGAGCTCGCGGCGCCCAGGCGCGTGGAGGTCTTACCGGTCACCACGGAGCCGTCGGGCATGACCATGGCGCCTACGGGGCCACCCGTCAGCTGCTCCCTGGTAAGGGCGGCAGAGCGTGCCGGCGAGTAATTCTTGTCGATACCGGCCTTCTTCATAATGATCTTGAGACGGTCGACCTGTTCATCGCCCACGCCGGTACGGCGCACATTTTCGACCGCGGTAAAGTAGCGGCGGACAATCTCCATCTTGGAAGCGTCGCGGCAGGCATCGTCATCGGTGATGGCAAAGCCGACCATATTGACGCCCATGTCCGTGGGGCTCTGGTAGGGGCTCTTGCCCAGGATCTTTTCCATCAGGGCACGAACAACTGGGAACGCCTCAACATCACGGTTGTAGTTGACCGTGGTCTTGTTGTAGGCCTCAAGGTGGAAGGAATCGATGATGTTGGCGTCGTCGAGATCTGCCGTGGCCGCCTCGTAGGCGATGTTGACCGGATGCGTGAGGGGCAGATTCCAGACCGGGAAAGTCTCGAACTTGGCATAGCCGGCGGCGGTGCCGTGCTTGTGCTCGTGATAGAGCTGAGACAGGCAGGTGGCGAGCTTGCCCGAGCCAGGGCCGGGCGCCGTCACGACGACGAGCGGACGGGTGGTCTCGACAAACTCGTTCTTGCCGTAGCCGTCGTCGGACACGATCAGGTCGACGTCGTGCGGATAGCCCTCGATGGGATAGTGCAGCTTGGCGGGAATGCCGAGCGCGTTTAGGCGATTACGGAAGACGTCGGCGGCGGGCTGGCCGGCGTACTGGGTGATGACCACGGCCGCGACAGCAAAACCATTGCCGCGGAACAGGTCGACCAGGCGCAAAACGTCCTCGTCATAGGTAATGCCCAGGTCACCGCGAGCCTTGTTCTTCTCGATGTGGTTCGCGTTGATCGCGATGATGACCTCAACGTCATCGGCGATGCTCTTGAGCATGCGGAACTTGCTGTCCGGTTCAAAACCCGGCAGCACGCGACTCGCGTGATAGTCGTCAAACAGCTTGCCGCCAAACTCCAAATACAGCTTACCGCCAAACTGCGAGATGCGCTCCTTAATATGAGCGGCCTGCAGCTCGATATACTTCGCGTTGTCGAAACCCTGGCGCATGTATGGCTCCCGTCCCGTTTCCAATTAATGTTCTAGGCGATTATAACGGAGCAGACCCTCCCCAACGCCCAAGCAATCAACTGGCACCAACCAAACACGCCATCGATAAGTTGCGGTGAAATAGTTCCCGTTTAACCCCTCAAGACGGCCAAACGGGAACTATTCCACCGCGACTTCCCCTTTTTGGTTCAAACAAACCTGGCCTTTGTATCAATAATGGCAGCGCCGCAGGTTGAGCATAAGTCAGCGAGCGACGTCCAGGACGTACAAGTTGGCATGAAAAAGGCAAGGCATAGACCTTTTGGTCATGCCTTGCCTTTTGAATGACAAATTGTCGTCCTGGGCGGCGCGCAGCGTCGAGTGGTTCCGGCGTTTGGTAAAACGCCGGAACACAAGAGCGCCCCCTCCCGCGCACGGAACGGGAGGGGGCTAAAGGTAGGAGTCTACCGGTGGGTTGACCCCACCGGACAGACGATGACCAGGTGATCCTTTACAGGATCGTCAAGGTTTCCGTGGGGTACCCGTTGGGTACTTAGATCAACACGCAGGCGACGGTCAGGATGACGGCGCAGACGACGGAAAGCGCGACGATGAGCTTAAGGGCAAACTTGAGCCAGGTCGTCCACTCGATCTTGGCCAGGGCGAGACCGCCCATGATGGCACCGGAGGTCGGGGTGAACAGGTTCACGACACCGATGGCGGCGGAGAAGATCATGACCATGACCTCGGGCGAGAAGCCGAGCTTAACAGCCAGCGGTCCCATGATGGGCATGGAGACGGTGGCCATACCGGAGGTCGAGGGGATCAGGAAAGACAGGCCGAAGTAGACCAGGAAACTCATGGGAGCGAAGATCACGCCGGACAGGCCAGCCAGGGCATTGGCGGCAGCGTCGAGGACGAAGACGTCGAGACCGGTGTTAGCCATGAGGACGGAGATACCACGGGCGAGGGCAATGACGAGAACAACGGACATCATGTCGGCAGCGCCGGTGATGAAGGTGTTGACGATCTGCTTCTCGGACAGGCCACCGATGATACCGATCAGGACGGCCATGAGGAAGAACCAGGTGGAAGCCTCGTCGAAGTACCACTGGCCAATGGGCAGGCCGGTGATCAGGGCAGACCAGCCCTGGACGACGGCGTTACCGTCGGCGTCGTAGACAGCGCCAGCGTCGAAGAAGTTGGCGACGCCCTCGTTGAGGTCGGCCAGCGGAATGAAGCCGACGATCATGACGACGAAGGTGAAGGCGAAGGCGATCAGAACACCCTTCTGACGACCGGTGAGCTTGACCTCCTTGTGGACCTCGGAAGCAGCCTTGCCGTGAGCCTCTTCGGCGTCCTTGAGCTCCTGCATCGACAGGATGGTGGAACCCTTGTCAGCCTTGACCTTCTTGGCATAGTTCATCACGAAGACGATGGACATAGCGGTAGTGACAATCCACAGGACGGCACCGAGGCCGATGATGATGGACTGGTTGACCTCAATGCCAACGCCGGTCAGAGCGTCGACGGCAGCGCCGACGGCGAACGGGTTAACCGTGGAGCCAAGGCAGCCGCAGCCAGCGCCGAGCAGGACGGTGGCGGCGCCGACCATGGGGTCGAAGCCAGCGGCCATCATGGTAGCGGCGAGCAGGGCGTAGAAGGGAACGGTCTCCTCGCACATACCATAAGTGGTACCGCCGAGGGAGAAGATGAGCATCAGCACGGGAACGAGCATGATCTCGTTGCCCTTAAGCTTCTGCACCAGGACGGCGATGCCGTTGTCCAGGGCGCCGGTCTCGGTCATCATGCCGAGGAAGCCGCCCAGGATCATAACGAAGAGGCAGACGGGCAGAGCGTCAGCGAAGCCCAGGATCGGGGCGGTGCAGAAATCGCTCAGGCGGGCTGCGGTAACCGCGCCGCCGGACGTGCCGGAGACGATAACGGTAATCACTGCAACAATTGCCAGCAGAGCTAGAAGAATGGTGAACGATGAAGGCATACCGCGCTTTTTCTTAGCGGTCTCAGTCATGGTTCTCATCCCCCCTTCATAAATCATTTAACTTTCTCGCGCGAAGCGGATTTTCCGTGCCGTGCCCACCGCCCGACGCAAGATATTTACCAGACAAAACCGCTCGGGGTGAGCAGCAATACACCCCGAGCGAGATGCTAGATGCTCTTACTTGAGCGTGGCGTACATGACAGCCTTGATGGTGTGCATGCGGTTCTCGGCCTCGTCGAAGACCTTGGAAGCGGGGCTCTCGAAGACCTCGTCGGTGACCTCCTGCTCGGTGATACCGAACTGCTCGCACTTCTCGGCGCCAATCGTGGTGTTGGTGTCATGGAAGCTGGGCAGGCAGTGCAGGAAGATGGCACCCGGGTTGGCCATAGCCATGACCTCGGAGGTGACACGATACGGGGTGAGCTGAGCGATGCGCTCGGCCCAGACCTCGTCGGGCTCGCCCATGGAGACCCACACGTCGGTGTAGATAACGTCGGCACCGGTGACGCCGTCCTTGACGTCGGTGGTCAGCTTGATGGTGCAGCCGTTGGCCTCGGCGATGGGCTTGCAGGCCTCGATGACGTCGTCGGCGGGCATGCACTCCTCGGGGCCGCAGGCCACAAAGTTCATGCCGAGCTTGGAGCAGACAACCATGAGGGAGCGAGCAACGTTGTTCTTGCAGTCGCCCATGAAGACGAGGGTCTTGCCCTTGATGTCGTAATTGAAGTTCTCCTGGACGGTCAAGATGTCAGCGAGCATCTGGGTGGGGTGCCACTCGGTGGTCAGGCCGTTCCACACGGGCACGCCGGACTTAGCAGCGAGCTCCTCGACGTCGTCCTGGGCAAAGCCACGGAACTCGATGCCGTCATACATGCGGCCGAGAACGCGGGCGGTGTCCTCGATGGACTCCTTCTTGCCCATCTGCGACGAACCCGGATCGAGGTAGGTGACGCCCATGCCCAGATCCATGCCGCCGACCTCAAAGGCGCAGCGGGTACGAGTGGAGGTCTTCTGGAAGAGCAGAACGATGTTCTTGCCCTCGAGATAGCGGTGCGGAACGCCAGCGCGCTTCATGTCCTTGAAGTTCTTGGAGAGCTTGAGCAGGTACTCGATCTCCTCGGTGGTGAGGTCGAGAAGCTTGAGGAAGCTACGGCCGGAGAGGTTAACACCCATGGTTCGATTCCTTTCGAAGAAATGAATTACGTAAGTATTAGTGTTGCCCGTTTAACGGGCGAAGCCGGTGCGGTTGTAGGGGGACCGCACCGGAAACGGAAAGACTTAGAGGTCCTCGCGCCAGAAGGGCATGCTCATGCAGCGCGGGCCGCCGCGGCCGCGGGAGAGCTCGGCGGAGGGCACGACGAGAAGGTCCAGGCCCTCCTTGTACAGCACGTCGTTGGTGACGGTGTTGCGGGCGTAGACGCAGATCTTGCCGGGCTCGACGCACAGGGTGTTGGAGCCGTCGTTCCACTGCTCGCGGGAGGCCGCGATCGGGTCGCCGCCGCCGCAGGGGATCAGCTTGACCTGGTCGACGCCGGTGGCGTCCTCCAGGACGTGCTCGAGGGTGTCCTCGATCAGGCGGATGTTCACGTCGCCCGGGTTCTTGCCGGCGGTCAGCTCGTAGACGCGCAGGGTGCCCATGATGGCGGGGTGGATCGTGAACTTATCGACGTCGATCTGGGTGAAGACCGTGTCGAGGTGCATGAAGGCGCGCGAGACCGGGATGTCGAAGGCCAGGATGCGCTCGACCTTGGAGTCGGAGTTCCAGAAGATGTTCTGGGCCATGACGTCGATCGCGGCGGCCTGGGTGCGCTGGGAGATGCCGACGGCGAGGGTCTTCTCGTTGATGTTCAGCACGTCGCCGCCCTCGGTGTGGAACTGGCAGTCGCGGCGGAAGTACAGCGAGACGTCCTTGTAGTCGGGGTGGTACTTGAAGACGTACTTGCCGTACAGGGTCTCGCGGTTGCGGGTGACCGAGTACATGCGGTTGAGGTTGACGCCCTCGCCGACGACCGCGAACGGGTCGCGGGTGAAGTAGAGGTTGGGCATCGGGTCGATGATCAGGTCGGACTCGGACTCGGAGTTGACCAGGGAGTCGAGGGTCGTGGAGGCCGTGAGGGGCATCTCGATCTCGGACTTGGTCATGCCGGCCATGGTCTTCTTGACGAACTCGAGGTTGTCCTCGATGGAGTCCAGCTTCTCGCGGACGATATGCGGCATGTGCTGGCCGCGGATGCCGGCCTCGGCGATGTACTGGTCGGTGAACTCGGCGCGGGCGCCGGGGACCTGGTCGAACACCTCGGCGACGAGGTTCTCGAGATAGAGGACCTCCACGCCCTGGTCCCTCAGGATCTGGGCGAAGGTGTCGTGCTCCTGCTGCGCGACCTCCAGGAACGGGACGTCGTCGAACAGGAGTCGCTCGAGCTCGTCGGGCGGCAGGTTGAGGAGCTCGTCGCCGGGACGGTGCAGGCAGACCTTCCTGAGCTTGCCGATCTCGGAAGGCACGTGCAGACCTTTCGTCATGGCCTCCTACCTTTCTTTCGGGCCCCTGTCAGGGCCGATTCGTTAGCGCCCCTCCGTGTGAGGCGTTATTGCTGACGACATATTTATATCCAAAATCAGTCCATACTTCCACCTCGCCCCCGAACGGTTTTATATGAGGGGTGAACGGCATACACATATACTTCACGCATGGCACACTTTGATTTAATAAAGTGTATTTACGTGCTTAAACGCGTTTTTAACCGCAAGATCAATTGAAACTAATCTTTGTTAAACCACCCTCAAATTGCATATTTCCAGTAAAGCTATGAATAGAATTGGCGATTCGTGCTGCGTCTCAACCATTTTCATTTTTATTCAGAAAAAAGTTTGTCCTATTCATTTCTGGTAAACAAATTACCGTTTACCAGACGCTTGATACCGTTCACCGGAAGCTCAGTATAAGGCCCAGCGGATACCGACTCGCTTTACGGCCCCATTTGTAACAACTTGACTTCTCGGTATAGAAAAACGGACCCGCTTCCCCTAGGGAAACGGGTCCGTTTTCGATTATCTTCGGCCAATTTTGATAAGGCCCTCGAAGATCATCGGAATCCTAGCGATCAAACTCCGCCAGTGCCTCGCCCAAAAGCCTCAGGCCCTCGCGCAGAACGTCCTCGCTCGCGCAGTAGCCCAGGCGTGCGCCGCAGGGAAGCTCAAAACGGCTACCGGGGACCAGCAGCACTCCCCTCTCGGACAGCAGGCGCCTGCAGAACTCCTCGTCATCCTCGGGAATATCCAGCCGGATAAACGAGGTGGACACGCCCTGCGGGGCCGTCCAGGAAACGCGATGCTGCGTATCGATCCAAGCCTGCGCGATATCGCGGTTGCCAAACACGATCTTGCGATTGCGCT
This sequence comes from uncultured bacterium, assembly GCA_905214425.1. Lineage (GTDB taxonomy): Bacteria > Actinomycetota > Coriobacteriia > Coriobacteriales > Coriobacteriaceae > Collinsella. The sequence continues at coordinate 128,399 of CAJMLY010000003.1, forward strand.
CGAGAATCTTATCCTTGTGTTCAAGCACATAGGTCGCCAGGACATCGTTGAACACGCCGCCGCAGATCATGGTGTAATCGCGATAGGTACGGATGCGGTTGGACACCGCTTCGTCGGCCACGACCCAGCCCACGCGGGCCGCAGGCGTCGAATAGGTCTTCGACAACGAGTTGGTGACAATGGCCCTCTCGTACACGTCGACCATCGACATAAAGGACTCAGTGTTTTCGAGCGGCAGATACACCTCGTCGCACAGCACGTAGGCGCCCACCGAACGGGCGATCTCGGCAATCTGGCCGAGCATATCGGCATCGAGCACCGCACCGATGGGGTTCGATGCGTTGTTTATGCAGATAAGCTTGGTGTTGGGGCGCACCAAGCGCTTGAGTTCCTCGATATCGGGCTTCCAGCCGAGTTCCTCGCGAAGCTCCCAATACTCGACCTCGGCGCCCAGCGTGCGCGGAATCTCGTAGAGCGGCGCGTAGGTGGGCCACTCGGCGATAACATGGTCGCCGGGCTCGACCACAGCCATGATGGCGTTGAGGTTAGCGCCCGTGCAGCCATTGGTCTGCAGAATGTGATCGGGATTGACCTCCCGACGATACAGCTTGGCAACCTCGGCCTTAAACTCCGGCGAGCCCTCGATCCAGCCGTAGTTCATCTTCTCGCGGTCCAGGCGCTCGTAGAACGTGGCGCCGTCCTGTTCATCAAGCGCGCGCAGCTCGCCCATGGTGAGCGACGAGATCGTCGACTGGGCGATGTCCCACGTGGCGCTCTTCTCCCAAACGTTGAGCCATTCCTCAACGCCAATCGTCTTGATGTCCATGGCCAAGCTCCTTACAAAAGCAGTCATCCAATCGTGTTGACGTTCCTCATACAAGATTGGGGCGGTGCGAAAACCCGCACCGCCCCATTGGGAGACATCTAATGGCAGCTAGATGTATGTATTAAGACCTATACGGGTCCTTGAAGACCTTAGAGGTCCTCGCGCCAGAAGGGCATGCTCATGCAGCGCGGGCCGCCGCGGCCGCGGGAGAGCTCGGCGGAGGGCACGACGAGAAGGTCCAGGCCCTCCTTGTACAGCACGTCGTTGGTGACGGTGTTGCGGGCGTAGACGCAGATCTTGCCGGGCTCGACGCACAGGGTGTTGGAGCCGTCGTTCCACTGCTCGCGGGAGGCCGCGATCGGGTCGCCGCCGCCGCAGGGGATCAGCTTGACCTGGTCGACGCCGGTGGCGTCCTCCAGGACGTGCTCGAGGGTGTCCTCGATCAGGCGGATGTTCACGTCGCCCGGGTTCTTGCCGGCGGTCAGCTCGTAGACGCGCAGGGTGCCCATGATGGCGGGGTGGATCGTGAACTTATCGACGTCGATCTGGGTGAAGACCGTGTCGAGGTGCATGAAGGCGCGCGAGACCGGGATGTCGAAGGCCAGGATGCGCTCGACCTTGGAGTCGGAGTTCCAGAAGATGTTCTGGGCCATGACGTCGATCGCGGCGGCCTGGGTGCGCTGGGAGATGCCGACGGCGAGGGTCTTCTCGTTGATGTTCAGCACGTCGCCGCCCTCGGTGTGGAACTGGCAGTCGCGGCGGAAGTACAGCGAGACGTCCTTGTAGTCGGGGTGGTACTTGAAGACGTACTTGCCGTACAGGGTCTCGCGGTTGCGGGTGACCGAGTACATGCGGTTGAGGTTGACGCCCTCGCCGACGACCGCGAACGGGTCGCGGGTGAAGTAGAGGTTGGGCATCGGGTCGATGATCAGGTCGGACTCGGACTCGGAGTTGACCAGGGAGTCGAGGGTCGTGGAGGCCGTGAGGGGCATCTCGATCTCGGACTTGGTCATGCCGGCCATGGTCTTCTTGACGAACTCGAGGTTGTCCTCGATGGAGTCCAGCTTCTCGCGGACGATATGCGGCATGTGCTGGCCGCGGATGCCGGCCTCGGCGATGTACTGGTCGGTGAACTCGGCGCGGGCGCCGGGGACCTGGTCGAACACCTCGGCGACGAGGTTCTCGAGATAGAGGACCTCCACGCCCTGGTCCCTCAGGATCTGGGCGAAGGTGTCGTGCTCCTGCTGCGCGACCTCCAGGAACGGGACGTCGTCGAACAGGAGTCGCTCGAGCTCGTCGGGCGGCAGGTTGAGGAGCTCGTCGCCGGGACGGTGCAGGCAGACCTTCCTGAGCTTGCCGATCTCGGAAGGCACGTGCAGACCTTTCGTCATGGCCTCCTACCTTTCTTTCGGGCCTTTCGGCCGAATCTCTCAACGCCCTTTCATAGCGGACGCTGCTTGCTGACAGCTCTAGTTATATCCAAATTCCACCCGCAATTCCACCTCACCCCCGAACGGTCAACAAAGTGCGATGAACGGTATATCGCATGTGATTCCCCCATGATGCACTTCGGCGTTCTAAAGTAACTTTTCTAAGGTAAACGCTCTTTTTTCCTAAAAACCATTTGCGATTGCGTCTCTAAACTTTTGATTCAGAATTGCATAGCTAAATCGGTTTTATGTATATAAATGATGTTTGTTTACGTTTCCGCCTGCATTCAATGATATTCAGCTATCTATCATTCTTATTCACACTTACGTACCAGTTGAGTGAGGATATAGACCGCTTGCAGACGAGCAGGGCGTCAGTCCTATAACTTGTCAGCGTAAGAAGTAGGTAAAGATACCGTTCACGCGATACGTCCGTGCCAGCGGTCGACTAAATTGAGAGAATAGTGAATAGTGTTGGGCTACCGTCCCCCGTGGGGACTGAACGGACAGATGCATATGCCGAGCAAAATCGAAAAGAAGCAAGCCGCCGCAAAGCTGCGCAAGCCGCCGCGCGACTTCTCGTACACGCAAAACCGAGAGCTTAGCTGGCTGCGCTTTGACAACCGCGTGCTTGACGAAGCCTTCGATGAGACCGTTCCGCTGTTCGAGCGTCTAAAGTTCGTGTCGATTTTCGAGTCTAACCTCGACGAGTTTCTCATGGTGCGCGTGGGCGGCCTGTCCGATCTGGCGGAACTCAAAAAACAACCTGTCGACAACAAGAGCAATATGACCGCCTCCGAACAGGTCGATGCTGTCATGGCCGAAATGCCCGGGCTCCTTACCCGTTGGGAGTCCATCTTCAAGAGCATCGAGGGCAAGCTCGACACCTTGGGCGTTCACCGCGCCTGCATCGATTCGCTTACGCCCGAGGAGCGCACCTTCGTAACCCGCTACTTCCAGGCCTACGTGTCGCCGGTCATCTCGCCGCTGGTCATCGATCCGCGCCACCCCTTCCCCAACCTGCGCAACGGCGCGCTCTATCTGGCCTGTGGTCTGGACGGCGCCACCGACGAGGAGAGCCTGCTGGGCCTTATCGAGATTCCCGCCTCGATGAACCGCGTGGTCGAGATCCCCTCGCCCACCGGCACCTACTCCTACATCTTGCTCGAGGACGTCATCCTCGCCTGTCTGGACAGCTGCTTTGGCTCCTACAAGCCACTCGACCGCGCGCTCATCCGAGTCACCCGCAACGCCGACATCGATCCGGACGGCGAGGGCGTCGAAGAGGAAGAGGACTACCGCCAGCACATGAAGCGTATCCTTAAGAAGCGCCTGCGTCTGCAACCGGTAGTGCTCGCGGTCTCGGGGTCGCTCGAGAAGGCGACGCTCAAGACCATCCGCAAGGCGCTCGAGCTTTCGCGCCGCTCTGTCTTTACCTGCGATATCCCCCTTGATCTGGGCTACGTCTTTGGCATTGAGGGCAAGATTCCCGAGCACCTGCGCAACGAGCTGCTCTTTACGCCGTTTAGGCCGCAGTCCAACCCCAACATCGACATGACCCGCTCCATCCGCGAACAGGTGCTGCAGCACGACAAGCTGCTCTTTTATCCCTATGAGGCCATGAACCCGTTCTTGGACCTGGTGCACGAGGCCGCCTATGACCCCGAGTGCATCTCGTTGCGCATCACGCTCTACCGCGTGGCCAAGCAGAGCCGTCTGTGCGAGTCGCTGATCGATGCCGCCGAGAACGGCAAAGAGGTCACGGTGCTCATGGAGCTCCGTGCCCGCTTTGACGAGCAGAACAACATCGAGTGGGCCGAGCGCCTGGAAGAGGCCGGCTGCACCGTCATCTACGGCTCCGAGGGCTTTAAATGCCACTCCAAGATCTGCCAGCTCACCTATCGCGAGGGCATGGCGCTAACGCGCCTGACGCTGCTGGGCACCGGCAACTTTAACGAGAAGACGGCCAAACTCTACAGCGACTTTATGCTCATGACCGCCCACCCCGGCATCGGCGAGGACGCCAACCTGTTCTTCCGCAACCTGTCGCTGGGCAATCTGCGCGGCGATTACCGCTTCCTGGGTGTGGCGCCCGTAGGCTTAAAGCCGCTCATCATGCGCGGCCTGGATCGCGAGATCCAGCGCGCCCTTGCCGGCGAGCCCGCCCGCGTGTTCTTTAAGCTCAACTCGCTCACCGACCGTGAGGTCATCGACAAGATCGCCGAGGCATCGTGCGCTGGAGTCCGCGTGGACATGATCATCCGCGGCATCTCGTGCCTCAAGCCCGGTGTTCCGGGCAAGACCGAGAACGTGCATGTCCGCTCCATCGTCGGACGCTTTTTGGAGCACGCGCGCGTCTATGCTTTCGGCGTGGACTCGGACATGATTTACCTGAGCTCGGCAGACATGATGACGCGCAACACCGAGCACCGCGTGGAGATCGCCTTCCCCGTGCTCGACCCCACCTGCCGCGCCCTAGTGCACGAGTACATGGGCATGCAGCTGCGGGACAACGTGAAGGCCCGCAGCCTCACGAGCGACGGCACCTGGGTCCCCGTGGAGCGTGCAGAGGGTGAGAAACCCTTCAACTCGCAGGAAGCCCTGCTGGAGCGCGCCTATCGCAACGCCGAGGCCGCGCCCGAGCCCGTCATTGAGGCGAAACCTGCCCCCGAGCCCGAGCCGCAGCCGGTAGCACCCAAGGTCCAAGAGGTCCAGGCGACCGTCATTGAGCCCGAGCCTGCACCTGCGCCTCAGCCCGAGCCGCAGGCAGCTAAGCCCGCGCCCGAGACGAGTGCCCATCGCAAGAAGCCCGCTGGCACGACCAAGGCCATCGAGCGTCATCGCCCCGGTCGTGTGCGCATGGGTCTGGGCCTAATCGGTCTAGGCCTTAAAACGCTCATTACCGGCAAGACCAAATAGGCGTTTGTAGAAGCGCCCCGCATTTGAGGAAAGCCTCGGATGCGGGGCGCTTTTCCCTGCTACCATGGTGCGGACAACAACGCGAATGACAGGCAGGGATATGAAGCTCACCATAGAATCGATGACGTACGGCGCCGACGGGCTGGCGCATGCCGACAACGGCAAGGCCGTCTTTGTGCAGGGCGCCGTGGCAGGCGACACCGTCGAGGCCGAGGTCGTACAGGACGGCAAGTCGTTCATGCGCGCCCGCACCACCGAGATTCTGGAGCCAAGCCCCGATCGCATTCAGCCTCCCTGCCCCTTCGTGGGCATTTGCGGCGGCTGCTCGTGGGGCAATCTCTCACGCACGGCACAGCTCGCCGCCAAGGAGCAAAACCTGCGCTCCACGCTCGAGCGCATCGGCAAGTTCGCTCCTGAGCAGGTCGATGAGCTGATACAGCCCATCCGCCACACCAAGGACGACTGGGGCTACCGCAATAAAATCGAGCTCGAACCGACCGTCGTCAACGGTCGCGTTCGCCTTGGCATGCACGGTGTCGACCCCAGCAAAATCGTGACCGTCGATTCGTGCCCGCTGTTCGATAAGCGCTTCCCGAAGGCGCTCAAATCGGTCGTCGGCGCACTCAACTATCTAAGCGGCAGCCATGACTTGGGGCTCGAACGCGTGGGCATTCGCGCATCGCGCCGCACCAAGGCACTCGAGGTCGCACTCTGGACGCCCACAGGCTCTTTTCCGCGCTCGCAGGTCTCCCGCGTGCTGGCGGACGCTGCGCGCCCCACGAGCGTGGTGCGCGTCATGAGCAAGGGCGAGAAAAAGGCCCGCCGCGTTTCCAAAGTAGAGATGCTCGCTGGAGAGGGCTCGTGGACCGAGAACATCGCCGACGGCCAGATGCGCTTGTCTGCCCCGTCTTTTTTCCAGGTTAACACCAAGGGTGCCGAGATTCTGATCGATCTTGTCATGGAAGCGCTCGACCCGCAGGAAGACGAGCTTGCCGTGGACCTGTACTGCGGTGCCGGCACCTTTACCCTGCCGCTCGCCCGCCGCTGCGACTTTGTCGCCGCCGTCGAGGCCTACGGCCCCGCCGTGCGCGACCTGCGCCGTAACCTGGAGATCAACAAGCTTGATAACGTCGACGTCATTGGCGGAGACGCAGTGCGCGAGTTCCCCGACCAGGATGCCGACGTCTTGGTGGTCGACCCGCCGCGCGCAGGCCTCGCCCCCGAAGCGATCGACCTTATCGCCAGCACGAGTGCTCGCGATGTCGCCTACGTGAGCTGCGACCCGGCCACCCTGGCGCGCGATCTCAAACGCTTTGTCGAAGAAGGCACCTTCTCCCCCGTAAAGATCACGCCAGTCGACCTGTTCCCACAAACCTTCCACTGCGAGACCGTCGTCCACCTTAGGCGCAACTAGACTGTTTGCCCAAGACCACGCCCGATGATTTTTCTGAGACGGGGATAAAAATAAATTTGCTCCGAATGATTATTTAATCCCCGTCCCGAAATTGAAGCGCCCCTCATTTCTTCAACATTAGAAATGGGGGCTTCTTTATGGACGGGAGAGTCAGGCACGACGCCACGCTGAGGACTCTTGCATGCAGCAGAGCTTTGCGACAGGGGGTACGGGCGCGCCGAAGGCCGGCGGGAGGCCGAAGGGTGCCCGGACTCGGCCGGAGCCGGCGGCGTGCGAGGGCAAGCTCATGCGACGGAGCTGCTGCCCGGGCACCTGAAGGACGAATTCTACAGGAACCGGACGTGGCGGAGCTTCGAGGAGTTCAAGCGGGACCTCGAAGCCTATACCGTCCACTGGAACAAGAGGAGACAGGTTAAGCAAAAGGGACTGACCCCGGAGGAGTTCCGGAATCAGTCCCCATGTGCGGCATAGGCCGCTAATTGACCCGTCTAAGTTTCGGGGGCAGTTCATTTCAGCGCCGCCCGAGAAAGCTAAACGCCTTCTGGCAGGTTGTCCCGGACACGGGGCGGCCGCCTCGACCGACCTCGGCCCTCGCCCACCTCAACTGCTCCTCAATTACATAGAGCTGGTCGAAAAGGGCGCAAGCTAGCGGGCGCCTTCCTCGTCGTCGTTGGGTCGGTAGGTGATGAACTCGATAACAAAGGCCAGGACGGCAGAGACGAGTGAGGCGATGATCGCGAAGATCATGTGGGAGATCCCGGCGCCACCAGGAGTCCCGTCGATGAAGTTGAGCAGGTTGAAGACGCCAAGGCCGCCCGAGATGTACATGAGGGCGCCCGTCATTCCCACGATGGCGCCGCCCACGGCGGAGCTCAGGCATGCCACGACGAACGCGCGCTTGTTGGGCAGGGCGATGCCGTAGATGCCAGGCTCGGTGACGCCGAAGAAGAAGGCGGAGATCATCGCGGGAAGGGCGATGCCGCGGAAGCGCTCGTCCTTGTTTCTGAGGTACATGGCAAAGATGACCGCTCCGAGCGCGAACCCGTGGCCGATGGTGGCGGCGAGCACGCTGTCGTGGCCGAGGGTGTTCAGGTTCATGATGGAGATGGGGATGAGGCTCCAGTGGAAGCCAAAGATGACGAGGCACATCCACAGTCCGCCGACCAGGGCGCTGCCCAAGACGGAACCAACCACGGGGAGCTGGAAGATGAACGAGAACGCCGCGCTCAGCAGGTTGGTGATGAGGGTGGCCACCGGGCCGATGACGAGGTAGCCCAAGTCGATGGAGACCGTCATCGTGGCGAGCGGAACGAGGAACATCTTGAGCGCAGTCGGCATCCAGCTCTTGAGCCAGCGCTCAAGGATAGAGCCGAACCACACCATGAGAAGGACGGGGATCACCGAGCTCACGTAGCCGGACACGGGCATGATGATGGGAACCCCGAGGGCGGTGGCGTACCACGAGAACGTGCCAGCCACGCCGAGATCGATGCTGCCGAGCGCCTCGCCCGAGGTCAGGGCGACCATCGTCGGGTAGAGGAGCGCCACACCGATTGCCACGCCAGTGAACTCGTTCATGCGGAACTTGCGCGCGGCACTGAACGCCAGGGCGACGGGAAGGAAGTAGAAGAAGCCGTCAGCCACGGTGTAGAGCAGCGTGTAGAGGCCGTCGTTTGCAAAGGCCGGGACGAAGTAGGTGATGAGGGCAAGCAGTCCCTTCATGATGCCTGCGGCGGCAAGCGGTCCCAGGATGGGCTGGAAGATGCCAGAGATGAGGTCGATGATGACGGAGGCAACGGTCTTATCGCCCTGGGGCTCGTCGTCGGCGCTTGCGCCGCTCGAGAAGTTGCCGGCCTCCATGACCGCGTCGTAGACGTCCTCGACGATGTTACCCACGACCACCTGGTACTGGCCGTTGGCCTGGATGACCTGGATGACGCCCTTGAGGGCCTCGATCTTGGCCGTGTTGGCGCGGGACTCGTCCTTGAGCTTGAAGCGCACGCGCGTGATGCAGTGCGCGACGCTGGCGACGTTCTCGGCGCCGCCTACGTTCTCGAGTATGGATCTGGCCAGATCGTCGTATTTTTCAGCCATTATTTTCTCCTTAGTGATATTGCCCGGGCGGCTAGCCCAGGTCGCCTCCGTTGGTGGCGATGGCCCGTTGATACCAGTAGAAGCTCTTCTTGCGCCTGCGCTCGAGCGTGCCGTTGCCCAGGTTGTCGCGGTCCACGTAGATGAAGCCGTAGCGCTTCTCCATCTCGCCGGAGCCCGCGCTCACGAGGTCGATCGGCCCCCAGGTGGTGTAGCCGAGCATCTCGACGCCGTCCTGCTCGATGGCGTCGCGCATGGCCTCGATGTGCTCGCGCAGGTAGGCGATGCGGTAGTCGTCCTCGATCGTGCCGTCGGGAAGCACCTCGTCATAGGCGCCGAGGCCGTTCTCCACCACAAAGAGCGGCTTCTGGTAGCGGTCCCAGAGGTCGTTGATCGTGATGCGGAATCCCAGCGGGTCGATGACCCAGCCCCAGTCGCTCGTGCGCACGTAGGGGTTCTCCACGCCGGCGAAGGCGTTGCCCTCGGCGACGCCGCCCACGGAGTCGGGGTCGCCCGCGGTGCAGCGTGAGGAGTAGTAGCTAAACGAGATGAAGTCGACGGTGTTCTCCGCAAGGATGCGCTCGTCCTCGGCGGTCATGCCCACGTCGATGCCCTCGCGCTCGAGCATCTTGAGCGCGTAGCCGGGGTAGCGACCGCGCGCCTGCACGTCCACGAAGAAGAGGTCCTCCTGGTTCTTGACCTGCGCCGCGCGAACGTCCTCGGGACGACAGGAGTAGGGGTAGTAGCTTCCCGCGGCGAGCATGCAGCCCACCTTGTTCTCCGGATCGACCTCGTGGGCGATCTTGGTGGCCCAGGCGCTCGCCACGAGCTCGTTGTGCGCGGCGCGGTACTCGGCCTCGCGGGCATTCTCCCCGGGCTCGAGGACGATGCCGGCACCCATGAAGGGACGGTGCAAGATCATGTTCATCTCGTTGAACGTGATCCACCAGCGCACGAGGCCGCGGTAGCGGTTGAAGAGCACCGTCACGAGCCGCTTGTAGAGCTCAATAAGGGTGCGGTTTCGCCAGGCGCCGTACTTCTTGACGAGGTGGATGGGGCAGTCGAAGTGCGTGATGGTCACGAGGGGCTCGATCCCGTGCTCACGGCAGCAGCGGAACACGTCCTCGTAGAAAGCGAGCCCGGCCTCGTTGGGTTCCTCCTCGTCGCCATTGGGGAAGATGCGGCTCCAGGCGATGGAGAGGCGAAAGACCTTAAAGCCCATCTCCGCGAAGAGGGCTATGTCCTCGCGGTAGTGGTGGTAGAAGTCGATGCCCGTCTGGGCCGGGTAGTAGTACCCGGGCTCAAAGTCGAGCATGCGCCTCAGGCCGCGGCTTACGTCGTTGCGCTCCGGCCCGTGTGGGATGACGTCGACGTTGGCAAGGCCGCGGCCGCCCTCGTCATAACCTCCCTCGCATTGGTTGGCGGCGGTGGCTCCTCCCCAAAGGAACCCTTTTGGAAATGGCATGGTGCCTCCTTCTCTCTGGCGCCCCCATCTCTGCGGGGGACGCTTTATAACGTCCTTGCGGCCTCGCGCGCCTGGCCCGTGGCCCTTTCCCTGATGCGCGCGGGCCGCCTGTGAAGGGGTGACTAGCTGACGGCTTGTCCTGCGGCGGCGCGACGTGCCTCCCGGCCTCCAAGCAGGGAAGGGACCTGTGCCAGGCACACGCCGGCGAGGATGATGGCGACGCCCAGCCACTCGACGACGCCGAGCGGCTCGCCGAGGACGATCATGGCGATGAGCAGGCCGGCGGGGAGTTCCGCGGCGGCCATGACGGTGGACAGGCCCGCGGGCAGGTGCGGAGAGCCCATGCCGAAGAGCAGGACCGGGCAGAGCATGCCAAAGAAGCCGGCGATGACGGCAAAGGGCAGGATGCCCTGGGCGAGGACGCCCGAGACGACGTAGTCCGGGCACACCGTGAGCGACATGACCACGGAGCCCGCGCATACGATGACGCCACGCTGCTCGGACGAGCAGGGGGCCTCGACCTTGCCGGAGAGGGTGACAAAGAGGGAGCAGGACACGGCCGCCCCCAGCGCGCAGAGCAGGGCCACGGGGTCGTACCCGGTGATGCCGGTCTTGTAGACGCCGCTGGCGAACACCGTTCCGAAGACGATGACCAGGGCGGAGGCCACTTGGAGGAGCCTCGGCGGCCGGCGCGTCATGACGGTCTGCCACACGAGCCCCAGCCACGTGAACTGGAAGAGGAGCGTGAGCGCCACCGGGGCGGGCAGCACGCTCATGGCGTAGCAGTAGAGGATTGAGGTGAGGCAGGTGAGGGCTCCCAGGCCCATGAGCTTGAGGGCGAGCTTCCAGCCCACGCGCTGCCAGCGGTGCCCGAGTGCGTGCCCTGCGAGCGTGGCGAGGGCGAAGAAGAGGCAGCCGAACCACGCCTGGCTCGCCACCACCTGCGCTGAGGTGAAGCCCGCGGCGTAGGCGAGCTTGTAGGTCGTGGCCATCGCGCCGTAGCAGGCGCCGCCCGCAAAGACCTGGAGCGCCGCCTTGACCTGCCCCGCGCCCGCGGCTCCCGCCTCGGCGGTCTGTTGCTTGATTGTGTTTGTTTCTGCCATTAGGCTCCCTTCCGTCTGCTGTCTTGCAGATGCACGTCTCGTGCGTCTGTTCCCTGCAGTCGGAAGGTGGGCTCGTGCGGTCTTCTGGCGGTGCATGTGGTACCTGCTGCCAAGACGAAAAAAGCCACGCAACCGACTGCTCGGTTGCGTGGCAAAAAGGTGGCTAGCGCCCAGAAAAGTCCACGCGTTTTTAGACTGGGACAAAGTACTACAACAGGTGAGATTCCGTCAAGAAAAACCGAAGAAAAAAGTGAGCCTCTGCCCGCCGTACCTGTAGCGGTCGTTTCCCCGAACGGGGCGGTGCTGTTGGGGACTGTCTCGATCTGTAACAGTAAGACCCGGTTTTGGTCCGTAGATGTTACAGATTTAGACGTTTTGTCGGGGCGGTTTCCGTTTGTCTTGATCTGTAACAGTTAGGGGTCAAAAGTGGGTCTAGATGTTACAGATTGAGATTGTTGAGGATGGGTGAGGGTAGCTAAAATAGCCCCGTCCCTTTTTAAACATTGGGAAATCGAGCGTGGCAAGCGGAGGTCTTCGGGGTATAAGACGGCTAAATGTATGCCGCCTATGAAAGGAACCCTCATGCCCAGCGTTGCCGTTCTCGCCGCCGATGGCTTTGAAACTATTGAATGCTTGACCATGGTCGATGTCATGCGTCGCGGCGGCGTGCGTGCCACGCTCGTCTCGATCATGCCCACCCGCGAGGTCGTGAGCTCGCTGCAGATTCCCGTGACCTGCGATGCGCTCTTTGACGAGATCGACTTTGACGAGTATGACTGCGTCGTGCTGCCCGGCGGCCTACCCGGTGCCACCAACCTGCGCGCCGATCAGCGCGTCTGCGACGTGGTCTGCGAGTTCGCCGCGACCAAGCACGTCGCCGCCATCTGCGCCGCCCCGTTTATCCTGGGCGAGCTCGACCTGCTCGAGGGGCGCCACGCCACGTGCTTCCCTGGCTTTGAGAAAAGCTTCCCCAAAGGCGCCTATACCGGCGAGAAGGTCACGCAAGACGGCAACATCATCACTGCCAGCGGCATGGCACAGTCACTCCCCTTTGCATTGGAGCTGCTGCGCACGCTCGCCGGCGACAAGGCCGTCGAGAAGGTCGCCGAGGGCATCCAACTATGATTTTGGCTTCGCAATCACCGCGCCGCATCGAGTTGATGCGCGAGGCGGACTATGACATTCGCATCATTCCTGCCGATATCGACGAAACGCCGTTTGATGGCGAGGCCCCGCTTACGCTCGTTGAACGCTTAGCACGCGCAAAAGCCGCCGCCGTTGCCGCCGAACATGCCGAGCCCAATGAGCTAACGGTCGCGGCCGACACCATCGTCACCTTTGACGGCAAGATTCTGGGCAAGCCGGCAACCGAGGACGAGGCGCGCACCATGCTCCGTGAGCTTTCGGGCCGCACGCACCAGGTCGCAACCGGCGTCTGCATCGTTAAGGCAGGCGACACGGCCGCCCCGCATGCCGCCGAGAGCCTGTCCTTTGTCGATGTGACCGACGTGACGTTCTACGAGCTCACCGACGAGCAGATTGAGCACTACGTCGCCTCGGGTGAGCCCATGGACAAGGCCGGCGCCTACGGCATTCAGGGCACAGGCGGACGCATGCTCGTGCACGATATTTCGGGCGACTTCTATAACGTGGTGGGCCTACCCATCGCCCGCGTCGCGCGCGCGATTCAAAAACTCTCGTAATTGCATCTGGCGCTGGGTATTCCCCAGCGCCTACAATTTTGGCGTACCGTACGGATCCCGACCGGGCGCAAGGCGCGGCGGAAAACCGATAGGAGTTAAACATGGATACACTGCTCGAGGCCATTGACGTTTGCGATGTCGATGGCTTTTGCTTTGGCAACTATACGGACGAGGAGGCCGGCACCGGTTGCACCGTAATCGTGGCACCCGAGGGCGCCACCGGCGGTGTTGACGTTCGCGGCGGTGCACCGGCATCGCGCGAGACCGACCTGCTGCGTCCCGAGAACACCGTGGACAAGGTCCACGCCGTCTGCCTTTCGGGCGGATCGGCCTTTGGTCTGGAGGCCGCAAGCGGCGTCGCCCGCGAGCTCGAGAGCCGCGGTATCGGCCTTCCCGTCGGCCCCACGCAGGTGCCCATCGTGTGCTCCAGCTGCATCTTCGACCTCGCCCTTGGCGACCCCACCGTACGCCCCGACATTGAGGCTGGCATCTCCGCCGTGCGCGAGGCGCTCGACAACACTCCCACCACGCTCGAGCAGGGCAACGTGGGCGCCGGCACGGGCGCTACCGTGGGCAAGCTCATGGGCCCCGCCACCTGCATGAAGGCCGGCCTTGGAGCTGCCGCCGTGGCACTCGGCCCTGTTAAGGTGGGTGCCGTGGTCTCGGTCAACGCCTGTGGCAACGTCGTCGACCCCTTCACCGGCGAGTGGGTCGCCGGCATGCGCGCCGCAGCCGATAGCGACCAGATTATCGACATGGAACTCGCAGCCTTTGCCGCCGCCGGATCCATGCAGATGCCGCTCGACCGCACCAACACCACCATCAGCTGCATCGTCACCAACGTGGAACTCACTAAGGCCCAGGCCACCAAGGTCTCCCAGATGGCCGCAGACGCCTACGCGCACGCCATCCGCCCCACGCACACCACCAACGACGGCGACACCATCTACACCCTCGCCAGCGGCAAACTAGGCGCCCAGGCAAGCGCCGCCGTTCCCCTAGACCTGCTGGGCATGCTCGCCGTAAGGGCTTTGCAAACCGCCATCGTAAACGGAGCAAAAAACGCCAAAACCTCCCACGGCATCCCCGGCGCCGCGAAGTAGCCTAACCTGACCGGTTGCCCGGTGGGGCTTGGTTGTGTTTGCTGCTCTACAGTCCTGGCTCGCACGAAGAGCACATTAAGTGCTCTTCGGCTCGTGCGGAACTCGCGACAAACATAACCAAGCCCCACCGGGCAACCTACCAACCAGATTCTTTTCAGCCCAGGCCCCTGTGTACCGCTCGTCGAAGATCTTCAAATTCAAATAACCTGACAATCGATTCTTATAGCAGAGGCCCCTTGGCCTTTAGTTTGATACAAGTTCCGCACGAGCCGGAAAGCACTTAATGTGCTTTCCGTGCGAGCAGGACTGTTCGCAGTAGCAAACTAAAGGCCAAGGGGCCCAGTCAACCTATCAGCAGCGATTACTCAGCAGCTAGTTGAATTTGAAGATCTTTGAGGCAAGACGGTATAGGCCGAGTGTGGTTTTGTCTCCGGCCCGTCCGCGCAGATTGGTGAAGAACCCGACCACGCCGTAGCGGGCACGACGATACATGCGCTCGTCGTAGGCCTTCAAATCATTCCACAGCGTCTTTAGGCGCTCGTCGGCGCAATCTTCCTCAGAAAGCTTGGTGAGCACCGAGCAGATCGCCATCATCATGGTGAAGTAGCCCATCATGTACGAACGCAGGCGCGACGACTCGACATCGCTGTGCAGGTGGTACGACTCCATCATGATACGCGTAACACGGAACTGCTGGTCCAGACGCTTGACCATCGTTGCCTCGTTGACGCTCTGACCTTCGCGACCGATAAAGTAGCGGTAGAGGTCGATGTCGGCGTAGTACATGGTCTTGCAACGCGGCAGCGGCACGTAGGCGTAGATGTTGTCCACATAGAACGTGTGCGGCGGCATGGGAAGGTTGGACTCGCGCAGCACATCCGTGCGATAGCACAGGCTGTGCATGAGTAGGTTCTGGTCCAGGCGGAAATGACCGATCTGATCCCAGGAAAAGATCTTTTTGCGCGGCAGGGCAAATTTGTAGCCAATAGCGGTATGCGTGCCCTCGTAAACCTTCTCGTACACGTAGTTCGAGATAAACAGGTCAACGCGCTGGTCGCGCTCCTCAAAGCCACGCAGAATCGACAGCATGGTCGAAAGGGCAGCGCCGTCAAGCCAGTCGTCCGAGTCGACAACCTTGTAGTAGGTGCCCTGCGCCTCGCGCAGACCCGAAAGGACGGCAATACCGTGACCGCCATTCTCCTGGTGCACCGCGCGGATGATTCCAGGATAACGGGCCTCCCACTCGTCGGCCTTGGCGGCCGTCTCGTCCTTGGAGCCGTCGTCCACCACGATAATCTCGATATCGGTGGCGTAATTGCTCCCCTCCAAGATGGAGGTGATGCAATGGTCCATGTCCTTGGCGGCGTTATACGAGGGAATACCGAATGTTATGACTTTATGCATGGCAGGCGATAATCTCATCCGAAAGATCGAGGGCGGAATTGGTCACGGCGTCCATATCGTAGTAACGATACTCGGCCAGACGACCCACCGGGTGGAAGTTCGTCAGGTTCTGGACGCGCTCAAGATAGCGCTCATAGAGCTCACGGTTCTCGGGCTCAAGAATGGCGTAATAGGGCGTCTCGTCCGAGCCGGGCGTATAGGCCTTGGAGTACTCCTTCATGATGGTGGTCTTGCCGGGCAGGACCTGACCAGTCATGTTCTTGAACTCGGTAATGCGCGTGTAGTCCTCGCTCGTGGTGTAGTTGACGGTGCCCACGGGCTGGAACTGATCCATATCGAGCGTCTCGAACTTCATGTCGAGCGTACGGTACGGCAGGGCGCCCAGGTCGAGGTTGAACAGCTCATCGAGCGGACCGGTATAGACGATCTCGCCGCCATAGACCTTGCCGTCGATCTTGACGGTGGTCTCGTCAATCTCGAAGAGGTCGCGGGCGTCCACGTCGCAGAACACATCAATCAGATCGTGGTCGAGCATGTGCTCGAACAGTGCGGTATAGCCGTCCTGCGGCATGCCCTGGAAGGGAGCTTGCGGGAAGTAGCGGTCATCATCGCCCACAAAGACGGGAACGCGGCCGGTGATCGAGGGGTCGATCTGGTCGGGCGTCTGGCCCCACTGCTTCATGGTGTAATGCAAAAAGACGTTCTCGTAGACGTAATCGGCGACCTCGGCCAAGTCGGGGTCGTTCTTCTTACGCAGCTCCATAATGGGCACCTTGACATCCTTGCCAAAGGTCTCCACGAGCTTCTGATACAGCTCCTCGCCGCGCTCGTCACCAAAGGCGAGCTTGAGACTCGCATGGTTGAAGGGCACGGGCATAAGGGTACCGTTGATGTTGGCGAGCACCTTGTGCTGATAATCCGTCCACTTGGTAAAGCGCGACAGGAAATTGTGCACGCGCTCGTTAAAGGTGTGATAGATATGCGGACCGTACTCGTGGATCAGGATTCCGGCCTCGTCAGTGCAGTCATAGGCATTGCCCGCAATGTGGCTACGGCGCTCCAAAACGGCAACACGATAGCCGATGGTCTCGGCAAGACGGCGGGCGCAAACGGCACCGGCATATCCAGCGCCGACGACAATCATGTCGTACGCGCCGGCGTTAAAGCCTTCAGGCAGGCCTGAGGTAATCTGCATCGATACTCCTTGTCAAAAGCCACGGGCTCGTTAGCTGGGCTTTTCTCGAACATTCTTCGAGACATATTTATCAGAGCGATTATAGCGCTAATGCGTCCTATAATGAGCTTGCCACACAAGGAAAGCTCAAGCACCGCGGCGTACATAATTGAAAGGTAAACCCGCTAGCAGCGGGTTTATTCGTGAACAGCCGGGCGCCTGGAGCTTAGCGAAACGCTTGTAAGGAGTAACATGAGCGATTTCCTTAACCGTATGAAGTCTGCCGCCAAGGCCGACCTTAAGACGATCGTCCTGCCCGAGGGCGAGGATCCGCGCACCATCGTCGCGGCCACCAAGATCATCGAGGAGGGCCTGGCAAAGATCGTCATCCTGGGCAACCCCGACGAGATCAACGTTCCCGGCGCTACCGTCATCGACCCGCGCAACGCCGAGAAGCACGAGGAGTACGCGCAGAAGTTTGCCGAGCTCCGCGCCAAGAAGGGCGTTACCATCGAGCAGGCTCGCGCCCAGGTGATGGACGCCACCTACTTTGGCACCATGATGGTCAAGATGGGCGACGCCGACGGCCTGGTCTCCGGCGCCTGCCACTCCACCGCCGACACCCTGCGCCCTGCGCTTCAGATCCTCAAGACCGCCCCGGGCACCAAGCTGGTCTCGGCCTTCTTCGTGATGTGCACCGACACCCCGCAGTTCGGCACCGACGGCACGCTGATCTTCGCCGACTGCGGCCTCAACATCAACCCGTCCTCCGACGAGCTCTCCGAGATCGCCATCGCCTCCGCTCACTCCTGGTCCACCTTCATGGGCAACGTTGAGCCGCACGTGGCCATGCTCTCCTACTCCACCATGGGCTCCGCCGGCGGCGAGGTCGCCAAGAAGGTCCAAGAGGCCGTGAAGTTCTGCAAGGAGAAGGCTCCCGAGCTCGCCATCGACGGCGACCTGCAGCTCGATGCCGCCATCGTCCCCACCGTCGCCCAGCTCAAGGCCCCCGGCTCCTCCGTTGCCGGCAAGGCCAACGTGCTCGTGTTCCCCGACCTCGAGGCCGGCAACATCGGCTACAAGCTGGTCCAGCGCTTCGCCGGCGCCGACGCCTACGGCCCCATCCTGCAGGGCATCGCCAAGCCGGTCAACGACCTTTCGCGCGGCTGCTCTGCCGACGACATCGTGGGTGTCGTGGCCATCACCGCCGTCCAGGCTCAGATGGCTGAGTAGCGAACATATCCCCTCGGGACCCTACAGGGTAAAGCTCTGAAAACGTCCTCGGACATGTCGGAAGCCCCCGCTGCGCACTACGTGCGGCGGGGGCTTCCTCCGTCCTGCGGAATATTTTCAGAGCTTTACCCTGTAGGGTCCCTGCCGTCACGTGGCAGTCAGGGTATCTGGAGTGGACGGCGGCTTGGCTACGAGCTGAGGCTGAAGATCTGGATGGCCGGGTGCCGTTGCTGGGAGTGCAGGCGTTACTGGCGATGGTCACTTTGGGACTGGTATTTCCGCCTGCTAGCAAAAAGGCCTCCGGAGCTGTTGCTTTGGAGGCCTTTCGTTTACTTGCAAATGCGCGCGTTAGTTGTTCTTGGTCAGACGCTCGACGTCGAGGGCGATCATGTATTCCTCGTCGGTGGGGATGACCATGACCGTGACGGCGGAACCGGCAGCGCTGATGACCTGCGGGCCGTTGCCCACGGCCTCGCGGTTCTTGTTGTTGTCGATGCGTACGCCCAGCCACTCAAAGCAGTCGCAGAAGGCCTTGCGGATCGACCAATCGTTCTCGCCGATGCCGGCGGTAAAGGTGATGGTGTCCACGCCCGCCATGGAAGCGATCATGGAACCGGCCTGCTGCATGGCCTTGTATGCGAACATATCGAAGGCGAGCAGGCAGCGCTCGTCGCCCTCGGAGGCGCGCGTGCGGATGTCGCGGGCGTCGTTGGAGATACCCGAGATGGCAAGCAGACCAGACTGCTTGTTCATCATGTCATCGACTTCCTGGTAGCTGTAGCCACCCTCGCGCTGGAGGTAGCACACGGTAGCGGGGTCAATGGAACCACAACGGGTGCCCATCATCAGGCCGTCGAGCGGCGTGAGGCCCATCGTGGTGTCGCGGCACACGCCGTCCTCGATAGCAGCGAGCGAAGCACCGTTACCCAAATGGCACGAAAGCAGACGGTGGCAGCGCGAACCCAGGATCTCCTTGGCCATCATCCACTCATAGCGGTGGCTCGTGCCGTGGGCGCCGTACTTGCGCACGTGGTACTTGTCGCACACGTCCTTGGGCAGCGCGTAGGTATAGGCGACCTCGGGCATGGTCATGTGGAACGAGGTGTCGAAGACCGCCACGTTGGGCAGCTCCGGATACTTCTCACGGCAATACTCAATCGCCGCGGCCTCGCCGTAGTTGTGCAGCGGGGCGAGCGGGGCCACCTCGAGAATCTTGGCCATAACTTCGTCGTCAACAACTGCGGAATCATCGAAGTGCCAGCCGCCCTGAACGATACGATGACCAATGCCATCAATCGTAAAGTCGGTCTTCTCGAGCTCCTCGAGCACGCGAGCGATAGCAGAGCGATGATCGGGGAAAGGGACCTCCTCGGTCTGCTTGGCGCCACCGTTCTCGGAGTGGCCAAAGATGCCCATGTCCGAACCGATACGTTCGCAGTTGCCCTTGGCGAAAACCTCGCGGGTATCGGTATCCAAAAGCTGATATTTAAGGCTTGAGCTGCCGGCGTTGACAACAAGTACGTTCATGAGACTCCTTTGCAGTGCAATACGGTCGACGCAGACCCCTTAAGGCGGCCGCATTTTAATAAGAAGTTATCATATCTTGATAAATAGCTATCAGCATATCGCCCAACGAGCGCAAAAGAGGGGCCGAACGGCGCTCGGTCGTCCAGCCCCTCCCCTCTTGCAATTACTTGCCGTTGACGATGCGCTCGACGTCGGAAGCGATCATGAACTCCTCGTCCGTGGGGATGACGAAAATCTTGACCTTGGAATCCTTGGCGGACAGGCACCAAGCGCCGTCGCCGCGCAGGGCGTTGCGGGCATGGTCCATCTTGACGCCCATAAAGGCCAGACGGTCGGCCACGCCAGCGCGGACAGCCGGAGCGTGCTCGCCGATGCCGGCGGTAAAGACCAGGGTGTCCATACCGCACATGGAAGTAGCCATCTCGGCAGCCTTGGCGGCAATCTTGTAGACAAACATGTCGAAAGCGAGCTGAGCCTCGGGGTCACCAGCGGCGGCGAGCTCCTCGACGTTGCGGCAGTCATTGGTCTTGCCACCGGTCACAGCCAAAAGGCCGGACTTCTTGTTCATCATCTCATCGACCTCGTCGAAGGTGTAGCCGCCCTCGCGCTGCAGGTAACACACGGTAGCCGGGTCGATGGAGCCGCAGCGGGTGCCCATCATGACGCCGTCGAGCGGGGTGAGGCCCATGGTGGTGTCCATGCACTTGCCGTCCTCGATAGCGCACAGGGAAGCGCCGGAGCCGATATGGCACACGACGACCTTGCGGGCCTCGCCGTTGGTCATCTCGGCGACCTTTTTGGAGATGTAACGGTAGCTGGTGCCGTGGGCGCCGTACTTACGGATGTGCAGCTTGTCGCAAACGTCCTTGGGCAGAGCGTAAGTCTTGGCGACCTCGGGCATGTTGAAGTGGAAAGCGGTGTCATAGACCGTGACGTTGGGCAGGTCGGGATACTGCTCCAGGCAGTACTCGATAACGTTGGCCTCGGGGTTGTTGTGGAGCGGCGCCAGCGGGGCGACCTCGCGGATCTTGGCGAGAACGTCCTCGTCGACGAGGGAGGAATCGCCAAAGTACCAACCGCCCTGAACGATGCGATGGCCGATGCCCTCGATCTTGACGCCGTTGGCCTCGAGGTCCTTCAGGACGACCTCGATGGCGACCTTGTGGTCGGGGAACTCGATGTTCTCGGTCACCTTCTTGGAACCGTTAGCAGCGTGGGTGAAGGTACCGCCGGTAAAGCAGACGCGCTCGCAGGAGCCCTTTGCGGACACCTTGTGGGACTTGGTATCGATGACCTGATACTTAAGGGTCGAAGATCCCGCGTTGACGACCAGAACGTTCATGTGTCTCCCTACTAACAGGCGGTGTGGCGCCGCCAGGTTACATACGCTTCAATAATAAACCCAAACGCCCTCGCGCTCGGGTTTATTGCGTTGATATATAAGTTATCGGTGCCCAAATACTCATGGCCTTTGACTTGTAAGACGAAAGAGCGCGGGGATATACACCAAAGAAGATATCCCGAGCGCTACAAGCAATATGACTCGAATGCCCGCGATGCTGCTCAACGCAGCATTGAACAGATAGAAAAGGATAGCACCCACCGCCACCATCTGGCTTTGGACCGAAATCAGTGAACAGCGCATCGAAGAATCGACAGCATTTTGAAAAATTGAGTATTTAATTGGCGCAAATAACGAGTAAGCGACCGTCTGCAGTACATAGAACACGGGCAGCAAATAGACCGGAGTAAAGGGAATCAAAAACAGAGCAGTCAGGGAAAGGCGCACGATGCCGCAAATACGCGCAAAACGGCCCTTGTCGACATGAGCAATCACACTGGGCACAATAAGCCCCATGGAGGCCGAGGCAAGGAGCTGGACCGCAATGATCACACCCGAAGCGACGGCATTCATTCCGCGACCCGCAAGCAACAGTGAGAAAAAGTCTTCCAGGGCGACGAAGGCAAATGCCTGAGAACAGTCCATGATGAACGCTGAACGAAGAATTCCGTTACACGCAATAGCGGCACCGATCATCTTCGGGCTAATTCCACGTTCAGGTGTCGCCGCAGTGTCCCCTCTTCTCACCTCAGGAATACAGACAACGACAACCAATGTCAGCGCCATTGTGATGATATCGACCGAAAGCCCAACGAGATACGCGCCAGCGGACGAAATGAAACCGCCCACGCAAGCGGAGATGGCATAAGAGGCATAGAAAACAAATCGCTCAACGACATTAAGTCTTACGAGCTGGTCCCGAGAGACGCTGTCAATGTAAATCGCTTCTATGGATCCGCTCAGACATGCAACGGCATAACCTTTGAGAGCGAACGCACCGATTAAAAGCAGAGGGGAACGGACGAGAAGCAGGGCGGCGTAGTATCCAAGCATCCCCACGACGCCAACGAGACCGCTTGTCTTTCGTCCAAACCTATCAGCAATATAGCCAGTGGGAACTTCGAGGATGAACTTGCTCACTTGATATGCAATCATCATGCTAGAAATCGCCACTATCGAGAATCCGACGAATTCAAGGTAAACCGTCAGAAAATACAAAATGGTGCTGAAGTTCGACAGAAAAACGAACGTCATATAAAGCAAAACCGTACGGTTTTTCATGCTCCGCCCTCCAAGAGTCAACAATCTGAATCGGAATCTTGGAAAAGCATGAGGGCAAAGCCGTCAGTCATGTGTTACAAGGCGTCAACATTCACTTGACAACACGAGGCCAAATGGCCTCACGAAGCAAGATGACGCAATAGGTGAAGAAATACCGTCTGGTGTCGATCGGTCCAGGCATTTTGTCGATAGCAAAAGTAGATGGGCAAGGCTACGTCATGCGAGCCTTCAATAGAGCACTCGCTCACTTCCAATCCATCTGATGCGAGAGAAGAGCCAGAAAAACTCAATATCAATCCCCCGGCTTGAAGAAACTCAGCCTGCGCCCTGCTTCCGTATTCGACATCGCGAAAGCGGAAATTAACCAGCTGAGCTTCGGGACATTGATTGATTGCATTGAGACAGGGTGACAAATTAATGGGAACAGCGAGCCTGCCGCCCAGTAACTCACGAATGGTCATAGCGTCAACAGATTGATGACCAGCTGGGCATGAAAGAACCCTGAGCTCCTTTTCACCCATATATTTTGAAGAAAGGACGCTGTCCCGTGGTTCCTCAAACGAGATAGCCGCGTCCGAAATTCCAAGTATAAGTGATTCAAAGCATGTTGCCGTTGGCTGATGCCACACATCAAGATGAATCTGAGGGTGCGAGCTTTCAAACGAGTCATACCAGTTTTCGGAAAAAAGGAGCCCCCGCCCGTGAAGACAGGGGGCGTAAAGACGGAAATGGCCGTCGGGCGAAACGCCGCCGTTCCCCGATTGAGCGTACTTTTTGAAATCGTCGACTTGCGCCAGGATCACGCGTGCACGACGCGCAAATTCTCTGCCCGCCGGAGACAAAACAGCCTCCCCCGCCGATCGGTCGAGCAAAACAATCTGATACTCAGATTCCAACTTTTTTATTGCCGACGAAACGGCCTGCGGACTCACGTGAACGGCGCGAGCTGCTTTGCGCACGCCGCCATAGTTCGCTACAGCTTGAAGGTATTCGAGTTGAGAAAGCTGCATAGATTACTCCAAAGGCAGCCAAGTCGACGGCCTACGCGCCCTCAGATGAGGTTCTCGCCCAGGTTCTTGCCACCGAGAACGTGCATGTGGAAGTGCATGACGGTCTGGCCGGCGTTGACGCCCTTGTTGGAGATGACGCGGAAACCGTCCTCCAAGCCCTTGGCCTTAGCGACCTCCTGGATGGCGTGAGCCATGGCGCCCATGGTCTCGGCAGGTACGTTGTCGGCGATGTCACTGTAATGCTTCTTGGGGATCACGAGCGTATGGACCGGCGCCTGGGGATTGAGGTCGTCGAAGGCGATGACCTGGTCATCCTCATAGACAACGGTCGAGGGGATCTCGTGGTTGGCAATTTTGCAGAAGATGCAATCGCACATAGTTGGTTCCTTTCTCACAGACCAAGGTAATTATATTTGGTCGGGATGGCTAGAACGAGAGGTTGTCGTCGGTGTTGGCGGCTTCGCCGTCGGCGAGCACGTCGTTGCCGTCGACGTCCTTAAGAAGCACCGAGACCTTCTGCTCGGCATCGGACAGGCGGGTGCGCAGGCTCTTGAGGAGCTCGACGCCGCGGGTATAGCTCTCGAGCGACTGCTCAAGCTCCATATCGCCCGACTCCAGGCTGCGGATGATGAGCTCCAGCTCCTGCGAGGCCTGCTTGTACGTAAGCTGCTCGACCGGGGTCTTCTCTGCCATATCTATTTCCTTTCCTAAGGGTCTATCACTGTGAAACGCGATCTACTCGACCGCGTTGACGGTTGCCGACACGTTGCCGTCCGCCATGCGCACGCGGATGGCGTCGCCCGGCGTAAAGGTCTTGGCGCTCGTAGCCACACCGTCATCGCTGTACGCGATGGAATAGCCGCGGGCAAGTACCTTAAGCGGCGACAGGGCATCGAGCGAAGCCGCCGCACGGCCCAGGTCGGACGCTGGCTTGCTGAGCATCGTGCGCCCCTGATGCTCTAGACGGGAACTCGCAAGCGCGAGCGCATGGCGCTTGCCATCGAGCCCCGAGGTGCTTGCAACCAGGCGCTCGGGCAGGCGCTCAAAGTTGGAGCGGAATGCCCCGACCGAGCGTACTATGGCGCCCGACAGGCGATCGGCAGTCAGCGCAAGCTCCGATTCGCGACGCTCAACCATAAATGTGGGGTCGTTGAGGCACGGGCGGCACGCAGCCGCATCGAGCGCATCGCCCAGACGGGCCGTATAGGTATCCCAGGCGCGGCGACCGCGCTGATCGAGCATCTCCAGGTCGACCTGGGCCGACCCAATCATCGATGCCATCGCGGCACCCAGACGCTGATGGCGCGCCTCGAGCACATCGGCCAACTCCGTCATAGCCGGCGCCACCGATTCTGCCGCCGCCGTGGGCGTGGAGGCGCGGCGGTCGCTCACCATGTCGCAAATCGAGGTATCGGGCTCATGGCCAATGCCGGTCACCACGGGCACGGGACAAGCCGCCACCGCACGGGCAAGCTCCTCGTCATTAAAGGTCATGAGGTCCTCAAAGGAGCCGCCGCCGCGCACCAGCAAGATGCAGTCGGGCGCCGGCGTGATTGCGGCGGCACGGCACAGGCCCTCAATAAGCTCGGCCGGCGCACCCTCGCCTTGAACCTTGGCGCCCACGCAGACGAGCTCGACGAGCGGGTTGCGCCGACGCAATGTACGCTTGACGTCGTCGATTACCGCACCGGAAAGCGAGGTGACGACCGCCACGCGGGAGCAGAACACCGGGATGCGGCGCTTGCGCGCTTCGTCCATCAGGCCCTCGCGGCGTAGCTTTTCGGCCAGTTGCGCCACTTGTTGACGCAGCAGACCCTCCCCCGCCAGCGAAAACGAGCGAGCGACAAAGCTCATGCGGCCTGTGGCCTTATAGAGGTTGAAGCTGCCCTTAAAGCTCACCTGCATGCCGTCACGCAGATCGAAGGTACGCTTGAGATAGGCGCCCTTCCAGATGATGCAGTCGACGGCGGCCGAGTCGTCTTTAATCTGGAAGTAGCAGTGGCCGCTTCGGGCATTGGGGCCACGGAAACCCGTGACCTCGCCCAAAACGCTCAGTTGCGGAATGGCATCGAGCGCGCCGGCGGCGATCTCCACCGCTTGGCTCACGCTGAGCTCTTTACGCTCTTGCTCGTCCGATCCGTCGAACTCGGCGGAAACGGTATTGCCGGTCAGATTCCAGCCTGCCACGCAGCCCCCTTTCGTCATCGTGCACATGGGCTCCGGCCCTGCGCTAATTCAAGTCCAACACATAGTACAGCGCCGCGGGGACACAAATCCCCACGGCGCCCAGCGACCAATTTGTTATCGGTTGGAGTTTCTGTTGTAGCGAGCCATAAGATAGAGCAGCTGAATGATCGAAGTGAGCGCTGCGGCAACATAGGTAAGCGCGGCGGCCGTCAGTACCTTCTTGGCACCGTTGACCTGCTTGGAGCTCATACCCGACTGCTCAATATACGCCACGGCGCGGCGACTGGCATCGATCTCGACCGGCAGCGTAACCAGCTGGAACAGCACGCTAAACGAGAAGAAGACCAGCGCGAGGGTCGTAAGCCCCGCGATGTTCATGAACAGGCCCATGAGCAGCACGATGGTCCAAGTGTTCTGGGTAAAGTTGACGACCGGCACGAGGGCGGTGCGTACCTTCATCATGGCGTAACCACTTTGACGCTGAGCGGCGTGACCCGCCTCGTGACAGGCGACGGCAACGCTTGCGACCGAACCGCCCGAACGGTTAGCGTCCGAGAGATACAGATTGTTATCCTGCGGGTTGTAATGGTCGGTGAGCTCACCGGCGACACCCTTAATACCCACGGCATTGCAACCACTGGCGTCGAGCATGCGGCGAGCGACCGTGGCGCCCGTGTCGCCGTCCGAGCGAACCTTGGACCAGGTTTTGTACGTCGAGTTAATATAGTTCTGCGCGGCAAGGCCAAGCACCGTGCAGACAAGAACAACCAGCAGGTACAGCGGGTCGATGCCAAAGCCGTATCCATAGTAATAAGGCATGCGAATTCCTCCGAATCGAGTTACACGTTGGAGGCATTCTACCCACTCAAGCGGCTAGGCTTCCTTATAGCAATTCAATTTTGCCATCTTTGACCGTCAACCCCATATTGCCCGAGAGCAGATCGTCCAGGCGCGAGCCCACAAGCTCAAAGCGCCAGCCTTCGCGCAGGGGGCTCTGCTCAGGATGCTCAACATAGTCGGCCAGGTCATCGCGCGAGGCAATGACCGAGGTCGCCACGCCCGAGCGCTCGGCAACCAGGCGAATGAGCGCATACATCAGGTCTGTCACGCTCTCCAGCTCCGGCGAGATCTGACGGTGTCCGCGCACCATGAGCGGCAGGCGATCGTGCGGGCAGCTCGCGCCGCGCTTGATGGCCATGAGTGCGCCATCCACGTCACGCTCCCCCAACTGATCGGTACCGCGAATGCTACGGAACTCCTCAACGCGCACAGGGTTGCGCTTGACGAGCGCCAGCAGCGTGTCGTCGGACATGACCCACTTGCGCGGGATGTTGCGGCGCTCGGCACGATCCTCGCGCCAGGCGGCGAGCTCGCGCGCGATACCCAGCTGGTGACGGCTGCACGAATTGATGCGTTTGACCTTGCGGAACGCCTCGTGGCGATCGGCGCGATAGTGCGACTCGTCGGCCAGCGGACGCAACTCGTCGAGCACCCAGTCCACCCGGCCCAGCTCGCGCAGGCGACTCATCATCTCGGTATAGGCAACGATCAGGTACTTGACGTCATCGATCGCGTACTCAATCTGCTTATCGGTCAGCGGGCGACGCGACCAGTCGGTCAGCGACTCGGTCTTGGGCAGCGAGACGCCGCAAAACGTCTGCACGAGTGCGCCGTAGGAAATCTGCTGGCGCTCGCCCAAAAAGGCGGCGGCCACCTGCGTGTCAAAAATCGGATGCGGCAGCACGCCCACGGTATGGAGCATGACCTCCATATCCTGCGAGCAGGCGTGGAAGACCTTGGTCACGCTCTCGTCGGCCATAAGCTCGGCCAGCGGCGATAGGTCGTCGATTACCAGAGGATCGACCGCTACGCTCTCGGCAGGGGTGGCAATCTGAACCAAACACAGACGCGGATGGAACGTGCGCTCGCGCAAAAACTCGGTATCGACGGCAATCGCGTCGAATTCACGGGCGCGCTGGCAAAAGTCGAGTAGAGCCTGATGTGTGGAAATGTACATATCAACCCATCGAATAAGGTTAGGCCCGAAAAACACGGGTAGGATATCGGCATTGCCTTACAACTATACTCGGTTAGTCACAGAACGGGAACGTAAGTATGCGCTGCCTTATCATCCACAACCCGGCATCGGGCCCCAGCTCAGATGAAATCTACGCATTCACGCACGCCCTCGCGCAGGGCGGCGACGAGGTCGTGATGCGTTTTATCGGCGATGGCATGGAACCCGAGGACGCCGTGGCGGACGTACGCAAATTCGATCGCGTGGTAGTCTCAGGCGGCGACGGCACCGTCTCCAACGTACTCGATCAGATGCGCGGATGCGGTGTCCCCACGCTCGTCTTCCCCTCCGGTACGGCCTGCCTGTTCTTCAACAACATCGGCAATGCCCCCGAGGCAGCGGCGCTCGCCAAGGCTTGCCGCGCCGGTCGCACGGTCAAAGTGGACATGGGCGAGCTCTTTTGGCTCGACGAGAACGGCAACGAGAAGCGCCACGGCTTTATCATCATCGCCGGCTCGGGCTTCGACGCCGAGATCATGATGAAGGCCGCTCCCACCAAAAACGACATCGGCGAGATCGCCTACTTCCTCTCCGCGCTCGCCACGCCCAACCCCACGGTGGCGCACTTTACGATTGAACACGACGGCATTGTCGAGGAGCTCGATGGCATCTGCTGCATGGCCGGCAACACCTCGGTCATCCAAAACGACATCAACCTGTTCCCCGATTGCCGCATGAACGACGGCATGGTCGACATCGCGGTCATCGAGCCCGTAAAAACCGTCCAGCTCCTGCCCACCGTGATCACCGCCGCGCTCGACCCCGCCGGCAAGGTGCTCGGCCGTCCGCAGTTCAAGATCATCCAGACCAAAGAAGCCAAGATCACCTGCACGCCGTCGTTGGGCATGCAGTTCGATGGCGAGATCATCTCCAGCAACTCGGGCGTCTTTGGAGCCCGCGCGCTTCCGCAATGCCTCGACCTCATCGTCGACGAATTCTCACCGCTTGGTAAATAGGAGGACCCCATGAACGACAATCCCCTGATCGGCTTTATCATCATCGTCTTGGCCATGCTCGTCGGCTATGCGATCAACGTGATCCACCGCCGGAAGAAGTAAATCCACATTGGTATGATATTCATCCAATTATCGTCTCCCCCGTTGTTTATGCATTTGCCAAACAGCGGGGGATTTTCTTTGCGCCTCGTGCAAGGCACTTTATTCAGGTACAGTAATTGCAGGGTGCCTTTATTTAAGTAAAGCTACAAAATGAGTATTCTTATCCGCTCATCGCATATTTTAGGACGCTCATCGAGTATTTCATCGAATCTAGTGAATACTCTTTAGACTTCCGATAGGCTAATAGATGTATTTATTAGCTGAAATCCCGCACGGTTCCGCGGGGTTTCAACGGTTGGGAGGGATTATGAGGTTTACTCATCCTGTCAACACGCTCAAAAAGCTCGGCTGCGGCCTTGCGTTTGGAGCAGCGGCCATCATGGCCATGCCGACTTCGGCACTCGCCTGCACCCAGATCTACATGGGCAGCAAGCTCACGGCAGACGGCAACACGTACTACGGCCGTTCCGAGGACTTCGGTCCGCGCTATGTCAAGCACTTTGGCATTGAGCCCGCACACAAGGACGGCAACGAGTACACCTCGGTCGAGTCCGGTTTTGAGTACAAGTCCAAGGGCGCAACCTACCGCTACACCTTCGTTCGCGACAACCCCTCGCAGTGGGAAGATCGCTACGACGCATATTCCGAGGCCGGCATCAACGAGAAGGGCGTCTCCTGCTCCGCCACGTTGAGCACCTCCTATAACGAGAAGGCCGAAGAGGCCGACCCCATCACCGAGGAGACCGGCATTGGCGAGTACAGCTATGCCAGCGTCATCCTGGGCGAGAGTGCCACGGCCCGCGAGGGCGTCGAGCTCATCGGCAGCCTGATCGACGAGCAGGGCGTCTGCTCCAACGACCAGATCATCATCGCCGACAGCACCGAGACTTGGCTGTTCGCCGCGCTTTCCGGCCATCAGTGGATTGCCATGAAGCTCGCCGATGACATCGCCTCGCTCAACCCCAACATCGGCAACCTCACCTATAACGTCGACCTCGATGACACCGAGAACTGTCTCCATTCCGAGGGCATCGAGTCCATGCCTAAGGAGAAGGGCTTTGCCGAGTACACCGACGGCAAGTTCGACGTCGCCAAGACCTACGGCGAGGAGATCGACGAGGCCGGTATGCACCAGTGGTCGCGCTATATCCAGGGTCGCGATTACTTCATGGCCCCGCTGGCTGAAGGCACTGACTACGAGATCGTCAAGGACGAGCGCGAAGAGGCTCGCGCCACGACCGGCGCCCTGGTCCACGAGATGCAGCCGCTGTTCTTCCAGCCCGGCAAGTCCGACTGGAACACCTTTGAGATGATTCGTTCCTTTGCCGCTCGCGGCGAGAATGTCGCCGGCCTCAACGCCAACACCGACGGCGCCTATGCCATCGGCTCCAACCGCAACACCGAGATCCACACCTTCCAGATCCGTCACGGCATGGATCCCGAGATCGCGACCATCCAGTGGGAGATGCTCTCCAACGCTGAGTTCTCCGTCGCCATCCCCCTCTACTCCGCACTGCTCACCGAGGTCAGCCCCTACTTCAGCGATCAGGATGTCTCTTTCGATCACTGCGAAGAGGAAGATGTCGTGAACAACGAGGAGCCCAAGAACTCCATCAACTACGTCCTCATGGACATCAACACGCTCGCCTATGAGAACCGCGACCACTGCGCCACCGGCGTCCGCGCCTATCTCGACGCCCTGCAGAAGGAACTCATCGAGCAGAACCTGACCGTCGACGAGGCCATGCAGGCCGAAGAAGGCACCGAGGCCCGCACCGCCCTGGCCAACAAGGCCGGCAAGGCTGCCACCAAGAACACCTACCTCAAGTGCAAGGCTATGCTCGAGGAGATGCGTGACTACCTCAAGGAGGAGGATTTCTCCGAGGAG
The DNA here is from genome assembly GCA_905214425.1 of uncultured bacterium. Classification (GTDB taxonomy): domain Bacteria; phylum Actinomycetota; class Coriobacteriia; order Coriobacteriales; family Coriobacteriaceae; genus Collinsella. Next base: position 158,634 of record CAJMLY010000003.1, read on the forward strand.
TTCGTCCCGAGTGACTACGATGCCGACAACGACTGCCTGGTCGAGTCCATCACCTACGCCGACGAGGCCCTTTCCGATGAGGACGTGGCCGAGCCCGAGGCCGAAGAGGAAGAGGTCACCGAGGAGAAGTCCGAGGGCAACAACATGGCCGCCATGGCCGTTGGCGCCGTCGTCATCATCGGTGTCTGCGCCTACGTGATCTATCGTCGCAAGAAGGCCTAAGGCCCTCATGTCCTAGCTGAGCGGGCGGGGCACATGAGTCACCACGCCCGCTCAGCCCGCTCTTTTGACCGGCGGGAAACCCGCCTGAAATCTTTTTAAAAAAGATTTCCCCGCACACACTTCGCTGTGCTATAGTGCAGCGCAACAGCAACTAGGTGCGACCGCGCCACGGCATCACGAAAGGAGCCACCAACATGAAGAACACGATGAAGTCTCTCAACAACTGGTGGTGGCGTGATGCGAATACGATCGGTCGACAGTGAGTCCCTCACGCCTGTTTTTGCGCTCTAGGTGATTGGAAGGCCTCCGGTTTCGACCGGGGGCCTTTTTCTATCTCGAGCCCGATCGCATTCGCATCACGCGCCTCCGCTTTTCTCTTGCACTCCCATTCCGAAAGGATTTTCACCATGTCTCAGAACACCACCGCCACCCAGCCCCGCACCGTCCAGACCGCCGACCGCGGCAAACTCGACGTCCGTGCTCTCGTCCTGCTCGCCATCCTGCTCGCTGCCGGCTTCATCCTCAACTTCACCGTCGGCAAGGCCATCTCGGGCATCTCGGGCGGCATGATCAGCCCCGAGTTCATCATCTCGGCCTTCTGCCTCACCATCCTGGTCGTTCGCCCCAACATCGGCCAGGCTCTCGTCATTGGCCTCATCTCGGCTGCCGTGATCCAGATCACCACCACTTCGCCTTTCGTCGATTTTGCCGCCGAGGGCATCGCCGCCATGCTCATGGCCGGCGTCGTCAACGCCGCCGGCAAGAGCGGTCAGGTCAAGCCCGCCATCGCCATTGTCGCAACCTTCCTGACCACCTTTGTCTCCGGCGTCATCTTCATGGTCATCAAGATGGCCATGCTCGGCGTGGTAGGCGAGCTCGCCGCCGCCATGCTGCCCGTCGTTGCCATGACCGCCGTCTTTAACGCCATTCTGGTCGGCGCCCTCTATCTGCCCATCCAGAAGGCCCTGAAGCTCAACTAACTCATCGCTGCCCCACCAGCAAAGACTATCCCAAACGACTAGCTTTTGGGGACGTTCTTAAACGACTGGTCATTTAAGAACGTCCCCAATGACTACGAAAGGTATCCATGGAAACGATCATCAACGTCGACGATGTCTCGTTCTCCTATGGCACGCAGACCGAGCAGGCGCTCAGCCACATCTCGCTCAGCGTGAACAAAGGAGATTTCATCGGCATCATCGGGCCCTCGGGCGCCGGCAAGTCTACGCTTGCCGCCTGCCTGTCAGGTGCCGTGCCCCACCACTACACCGGCGCGTTCTTTGGGTCCGTCATGGTTGACGGCCATGACACCTGCGAGGTCTCGCTGACCGACGTGTCACAGATCGTCGGCAGCGTGCTGCAGGATATCGACACGCAGATGGTCGCCTCGGTCGTCGAGGACGAGATGCTCTTTGGCCTCGAGAACTTTGGCGTTCCCCACGACCTGATCGAGCAGCGCGTGAGCGAAACGCTCGAGACCGTCGGCATCAGCGACCTGCGCGACCGCGAGATCGCAACCCTCTCGGGCGGACAGAAGCAAAAGGTAGCCATCGCCGCCATCCTCGCCATGCGTCCGCGCGTCTTGGTTCTCGACGAGCCCACCGCGGCACTCGACCCCGCCAGCTCCACATTGGTCTTCGAGACGCTGCGTGAGGCAAACCGCGTACTTGGAATCACCATCGTCGTCGTTGAGCAAAAGGTCGCTCTGCTCTCGGAGTACTGCAACCGCGTGCTCGTGCTCAACCATGGCGAAATTGCGCTGCAGGGCGAGCCACACGAGGTCTTCGCGCATACCGACGAGCTCCGTGCCATCGGCGTCGACTGCCCTCGCGTCACGCGTATCTTCAATAGCCTCGAAACCGATGGCCTGGTAAGCGGTACCCCCTGCTTGGATGTCGATGAGGCCGAGCGCCTGATTTCGGGCATCGTCGACCCCGCACACGCGGCCATCGAAGCCCAGACGCCCGCCGGTTCCCCGCATGCACCGTCGTTGCGCCCTCATGCCAAGGACGCCGAACCCGTACTCACCTTCGACCATGTTGAGTTTGCCTATCCCAATGGCGGCGCCGCCGTACACGACCTTAGCCTGACGCTCTATCCTGGCGAGCTCGTGGGCATCGTCGGCCAAAACGGCGCCGGCAAGACCACACTCACCAAACTGCTCACAGGCCTGCTTAAGCCCGCCTCGGGCAGCGTGCGCGTCACGGGACTGGATACCGCAGCCGTTCCCACGAGCCGCATCGCTCGCGAGGTCGCGACCCTCTTCCAAAACCCCGACCGCCAGATCTGCAAGGACACCGTGCTCGACGAGGTCGCCTTTGGCCTGGAGCTTGCCGGCATCGACCGTGCCGAGGCGCTGCGTCGCGCCCAGCTCGTCATCGACCGCTTTGGCTTGCCGGCCGACGAGGCGCCCTTCTCGCTCTCGCGCGGTCAGCGACAAATGGTGGCGCTTGCCTCCGTCGTAGTGGTTGAGCCCAAGATCGTCGTGCTCGACGAGCCCACGAGCGGCCTTGATTACCGCGAGTGCATGACCGTCATGGAAACGGTGCGCACCATGGCCGAGCGCGGTTGCGCCGTTATCATGGTCTGCCACGATATGGAAGTCGTCTCGGATTTTGCCGAGCGCATTGTGGTAATGGCCGACGGTCGCATCCTCGACCGCGGCCGCACGCACGAGCTATTCTCGAACATCGATCTCATGCGGCGTGCCTACGTGGAGCCTCCCCAGGTTATTGAACTCTCGCGCCGTCTGGCATCTTCCGTCTCTCCCACTTTTGCGCAGGTGAGCGAGGTCACCGATGTCGTTCGAATTACCAAGGAGATGGTCCACCGTGGTTAACGTCATCGACTACATGCCGGGCGATACGCTGCTGCATCGCCTGAACCCCGTCGTCAAACTGGGCCTCGCCGCCGCCATCATCGTCGGCATCTTCTTGTCCGACACGTACGTGGCGCTGTTGGGCTTTTTGGCACTCACCCTTGCGCTGGGTGCCTATGCCGGCGTCGTCGACCGTCTGTTCTCGCTGCTCAAGTTGCTGATTCCGCTCGCACTTATCATGCTGGTGCTCCAGCTGGCCTTTATGCGCGATGGCAACGTGGTGTGGGGCTTTATCACCGACACGGGCCTCATCACAGGATCGAAGGCCTGTCTGCGCCTACTGGGTGTGGCGTTACCACTCATCCTCATGCTCATGGTGACCAAGCTCAACGACCTTGCCAACGCCTGCGTCGAGGTGCTGCACGTACCGTATCGCTATGCCTTCACCTTTACCACGGCGCTGCGCTTTGTGCCGGTGTTTGGTCAGGAGATGAACGCCATCATGGAGGCGCAGACCGCACGCGGCGTCGAGTACGACACCAAGAACCCCATCAAGAAGCTTAAGCTCATGCTGCCACTGTGCGTGCCACTGCTCATCTCGAGCGTGGGCAAGACCGATGCCACAGCCTTGGCGGCAGAACAGCGCGGCTTCTATCTGCGTACGCGCGCCAGCTCGTACAAGCGCTACCCCATCAAGGGCATGGACATTGCCGTACTTATTGTCAGCATCGCCCTCATCGCCATCGGCTTCCTGTTCTAGTTCACCACCGACAGCAACCGCCCAACGCAAAAGGCCTCGGCTCGCACCAAACGAGCCGAGGCCTTTACTGTTTCACCAGATAAAACCTACCAAAATAAACCTGTCCCTTTTTGGCAGGTCAGAAGCTAGAGGCGGTAGGGAGCGCCGCTGCGGATGATGGATTCGCGCACCAGGACATCCATGGCGTCGAGGGTAATCTCGGGCATCTCTCGGTACTTCTGCAGCACCGATAACTCGGTGCAGGCCAGAATGACGCGGTCGCAGCCGCTGCGGGCAAACTCCCACATCACGCGGTCGAACTTATCCATATCGGGCTCACGTCCGGCCTTCACATCATCGTAGATAAGCGACATCACATCGTTCTGACGTTTCTCGCTGGGATAGACAACCTCGACACCTGCAGCCTCGCATTCGCGGCCGTAGACGCCCGCGCCCACGGTTCCGTCGGTTCCCATGATGCCAATCTTGTGCACCGGCTCGGCCGGCATGCTCAGGTTGGGGTCGAACTCGCACTCCCCCATCACCGCACCCGCAAGGGCATAGCGCACCGACTCGCGCGGCATGTGGATAATCGGCACCTTCGTAAACGACTGGATCTGGTCGTAGAAGTAGTGTGACGTGTTGCAGGGAATGGCAATGTGCGCGCAGCCCAGCGACTCGAGTGCCTGGGCGCACTCTTTCATGGTCGCCAGCAGCTTGGCATGCTCGCCGGTCTTAATAGCCAGCGTGCGGTCGGGCATGGTCGACTTGGAGAGCACCACCATGTCGATATGTTCCTGATCGCAGGCGGCCGCCGTGTGGCGCACCACCTGGTCGTAGTAATACGACGTGGCCTCGGCGCCCATACCGCCGATAACTCCCAGCTTTTCCATCGCCGCCTCCTTGGTGACGCTTGCGCAATTGCGCGTATCATACCCGCGCCCGCCCGATGCAAACCGGACGGGCGCCGCACTCATCTACTTGTAATACGTCTTGAACAGCTTAAAGTGGCGCAGCTTGGTGTGCCACATGCGCAGCCAGCGGTTAAAGACAAAGTCGCCCTTCATAAACGAAGGGTCGGCGCCCTTGCCTTCCTTGTCCAGGCGATGTACCTTAGCGCGCAGCTCGGGATCCTTGACGTACTTGTCGACGACGCCCATGGGGACAACCATCCACAGGGCCTCGTCCTGAGCCGTCACAAACTCCGGCTCAAACGGGCGGTTGAACACGTACTCGTCCACTACATACTTGGCAACGTTAAAGCCACTGTTGGTGACGTAGTAGTTGCTGCGGCCCTGGCGCGTGTTGAAATCGAAGAACTTAAACGAGCCGTCGCGCTCGTCGTACTTAACGTCAAAGTTGGAATAGCCCACAAAGTGAAGGTCCTCGAGTAGCTTGCGCACGCCGCCCATGAGCTCGTCATTGGGCTCGGTAATGATACAGGCGTGGTTACCGACGCCGTGAGGCTGATGCTCCTCGAGCAGCACATGGCCCAGGCACATCATGCGCACCTTACCGTTGCGGTCGGAATAGCTGGTGAGCACGCGCATGTACTCGTCGTTGCCGGGCACGCGATCCTGCAAGATCAGATCGTCGGTATAGCCGCTGGCATACGAGTCGCGAATGACCTGTTCCAGCTCGGCACGGTCGGCAATCTCATAAGCCTTTTTCTGACCCTCGAACTCGTGCTGCCACCACATGATGCCGTCGGAAGGCTTCAGGATCATCGGGTAAGGAAAATCGATCTGGTCGAGCACTTCGGCAGGTGCCTCGCCTTGGGCGTTCAGCATCGCCATGGTGAAGGTAAAGGTATGCGGATAGGGCACGCCATGCTTCTCACACAGCTCGTAGAAGATCTCCTTCTTCTGGCACTGCTCAAGCATGCTATAGGGAGCGTAAGGCGCGACGATGTTATCCGCCAACTCATGGGCATCTTTGGCCTGAGCCACGAGAGCGACGTAGTTGTCGCCACAGCCCACAAGGACAATCGTCTTATCGGCATGCGCTTGGGCAATGCCGTTGACGGTTTTGAGCATCACGGGCATGGTATCGATATCCACGTTGGGCGTGTAGTCGATAATCTGGCTGCGGTACGCGGGACCCGTCTGGTACTTGCCAAAGACCAGACTCTTGACCTGGTACTCCTCGTAGAAGGCGCGCGCCACCGAATAGGCGTTGATGTCGCCACCGAGCAGCACGGGAATGAACTCGCGCTCTGTAAATTGCAATGCCATGGAAACTTCCTATCATGAACTGCCCACACAACGGGCGGTCTTTGCGCAACTGATTTATTTTAGCGTGCCAAGCCGCCGACGCCCAAAGCTCCACCGTATCTATGGCAATCGACGCAATCGTCCAGCACATAGGCGGCAATCACCGGTGTACGACAGCGGGCAATGAACCCACCGTTGTTGTAGGATTCAACATGTTGCCCGCCCCGTCGAAAGGTGCACCGTGCCCCAGGCTCATCCGATCAACAACCCCATCATTGACGCCGCCAAGCGCGAACTTGCAGATCGTGCCCAGACGGCAGCTCCCCTACGCACCGCAAACGATGCTTACAACGGGCCTGCCCGTATCGTCTCAATCAACACGTCGGAGCACAAAGGCACGCGCAAGTCACCCGTCGCCGACGGGCACGACACCGTCATCGAGCAATTTGGCCTCGCTACCGATGCGCACGCCGGACATTGGCACCGCCAGGTCTCTTTTTTAGCCGCGGAGTCTATCCAGACGGCGCAGGCACGCGGGCTCGACGTACACGAGGGTGACTTTGGAGAGAACTTCACAACCCGGGGCATCAACCTGCTCTCGCTCCCCCTGGGAACGCAGCTCAAGATTGGCAGCGAGGTGCTTGTCGAAATCAGCCAAATCGGCAAGGTCTGCCACACCCGTTGCGCTATCTACTATCTCGCTGGCGACTGCATCTTTCCCCACGAGGGCGTTTTTGGCGTGGTACTAAAGGGCGGAGAGGTCCATATCGGCGACGATATCCAGGTAGTCAAACTCGGCGACGGCACCTGTTCGTTCACCCCCGCCGAGGCGCTCGAAGAGATTGAGCAGGCTCGCCAGGAGGGCACGCTGTAGTTGTAAAACCCCACGTTGAAGTAGCTTTTACAGCTAAGAATCCCGTTGCAACAGGATGCCGTAACGTTAAAGTTGAACTCTATGGTTTCTCAACAATTCATCATAACTGCAGGTCAAAGCCAAAGTCTCAAGTTCAACTTGACCCTTTGGAACCTTTAAGGTTCAAGTTGAGGTCGAAAGCAGTAGTAGAATACCGTTCGAACCATAACCTACGATTGATTGCAGAGGGACTGGATGCAGCATTCGAATCATCGCACCGCAGCGCTCATTGCGTCGAAGCCGGCTCGTATCATCACGAGCGCCGCGCTCGCCGTTGCGCTGACGGCCACGCCGATGCTCTCCCCCGTTGCGGCGTATGCCGCCTCACAGGCAACGCAGGACCAGCTTTCCGCAGCCCAGCAGAAGATCGAAGCCGCCACGAGCGCCTACAACGACGCCCGCACCAAACTCGATGACCTGCAAAAGCAGATTGACTCCAATGAGGCGAGCATCGAGGAAATCGAGGCTAAGCTTCCCGAGCAGCAGGCTAAGGCAAGCTCCGCCATGCGCGATCTGTACAAGTATCAGAAGGGCACCAATCCCATCGTGAGCTTCCTGGTCAACGCGCAGAGCCTGGGTGAGTTCATCACGACCTGCAAATACACCAACCAGATCACGAGTTCGAGCGTCGACGAGATCGAAGAGCTCAATAACATGCAAACCGAACTCGAGCAGAACAAGGCCGAGCTCCAGCAGGCCAAGTCACAGCTTGAGGCAGAGCAGAAAAACGCCGAGGATGCGCTGGCGCAGGCCCAGCAGCTCCGCAGCGAGGCACAGGCAAAAGCCGAGCAGGAAAATGCCGCCGAGCTTGCCAAGCTTGAGGCCGATAAGGCCGCTGCCGCCGAGAAGCTCTCGGGCGAGGGCGTAAGCGGCAGCAATTCAAGCAGCCAGGCCACCAACACCAACACCACCATCGACACCACGGTGAACAGCTCCAATACCGGTAGCTCCGATTATGATTCGTTCATTAATGAGTGGACGAGCCGCATCGACAATTATCTCGCCGGCTCCCCCATGGCAGGCCAGGGCTATAACTTTGCCGTCGCCGCCTGGAATACCGGTGTCGACCCCCGTTGGTCCCCCGCCATCGCCTGTATCGAGAGCACCAAGGGTGCTTATTGCGCCAATTCTTACAACGCCTGGGGCTGGAGTGCACGTGGCGGCGGTTGGCGCAGCTTTGGCAGCTGGAGCGAGGGCATCTCCGCTCACGTTGCCTATCTGGGCGCCAACTACGGCTCCACCCTTACCCCGGCAGCGGCCAAAAAGTACTGCCCGCCCACGTGGCAGGACTGGTACAACAAAGTCGCCGCTCAGATGAACCGCATCTAAGTGCAACTGCAAAGGGCCCCAATGGGGCCCTTTTTAGGTAGCGGAGGTATCGACGACGCCGGTCACATTGGCAACCGCGACTATGACGATCATGCATAAGAGCAGCACACCCAATGCCTTGAGCCAGAGTTTCGCGAGTTTCTTGCCGCGACAGCTGTCGAGCAGTGCGAATCGCCGACGAAGACGGCGCTTATCGAGCAGCGCAAAATGCATAAGCGCCATAAGGCCATCGACAAAGAAAAAATACTCGATTATGAGAAGCCACGTCGGGTAGCTTTGGTTTGCTCCCGTGGGATGAAAGACGGCAAAGTGACTTCCGGCAAAGAACACAAGCAGTGAGAAGCAGACGAGCGTATTCCAAATGCGCCCCAGAGACTCCGGAACGCGAGAGAGCAGACCGGATGCAGCGGAGGCGGCAGGCCCAGGAAGCCCTGCGGGGTTCTGGAGCCCTTGGAGCATCAACACCGTCTCCGAGGCCGGAGTACGGACAGGCGCAGGTGTAGAAGGCCGCACGGGGCGGCTCAGATCGTATGCCGCGCGCGTCGCCCGTCCCAACGCTTCCGCGCTCGCAAAACGCTTGGCCGGGTCGAGCGCCATCGACATGCAGATGACATCGGCAAGTGGAGTGGGAATGCCGCGCGCCTCGCATTGCTCGCGCATGTCGAGCCCTGGTTTAGGGTCGACTCCCGTCAAGCAGAAGAACAACAGGGCGCCAAGTGCGTAGACGTCGCTTCGCACGCTCGTCTGCCCAAACCCATACTGCTCGGGCGGCGCATAGGGCCGTGTCCCAAACTTGACGGTGTCGGCATCGGCGCCATCGCGCCATACGCGCGCGATCCCCAAGTCGATAATCACCAGCGACGAAAACGTCAGACCGTCATCAGGCGTATAGTTGGCACCTGTCACGATGATATTCGACGGCTTGAGGTCGCGATGGATCACCGGCGCCGACGTCTCCCCCGCCATCGCAAAACCGGCGTGGAGCTCGCCCACGGCATCGCATAGGGCAGGATACAATTCGTGCGCATAATCGGGGGTGGCTCCCAGACGGTCCACCAGCGCCCCGAGTGTCTCCCCTTCGATGTATTCCATAACCACGTTGAGCTCGTCGCCCGCACGACGACAATCGACGATTCTGGGCAGGTGCTCAAAACGCCTACCTGCCCGCTGAGCGGCAAACAGACGCTCGTATGCCCCACCGATTTGAGCCGAAGCATCGATGCGCTTACGGACAAAGGGGCCGAGCGAACCACCGCCGGTTCCTTCAAAGTACACGAGCTCGGTTGTTTCAACGGACGAGCGCTTAAGTACACGCTCCACGCGATAGCTGTCGTCGCGATCGAGCGACGCCAGGTGCTCGGCAAGCGCTGCGGTCAGCTCGTCATTGGAATATGTTGGGGTCTGAGTATCCATAGCCTCCATCATAGCGCAGGGCGCAGACACCCCATGGCATCCGCGCCCCGTTCGTTTGCATCGTTGTTCGACAGCTCCACCGGCTCAGATATCAGCCGCTAACTCACCGTCTCCTCGCCAAAGCGATACAGCTCCTCGTTGACCTTTTGGAGGCTGCACCCGCGATCGATACAGAAGATGATGATCGCATCGCGACGGTCCTTACAATTGAGGATGTTGGCACCCGCCGCCGTCAAGGCGCGGTTGGTCTCCTTGAGCGTTAGCGCCATGGCGAAGGCAATCTGCAGCACCTTATTGCGGCTCGGATGACGCGCACCGGTAAAGATCTGATAGCCAAAGGTCTCATTGAGATCGGCCATACGAACCACGCGCGAGCGCTCCAAGCCCTTTTCCTGCAGCAGCTGCTTCAGGTAGTCCGAAAGCGACGGGGTGGCAAAGTCGTGCTCCTTGATATAGCCATCGATGTTTGGCGCGTCGAGAAGTTCATTGAGTAACTCGTCAGTCAGCTTTTTATCGGGCATACGACCTCACCTCCCATACGGCGCAACGGTAGCGACATGCTAGGCCAACACCCAGCTTGCAGTGGCAGACTTATCAAACATGTTGGCAAAATACAGTGCCTTCTTGATATCGCCATCAAAGTAGATATTGCCCGCCACAGAGCCACCAGCGGCAAGAGTACCAGACTGCAGCTCATCGGAGCCCTCGCTGTAGTAACCCTGATTCTGCTGAGCGCCGTTGGCGTCCTCGCCCTTCCAGTCGTAGATGTTGTAATCTGCGCCCTCATCGCCATTGTTGACGTACGTGACGTGAATGCCCGTCATGGTCGAACCGTCATAATTTGTGAGGCCGGGCTGGACGGAATCGACAACGACGGAAAGACCGGCAGCCGTGGTCACCGTCGCACCAACCGCTAGGTCAGTCGTAGACTGCTCTTCCTTCTTCGCCTCTTCCTTCTTGTCGCCATCGCCAGCGTCCTCGGTGACGGTCGCCTTATCGCTACCACAACCGGCAAGAAGACCGGCAGTCCCCAAGGCGACGGTGGCGAATGCGCCAAGTGCAGCGCGACGGCTCAGCAGTACTTCGTTTTCGAGCTTTTTCATTATGCATCCTTCCTACGATCCGGCTACTGCGCCGGCACACAGCACATCGTAGGAAGGATTAAACTTGAATTCATTAGCTGAGAGCTAAGGTTGCGGTATAGAAGAGCATGAAGCGCGTGTCCATCGCCGATGACACCTCGAGGCTTGCCAACATCGATTTGAACTACTGGTTCTACGGCTGCAGCGTCTTGCCTCGATTTCCGACATGACAAACCTGCGCGGCGTAGTCCATGCGGACGACGACGCTCTCGAGCATGCCCTACACACTCGATGCTCGAACGAGCTCGATAGAATCCTGGTAGATGCGGGCTGAGAACCGCCCAAGGGTCACATGGGCCCGACCACATTCAACAACCACAAGGCCATCGTGGGCGGCAATGACACGGCCTGCGACTCAAAGCAAACGATGCGCGCGATGTGCCGAATAGACCGCGAGGAGCAGGCGGGATACCTCATAACAGCAGGGCAGCCCCTACGGCATAGGCTAGGCGATGGGGTGTGGAGCACGTAGCAAGGACTAAAGCAGGTCGCTTTCCACCTCAACATCTTCGATGCTTTCGACCTCCGCTTCAGTGGGCAGGGTTCCATCGGGGTCCTCGCCCTCCATGAACATCCTGATGGCGTTCTTAGCAATGATGCTCGTCGATGCCACGTCCACACCGCCGCCAATCACGCCGCCGGCGAGGGGCAGCATTTTCCCGAGGTTAATGATGCCTTTCTCGCCGAACTTCGTGATAAATCTGAAGCCGACCTTCTGGTTGATCTTCACGAGTGCCGCCCCGGGAATCTTCTTGATTGCGACCTCAAGCGATTTCGTCCCAGTCTTGATGAGCCCCATTTTGACAAGATCACTCGCCGTCGTACCCGTGAGACACATGTAGATCATCGTCTGAACTTGGTCGGACGTAACGTCATAGCCACCCATCTTCGCGATGCAGGCGATCATGCGCATCTGGACGTACATGACGCTGCTTACGTTCGCGGGAATTGCGACCGGAAGCGTAATCAAGCCCCCGAGCCCGGTGACGAAACCTGAGGTTCCGCATTTCATGATCTGCCACTTTGCGAGTGCCCTTGCGGCATCATCGGGTGACTTCGCCTTTCCCGTGTAGTCCTCAACCATCTCGTCGACCGAGCGACTCACCTTAGGGACGCCATTCAGTGCGCTCCTGTAGATGGTATCGAGCAGCTTGCCAGCCGATTCCTCATCGATGGGCATCTCGAAACCTTTGGCCCTTCCAACCGTGTCTTTCTCTCCCGTCTTCTTAGCCATGGCTCTTCCTTTCTCGCAGCTTTGCTTTCTCAATAACCCTTGCAAATTCTGCGAACCATCCATCAATCTTTGGGCATTTTACCTCGCGTTTTATAGCGATGATTCAGCTGTCAGCCAATTTGTGACCGCAGCGGATGATGGGCTCGTTAGTTGGCCTATGTCCTGTTGGGGAGTCCTTATGGAATCTATTGCGATGAGCTGGCATGGGGGCTGGCGATTGCAGCCTGCCTCCCCGTGTTGCTGGCGGCGGTGCTCTCACGCCAAACGCTTGTACATTCGGATTGCTACACAACGAATGAAACTTGTTGATGCGGGGCGCGGTTCATTCAGAGTCCGCCCCTCGCTTCATCCTCAAGAAGCTCGTCGAAGCCTACCCCACCGTTACGGATTCCCCGGTAAAGGTGCTCACAAGCAACAAGATAAAGAACGCCAGATAACTGATACTCAATAGGTAGGTGACAACCAAAAAGATGGCCCATCCGACATTGGTTTTACCGTCGGCATGGCGCTGCTCGCGATTGCGGCAGAGCCAAATCGTCACGCCAATGGCCACAATCAACAGCACAAGTGCTGCCGCAGCCAGCCCAGCAAGCACAAACATCACGCCAATGCTCACAGCGATAACCGGAAGCAGCAGCAAACCGCACCCGCATCCACCCGGACTATATACGGCAGACTGTCGGCGTCGCTTCATCGCCGCGCCACCCCCATCATCTCTGAGCACTACAGTGCGATGGCCTGCTGAACAGGAACGATCTTATCGAGTTCCGGTTCGATCCGCCTTTTCTCGGCCTCAAGGTCAAACGCCACCTGAGCGCGCAGCCAATAACCATCCGTCAGGCCAAAATAACGGCAAAGACGGAGGTCGGTGTCGGCCGTCACGCGACGTTTTCCCAAGACAATCTGCCCGATACGCTGAGCCGGAATCCCGGTCTCTTTCGCAAGGCGATATTGAGAAATGCCCATGGGAACAAGAAACTCCTCTTTGAGAAGCTCACCAGGAGTCACCGGCGACAGCAAATCGGCTGAGGTCTCATCACTTGTGATAATCGACGATTTCGACATTCCAAGCCATCTCCTGTCTCCACTCAAAACAGACCCGATAGCGCTCGTTAACACGGATGCTATATTGACCGGCACGATCGCCCTTCAAAGCTTCCAGGCAGTTGCCCGGTGGAACGCGAAGATCATCAAGCGAAGCACAAACCTGCAGTTGGCGAATCTTCCTCAACGCAACACGCTCAAAGGGCACGAATCTCCTGACCCGCACACCCATGGCAAAGCGTTCGGTATCCTCATCTTTATACGATGCAATCATAGTATCGCCTTACGTTAGTAACGTCAAACGTTTCTATAGACTTACATCTCTATTATATCGTACGTTTGTTCGTGTTTTCTAGAACAAATAGTCCTTCACGCCTTAGTCAAGCGAAAGTAATCGTTTGTAGACATGGAGGCCTTTGAGCAGGATTTCCTCGTCAAAGAGCATGGTATCAGTGTGAAGGGCGCTCGTGGCATAGGCGGGACAGCCATCCGAATCGCTCGGGTTATCTTGGCCGGCAGGCGCGCCCGTGCCCAGCAGGAAAAACACGCCCGGCAGATGGCGCTGATAGAAGGCAAAGTCCTCGGCAATTAGCAGCGGTTCATCAACGAGCTGCAACCCGGGCAAGGCAGGCATGATGTTGGCAAACAGCTCGGGGTCGTTATCGACCGGTGGATAGCCCTCGGCGAAGTCGAGATCATACGTGCAGCCCGTTTCGGTGCACGCCTCGTCGAGCACACGGCGTACGCCCTCGCGCGCACGGTCGAACATAGCGTCTGTAAACACGCGCAAGCTACCAGCAACATGGGCCTCCCCCGCCACCGCATTGCAGACGGTGCCTGCCTGCAGCAGGCCGAACTTGCCAATGCAGGGCTCATCGGCACCCAGATCATCCATCAGTTCGCGCTCGGAAACTAAGAACTTGGCCGCTGCCAGCGCGGCATCGTGCGATTCCTCGACTGGAACGCCGTAGGTCTTGGCGATATGGATACTCGTGCCATGGATATGAATGTGCGTCTCGCTTGAGCGCGCCAGCAGCGGACCGGGGCAGCTCGCCAACGTGCCGGCGGGCAGATCGGGCCACACATGAAAGCCAAAAATGCGGTCGGCCCCATAGCGCTCGAACACGCCGCTCTCGCATACCGTCTTGGCACCACCGGTCGTTTCCTCGGCCGGCTGGAACACAAAGAGAACGTTGCGCCTCATGGCGGCCGGCTGATCGCGAATCGTACGGTCGACATACGTCGCGGCGGCAAGCGCCATGGCCATGTGTCCGTCATGTCCGCAAGCGTGCATCTTGCCGGGATGGGTCGAGGCAAAGGCCGCTCCCGTCGCCTCCACGATGGGCAGCGCATCCATATCGGCGCGAATCGCCGTGGCATGCGCGGCATCAACACCGGCGTCGAAGAAAGCACAGACGCAGCTGGGGCACGGATGGGTCACCTCGCAAGCGAGCGGTGCCAGCACGCCCTCGATATAGGCAATGGTTTGCGGAAGATCGAAATCGAGCTCCGGAATGCGATGGAGATCGCGGCGATAGCGACGGAGTTCTTGGAGCTCGGTCATAGAGGATCCCTTCGTGAGGCACATCTGTTGCAACTTATTGTGATACAGGATTGTGGCGCACATGTTTCCAGCATATCCCTGCATTTTTTAAACGTTATATACGAATACTCTTGTTTGGTAAAGTGCAACGTGATAGGGTCTTTACCACTTGATAGAGGCGCGGGCACGAAGAGCCGCGGGCGAGCCGGCAGGCTTTGACCCCGTGGGGAGGCGAAACCCGCCGAACTGGGTTTTACGGGCACGAACAACCTGGTGGGCCTGTGGGAAACACCCACAGGACTGTCTGCAGCAATGCGGGAGCGCTATCCGGACATTGGGTCCACGCTATGCGGATTCGATGCGCAGATGGCGCCGTCTGGATAGCGAGGTTTACGGGACATGGCATTGACCCCCAACGAGGCATATGCGGCCAAGCAGCCGTTTGTGGACAAGGAGACACTCGAGCATATCGTCGAGCAGTTCCCCACGCCGTTTCATCTATACGACGAGGCGGGCATCCGCCGCAACATGCAAGAAGTGCGCGACGCCTTTGCATGGAACCCGGGCTTTAAGGAATACTTTGCAGTCAAGGCCAACCCCAACCCGGCGCTCATCTCCATTCTCAACGAATACGGCTGCGGCTGCGATTGCTCGAGCTATACCGAGCTCATGATCGCCCGCTCGCTGGGTATCACGGGACACGACATCATGTTCTCGTCCAACGATACGCCGGCTGCCGACTTTGAGCTCGCCGACAAGCTGGGTGCCATCGTCAACTTTGACGACATCAGCCACATCGAGTTCTTTGAGCGTGTTGCGGGACCCATCCCCAAAACGGTCAGCTGCCGCTTTAATCCAGGCGGCCTGTTCCAGCTCTCCAACGGCATCATGGACAACCCAGGCGACTCCAAATATGGCATGACCACCGAGCAGCTCTTCGAGGCCTTCCGCATGCTCAAAGCCAAGGGCGCCGAGGACTTTGGCATCCACGCATTCCTTGCCAGCAACACCGTCACCAACGACTACTACCCCGAGCTCGCGCGTATCCTCTTTGAGCTTGCCGTACGCCTGGAGCGCGAGACCGGCGCACACGTCGCCTTCATCAATCTGTCCGGCGGCGTCGGCATCCCCTACCTGCCCGAGCAGCAGGCCAACGACATTCGCGCCATCGGCGAGGGAGTACACGCGGCATACGACGAGATCCTGGTTCCCGCCGGCATGGGCGATGTGGCCATCTGCACTGAGATGGGCCGCTTTATGATGGGCCCCTACGGCTGCCTGGTCACCAAGGCTATCCACGAGAAGCAGATCTACAAGGACTATATCGGTGTCGATGCAAGCGCCGTCGATTTGATTCGCCCTGCCATGTATGGCGCCTACCACCACATTACGGTGATGGGTCAGCCGGGCGGCACCGACAAGGCCACAGCGCCCGTCACGAACACCTATGACATCACGGGCAACCTATGCGAGAACAACGACAAGTTCGCTATCGATCGCGAGCTGCCGCATATCGACATGGGTGACCTGCTTGTAATCCACGATACCGGTGCGCATGGCTACTCCATGGGCTATAACTACAACGGACGGCTGCGCTCGGCCGAGGTCCTGCTGCGCCCCGATGGCGCGGCCGACCTCATCCGCCGCGCCGAGCGCCCGGGCGATTACTTTGCCACGCTCGACGTGCTGCCGTGCGGCCGAGAGCTGCTGGCCAAGTCGCGCGCCGAAAGTGCCCGCCGTCGCGCCGAAGACGAGCGCCTGGCAGTCGCAGCTCAATGGAACAAACGCATCCAGATCGCGGAGGCGAAGGAGAAGAACATGGACATCCGCAATCTCGAGGGCTCAATCGTCGCCCTGGTTACGCCGTTTAAAAAGGACGGCAGTGTCGACTTTGACGCGCTCGAGCGCCTTATCGATTTCCACTTGCAAAATGGCACCGACGCCATTCTCACCCTGGGCACCACCGGCGAGAGCGCCACGATGACCGATGACGAGGACAACTCCGTCGTCGCCGCCGTGGTCAAGCATGTTGCAGGACGCGTCCCCGTCATCGCCGGCTCGGGCTCCAACTCCACGCAGACCATGCTCACCAAGTCGCTTACTTACCAGGGCTTGGGAGCCGACGGCCTGCTGCTCATTACCCCCTACTACAACAAGTCCAACGAAGAGGGTATCTATCAGCACTTTAAGACCGTCGCCGATGCCGTTGACATCCCCTGCATCCTGTACAACATCCCCGGCCGCTGCGGCTGCGGTATCAGCGAGCGCAACGTAGAGCGCCTAGCCGCGCACCCCAACATCATGGGCATCAAGGAGGCCTCGGGCAACGTCGCCTACGCGGCCAAGATCGCCCACCTGCTGTCCGATGACTTCCGCATGTACTCGGGCGAGGATGCACTCACAGTGCCGCTCATGGGCCTGGGCGCTTCGGGCACCATCAGCGTGTGGGCCGACGTGCAGCCGCAGCTCGTACATGACATGTGCCACGCCTATTTGGACGGTGACGTGGCACGTGCCCGCGATATCCAGATTGCCGGCCAGCCGCTCATCAATGCCCTCTTTAGCGAGGTCAACCCCATCCCCGTCAAAGAGGCGCTCGCTCAGATAGGTATGATCGAGGCAAACTACCGCATGCCGCTGTGCCCCATGGCAGACGACACGCGCTCTGCACTTACCGATGCCCTGAAGGGAGCTGGTCTGCTTGATTAAGACCGTCATTATGGGAACGGGCCGCATGGGCTCGCTCATCCGCACCACCGCCGAGGGCGTTGTCGACGCCGCCGGTCAACCCGTTTTTGATATCGTAGCCCAGATTGGCTTCGATTTGAGCGAGCTCGAGAACGCACCGGCCGCCGATGTGATTATCGACTTCTCGAACGTCGTGACCTTCGATGCCGTCGTCGCCTATGTCGAGCGCACGGGCGCCGCGTTGGTCTCGGGCACCACGGGCTATACGCCCGAGCAGATGGACCGCCTGCGCGAGCTGGGTCAGAACGCCCGCGTCATGCACTCGGGCAACTACTCCATCGGCATCGCCGCCCTGCGTCATCTGGTGGCCCAGGCAACACGCGAGCTGCCCGGCTTTGACTGCGAGATCGTCGAGACGCACCACAACCAAAAGGTCGACGCCCCCAGCGGCACTGCCAAGTTGCTGCTCGACGCCGTCGTCGAGGCCGAGCCCGAGGCAGGCTACCACCCCGTCTACGGACGCGAGGGCATGTGCGGAGCGCGCGACCCCAAGGAGATCGGCATGCACTCGCTGCGCGGCGGCACCGTCGCCGGCGTGCACGAGGTGGGTTTCTTTGGCCAGGACGAGGAAGTCACGCTCACCCATCGCGCCACAAGCCGTCAGATCTTTGTCAACGGCGCCCTGGCAGCCGCGCAGAAGCTCGTCGCCCGCGAACCCGGCTTCTATACGTTCGACAAGGTCATGTTTGCCTAACCAGGTATCAACCGAATCCACCCAAAGGAGAGATAGCAAATGAGCAACGCAGCCGAAATGGATGCACAGGAGATTATCAACTACATCGCCACCGCGCCCAAAAAGACGCCCGTCAAGCTGTACGTGTGCGAGAAGCCGGGCATGAAGGTTGCCTGGGGCGACGCACATGTCTACGGCGGTCGTCGTGGCAAGACCGTCTTTGGCGACTGGGATGAGCTTAAGGCCATCCTCGATGCCAATGCCGATTCCATCGATTACTACGACGTTGAAAACGATTGCCGCAACTCCGCCGTGCCCATGCTCGACCTTAAGGGCATCAACGCCCGCATCGAGCCGGGCGCGATCATCCGCGACCGCGTCGAGATTGGCGACCGTGCCGTCATCATGATGGGCGCCATCATCAACATCGGCTCCGTTATCGGCGAGGGTTCCATGATCGATATGGGCGCCGTGCTGGGCGGTCGCGCCACCGTGGGTAAGAACTGCCACATCGGCGCCGGCACCGTGCTGGCAGGCGTCGTGGAGCCCGCCAGCGCCACGCCCGTCATCGTCGAGGACGATGTCATGATCGGCGCCAACGCCGTGGTCTTGGAGGGCGTGCGCGTGGGCAAGGGCGCTGTCGTGGCTGCCGGTGCCGTGTGCGTCGAGGACGTCCCCGCCGGCGCCGTCGTGGCCGGCATTCCCGCCCGCGTCATCAAGATGCGCGACGAGAAGACCGACAGCAAGACCGGCCTGGAAGAGGGCTTACGTCAACTTTAATAGTTACGCGGTTTTGACAAACCGCGTTTTCGCTGACTTATGCTCAACCTGCGGGGCAATTCATCCCCAAACAAGAAGGCCGAAGCCCCAAAGAGCTTCGGCCTTTGCTTTCTCGCTGTAGACGTAACGCAACTTATCGATTCTCGATGCTGCCGATATTCTTGAGTTCGATGGAGATGAGGCCGTTGGGCTCATTGACGAACTCGATGTACTCGGAGTTCGAACCCATCTCGGCCGGGAAGCTGATCTCGATGCCCGTGTCGGTACGGATCTTGTGGTTGCGCACCGCCGCGCGTTCGACCTGCTTGCGCTCCACGGGCACACGCTCAGGCACCTTCTCCTCAGTCAGTGCCGCGCGCACGCTCTCCTTGATAACCGGCTCGTCCTCAAAGACCTCATCGACGATATCCCAAGGCGGCAGTTCCTCGTCATCCTCAACTTTCTCGGCAACAGCAGCCTTAACCTTGGCGAGTGCTACAGCCGTGTTGGCACCGTGCTCCTCGGCGACTTCCTCGACCACACGCGTCACGGTGTCGATGACCTCCTTGCCCGATACCCCCGTGTCGCACTGCAGCAGGCCATCGGGAATGAGCATGCGATCCTCGCCGGCAATCTTGCGCTTCTTATCCACATAGCCGATCTCCATGGTGCTTGCACGCACGATTGCATAGCTCGGCACCTTTTGCGAGGGATTCGGCAGAATGGCGTAGTGGCGCGCAATGTCGTTGCGCACCTCGCCCTCTTCGCGACCCACCTCGTGCATAAAGGCCTGCTTGGAGCCCAGCAGCATCACGGCAAACCAGCGGGCATCCTCATCGTCGTCAAAATCGGCCACGAGCACGTCGGTGGACTCGGCTTTCTCGGCTTTGGTGAGCTCGGAGGAGATAAACTCCGCAATCTGCTGCGACAGGTCCACGAACTCGCGCTCGCCAAAGAAATAGCCCTTGAGCTCGCCGCCAAACGCAGAGTTCTCGGCAAACGTGGCGCGTTTATTGTCGGCCGAGGTGCGTGCGCGGCGCAGATGCGTGGTCACGAAGTTGCGCACGGTACGGCTCTCGATATCGAGCTCGCGCTGGCTCATAACGTTGACGGCAGAGTCAAAGTCCAGGATATGCAGAATCGCGTGATTGATTTTCATATACGGCATTCCGTTCTAGATTGATTTCGGCACGAACCAGTATAGCGGTCGAGCCCGCCCCAGGCGCATCGAAGATTGGTGCATCGGGGACAGGTTGCTTTGCACCAATGGCTAGCGCAAGAGTTCGGACTGCCAAGCCTCGAGCTGTTCTGCCAAGCTCTTGCCGGCAGCGGGCATGTCGATCTGGGGACGTTTGGGCAGAAGCGCACACTTAAGAATCGCAACGATAGTCTGCGAGACAAAGCGTCGTGTATCCTTGTCAAAGCCTTGCGCAGCCTGGAGCATCACGGGCAGGCTCTCGCGCAGATTCCCAGCGATATCCACAAACCGCTCAGCACCCGTAGCCTCAAGCACGGAGAACAACGCATCTACAAAACGCTCGCGCTCGCTAGGCGACACCGCAAGCAGCATCTCGCGAATGGAGCCATCAACGTATCGAGCACCGGCGGACAGGCGCTCACAGTACACGAAGTCGCGACCATCAACCACCCAGCTAAAGGGATTATGCTGAAGCAGACTGAACTCGGTGCTCTCAACGATGGCATAGTCCTCCTGTGTCTCGAAAATCATGCCAAAGATCGACGACCGAGGTAGCGTCTTGTCGATTCGACCGGATAGGTCGGCGAAGGCGTTGCCGCTCAGAAACTCCTCGACGAAGCCCGGACCATCATGGGAATACGCCCGTTCGATTCGCTCACGGGCGACATCGGGGCACATCGCCGCACCGTACACCGCAAGGTTTCCACCCTTGGAATGACCTCCGCACAAAAGCGGCCCGTCAATCGCATCCGCCGCCTCGTCCACATAACGCGCCGCGGATTCCTGGGCCGGCACGGGACACCGGAACGCCATGTTAAAGTCCTCTTTCCAGCCCACAATCGTGCTGTCGGTCCCCCGGAAGGCAAGATAGCTAAACCCCGCCGGAAATCGGAACGTCATGGCCGCAAACTGCTCCGTTGTCTCGGCATCACTCACGCTACGATAGCCGCAAACACGAACGCCACGGTAGCGAGGGCTTGCTGCCACAGCCTCCAACAGGGCACGGCTCCCCTCCGGATCCCACAGGTCGCCAATCATGTCTTGGTAGCACTCGGCGCGCAGCAGCTCGCGTACGTCTAGGCCCTGCCAGTTCGTCAGCTCCGCCATATCACCCGGCAAACGCAAATAGGACAACCACGCAAAGACCAGGCTATCCACCGCGCAGAACGGCCGTTCCTCAAACGGATCAAACGCCGTCTGGGCATAGGTCAAAAAATTAGGCGAATCCGACATGGCCCTCCCATCAACTATGGTGCATTGGGGTGGTGCAAAGTAACCTGACCCCCCTCGCACCAAAAAGGCGCCCGGACCGTGTGGCCCGGACGCCTTTCATTGTAGCCTGTTGCCCAAAAGAGCTTGATTTAGCAGGAGAAGTCGACGCTGTCGATGATGTCCTTGAGGGCCTTTGCGGAGGCGGTGAGCTCATGCTGCTCGTCATCGTTCAGCGGCACGGGGACGCGGCAGACAACGCCATCGCGGCCGACGACGGTCGGCATGGAGATGGCCAGATCGGACAGGCCATACTCGCCCACCATGAGCGAGGAAACGGGCAGAACGGTCTGCTCGTCACGCATAACAGCGGTGCAGATGCGCTTGACAGCCATGGCGACGCCGTAGTAGGTGGCGTGCTTCTTCTCGATGATGGTGTAGGCGGAGTTCTTGACGTCCTCGGCGATGCGCTTCTCGGCGGTCTCATGCTCCAGATGACCGTGAAGCTCGCAGAAGGTGTTCAGCGGCACGCCGGCAACCTGAGCGCTGGACCAAGCGACAAACTCGGAGTCGCCGTGCTCGCCCATGACATAGGCCTGGACATCGCGCGGGTCAACCTCGACGTGGGCACCAAGCATCTGCTGCAGACGGCCAGTGTCGAGCACGGTGCCGGAGCCGATGACATGGCCCTCGGGCAGGCCGGACATCTTGATGGCAGCATAGGTCAGAACATCAACCGGGTTGGAGACGATTAGCAGAATGCCGTCGAAGCCGGACTTCTTAATCTCGGGGATAATGGACTTAAAGATGTTTACGTTCTTGTTGACCAGGTCCAGGCGGGTCTCACCGGGCTTCTGGGCAGCGCCAGCGGTGACGACGATCATGGCGGCGTCGGCGACATCGGAATAATCGCCGGCGTAGATCTTCATCGGCTCGGCAAACGTCATGCCGTGCGCGATATCCAGGGCCTCACCCTCGGCACGGTTCTTGTCCACGTCGATGAGGACCATCTCGGAGAACAGACCACTCTGCATCAGTGCGAACGCCGAAGACGAACCGACGAAACCGCAGCCGACAATAGCGACCTTCTTCTCGTTAACCATTAGAAACTCCCATCTCTCTCCACAAACAAGCCGCCCGGGAACGACCCGAGCGGCTTGCCGTAATCCCAATACATCCAATCGGGACTTTGATTATGCCCCTATTCGCAGCCAAAAATCGACCGTTTACCGAAATTGTTTGCAGGATTCGTAAAATAACTGTACGAAATCGGTTTCGAGCTATTGACGAGCCGAAATACCTTTCTAATACAGGCCCGCCTCGCGAATGGCCTCGACAGCCAAAGCAATCTGATCGGGCGGCAGGACCAACGCCATGCGCACGTGCCCCTCGCCCGAAGGACCAAAGCTCGCGCCCGGCGTCACCACAACGCCGGCCTTCTCCATGAGCTCCTCGCAAAACACCATGGAATCGGTGCGACCACCGGGAAGCTTGGCCCACACAAACATAGAGCCATGCGCGTTGGGACGCTCCCAGCCCAGGCCCTCAAGACCGTCGCACAGGGCATCGCGGCGCTCCTGGTACTTCAGACGTTGCGCCTCGACCTCATCGCGCGGACCGTTCAGGCAGGCGATGGCGGCCTTCTGAATCGGGAAGAACATACCAAAGTCGATCTGGCTGCGCAGCTTGGCAAAGGCAGAGACCACGTCCTCGCGGCCGACCAAAAAGCCGATACGCGCACCGGTGACGTTAAACGACTTGGAGAGCGAGAAGAACTCAACGCCCACCTCGAGCGCACCGGGATACTGCAAGAAGCTGCCGCCGGGCTCGCCGTCAAACACGATGTCAGAGTACGCGTTGTCATGAACGATCAACAGATCATGCTCGCGGGCAAAGGCGATAATCTCCTCGTAGACCTCGGGCGTGCCCACCGAGCCGACCGGGTTCGCGGGCAGCGACACGATCATATACTTGGCACGATCGGCCACCTCGGGATCGATACCCGCCACATAGGGCAGGTAATTATGCTCGGCAACCAGCGGATAGTATTCGAGCTTGGCATCGGCGATCTTGGCACCCGCCTCAAAGACCGGGTAGCACGGATCGGGAACCAGAATGGTGTCACCCGGATCGAGCAGAGCCAGGCCCAAATGGCCCACGCCCTCCTGCGTGCCGTTGCACGACTGCACCATAGACGGCGTAATGCCCGAAACGCCAAAGCGACGCTCATAGTAATCGCACACGGCTTGCTTGAGTTCGGGCAGGTCGCGCAGGGCATACTTCCACATCTCGGGATCTTGGGCTGCCTGCGTGAGCGCCTCGACCACGTGGTCGTACGGCTTAAAGTCGGGCGTGCCCACGCTCATGTTGTAAATGGTCTTGCCCTGAGCCTTCAGCGCGAGAAGCTTGTTGTTGAGCGAGGCGAAGACCTCCGCGCCAAAGCGGTCGAGACGTTGCGATGCCTGCATGGTGCCACCTTTCGATATAAAAAACGCGGCGCTCCGACAAGAGCGCCGCGCGATACGGGCCATCAGATTGCAAAAGTGTAACGCTTGCAACCCCCGTATTGGTTCAATTTAGCCAACCTTAGTCAACTGGATTGAGCGCGTCGATCTGCGCAAGCCACAGACGCGAGCTAGCGTCACTTGGCATACGCCAATCGCCGCGCGGGCTGAGCGTCACCGAACCCACCTTGGGACCATCGGGCAGGCAGCTGCGCTTAAACTGCTGGGCAAAGAAGCGACGGTAGAACGTACGTAGCCACGTGTGGACGGTCTTGGCGTCGTAGACGCCCTCGAAGCTCTTGAGCGCCATGCGGTAGATCTTGCCCGGCTCAAAGCCAAAACGCAGCAGGTAGTAGAGGAAGTAGTCGTGAAGCTCATACGGGCCCACCAAATCCTCGGTCTTCTGCGCAATCTCGCCGTCGCCCGTGGGCGGCAGAAGCTCGGGGGACACCGGCGTATCGAGGATATCGAGCAAGACCTCGGCAATGCGCCCGCCAAACACATCGACCGCATAGCGCACCAGATGGCGCACAAGCGTCTTAGGCACGCTCGCGTTGACGGCGTACATGCTCATGTGGTCGCCGTTATAGGTAGCCCAGCCGAGCGCCAGCTCCGACAGGTCGCCCGTGCCAATGACAAAACCGCCAGCCTGGTTGGCCAGATCCATCAGAATCTGCGTACGCTCGCGCGCCTGGCTGTTCTCGTAGGTCACGTCTTGGACGGCCGGATCGTGCTCAATGTCCTTGAAGTGCTGCTCCACAGCCGCATGGATCGAAACCTCGCGGAAGCTCACACCCAAGTCACGAGCGAGCGACTCGGCATTGGACTTAGTGCGGTGCGTCGTGCCAAAACCTGGCATGGAGACCGCCGTGATACCCGTGCGCGGCAGCCCCAGTGCATCGAAGGCACGCACGGTCACAAGCAGCGCTAGCGTGGAGTCCAAGCCGCCCGAAAGGCCGATGACCGCAGCCTTGGTACCTGTGTGGGCAAGGCGGGTCTTGAGGCCCGCAGTCTGCAGATCGAGGATCGTCTCGCAGCGCTCGGCCAAGTCGCCGTGGTCGGCCGGCACGAAGGGCGCGCGGGGGAAAACGCGGTCGATATCGCAGGCATCGCGCAGGACAGGTTCTTCGGCCAGTACGCCCTCAAACGAAAACTCAACGGTCACGGCCTCCGGCGCATCGTCCGAGCGCGTCCATGTCGTCGAGCGACGGCGCTCGGCAACCAACCGGTCAAGATCGACGTCGGCGACGGCCATATCGCAAGTGAGGAGCTTCGTCGCGGCAAGCTTAGAGCCGTTTTCGTAGACGAGGTTCTCGCCCGCAAAGACCATGTCGGTCGTGGACTCGCCCTCGCTCGCGTCTGCATAGGCATAGGCACAGTACAGGCGCGCGCTCTGATTGGAGATTAGGCTGCGGCGGTAATCTGCCTTACCGATAATCTCGTCCGAGGCCGACGGGTTGAGAATCACCGTGGCACCGGCAAGCGCCATCTCGGTCGAAGGGGGCGCCGGCACCCACAGGTCCTCACAGACCTCAACGCCCAGCACCAGGTCCTCGGCGCCCTCATCACAGCAACGGTAGACAAGCCCCGAACCCAGCGGAACCGGACCCTGACCGGCAAATTCAACCCACACGGGATCCGCAGGCGCCGGAGCAAACCAACGGCGCTCGTAGAACTCGCCATAGTTGGGCAGATACTTCTTGGCCGTAAGGCCCAAAAGCTCGCCCGCGCAGCACACGGCGGCGCAGTTGTAGATATTCTCGGCAACTGCAACGGGAAGACCAATAGTAAAGACAATCGGCAGCTCACGAGTCTCGTCGAGGATATGCACCAGAGCAGCCTCGCAGGCATGCAGCAGCGTGCGATTATGGAACAGATCAGCCGCGGTATAGCCAGTCAGATTAAGCTCGGGCAAAACCAGAGCACGAACGCCGCGCTCGGTAGCCTCGCGAACAGCCACCAGCGCAACCTCGGCATTGCCCTCGACATCGGCAACGCGAATCTGCGGTGAGGCCGCCGCCACACGTAAAAAGCCGTCAGACTGAGAAAGGTGAAGATTCATAAGAATGCCCCCGTGCGTAGACGCCATTCACAACAATTAGCAAGCTCTATTGTAGTTCAACCGCCGGGTGCAACCGCATCCCACCAACTTGGTGAGCTATTGATGAGTTGATGGTATCTGTTAAATGTCACGTACGATTCACATCTGGTGGGTACCCTGATGGCTACACGAAACGAAGCAGATTTACACCGGGAGGACCCCGTATGACAACCAAGTACACCGACGCGCCGCGCACGCGCGTCATGACACCAGCATCGCTCAACAACGGCGTTCACGAAAACCATTCCATCGGACAGACCATGGCCATCGCACCCAAAAAGGGCCTGTTCGACGACATTTCCATTCCCCAGATCATCGCCGGCGCCGCAGCTGCCGCCACGAGCGTGGCGCTTGCTTCAAAGATCGGCATTGCCGGCTCGGTGATTGGCGCCGCCGTGAGCTCGGTCATCACCGTTGTGTCTTCGCAGGTCTACCGCCACTTTATCTCTGCCAGCGCCGAAGCCCTCAAAGGTACGCACGCCGACGTCGACTACCCCGCCGGCGCCTATGAGCCCGTTGAATTTAATGCCGAGGAGCACCTGGGCGGCGCCGCGACCACGCAGGAAATGCGCCAGGTTGCGGGACGCGCGACCACGGCACGCGTCGCCCCTAACAGCCTGCGCGCCAAAGCCGCGGCAGAGCGCAGCCAGACGCAAAAGAAGGTCATCATCTTCTCGATCGCCATCGCCATCGTCGCGGTCATCGCCTGCACCGGCGCCATCCTTATCACCACCGCCGGTGAGGGTCTGGGCGAGCGCCCCGAGCCAATCCTTTCGTCGCGCACGACCGAGAGCGATGCAAATGGCAACACCCAGTCGCAAGATCAGCAGGCACAGGCGGACGGCACGCAAGACAGTTCTACCTCTACCGATTCGTCCTCGAACACCCAAAACCAATCGCAGGGCACCGATTCCTCTACGGCCAACAGTGGCACGCCGTCCGGCACGACCGACTCAAGCCAAACGACTGACGGTTCACAGCCGAGCACGGGCGGCCAGACAAGCGACACCACTTCAGGAACGGGCACAGCAGACAGCAGCAACACCAACAGCTCGAACAGCTCGAGCGGAACCGCGTCTGGCACGGCATCTGACAACTCGAGCCAAGGCACGGCATCGGGCAACTAAGCACATTTGCCTCTCATAGATAACCGACCTGTATAACGGGCGCGAATCGACAGCGGTTCGCGCCCGTTTGCCTTGGGTGCCGAGGTGGCGCGTCCCGTGCGATGGTAAGATGCTTTGGTGTGTAAAGAGGAGATTTGCCATGAGCAAGACAATAGTTAGGCCCACGCTTTCGCTGGGCAACCACATCTATCTGTATCGCCTGCTGCGCGACGCGATTGGGTGCGGCAAGCAAACGTTTATGACGCAGGTCGAGGAGGCGCTCGCCGCCGGCGACATGACCGCTTATGACCTGGGCTTCGAGTCCACGCGCGAGCTGCTCGAGGAGCTCAACGACTGCATTAAGCTGACCGTCTTTAAGGGCGGCCGCCTGTATGCCACCGTCATCGCCAACGATGCCTGGGATGCCGCCCTTGCCAAGGGCGAGGACAAGCCCAAGGCTGCCAAGGGCGCCAAGCAGTCCTACAAAAAGAAGAAACGCGGCGAGAAGGACCTCAAGGCCGTGCGTCCCAAGCACGTTAAACGTCCCAAGCCAGAAACCATGGTTGAAGCCGCGCCGGAACCCGAGCCCGAGGCAGAGATCGAAGTCGCTATTGAGGTAACAGCAGAAACCGAAATCGCCGCCACGACCGATTCCGAAGTCATATCCGAGCAGGACGCCACTGCGGAGCTCAACGAGGCTCCCAAGCCGACAACCGAAGAAGCCGCTGACCAACCCGAGACGCCTGCGTTCCAAAACAGCAATGTCTTTGACAACGAGGCCGAGGACGATCAGTCCGACGAGCCCGCCGATCAAGGCGTTACCGAGTCGGCGCCGGAGCCCGAGACGCCGCAGCCCGCCATCTCGCTCACGGTCGTCTATGACCCCGAGAACGCCAACGCCGGCATCACCACCATGGCTTCCACGCCGGTCGAGACAAAGCCGAGCGTCGAGAACGAGAACGCAACGCAGGTTGAGATTGAAACTGCAGCTGCAGACGCGCCCGTCACCGTGAAGCCCGCAGATTCCACAATCAAGCCGGAAGCGACGCCGGAGCCCGCACCCGTCATCGAATCCGTGCCCACCTCTGCTTGCGACCAAATTCCCGCACCGGCACCGGCTCCGGCACCCGCAGCGGCCCCAGCCCCCGCACCTGCAGCGCCCGCCATCCCTGAGGACTTCCCCGTCGATTTCGCAACCGAGGTCTTCTGCCCCGGCCCGCTTCTGCACCAGTTGTCGACCTATCTCCCCTACGGCGCCGATACCCTCGGCATCGTCGGCGAGTACTACTGGATCGCCCGCGAGCGCGGTACCATCGAGGCCGCGCGAAACCGCGCAAGCTTCCCCCTGCGCTACACGCAGGCCGGCGAGCGCCACGAAGTTACCGTGCGCGTCCGCCGCAACACCACCGGTGGCCTCGGATCCACCTGGGCCATCGATAAAGTCGAAGAACCCGAGCAGTAACGACAAACGGCTCAAATCCAAATCAGGATTTGAGCCGTTTTTATTTGTTGATGTTGCGTAACCAACAGCGAGCGGGCCGCAAGTGCCCCAGGTTGCCGTGAAAGAGGAGCGACGCGTACTTCGGTACGCGAGCGACGGCTTGAACGGCAAGATGGGGTGCTTGCGACCCGCGCAGCGTCGAGCAGTTACGCGGTTTGGAAAACCGCGTAACGATCTAGTCGCGCGTCAGCTTACGGTGGATACGATGCGGCTGGGCCGCGTCCTCGCCCAGGCGCTCGATGCGGTTGGCCTGATAGGCCTCGAAGTTGCCCTCGAACCAATACCAGTTGCCCGGGTTCTCGTCGGTGCCTTCCCACGCCAGAATGTGCGTGGCGACGCGGTCCAGGAACATACGGTCATGGCTAATGACCACCGAGCAGCCCGGGAACTCGAGCAGCGCCGCTTCGAGCGAGGACAGCGTCTCGACGTCGAGGTCGTTCGTAGGCTCGTCGAGGAGCAGCAGGTTGCCGCCCTGCTTGAGCGTGAGCGCCAGGTTCAGACGGTTGCGCTCGCCACCGGAGAGCACGCCAGCGCGCTTCTGCTGGTCCTGGCCCTTAAAGCCAAAGCTCGCCACGTACGCGCGGCT